>NZ_JBQFSZ010000011.1:0-139329 GCF_056538325.1 Ruegeria sp. BG8 | reverse complement strand
CAACATGCGTCCCTGTCAAACTCAAATGATCACGCAAAAATCCAGACAATAACGTCCGACCCTCAACCTCACCGCTCACAGCTACGCCGTTCACAGTCATCGAAATCTTCATCAGATTTTCCTCCCTAGAATTCTCGGATCAACCACCAAATAGGCGCTTGAACCATCCTTTTTTCTCTTCCGGTGCCTCTGCTAACTGAGCGGGCTCGGGTTCCTTGGCCGGCGCTGCAGGTTCAGGTGTCGCAGCGGCCTCTGAAGGCTGCTGTTCCTCTTCGACGGCACTTTGGAAGTTTTCAAAGAATTGATCGGCCATCTTTTTCGCGACCCCGTCGATCACCCGACCGCCAAGTTGCGCCAGCTTTCCTCCGACACGGGCATCAACGTTGTACGTCAACAACGTCCCTTCCGGCACATCCGATAGCGTGACATCTGCAGCGCCTTTGGCAAATCCGGCGGCGCCGCCTTTGCCCTCGCCAGACAGTTTGACGCTTTCCTGAGACACCATGTCCGACAGCGTTACTGCGCCTTTGAACGTGGCCTTCACGGGGCCTACTTTTTGAACAACGGTGGCGTCGAACCCTTCCTCTGCTGTTCCGGACATCTCTTTGCATCCCGGCACACAGTCTTTCAGAACATCAGCAGATAGCAACGCGTCCCAAACTTTGGCGCGCGAAGCGGCGATGACGCGGCTGTCATGTAGCTCCATGTCACTCCCTCCAGTATTTTTGTTAAGCTAAGCGGTGTTATGCGCGCTGCCTATAAGACCTTGGGTGTAGTCAGCGCAGTTTCGGTGGCGAATGGGTCAGGCCATGGTCGGCGAAAATCTCGGCGATTCTGCCATCTTGCAAGGCCGCGTAAATAGCGTCGTCCACAGCATAGCTTAGACCGCGATAGGCGAAGTGAACGGCGACGCCGCTGGTCCAAGTGCTTACTGCGAAACCGGGTAGCGGTGGTGTATGAATCCCCAATTCCGATGTTAGTCCGGCTTCTAGTTGCGCGCGCGCGCCCATTGCGGCTTTCGTTTCTCCGGCCGCTAACGCTTGCATGGCTTCCTCAGCGGTGGGGAAACGGCGCATGTTCTGGGCAAGCTGACCCCCCGGAAAAGCAGACAGGTAAAAATCAGCGATCGAGTCGTTTTCAACCGCGACCGTATCGAACCTGAAATATGCGGGAATAGGGGGGTCCTCGGGGTATTCGTCAAGGCGAAAGGCGATCGCTATTTCTTCGTCATGGTACTGCCCGGTGAAGACGACTTGTTCCACGCGGCATGCAAATTCGCTGTCGTATGGTACATGCAGCATCACATTCGCCACGCGCCCGTTGATCAACGGACCTTTCCATATCCAGTTGCGAAGATCGGCTTCCAGGTCTTCGCCTGCTGCGACAAGATTGAAACGCGCGTCTACGCCAAGATCTGCGGCGATCAGTTTTCCGATCTCGATGTCGACACCTTGAATTTCGCCGTCCCGCTCAAAAGACCAGGGCGCAAAGTCTTCGTAAGCCGCGAATTCTATATAGCCGCGTTCGATGATCGTATCGAGGTCTGCGCCAACGATGTCCCGGCTGGTGTTTTGTGGCTTGGGTTGGGGCACATGATCTTCACACCGGGCCAGTGCCATTCCGGTTGAAAGGGTGGCGGCCAACAGGGAGAAAACGAAAAGGTGTCTGATCATGTGCCCCAGTCTGCCGCGCTATTGCGCAGCAGACAATCCGATCGTTAGTTGTTCTGCAGCTTCAGCGAAATTTGGTTCATCGCCTGAGATCAACACTGCGGCGCGCAACGCGACACTGTCGGCAACCGGAGCCCCGGAGCCGGTCTCGATGGTTTCGGCGATTTGCGTTAGCTCGGACTGCAACGCGTTAGCATCCCCGTCACCGCCTTCGGCCATTGCAGCCAGCAGATCGCGAATTTCCTTAAGGCGATCTGAATGGTCATCGAGTGCCCCGTCGTCAGGCCGGGTCTCAATATAGGTGCGGATGGCCCAAGCTGCTTTTTGTCCAAGCAGTTCACCAAATGCGGGCATCTTGGTGATACCGTTCTGCGTGTACCCTTCGCGGAACCGTTCGACATACCATTCATCGCCGTATTCCTCGGCCTCGAGGTATCGCAGATCGGGGGCCAAGCCACCAGACACCACTCCCAACCCGTGGCAGCGTGCGCAGTTCTGGTTATACCCAGAATCTCCGATTTCAATCGCGGCTTGCCAGACGTCTTCACCCTGGTCGCGATAGGGATTTTCGATCAGCCACTCGTCCCCTACATCGGGCAGAGCATCCGTGTTCACCGGCTGTGGGGCGACATCGCCATGGGCCAGCGCCATACCTGCGGCGGTGATGGTGCCTAAGACTGCACCATAAAAACCTAGACGCATCTTCTCCTCCTATACGATGCTTTCCCCGGTGATAACGCAGACAGAATCGGTTCGAAATTCGACCTTGGTTGCAGACGTCGCAGGGCTTGCGACTAAGGTCGAATGGCTTGTCGCGCACTGGGGCGGTTTTACTGTTCCTGCCTGGGAGGAGGCACAACTATGAAGATAATTTCGCGCGCGGTCGCGGCTCTTCTTCTGATGCCGGGTTTGGCTTGGGCTGATATCGGTATTTCAGTAACTTACCTGCAGCAGCAGGTCGACCATCCGCCGGTTTTGTCAAACCTCGATCCGGTGCCTGATGACCTGGGATATGCTGGGGCCGACCTCGCCCTTGCCGATAATCTGACAACCGCAAAATTCCTGGGTCATGACTATGAACTTACTGTGACGTCGGTGCCGCAAGACGGTGATTGGCTCGCCGCGGCACGACAAGCTTTGTCAGATAGCCCATATGTGATTCTGGATGCGCCAGCATCTGCGCAGCTGCAAGTGGCGGACCTGCCTGAGGCCGCAAACGCCATCTTATTCAATGTGTCTGCCCCGGACTTGGACCTGCGTGATCAAGAATGTCGAGCGAACCTGCTGCATACTTTACCGTCGCACGTGATGCGTTCTGACGCGTTGGTTCAGTTTCTGGTTAAACGTCGCTGGGATGATGTGGTTATGATTTCGGGGGAACACCCCGGTGATCAGGCTTTCGCTTCGGCCATGAAACGATCGCTTGCGAAATTCCGACTGGAACTACAGGCCGAAAAGACATGGACCTTTGACGCGGACCTTCGGCGGAACGCTGCGCAAGAAGTTCCTCTCTTCACGCAGGAGTTCGGCGATTACGATGTTCTGCTGGTCGCCGATGAATTGGATGACTTCGGTCGGTACATCGAATTCAATACGTGGGAAGCGCGCCCTGTTGCTGGATCCGAAGGTCTGCAGCCGGTTACGTGGTCGCGCGTTGTTGAGCAATGGGGCGCTGTTCAGATGCAAAACCGTTTTCAGGAAATGGCAGGCAGGGCGATGCGCCCCAGAGACTATGCAGCCTGGGCTGCCTACAGAACTCTGGGCGAAGCAGTAACCCGCACGCAGTCGGATGATCCGGACGTTTTGCGCGACTATATACTGTCTGATCAATTCGAACTGGCCGGCTTTAAGGGGCGAGCGATGAATTTCCGGCCATGGAACGGCCAATTGAGGCAACCGATCCCATTGGTCACAGATGGCGCAGTTGTCGCGATGGCACCGCTGGAGGGTTTCTTGCATCAACGCTCTGAACTGGACACGCTTGGCATTGATCAGGCGGAAAGCCAGTGTGGCGCTTTCAGGGAGTAATTGGAATGAGATTAACCGCCCTCTTGGGAACGATAGCGCTCTGCGCTCCGGCCTATGCAGATGAGATTTGGATTAGCAATGAAAAGGACGACACGCTAAGTGTGATCGACATCGAAACGCTTGAGGTCATCCGTACCATAGATACAGGTGAACGCCCTCGCGGGATCACATTCTCAAAAGACTATTCGGTGCTTTATATCTGTGCCTCTGACAGCGACGCGGTCCAAGTCATGGACCCCGAGACCGGAGAGATTTTGCACGATTTGCCATCGGGTGAAGACCCTGAACAGTTTGTTCTGCACCCAAACAACCGTCATCTTTATATAGCCAACGAAGATGACGCCATCACCACTGTTGTGGACACGGAAACCCGTCAGGTTATCGCGCAAATTGATGTCGGGATCGAGCCCGAGGGCATGGCGGTTTCTCCTGACGGGAAGATCGCAATCACGACCTCGGAAACGACCAATATGGCCCATTGGATCGACACCGAGACGCGCGAGCTTTTTGCGAATACCCTTGTCGACTCTCGCCCGCGTCATGCTGAGTTCGTCAAAGATGGAACCGAACTTTGGGTCAGTTCTGAGATTGGTGGCACGATCACGGTGTTTGACGTCGAAACACAGACCGAAAAAGCCAAGATCGAATTCGAAGTGGAAGGTGTCCACCCCGATCGAGTTCAGCCTGTTGGGTTTGAACTGTCCAACGGGGACGAAACCGCTTTTGTAGCACTCGGGCCGTCGAACCATATCGCGGCAGTCAACGCCGAGACGTACGAGGTTGAGGACTACATCCTAGTCGGTCGGCGCGTCTGGCATATGGATTTCAATGCGGACAAATCGTTGTTGTTCACCACGAATGGCGTGTCTGGTGATGTGACCGTTATTGACGTGGCCAAACGTGAGCCCATCAAAACAATCAAGGTCGGACGGTTCCCCTGGGGTGCAGCCTTCCGTCCGACAAACTAGAACAAAATAAGGAGATTTTAGATGAATCGCTTGATCCGTTTTGCGGCTGTGTTGGCAATGGCGCTGCCGACAGCAGCGCTTGCAGATGATGATGACAATGGTTTTGGATTGGCAGGAATTCTGTCCGCCAAGAATAAAGAGGATTTGCCGCCAATCACCTTGTCCGCCGGCGTGCCCCTGGCCGAAGCACCCTGGGAACTGAAGTCCGGCACCTATTACGAATTCGAAATCCAGGGCGACGGTAGTCAGGAACTGGCCATTGTAGGGCCCGAATTTTTCCGCGCTATCTGGGTGGACGAGATCGTCGTCGAAGGGCTGGAAATCCGCCCACTTGGGGTCGATTCAATTGAATTCGACGAAGCGGGAGAAATGGAAATAGGCTTTGTCGCGATCAAGCCGGGCAGTTACTATCTGAAAGTACCGGGAAGTACCGGCGAGACGCAGCGACTGGAGATTACCATTAAGTGACCGGGCTTTCTGTCCGCAATGTCAGCTACACCTATGGTGAAAAACGCGCCCTTGATGACGTGAGCTTTCATGTCCCGAACGGCGCGTTTTGCGCGTTGTTGGGGCCGAACGGGGCAGGAAAATCCACTCTTTTTTCTCTACTGACGCGCCTGTTCACGACCGCCGAGGGTACGATCGAGATCGCGGGTTTTGATATTTCAAAGAATCCGCGCCGTGCGCTGGCTCAGATCGGGGTAGTGTTTCAGCAACCCACTTTGGACTTGGATCTGACTGTACACCGCAACCTAAGTTATTTTGCGGCCTTGCATGGTTTGTCCGGCAAACAAGCAGAGACTCGGATAGCCGCCGCGTTAGAGCGCTTGGATATGGCTGAGCGCGCGCGTGAACGGACGCGCGATTTGAATGGCGGGCATCGGCGGCGATTGGAGATTGCGCGATGTCTGATTCATTCGCCTTCGGTTCTTTTGCTGGACGAACCCACCGTAGGTCTGGACGCTGCGGCCAGAAATTCCATAACCAAACATGTGCATGATCTGTCCTCGCAAGACGGGCTCACGGTTCTATGGGCCACCCATTTGACCGATGAGATAGAGCCTGACGACGACGTCGCCATTCTGCACAAAGGACGGATGCTCAAACGCGGCACATGCAATGAGATCACGCAGGGCGCACCATTGCAGCAGGTGTTTCTGTCGCTCACAGGAGCCGCAGCATGAAGGCCGCTCTGATCGCCTTGCGCGCCATTCTGATCCGAGAGGCGCTGAGGTTTGTCCGTCAACGCAGCCGGTTTATCGCGGCTTTGGTCCGCCCTCTGGTTTGGTTGATTGTGTTCGCAGCCGGATTTCGCGCTGCGCTGGGGCTGTCGATCACGCCGCCTTATCAGACCTACATCACTTACGAGATCTACATCGTCCCGGGACTGTGCGGGATGATTATGCTGTTCAATGGGATGCAAAGCTCGCTTGGGCTTGTGTATGACCGCGAAATGGGGTCGATGCGTTTGCTTTTGACCAGCCCCTTGCCGCGTTGGTGGTTGTTGTTTTGTCGCCTATTGGCCAGTACCGCGATCTCTGTCCTGCAAGTGTATAGCTTTCTTGCCGTGGCCGCTGTCTATGGGATTGATATGCCGTGGTACGGCTATCTGTTTGTTTTACCTGCGCTGATTGTCAGCGGCCTGATGCTGGGTGCGTTGGGGTTGGCGCTGTCATCGGCCATCAAGCAACTAGAGAACTTTGCCGGTGTGATGAACTTTGTCATCTTTCCAATGTTCTTTCTTTCGTCGGCGCTCTACCCGTTGTGGAAAATGGCCGAAAGCTCAGCCATTTTGCGCGACATTTGTGCGGCCAACCCATTTACGCACGCGGTCGAATTGATCCGGTTTGCACTTTACGGGCAGTTCAACGCGTCTGCGTTGGGTTGGACCATTCTTGCTGGTGCGGTGTTTCTCGCCCTTGCTGTTTGGGGCTACAATCCTGCGCGCGGTATGAAAAGACCCAGGGGATGATTGCGTCTACGACCATGGCAGACGTGAAAAACAGTCAGTGATGCGCTATGCTGTAATCTATCGGAGGGTTCTGACATGTTCCGCATGGCGTCATTTTTTCTGTTCATAGCGTCCGCTTCCTTGGCTCAAACGGTCGAGGATGAATTCGGCACGCTAAACCCACAGGATACGGGATGGGGCAAAGTCCTGAGCAATATCGAAAACGGTATTACCGACATGACGACCTGTGCGTCGGGGTATTACATGACGAAATCGGGTCGTCATGATTTGGCGCGCACTTTGTTCAATACCTGCGCCGAGGCGGGATATACCGGTGCGATGACCTGGATGGGTCAACTGGATAACAACGGTTTGGGCGGTCCCTATGACCCGGATGCCGCGGCTGCCTGGGATAAGCGCGCAGCGGATCTGGGCGATCCTGTCGGGAAGTTCAACTACGGTCTGAACCTATTGCGGGGCCACGGTGTTCCCAAGGACGAACAGCTTGGCCGCGCTTATGTGGACGAGGCTGCGCGCGAGGGGTTGAAGGTTGCCAAACGGTTGCAGGAATCGGGCTATGACCCAAACGAAGTCACGCCGGATGCAGACGAATGGAAATACGCGCCTTTGTTCTGACCTAAGCTTATTCTCGATTTTCTACGACCAAAGGATGAAGTCCGGCATCTGATTACTTGATGTGCGTCAAGCCGGTGCTCACGCCGCAGAAAGTATACTTCGACAAACGTTCGGAGGATCAAATGAAACACGTCATCCTAACCCTTGGCCTTGCAACCCTTGCCAGTTATGCCTCGCCTGTTTTGGCCCAATCCACATTCGATCGGGTCAAGGTAGAAGCGGGAGAGACGCTGTTTTTATCCGAATGCCGACGGTGTCATGCACAGGATGCAACGGATCCCAGCTATGGTCCGCCCTTGGACGGTGTCGTGGGACGTCGTGCCGGAACAGTGGATGGCTACACCTATTCCGAGGCGTTGGCCGGGTCGGGCATTGTTTGGACACCAGCTGCGTTGCGCGCCTGGATGGAGGACAATGATGGGTTCATGCCGGGAACCAAGATGCGACATGTGGGGATCGAAGATCGCACTGTGCAAGACTTTATTCTGGCTTACCTGAACAGTATTACCGAGTAAGCTGCTATTCGATTACGACCCGCGGAAGCCAATGGTTTTCCGGGTCGGATTCGTGGATATCAGCGGCAGAAACGGGTCTGAGATCACCCGCTTCGGGCGGGGCAGACAATAAGCCCATATCCATTTCATGAAGCGCCCCGACCAGACGATCTTCTTCAACCTGAAGGCGGTAATAAATACCGTTCCACATATCGATGCCATATTCGGTAGCGCCCTTGTGAATGAACAGAAGATCATATTCCAAATCGGTCAGATCGTCAGGGGAAACCTCGCGTCTTAGTTCGTAAGGGTAGGGGACATGGCACCATTGTTTTTCGGAACTTTCAAGACAACGAAAAGGGCGCATTGACAGAAAGTGTTCTGTGAAGGCGTCGCCGCTTAGATCGATTTCGTAAGCCACAGCTTCATTTTTCGGGCTGAAATTCACATTACCAATCAACGTTTTATCGCCCGACCCGTCCTGTAGAAAAATCTGTTTCGGCCCAAGCAAAGGGTCCGCATATGCGCAAAGGCCAGAGGCGATCAGGATCATGGTTGCCGCAAACTGTTTCATGGCAAACTCCAAAAAAAATTTGAACCAGCCTAGTTGAAATTCAATTTTGGCACCCTACGACCATTGTGCAATTTCACCGATCTTCCTGCCTGCGAATAATACACGTGCCAACACTCCCGACGTGTCGGGGATTCGGCGTTGAGGAGAGACACAAGTCTAGGGAGGACACCGATGAGCCGGTTTATTATCGCGGCGGTTGCAAGCGTTTTGGCGACGGGAGCAGCATACGCAGAAGTTACCGAAGACGATCTGGCCAATGACCAAACGATCACCACGCAGGTCGTGACAAACGGCATGGGTCGGCATTTGCAGCGCTATAGCCCGCTGGACATGCTCAACAAAGAAAACGTGGATAACCTGCTGCCGGCATGGGCGTTCAGCCTTGGCGGTGAAAAGCAGCGCGGTCAGGAAACCCAGCCGCTGATCTACGACGGAATGATGTACATTACCGGGTCTTATTCGCGCCTTTACGCAATTGACCTGAAGACTGGCAAAGAGGTCTGGCAATACGACGCACGTTTGCCCGAAGGCATTCTGCCGTGCTGTGACGTGGTCAACCGAGGTGCCGCGATCTATGGCGACAAGATCTTTTTCGGAACGCTGGACGCGCGCATCGTGGCGCTGGATCTGAAAACAGGTGACGTGGTCTGGCGGGACAAAATCGCGGATTACAAGGCCGGGTATTCATATACCGCGGCTCCGCTGATCGTGGACGGACTTGTCGTCACAGGCAACTCGGGCGGTGAATTCGGGATTGTCGGTGAAGTACAGGCGCGGAACGCAGATACAGGCGACATCGTCTGGACCCGTCCGGTCATCGAAGGCCACATGGGCACGCTGAACGGCGAAGAAAGCACCATGACAGGCGAGCTGAACGCGACATGGCCCGGCGACATGTGGAAAACCGGCGGCGGCGCAACTTGGTTGGGCGGCTCTTACGACGCAGACACCGACACGTTGGTATTTGGTGCGGGCAACCCGGCACCTTGGAACAGCTGGCTGCGGAACGCGGGCACGCCGACTGAGGGCAACAAAGGTGACAACCTTTATGCTGCAAGCCGCATCGGGATTGATCCCAAAACCGGCGATATCAAATGGCACTTCCAGACCACCCCGCGTGAGGGTTGGGACTATGATGGTGTGAATGAAGTGGTTGCCTACACCGATCGCGAGGGCAATCAACGGTTCGCGACCGCCGATCGGAACGGGTTCTTTTATGTTCTGAACCGTGAAGATGGTGCCTTTGTATCAGCCAGCCCTTTCGTCAAGGACATTACATGGGCCGAAGGCGTGGATGAGACAGGTCGCCCGATCTTTGTCGAAAACAACCGCCCGGGTGACCCAACTGCGGCAGCCGATGGTAAGAAAGGTGAAGTGATCTTTGCGTCGCCTTCCTTCTTGGGTGGGAAGAACTGGATGCCAATGGCGTTCTCGCCCAAAACCGGTAATTTCTATGTGCCGTCGAACGAATGGGGCATGGATATCTGGAACGAGCCGATCACCTACAAGAAAGGTGCCGCTTATCTGGGCGCGGGCTTTACCATCAAGCCAAACTACGAAGACCATATCGGCTCTCTCAAAGCCATTGACCCGGATACGGGCGAATGGAAATGGGAATACAAGAACGACGCACCGCTTTGGTCAGGTGTTATGACAACGGCTGGTGGTCTGGTGTTCTTTGGCACCCCAGAAGGTGAGTTTATCGCGCTGGATGACGAAACCGGTGAGAAACTGTGGTCTTTCCAGACTGGGTCCGGCATCGTCGGTCAACCAGTTACATGGGAACAGGACGGCGAACAGTACGTCTCGGTGATTTCGGGCTGGGGTGGTGCTGTTCCACTGTGGGGCGGCGAAGTGGCCAAGAAGGTCAATTACCTCAACCAGGGTGGTACCTTGTGGACCTTCCGGTTGCCGAAAGAGCTGGCCTCGGCCAACTGATCTGAACCTGGAAACCTCTGAACGCGCGTCCTTTTGGGCGCGCGTTTTCGTTTATACGACTTTCCGACAGTAGGCGCGCTTCCATTCCCTTGCTAGGCTTCGTTAGGTTGGGGCGAATAATTGCAAAGGCCATTACCAATGCTTGCAAATGCCGTCGGGCGAAATGATTTCGAAAACGTGTTGATCGTCGATGATCACCCACTGTTCTGTGACGCGTTGTCGATGACGCTGAGGTCAGTCACGCATATCGGCGAGATTCACACGGCGGACAGGTTGGAGGATGCGCTTGAGCGTATTTCCGGCGGCTTGAAACCGGATGCGATCATGCTGGACCTTAACCTTCCCGACGTGGATGGTCTGGATGGGTTGGTCCGTCTGAAAACCATTGCGGATGCGCCGGTGATCGTTGTGTCATCCATAACAGACAATCGTATGATTAGTCAGGTGATCCATGCCGGGGCCTCGGGCTATGTTCCGAAGCATAGCCAGCGGGATGTTTTCCGGACAGCGTTTGAAACCGTTCAGGCAGGGGATGTGTTTCTGCCGGACGGGTGTGTTTTGATCGAATCCGATGAAGAAGATGAACAGCAAGACGCAATCGCGCGTCTTGCGACGCTGACCAACCAGCAAGCGCGCATTCTGCAACTGATCTGCGAGGGCAAGCTGAACAAGCAGATCGCCTATGATTTGACGATTGCCGAAACAACGGTCAAGGCTCATGTAACGGCGATCATGCGGAAACTTGGCGTACAAAGCCGGACGCAGGCTGTTTTGATTGCCAAGAAAGCGTCCTTTGCCAGCGTCTTGCAAGATTCGGGCTAAGCTGCATACTCTCCTAAATCGTCGCGCTTTAGGGAGGAGGCACGATGGACCAAGCCGTCGGGTGGGCACCGGCCAGTGCCGTTGCGCCAGGTATTGTAAAAACGGCTTTTGTAAGACATGACGCGGATGACGCGGTCATGGATCTTGCACGCGCATTGGGTGAGGACGCAATGGCGCTCGTCGTCCTGTTTGTCAGCGCCTGTGCGGATGCTGCACAGGTCATCGAACAAGCGACGTCGGTGCTTGCACCAACACCGGTTGTTGGGTGTACGACTGCAGGTGAGTTAACCGGTCAGGGTTACACCGAGGATCAGATCGTTGCGATCGGTCTGCCTGCATCTCATTTTTTGGCGCGCACGGTTTTCGTGCCAGACCTGAATAATTTCTCGGCGCCGGACCTCATTCATGAGATGATCCACAACCGAAACGAGATGACTTTGGCAGCCCCGGACTGGCACCATGAGTTTACCTTCTTGCTGATCGACGGGCTATCGACGAAAGAGGATGCCCTGACCTCCGAACTGGCTGTAGGATTGGGACCAGTTCCGCTGTTCGGGGGGTCGGCCGGGGACGGGACCCGTTTTGAACAAACATATGTCTTGCATGATGGGCAGGCCTTGGAAAATGCTGCGATCTTGACGCAGGTTCGTACGCGGTGTCCGATCAAGGTGTTCAAGACCGACCACCTTATTCCAACGGTACAACGCATGGTCGTTACCAAGGCCGATCCCGCCAGACGAATTGTACACGAGATAAACGCTGAACCTGCCGCGCGTGAATACGCAAGAATCCTGGGCAAAGATCCTGAGCAATTGACGCCTTTCACATTCGCCGCTCATCCGGTTGTCGTTCAAATTGGTGGTCAGCACCATGTGCGCGCCATTCAACGTGTAGACGGAAACGGTGATCTTGTCTTCTTTTCGGCGATAGATGAGGGGCTTGTTCTTACTCTGGCGGAACCCTTGGATATGGTAACGCATCTGGATCGCGAGGTCGGTGCTCTGGCAGAGAAAGTGCAGCCCGATGCGATACTTGGATGTGATTGTATCTTGCGCCGGTTGGAGGCGCAGGAAAAGCAGATGACCGGTGCGTTGTCTAAAATCCTGTCGGACAATCGGGTTGTCGGGTTTTCAACCTATGGCGAGCAGTTCAACTCGATCCACGTCAACCAAACGCTGACCGGGGTGGCCATTTACCCTCCGGACGAGGCATCGCATGATTGAAGCCTTGATCAACCCCAATGATCCTCTGGATCGGCAAAACGAAAAGCTGCTGAAAATTGCCGAAGCATTGATGCGAAGGGTTGAAGAATCCACCGATGCAAGCGGGGCTGCCTATGCCCAATTTCAAAGAGCTGCCGTGCTGGAACAAGAGGTTCGGTCCAGAACACTTGAACTGGAACATGCGCTTGAATTGCTCAACGATTCCAATGCCAGACTTGCGCAAGCCAATCAGGAAACCGAAGCCGCCCGAGCGGACTTGGCAAACGCGATTGAGACGGTTCAGGAAGGGTTTGCTCTTTTTAACCTCGATGAGGAGCTGGTCTTGTGCAACAGCCGTTTTGGCATGCACATGCCGGACATCCAAAGCCGTCTAACGCCCGGGCTAAGATTCACGCAATACGTTGAACTGGTTAGTCAATCCAAGTTCCTGTCTTTGCCTGAAACCGTCTCTCCGCAGGATTGGGCCCGTCGACGGATGGCCCGGCATGCAGATGATCACGTTGTCTTTAACGTACGGCTGAATGGTAATCGTTGGACGCAGGTTTCAGAACATCGCACCCCGGATGGTGGCACTGTCATTCTTCAGACTGACGTCACTGACATCATGCGCGTCGAGCGTCAGGAGCGGGATCGAATCCTGGACGATCAAGCCCGGCTGATCCGCGCCACACTCGAACATATCGACCAAGGTGTGTGCATTTTTGACAGCAAGTTACGTCTGATTGGTTGGAACAACAGGGCCAGCGAGTTGTTGGCCATTCCAAACGCTCAATTCCAGATGGGTGCGCAGTTCAAGACGCTATTCAACCGCCTGAGTTCGACAATTCGGTTCGAAGGTGGCGTCAACGATGCCGACTTGCTTGCATGGGTAAACCGAACGGCCGAACGGCCGCCGTTGCGATTTCAGATGCACAGTGGGCGCATGAAAATCCTGTCTGTTTTTGCCCAGGAAATGGCTGACCGAGGGTTCGTGATTTCTTTCTCGGATGTGACTGCGGAAAGACAATCCGCGCAGGCCTTATACGAAGCGAAAGCGCTGCTGGAACAAAGAGTGGCCGCCCGAACGGAAGAGCTTGCAGATGCGCTGAACGAAGCCGAACGCGCCAACGCGTCAAAGTCCCGTTTCGTCGCTGCAGCCAGCCATGATCTGCTGCAACCTTTGTCAGCAGCGAAGCTATACGTCGCGACGCTTGGCAGCGGTTTGGATGAAACTGACGCCCGCAATGTCGCGGCCAAGGCTGAAAGCGCACTCAGCAGTGTAGAACACATACTCGAGGCGCTACTGGATATTTCAAAACTGGATTCAGGACGCGCCAAGGTCCACCTTTCGACCCTGCCTATTGGGAAATTGCTGTCGCAGTTGGAAGATTCTTTTCGCCCTGTCGCGCAGGCAAAAGGGCTTGAGTTGCGGATTGTTCAATCTGGTCTGCAAGTATCCAGCGACGCCAGCTATTTGCGACGTATCCTGCAAAACCTTTTGTCGAACGCGATCCGCTACACCGAGGCGGGAAAAGTGGTTGTCGGGGTGCGTCGGCGCGGGGCTTCGGTCGCTGTTGAGGTTTGGGATACCGGCATCGGAATTGCTGCAGATCAACGGGACATCGTATTCCAGGAATTCCAACGTTTACATGCTGACGCCAGCGCTGCCGAGGGCATGGGCCTTGGTTTGGCCATCGTTGAACGCGCATGCGGGCTATTGAAGCACCCAATAAACTTGCGGTCTGAGGTCGGGAAGGGCTCGGTCTTTTCGGTTGAAATCCCATTGGCCAAGGCGATCAGCGCTGGGTTAGACAAACCGCTGCAACGCAAGCCGGCAGAGCTCAAGACGCTTAGTAGTACGGTCGCGTTGTTGATAGAGAACGACGAAAACCTGAGAACGGCTTTGACAATGACAATCGAAGCCTGGGGTGTACAGGTCTTGGAATGTGAAAGCGAAGCCGAAGCGATTAACTTGCTGCGTGAAATCGGTATCTTACCCGATATCATAGTCGCCGATTATCAGCTTAATCACGATATGACAGGGTTGGGTGCAATACACGCGTTACGGCAGGAATTCGGCAACTTGCCAGCCTGCGTTATCTCGGCCAACCGGTCGCCTGAATTGACGAAGCAATGTAAAAAAATGGGGCTTCCGCTGTTGCGAAAACCCATTGATGCGCAAAGTCTAAAAGCCGTTTTCGAAACTGCGCTTGCGGACGAACCGGCTGCTTAAACCGAACTGGTTTCGGGCGGGCAGAACAACGATGCTCTGCCCGCTGATTTGATCTAACCATACACCAGATTTGGCAGCCACGTGACGACCCACGGAAACAGCATACAAATCACAAGGCCGACGATCTGCAGGAAAAGGAATGGCAGAGCGGCTTTGAAGATGTCTGTCATCGGTATCGACGGCGGAGCGACACCGCGCAAGTAGAACAATGCATATCCAAAGGGTGGCGAAAGGAAGCTCATCTGCATGTTAACGAGGTAGAGCACGCCGAACCACAACACCAGATCGTTGGGATCGTCAAAGCCAAATGCGGCTGCACCCAAGGCTTTGATAATCGGGACAAAGATAGGCACACACAATAGCAAAATGCCGACCCAATCAAGGAACATCCCCAGCACGACCAGCAGGATTTGCATTACGATCAGAATACCCCATGGGCCCAGACCCGCGCCCTGCATCGTCTCTTGCACGAATTGCTGACCGCCTTCCAGAACGTAGAGCCCCACAAAGATCGTCGCACCAAACATGATCCAGATCACCATGGCCGAAGCTTTGAGTGTTGTCAGACATGCCTCGCGCACTGTGGGCCAATCCAATTTGTTGTGGATCGCAGCAACGATGAAGGCCCCAAAGGTGCCGATGCCCGCAGCCTCGACCGGAGTAGCAACACCCGAAAAGATCACGCCAAGAACGATGATGATTAGCGCGATAGGGGCGGACATCTTGCCCAGCAAACGCATCTTTTCGCGGTTCGAGATACGCTCATCCACCGGGATTGGCGGGCCAAGCACGGGGTTTATGTACGACCGCACGACCACGTAGATGATGTACATGCCCGACAACATCAGGCCCGGAATAACCGCGCCGATGAAAAGCTCACCCACCGATTGTTCGGCGACCACGGCATAGATAATGGCCAGAATGGACGGTGGGATCAGAATACCCAGCGTACCCCCGGCCATGATCGAACCCATAGCGATCTTGGTGTCGTAGCCGCGTTTCAACATCGCAGGCAGTGCGATAATACCCATGGTGACCACCGCCGCACCGATTACGCCAACCATGGCCGCCAGAACGGTCGACGCCAGAATGGTTGCGGCCGCCAATCCACCTTTCAGACCGCCCAGAACCTTGTAGATCACATCGAACATGTCGTTGATGATCCCGGCTCTCTCGAGCATCGCGGCCATAAATATGAATAGGGGGATTGCCGATAGCTGATAGTTCGTCATCAGCGGGAAAATGCGGCTTGGCACGATATTAAGCGCCCGCGCATCACCCAATATGAACAGGAATACACAAGCCAGGCCACCGGTAACAAAGGCAAGCGGCAAGCCTGCCATCAGCAGGACCAGCAACGATCCAAACATTACGAGCGTCAACAGCTCGATGGACATATCCAGACCCATCGGTCAGTACCCCCGTGCAATCGTTCGGATGTCTTTGGACAGTTTTGACACCCCTTGCAAAATCAACAGAACCGCGCCCACGACCATCATCCATTTCATTGGCCAAAGCGGGATTTCCCATTCGTTAAAGCTGATCTCGCCCCAACGAACATTCGGATCGGTCCAATCGCCGATGGTTAGCGCACCGAACATCTGGAAGAAGCTCAACTCTCCACGTGCCCAATCTGAAACGACTGAGTTCCCTGTCGGCACCGCGATCGCGTCCATCGCAAAGATGTATGATGTCACGAGCAACGTACCTGCAAAGATGAAGAAGAAGATTGAAGTGAACAGATCTGCCCAAGCCCGTTTTGGCTTAGTCAATGGAGCGTAGAAGATATCGACGCGGACATGGCTTTCCGTCAGCATCGCATAGGACCCAGCGATCAGGTATTGCATGCCGAACATCAGGTACATGGATTCGTGCGCCCAGTTGGTGGGCGCGTTGAAGACGTACCGTACGATCACCTCGTAATAATAGACGAACACCGCAATCACCGCCCAGTAACTGACGAACTCACCCGCGTAGAGTGACAGGCGGTCTATCCAGTTCTCGGCATATTCGTGGTCGGCCTTGCGTGCGCCGGGGTCCAGCTCAGCCGCGCGGGCGGCGGTTTCTTCGTCGATCTCCATCTCGGGTTCATGTGGTTCTGCATCTGCTTTGGCGCGTGCACTCGTGACGAGGCGCGGCAGCATTAATGCGTCAATCGCCATGAAAGCCAGGATTGTGAAGAAAGCATAACGTGCTACTGAACCCCAGAATTCCCGGTTCGCGCCAGCGGCCTCAGCCAGCGGCTGCGCTTCGGTCAACGCTGTTTCGGACTCGGCCAGTCGTTCGCGCCCGGTGGCTATAGCCTTTTCCGCGCGGTCCAGTGACCGTTCTGCGCGTCGCTTTTGCAACGCTGTTCCGTCCTGAGCGGCCTCAACAGCGGCGCGCAGTTCATCGATGCCTTCTTCGGCCGATTGCACGCGTTCGGTTTCCCGCTCGATTGTCCGTTCGGCTTGTCGAACAACGTTTACGGCGTTGGAAAATTCGTTACGTGCGGTGCGTTCTTCGCCATTGGCGTAGAGGATCATCAGGAAGACTGGTAGATAAACCAATCCCAACAGGCTGCGCAGGTAAAACCGGTGCAGACCCAGCATTCCGCCTGTGACCAGGATAAGGTACCCCAAAGGCAGCCCATATGTCCGTTTTTCGGGTTGGGCTTTGCGTGCCAGCACCATTGCAAGGGCCGGAAAGGCGATCAGCCCGACCCAGTACAGCCAGTGTGGCAGCGTAAAATCGACGCTCGGCATGTTACGTTCCGAATTCCATAGAAAAGTCATGTCCGCGCAGAGACCCGCGCGGACTGTTGGTCAGTTGTTCCTTGGATTACAGGTCCAGTGTTTGCCCTTCGATCATCTCTGGGGTCACATAACCCAGAGAACCGGACATCATGTAATCAAGCTGAATCTTGAAGACCCGTGCCGCGTCTTTGTCGCGGTTGGCGTACTTGAACCAGATCGGCACGGCGACCTCGGTCATCAGTTCCACGTCGTCCTGTGACAGACGGGTGATCTGAGTACCTTCGGCCTCGAATTTCTTCCATGCTTCCTGGTCGGCGGCCTGAATTGCGGCGTGGTGCAGATCGGAATAGACGTGGGTTTCCATTTCCACGAATTCCTGCATCTGTGGGCTCAGCTTGTCCCACGCGGCCTTGCCGACGGTGATGTCCATGATGTCAACGGGCTGATAGACTGACATGAAGCCAGGAGGGCCCATAACGATGTAATCGGTCACCTGGCTAAAGCCCAGAGCATGGTTCACCGCAGGACCCACAAAGTCGGCCACGTCGATAGTGCCTTTTTCCAGGGCTGGGAAGATCTCGGACCCGGGCAGAACGGTTGTTTCAGCACCCAGTTCCGAGAAGACCTCGGCGACCATACCACCGGGCAGACGCATCTTACGTCCGGCAAAGTCATCGACCGAGCGGATCGGAACCTTTGAGTGGATGATGTTCGGGCCGTGGTGGACAGGTCCGACAAAGTGAAGACCTTGTGCCCCCAAAAGCTCGCGCGCAATTTCCAGACCGCCAAGACCGTAGTAGAACGTGTCATACTCATGCGGCTGACGCAGACCCAGCGGATACGAGCTGAGGAATACGGCGGCAGGAATGATGCCCTGATAGTAGATGGTGAACGGGTTGATCGCATCCAGAACGCCGTTTTTCACAGCATCCGCCAGTTGGAAATCACCGACGACGTCATTCGCGCCGAACGCCTGAAAGGCCAGCTCGCCCCCGGTCTTTTCCTCAATCGTGGCGCACCAGTCTTTGAAGACCTGCAAACCGATCCCACCGGGCCACGATGTTTGAATTTTCCAGGTCGTCCCTTCACCTGCAGCCGTCGCGATATGAGGCGCGGCCAAAGTTGCAGCACCAGCACCCGCAATAGTTCTAAACGCGCTGCGGCGCGTGATAAGCTTTTTGGTCATTTGTTCCTCCCTTTAGTCACCGCCACGCCGATACAAGGCAATGCCAGTGCCCCCTTAGCATAACCCGAACTTCTTAAATTGGTAATATTATTTTTCCAATTTATAATGGGCTCACTTTTGCGTGACGAAAAACGGCTACTTTGGGGGTTCGCAAGGGCGCTCAGATTGCCAAATGGCGCTGTTCGCGCGCTTGGTTTTCTTGATGCAATTGAAATGTAGCACGTTTTTTTGCGGATTCGCTTAAAGAGGCGAGAAAAAAATCGCACGAAACGGAAGCCAGCGTTTTCCCAAAAATGGGTGTGCTCAAGACCGCAAAAGATTCTACCCGGCCAATACCGGGTGAATTAATTCTGTCAAAGTCACATAGTTAATTCGGCCGACACTTTTAGCGCGGCCTTTTGAGCAAGTGTGTGAATTCACGGCCCTTGGATGTATTTTAGAACTTCCCCGGGTGAACGCTTTATCTTTTGCGCCGCGGCATAGCATCGCCACCTTTTGCGGCCGCTGCGTGGGCGCGGTTTTTCTTGCTGCTCGGCTTGCCTTTGGGCGGAGGAGGGCCCTTGGGGCGTCGGTCCGCTTTCTTACCGGGTGCGCTCGCGGATTTACTGTCTCGCTTGGGCTTGCTTTCAGGCTTGGCTTCGTTAGAGGATCGGGCTTCTTTCTTTTGTCGGCCCTTTGCGGGTTTAGGCTCGACTTGGCGAGGTGGTCTCTGAGCGTTTTTCGATGGCGCGGCTTTAGGTTTTGGGCTCCGCTTCGGGCCGGTTTTCAATACTTTGGAAAGGTCAGGTGGAGTGTTCAAGCGCACAAGGTCTTTGGTACCTTCGATCTTCATCTCTGGTCCGATCGCGTCCAGGAACCCGTCCACGCTACTTTCGCGAATTTCAACATACGTCACATCATCAGCGATACGGATTGCGCCGATATCGGATTTGGTGATGTTACCCGCCTTGCAAACCATCGGTAGCAGATACCGAGGCGACGCGTTCTGATTGCGGCCTTCCGATACCGAAAACCAGACGCTGGGGCCAAATGGCGCGCTCGGTTTGGTGGTGGGCGATTTCACGTCACTCAACTCTTCGGGCGCGGAATGCAAACGTCTGTATTGGCGAACATAGGCCGTTGCCAATTGTTCTGGCGAGTATTTCGCAACCAGTTCGTCTACTGACGCACGTTCGCTCTCCAGCGGATCGGTTTGCCACTCTTCGGCGTTGAATATGCGCTGCAAATCCTGCGCGTTCACTTCATCGGCGGAAGGCGCTGCGCCCCAATCAGCCGTCAATTTGGCGAATTTCAGTAAACGCTGCGCCTTTTTGAACGATGATGGCGGGACGATCAACGCGCTGACACCCTTTCGCCCAGCTCGCCCGGTTCGGCCTGATCGGTGCAACAGAGTTTCGTGGCTATTTGGCAGCTCGGCGTGGATCACCAGATCCAGGTTCGGTAGGTCGATGCCGCGTGCCGCTACATCTGTCGCCACACAAACCCGGGCACGCCCGTCTCGCATCGCTTGCAAAGCATTGGACCGTTCGCTCTGGGTCAGTTCGCCTGACAAAGCAACGACAGAAAACCCCCGGTTCGACAGCCGGGCGGTCAGACGCGCGACCATGGCACGCGTGTTGCAGAACACAATGGCGTTCGGCGCCTCATAATAGCGCAACACGTTGATGATCGCGTTTTCTCCGTCGCGGGGGGCAACGTTCAACGCTCTGTATTCGATATCGGCGTGTTGCGTACGCTCACTGACAGTGCTCACCCGTTCCGCGTCACGCTGGTAACGTGTGGCGAGGGACGCAATGGCATTTGGCACTGTGGCCGAAAAAAGCAGTGTCTGGCGATCCGTCGGTGTCTCGTCGAGGATGAACTCAAGGTCCTCGCGGAACCCAAGATCAAGCATCTCGTCGGCCTCATCCAGAACCACGGAACGCACCGACGTCAAATCGATCGAGCCACGCATGATATGGTCGCGCAGACGTCCAGGTGTGGCGACCACGATATGCGCGCCGCGGGATAGCGCGCGGCGCTCATCACGCATGTCCATCCCACCCACACAAGAGGTGATGTATGCACCTGCATCGGCATATAGCCACCCCAGTTCGCGTTTTACCTGCAAGGCGAGCTCTCTTGTCGGGGCAATGACCAAGGCGAGGGGCGCAGCACTGCGGTCAAATGCCTCTGCATCGCCCAATATGACTGGCGCAATTGCAAGCCCGAATCCGATTGTTTTCCCTGATCCGGTCTGCGCCGAAACCAACAGGTCGCGGCCTTCCAGATTTGGTGCAGACACGGCCTCTTGGACCGGTGTTAGAGTAACATATCCTTTGCGTTTCAGCGCATCGGCGAGTGTTTGTTTCATGGATCGGTTCTCTTGGGTGATGCTGTCACCCTCAGAGCGCTCAACACACGTTTCATAATCAAAGCAGGGTCCATAGCGAGAGAATAAAGGGATGTATAGAGCAGAAGGTGCATATCCGCGCGACAACGTCGGATCAGTAGTAAATCGTCCTGCTACGCGGGTCATACTTTGGGGAGTTTGGTGAGTCTTAAGAGGAAAAAACAGAACCCGAGGGGACTGTTTTTTATTGGTCGGAGTGAGAGGATTCGAACCTCCGACCCCTGCCTCCCGAAGACAGTGCTCTACCAGGCTGAGCTACACTCCGACCGTGGCGGGTGATCTATACGGGGTATACTGGATGTGCAAGGGGGATTTTGCCCACGCGCAGCGCGTAAAAACGCGCTGATCTAACCTAGGGCAATGGGTCTGTACGATAGAGACGCACTTTGGTTCCACCGTGATCAACAACCGGCCCGTCGGGCAAGAGAGGGAGCCGCGTTGCGCGTGCCAGAGCAGGTGCGCTTGTCACGATTCCAACACGCCATCCTGTAAATTTTGACATCAGCACAGTACCAAGTGAGCCATATAGAGACCGTAACCCTTTTTCTTCACCGATCCGGGCGCCATAGGGAGGGTTGACGATGATCAGACCGGGCTTGCTGGTTGCCGGTTCAATTTCGCTGACGGCGCGGGTCTGAAAATGCGTGTGATACGATACGCCCGCGTGGTCAGCGTTTGCTATGGCAGCCTGAACAGCGCCGCTATTGCGATCTGATCCTTCAAAGACAAGGTCCGTCGTTTTGGAATTGGTGGCTTGCCGCATATTCGTCCACACTTCTGGGTCAAAGCCTTTCAGGTGTTCAAATGCGAAAGGACGACTTCGCCCGGGGTTTAGCCCAAGTGCAATCTCGGCGGCTTCGAGAACAAACGTGCCGGATCCGCACATCGGGTCCAGCAAGGGTTCTTTCCCTTTGAAGCCGCATTCGCGCAGGAACATGGCCGCCATCGTCTCGCGCATGGGGGCTTTGGCAACGGCGGGTTTGTGCCCGCGCTTGTGTAGTGGCTCGCCAGATGTATCAACCGACAAGGTGCAGACGTCCTTTTCGATTCGCAGCAAAACGCGCACATCCGCCTCAGCAGAGATTGGAGCGCCCAATGTATCGGCGATCGCGCTTTCGATCCGCTGACGCGCGGCACCGGCATGGTAAATTCGAGACTTACGGCTGGTAGCTTCGATTTTGATCGCCACGTCTGCGCGCAGGAATTCGGACCAGCGAAATTTACGAGCGCGCTTGTCCAGCTGAGATAGGTGTGCAGCCGGAAAGCTACCCATCCGAACCAGAACCTTGTTGGCACCGCGTATGCAAAGGTTGGCCCGCCAAACTTCGGACCAGGGACCGGTACAGACCACGCCGCCCGGCACAAGCTTTGCGCCCTTGAACCCGTTTTCGATGGCTTCGGCGCGCAGTGGGCCTTCAAGACCGGGCGTGGCCACCAGAAATATTTCAAATTTGTTGGTCTGTTCCATTCCTGCTGCTTACACCGGACATGCTTTGGGCGCGACAAGCAAATTTATCTGAGTAATTATGGGGCGGATCATAGGAAAGTGACCTTCAAGTGCCACTTTGGGCGGTAACAGGTTTGCGTTTGGCACCATCCCCGCGTAAAGGGTCCCTGATCTATTAAAAGCCAAGGGTCGGTAACAAGCGTCAGGCGCTGCTCTTCGTTCTTTGGCTCACACGTTTGCCCTGCCTTGTGCTGCAGAGGTCACAAGGCAATGTGGTGCAGGAAAGAGGCTTGGAAGACCGAAGCGACATGCAAACTTTCAAACTGAAAAAAGGGTTGGAGCTGCCAGTTCAAGGTGCACCTGACCAAAACATCAAACCGGGCCCTGAGTTTTCAACCGTGGGCGTTTTGGGATCCGACTATCTTGGTCTGAAACCTCGAATGCTGGTTCAGGAAGGGGATGACGTTCAACGCGGAACGCCTTTGTTCTGTCATAAGGACGCACCCGACGCGATGATGGTCGCGCCTGTCACCGGAAAGGTTGTCGCTATCAATCGGGGCGCACGGCGTGTTTTGCAAAGCGTCGTGATCCAAGTGACGGATGTCAATGACACCGGTGTTGATTTCTCAGAACTTGGGGATACGGACACGGCAGAAGGTGTCACTGCCAAACTCTGTGCTTCGGGTCTTTGGACTTCGTTCCGGACGCGACCCTATTCCAAGATGCCGGTTCCCGGCAGCACACCCGGCGCGATTTTTGTGACCGCTATGGACAGTGAACCTTTGTCGGCGGACGCGGATGTCATCATTGCTGATGCCGGGGATGCTTTTGCTGCTGGTCTTTCCGCGGTATCCAAATTGACCGAGGGGAACACCTACCTGTGCCAAGCGGAGGGTGACACCATTCCTGGGTCTGACCTGCCGGGTGTTCAGGCTGCAGGATTTTCGGGTCCTCACCCCGCTGGGCTGGCCGGGACGCATATCCATTTTCTGGAACCATTGGCGGGCGATAAGCAGGTCTGGACAATCGGTTATCAGGACGTGATTGCGATTGGCCGTCTTATGCAGACAGGTCACCTGGATCCCAACATTGTAATTGCCCTTTCAGGTCCCGGCGCGCGCGATCCTCGATTGATCCGCACCGTCATGGGCGCCTCAACGGATGATCTGACGCGTGATGAGGTGAACGTGGACGGCACCGCTCGGATCATTTCGGGCTCTATCCTGTCTGGTAAGCACGCAGACGGGCCAACGGCGTATCTGGGCCGATTTGCGCGGCAAGTCACGATTATCCGAGAGGATGCTGACCAGATTCCGATGGGTTGGATCAGGCCAATGCCATCCAAATTTGCTGTACAACCGGTTCTGGGTTCGGCGTTCGCCAAAAAGCTGTATGCATTCACATCAAATCTGAACGGTGGCCGCCGCGCGATGGTGCCGACCGGCACATTCGAAGAGCTGATGCCGCAGGACTATCTGCCGACGCAATTGCTGCGGGCTTTGCTTGTGATGGATACCGACACAGCTCAGGCATTGGGCGCGCTCGAGCTGGACGAAGAAGATCTGGGTCTGGTCGGTTTTGCCTGCCCTGCAAAATATGAATACGGGCTGGCGCTGCGCGACTGCCTGACAAAGATTGAAAAGGAGGGCTGATCCAAATGGGTTTGCGCAGCTTCTTCGATCAGATCGAGCCGAACTTTACCAAGGGCGGCAAGTACGAAAAGTACTTCCCCATCTACGAGATGGTGGAAAGCTTTATCTACACTCCGAAAACGGTAACGACTGTTGCGCCGCACGCGCGGTCATACGTGGATATGAAGCGGATCATGACCTATGTCGTGATCGCGACGATCCCCTGTATTCTGTGGGGGATGTATAATACCGGCTATCAGGCCAATTCAGCCATAGCTGCGTTGGGCCCGGATTCGGCGACAGGATGGCGCATCGCATTTCTGCAGGCGTTTGGCATCTCGTTGAACCCTGACAGCATTTTCGCCAACGTAATGCATGGTTTGATGTATTTCTTGCCGATATACATCACGACGCTTGTTGCAGGCGGTATTTTCGAGGTTATCTTTGCGACCGTCCGCGGACACGAGGTGAACGAAGGTTTCCTTGTGACCTCAATGCTATACACGTTGATTATGCCTGCTACGGCCCCTTTGTGGCAGGTCGCGTTGGGCATCATTTTTGGCGTTGTGATTGGTAAAGAAGTCTTCGGTGGAACGGGTAAGAACTTCCTTAACCCTGCGCTTGTGGGTCGCGCTTTCCTCTACTTTGCTTATCCCGCTCAGATGTCAGGGGACTCGGTCTGGACACCGGTTGACGGCTTTTCGGGTGCAACAGCGCTGGGTATCACCGCGGCCCAGGGCGTACAGGCGCTGGCGGCCGATGGGATTACTTGGGCCAACGCATTCTTTGGCCAAATGCAGGGCAGTTTTGGTGAGACATCGACGCTTGCCTGTATGATCGGTCTTGCCTTTTTGCTGACGACCAAAATAGCCAATTACCGACTGATCGTAGGGTGTTTGGCAGGCACTATCGGGTTCTCGCTGCTGCTGAACCTCATTGGATCGGACACCAACCCGATGTTTGCCATGCCGTGGTACTGGCACATCGTTCTGGGCGGCTACGCCTTTGGTCTGGCCTTCATGGTGACCGAGCCGGTTTCGGCCAGCCACACCAACATGGGCCGCTACATATATGGTGCGCTGATTGGTATCATGGTTGTGATGATCCGCGTCATTAACCCTGCTTTCCCAGAAGGTATGATGCTGGCAATTCTGTTCGGGAACGTCTTTGCACCGCTGATCGACTATTTTGTCGTTCAGGCCAACATCAAACGGAGGGCGCGTCGCCATGTCTGATACGCAATCCCCAGATAACAACGAGGCGCCGAAGGGCGCGCTCGCCAAGTTCCTGGCGGCCTCGCCAGATGCTGTCGGCAAGACAATCATTGTTGCGGTTGCCGTTTGCCTGGTCGCTTCGATGGTTGTCTCGGCTGCCGCGGTAAGCTTGCGCCCAGTTCAAGAGGCCAATGCGCTCAAGGACAAGCAGGTTAACGTCCTACAGGTAGCTGGTGTTTATGAGCCCGGCGTCGACGTCAGCGAAGCCTTCGCCGCGTTCGAACCGCACGTGCTGGAACTGGCCACGGGTGAGTTTGCAGATGACCAGTTCGATCCGGCAACCTTTGATGACATCGCTGCCGCCAGCGACCCTGACCTCAGCGTCGCTCTGGACAACGACCCGGCAGGTATCGGGCGCAAGTCGAAATATCGGGTCGTCTATTTACTGCGCGACGATGCTGGTGCTTTGGACAAAGCCATCCTGCCGCTGCATGGCTATGGGCTTTGGTCCACGCTCTATGGCTTTATCGCCCTGGAAAACAACGGCAACGATATCTACGGTCTGCAATTCTATCAGCACGGTGAAACCCCGGGCCTAGGGGCCGAGGTGGACAACCCCCGCTGGAAAGCGCTGTGGAATGGCAAACGTCTGCGCGATGATGCGGGTGAGTTGCAAATCACCGTTGCCAAATCGCAGCCCGCCGCTGGCCCCGACTTTTACGTTGACGCGCTGGCCGGGGCCACGCTGACCTCGGTGGGGGTCGATAACCTTGTACGGTTCTGGATGGGGGATGCGGGTTACGCTCCGTTCCTGGCCAAACTGCAAGCAGGAGAATTCTGATGTCTCAGACCAAGAAAGAGATGCTGGTCGACCCGCTTGTCGACAACAACCCGATCACCCTGCAGGTGCTGGGCATCTGTTCCGCACTGGCGGTGACCTCATCGCTACAGGTTTCGTTCGTGATGGCGCTGGCGGTGACATTCGTGACCTCGTTTTCGTCCTTCTTCATCTCGTGTCTGCGTAACCAGATCCCCGGCTCAATCCGGATCATCGTGCAGATGGTGATCATCGCCTCGCTGGTGATCCTGGTGGATCAGGTGCTGAAAGCCTACGCGTTTGAAATCTCGAAAACCCTGTCGGTTTTTGTGGGTCTTATCATCACCAACTGTATCGTGATGGGCCGGGCTGAGGCGTTTGCGATGAAGAACCCGCCCGTAGCGTCCTTTATCGATGGCTTGGGTAACGGCATGGGCTATGGCCTGATCCTGCTGTTGGTCGGCTTCATCCGCGAGCTGTTCGGAGCAGGCTCGCTGTTTGGTGTCACCATCCTGCAGACGGTCAACAACGGCGGTTGGTATGTGCCCAACGGCATGCTGCTGCTGCCACCTTCGGCGTTTTTCATCATCGGTCTGATCATCTGGGCCTTCCGCACATGGAAGCCGAACCAGGTGGAAGAGCGTGAATACAAAATTCAGCAGGTAGAGGCCCACTGATGGAAGCCCTGATTTCACTGGCCGTCAAGGCCATCTTTGTCGAAAACCTTGCGCTCAGCTTCTTTCTGGGGATGTGTACTTTCATCGCCGTATCCAAGAAGATTTCGACCGCGCTGGGTCTGGGCATCTCGGTCATGGTCGTGCAAGCCATCACCGTGCCCGCCAACAACTTGCTGCTGAACTATCTGCTGAAACCGGGCGCGCTGGCCTGGGCCGGGTTCCCGGATGTGGACCTGACCTTCCTTGGCCTGATCTCGTATATCGGTGTGATCGCGGCGATGGTTCAGATCCTCGAGATGGTTTTGGACAAGTATTTCCCGCCGCTCTACAACGCTCTGGGGATCTTCCTGCCGCTGATCACAGTGAACTGTGCCATCTTGGGTGGATCGCTGTTCATGGTGGAACGCGACTACAACTTTGCCGAAGCGACGACCTATGGCCTTTCCTCTGGCTTTGGTTGGGCCTTGGCGATCACCGCAATGGCGGGTGTTCGGGAAAAGCTTAAATACTCTGACATTCCCGACGGTCTGCAGGGGCTGGGTATTACCTTCATCACCGCGGGTCTGATGGCGATGGCCTTCATGTCCTTCTCGGGCGTGAAACTGTAAGGAGGGGCGCATGGAAACCTTTAGCTTAGGCGTCGTTCTTTTCACCCTGATCGTTCTGGGTCTGGTCGCAATCATCATGGCGGCAAGGTCGCGGCTGGTGTCCACCGGGAACGTGAACATAACTATTAACGGTGAAAAAACCGTGTCTGTCCCAGCGGGCGGCAAATTGCTGCAAACTCTGGCGGCCGAGAAATTGTTCGTCCCCTCTGCTTGTGGCGGCGGTGGTACTTGTGCGCAGTGCCGCGTGCGCGTGCATTCGGGTGGCGGCTCGATCCTGCCGACCGAGGAAAGCCATATCACCAAGCGCGAGGCCGCCTGCGGCGACCGTCTGTCCTGTCAGGTCGCGGTCAAACAGGACATGGATATTGAAGTTCCTGAAGAGGTCTTTGGCGTCAAGAAATGGGAATGCACCGTTCGCTCAAATGAAAACGTGGCGACCTTTATCAAAGCCTTGACGCTGGACTTGCCAGAGGGTGAGGATGTGAACTTCCGCGCTGGTGGTTACATTCAGATCGAAGCCCCCGCGCATGCGTTGAAATACACCGATTTCGACGTGGAAGACGAGTATCGCGAGGATTGGGACAAGTTCAATCTGTGGCAATACGAGTCCGTGGTGGCGGAACCGATTGAACGCGCTTATTCCATGGCTAACTACCCGGACGAAAAGGGCATGATCATGCTCAACGTCCGCGTCGCCTCGCCGCCGCCCGGGTCTGATGGAATTCCTCCGGGTCAGATGTCCTCGTACATCTTCAACCTGAAACCGGGTAACAAAGTTACAATTTCGGGCCCGTTTGGGGAATTCTTCGCGCGCGAAACAGAAAAAGAGATGGTGTTCATCGGCGGTGGCGCAGGCATGGCGCCAATGCGCAGTCATATCTTTGACCAGTTAAAGCGTCTTGAGAACCGCAATCGCAAGATCACATTCTGGTACGGTGCGCGCTCGAAGAAAGAGATGTTCTTTGTCGAAGACTTTGACCAACTGGCCGAAGAGTTTGACAATTTCGAATGGCATGTCGCCCTGTCGGACGCGCAGCCTGAGGACGATTGGAAGGGCTATACGGGCTTTATCCACAACGTTCTGTTCGATGAATACCTCAAGAACCACCCCGCGCCCGAAGATTGTGAGTTTTACATGTGCGGCCCGCCGATCATGAACCAGTCAGTCATTAACATGCTGTTGGATCTGGGCGTGGATCGCGAAGACATCATGCTCGACGATTTCGGCGGGTAAGAAACGAAAAATCGGCGCATCCTGCGTCGGTTTTTTTTACAGCCGCAGATCGCTGAATTCTTTAGGCAAACAGGATTTCACATCGAATACCACGCTTTGCTGTTTGCCGTAGCCACGTATCACCTTGGGCTCCAGCGATAGAAACTCCTGATGTGCGACAGCCAGAACAACCGCGTCGTAAGCACCCTGTTCCGGCTCGGCAGTCAATGATATTCCATATTCCCGTTGCGCCGCGCCCGAATCCGCATGTGGGTCATGAACATCGACCGTGACGCCATAGCTGTCGAGTTCGGTCACGATATCAATGACACGCGTATTGCGCAGATCCGGGCAGTTTTCCTTAAAGGTCAGGCCCAGCACGAGCACTCTTGCGGCGCTGACATTGATCCCCTCACGCGTCATCCGTTTGACCAATTGGGAAACAACGTAACCACCCATGCTGTCATTCAGTCGCCTGCCGGCAAGAATGATTTGTGGGTGATGGCCCACGGCTTCGGCTTTGTGGGTCAGGTAATAGGGATCGACCCCGATACAGTGCCCACCCACCAGACCCGGTCGGAAAGGAAGGAAGTTCCATTTGGTCCCCGCCGCGCGCAACACAGCATCCGTGTCGATATCAAGCCGGCCGAAGATCATGGCGAGTTCGTTCACCAAGGCGATATTGAGGTCTCGTTGGGTGTTCTCGATCACTTTCGCGGCTTCGGCCACTCGAATGCTTTCGGCCTTGTGTGTGCCAGCCGTTATTATTCTGGCATAGAGAGCATCTACCAGTTCTGCCACTTCTGGGGTCGAGCCGGATGTAACCTTGCAGATATCGGCTATTCGATGGGCCTTGTCCCCCGGGTTGATCCGTTCGGGGCTGTAGCCTGCATAGAAATCCGAGTTGAAGACAAGCCCAGAAACCTGTTCCAGGATCGGCACACAGTCTTCTTCAGTGGCACCTGGGTAAACAGTCGACTCGTAGATCACCAGATCCCCGGGTTTTAGAACCCGCCCGACAGTTTCAGAAGCACGCAGCAAGGGCGTCAGGTCCGGTTGTTTGCCAGCTGTGATGGGGGTCGGGACAGTAACAATATATGTGTCGCATTCGGCTATATCGGCGGCATCGTCGGTAAAGCTCAGACCTGCGGCTTCAGTCAGGTCCTGTGGCTCCACCTCGTGCGTTTCGTCTATTCCGCGACGCAGGGCATCAATTCGAGCGTGATTGATATCAAATCCCACCACGGGTCCGATTTTACCAAAGGCTACGGCCAGCGGCAGACCCACGTAGCCCAAGCCAATAACAGCGATCTTTCGGGCTTCCGGTTTCGTTTCAAGCATCTTCTTTATTTACCGTGATAGTCCCGGAACCAGGCGACAAAGCTGGCAATACCGTCTTTGAAATCGGTTTGCGGTCGATAGCCCGTCAGACGCTGAAGCAGATTATTGTCGGCCCATGTTGCCGGGACATCACCCATTTGCATAGGCATGTAGTTGCGAATGGCTTTCTTTCCGATGGCGTCTTCGATTGCTTCGATGAAATCCATCAACCTTACCTTGTCCCCATTGCCGATATTAACCACGCGCCACGGCGCTGCAGGCGACAGGCTGTCCCCATCCTCAATTTCATCGGCATTTTCTGGTCGTACGGGCGGTACGTCGATTAGCAATCGTATGCCGCGCACAAGGTCTTCGACATTGGTAAAGTCCCGGTACATGTCACCGTGGTTGTAGATATCAATCGGTCGATCATCCAAAATCGCGTCTACAAATTTATAAAGGGCCAAGTCCGGACGACCCCAAGGACCGTAAACCGTGAAAAAGCGGAACATTGTCGTCGGCAGATTCCACAAGTGGGCGTAGGAATGCCCCATCGCTTCATTCGCTTTTTTGGTCGCAGCGTAGATGGTCAGGGGGGCGTCGGCTTTTTCCACCTCGGTAAACGGCATCTCTTCGTTCGCGCCATAAACCGACGACGTCGAAGCCATCAGCAAATGGTCCACCTTGTGAATCCGCGCCAATTCCATGACGTTGAAGGTGCCAACAACGTTCGAATTGATATAGCTGCGCGGATCCTCGAGGCTGTAACGGACCCCGGCTTGCGCCGCGAGGTGCACAATGACCTCTGGCTGAAATTCCTCTGCGACTTGCAAAAGTCGATCATGATTTTCCAGCAGGTCTTCTGTCGCCGAAAACCCGGGATTTTGCAAAAGCATTTGGTGGCGTCTTTGCTTGAGGGTGACGTCGTAATAATCCGTCATCCCATCATAGCCATGAACCCGAAAGCCCTCGGACAACAACAGCTTGGCAAGGTGAAACCCGATAAACCCTGCTGTCCCGGTGACCAGAACCCGTTTCATGCAATCCTCGATCCTTTAGCGAACTGATGGTGCATCAGGGATACTCTCGCAAGGGTAAGGTCAAGGAGATTTTCGACGCAGCACGTCAGCCGACGATCATCTGTTTCATCCGCAACGCTTCGTATTCCAACTCTTTCAGACGGAAATGGACCACATCGCCGATGGTGATGACCCCGCGCAGATGCCCATCGCTGAGCACCGGCATGTGTCGGAACCGTCCCTCTGTCATGGTTTTAAGGACATCATTAAGCAGGTCGCCGGGTGAGCAGGTTTTCACATCGCGTGTCATCAGGTCTTCGACCGCTTGGGGCAGGGTCTGACCAGGGGTGTCGGCCATCCGGCGCACGATATCGCGTTCAGACAAGATCCCCTGCAAAGCTCCATTCTGGTCCGTTACCAGAACTGCACCAATGCGTTTTTCCTTGAGTGTATTGACTACAGAGTGGATGGTGTCGTTCGGACGAACAGAAAATACTGCATCGCCTTTCCCCTCCAGCAGTTTTGCCACCGTCGTTTGTGAATGGGACAAGTTCGAATCAACCGACTGGCTTCGTGTGGACGTATCAGCCTTGTCGCCGCGTGTCGGGGGCTGGTAAGAGCTTGGGGCCATGGGCAATCTCCTCTAGTATTGCCTTTACCTTACCGCAGCCAGTCTACCTGTATAGGGTGCAATTGCCCTGCATGGGCAAAACTGACAGAACCCAGAGATTTTTGGCCCATTGTCTGACCTTTACCTGACCCCTCCGATTGCCGCGCTGATCTTCTTTTTCGTGGTCATTTGTGGTCACAATTTTCGCATGGCGTGGAAGCAGCAGGCAGAAGGCTGGAAACGAAAAGCGTGGCTTTTTGGGGTGCCCGCCGGCGTTGGATTACTTGTGCTTGGCTTCCTTCCGCTGAAACTGTGAAGCCAGTTTGACTCCGATAGGGGGCGCTGGCATATGCCGGGCACGTTTACCCTCGGGAGAATACCCTATGCGCCTACTGCCTGTATTGGCCATTGCAACCCTCGTGTCCGGCTGTTTGTTCGATAAAGAGCCCGAGGTGCTGCGCCTGTCTGGCGAGACGATGGGAACGACCTTTAACATCACAGCGATTGGCGAGGACTTGGACGAGGACGCTCTGGCCGCTGCGGTCGAGGAAACCTTGGCCGGGGTCAATGCCAAGATGTCGAACTGGGATCCCAATTCCGAGGTTTCGACATTCTCAGCAGCCGCCAACACCGATCCTATTCCTGTTTCTGCTGAATTTGCGTTGGTCATCAACGCAGCAAACGACGTTCATAACAAAAGCGGCGGCATCTTTGACGTGACACTTGGACCGCTGATCGAGCTGTGGGGCTTTGGCCCGCGGACCCCGGAAGACCCGGTGCCCTCAGATGCAGAGATTGCCACCGCCCTCGACGGCGTAGGCCAATCACGGTTGCTAGTGCTGGACGACGAAGCTGGTACGCTGGCCAAGGCCGATCCGTCTGTCGGGATTAACTTGTCTGCCATTGCCAAGGGATATGGTATCGACGCCGTGGCCGAGACCTTGCGCGATGCGGGGATCGAGAACTATCTGGTCGAGATCGGCGGTGATCTTGTGACCATGGGCCAGAACGACAAGGGCGAGACGTGGCGCATCGGCATCGAAAAGCCGCAAGCCGGTGCGCAGACCCCTCAGTTGGTCGTATCGGTCAGCGATTTGGGAATGGCCAGCTCGGGCGACTACAAGAATTTCTTCGAGCAGGACGGGGTGCGTTATTCACACATCATCGACCCAACAACGGGCCGTCCGATCACGCACAGAACCACCTCGGTCACTGTTCTGGCGGAAAACGCGATGATGGCAGACGCCTGGGCCACGGCGATGCTTGCGCTGGGGCAGGAAAAAGGTCTGGAACTGGCGGAAAAGCATAAACTTGCCGTGTATTTCATCTCGCGGGATGTGACAGGTGGCGAAGATGCCTATATCACGGTACATAGCACTACGTTCAAGGACGCATTGGGCACCAACTGACGGGTAAACATCATGAGCACCTTTATTCTGGCCTTCATACTGCTGGCGCTTGTTATGGTCGGCATGTCGTTGGGTGTGATGCTGATGGGTAAGACCATCAAGGGTAGTTGTGGTGGTCTGAACGCAATCTCGGGTGCCGACAAATGCGTCGTTTGTCAAAAAGACATCGATCCGGACAGCCCATTGCGCGACCAGCTGCAATGTAAACGCGCCAAAAAGATGTTGGAGCAGATGGAGCGCGAAGCGCAGACTTAATTTCTGCTTCGCCATCGTCTGAGTTTTGGCTAGCTTGAGCCCCTGAAGATTTGAGGGGCATTGTGGTGACCAAAGCCAAAAACATCCTGTTCATAATGTTCGACCAACTGCGGTGGGATTACCTCAGTTGCTACGGTCATCCTCACCTGCATACTCCAAACATTGATCGTCTGGCTGAGCGCGGAGTGCGCTTTGACCGCGCCTATATTCAATCCCCTATTTGCGGTTCGTCTCGCATGTCTACTTATACTGGGCGCTATGTGCACTCCCACGGTGCGTCTTGGAACGGCATCCCTCTGAAGGTCGGAGAGATGACGATGGGGGATCATTTGCGCAAAGCCGGGATGGATTGCTGGCTGGTCGGCAAGACCCATATGCGGGCAGACGCCGAAGGTATGGCGCGGCTGGGCTTGGAGCCTGACAGCTTGATTGGCGCTCGGGTTGCGGAATGCGGGTTCGACGTGTTCGAGCGCGACGATGGAATGCTACCGGAAGGACCGGATGGATACTATGACCCTAATGGGGCCAAGGAATACAACAAGTATCTGACAGCAAAAGGGTACGAGAGTGACAATCCTTGGCATGACTTTGCAAACTCAGGCCTCGACGCTGACGGCAACGTGCTGTCTGGATGGTTTCTGAAAAACTCGACTGAGGCCGCCAACATTGCCGAGGAAGACAGCGAAACGCCGTACCTGACCGGGCGTGGGATTGAATTCATGGAAACCCATGATGGTCCATGGTGTTGTCACCTAAGCTTTATCAAACCGCATTGGCCCTACATCGTGCCAGACCCTTATGCGTCGATGTATGGCCCGCAACACGTCAAGCCTGTTGTCCGGTCGGATGCTGAATACCAGTATGCGCACCCGGTGTTAAAGGCTTTCATGGATACTAAAGTTGGCGAAGCCTTTTCGCGTCAGGATGTGCGTGACGCCGTGATTCCCGCTTATATGGGATTGATAAAACAAGCTGATGATCAGATGGGGCGCCTGTTCGACTGGATGGAGCGCACCGGTCGGATGCAAGACACAATGATCGTGCTGACCTCGGACCACGGCGATTTTCTAGGTGATCATTGGATGGGTGAAAAGACCTTTTTCCAGGATCCATCTACAAGAGTTCCCTTGATTATCTACGACCCTTCGCACGAGGCAGACGCAACACGCGGCACAGTCAGTGACGCACTGGTGGAATCCATCGACCTAGCCCCGACTTTCGTCGAGGTCGCGGGTGGTGACGTGGCGTCTCATATCCTTGAGGGGCACTCTTTGATCCCGATCCTACACGGGCAGCAGCAAGAGACGCCGAGGGATGTCGTGATTTGCGAATACGACTATTCGGCCTCGCCCATTGCCGACAAATTGCATGCCTCTGTCCGTGATGCCGTTATGTTCATGGTTGCTGACAAAAAGTGGAAGCTTATCCATTGCGAAGGAGAATATCGGCCTCTGCTCTTCGACCTTGAGAACGACCCGGATGAGTTGCAGGACCTGGGCGATAGCGCGGACCACACGGCAATCATCGAGATGATGTACGATCACCTGTTCACCTGGACGCGCCGCCCATCGCAGCGAACCACAAGGTCCGAAGCCCAATTGATCGAGATGCGCACCAAGAGCCGGGGTAGGGGCGTTGTCGTTGGCGTATATGACGAAAATGACGCACCACTTGAATTGACCGTTAAGTATCGTGGGCGGAAAAATCGGCCATTTCGGGATCAAATCTGCAAAGATTGATGGCGCTTTGATTAATTTGGCCTGAACAAAGCGAAAGACGGTTCACCAGAGGAAGGGCAGGCAGTAAAAGACCTGCAAGAGCAGAAAATCTGGAGAGCTTTAATGTCCGCCCCCAAACCCGTCGTTCTTTGTATTCTTGATGGATGGGGTCTGTCAGATGACACCAAGTGGAACGCGCCGTATCTGGCCAACACACCCACATTTGACGCGATTATGGCAAATGGCCCGCACGCCACGCTTATTACGCATGGCCCTGACGTCGGGCTGCCCAGTGGACAAATGGGGAATTCCGAAGTCGGCCATACAAATATCGGTGCGGGCCGTGTGGTTGCGATGGACCTAGGGCAGATTGACTTGGCTATCGAAGACGGCTCGTTCTTTCAGAATGCCGCGTTGCAGGACTTCATAGCGCGTGTGAAAGCCGCAGGCGGTACGGCGCATATGATGGGACTGGTTTCTGATGGTGGTGTACATGGTCATGTGAACCACATCGTCGCGGCGGCCAAGGCCGTGACAGATGCGGGTGTCCCGGTTGCGCTGCACGCGGTAACAGATGGGCGCGATGTTGCCCCCAAATCCGCTTTTGAGTTCATTGCCCAGTTGGAAAACCGTCTGCCTGACGGGGCGCGTGTCGTAACCGTATCTGGTCGGTACTACGCTATGGATCGCGACAATCGTTGGGAACGGGTCAGCGAAGCTTATGCGGCAATGATCAATGCTAAAGGCCGCCACGCCAGCTCTGCGCAAGAGGCTGTTGAACAAGCTTATCAGAAATCTGAGACCGACGAGTTTATCGTTCCGACGGTTCTGGATGGGTACTCCGGTGTCAAAGACGGTGACGGGTTCTTTTGCCTCAATTTCAGAGCGGATCGCGCGCGCGAGATTCTGCGTGCAATCGGTGAGCCCGACTTCAACGATTTCGAAACTGGCCCACGCCCAAACCTGTCGGGCCTTTTGGGCATGGTTGAGTATTCGGATGGTCACAACGCCTACATGACAACGGTTTTCCCCAAACGGGATATCGTGAACACGTTGGGGGAATGGGTCGCGAAACAAGGTTTACGCCAGTTCCGGCTGGCCGAAACTGAAAAATACCCACATGTAACGTTCTTTCTGAATGGCGGGAAAGAGACGCCCGAACAGGGCGAAGATCGCTTCATGCCAAAATCACCCAAAGTCGCGACATATGATCTGCAACCCGAGATGTCTTCGGCCGAAGTCACTGCCAAGTTCGTCGAGGCGATAGAGGCCGGCTACGATCTGATCGTGACCAACTATGCCAATCCAGATATGGTGGGGCATACTGGTGACCTTGGGGCCGCGATCAAAGCCTGCGAAGCGGTCGACCAAGGGCTGGCCCAAGTTGTGAAGGCTTTGGAAAAAGTCGGTGGTGCGATGATCGTGACCGCGGATCACGGTAATTGCGAAGTTATGTTCGATCCGGAAACAGGTGGGCCGCACACTGCGCACACGTTGAACCCTGTTCCTGTCGCTTTGGTTGGTGGCCCCGAAGGCGCTGCTTTGCGGGACGGGCGCTTGTCTGACCTGGCACCGACACTGCTTGCTTTGATGGAATTGGACCAGCCGGTGGAAATGACGGGGCAGAGCTTGCTGTCATGAGATTGCGCGCCGCCCTTTTTGCGCTTGTCACGGCTTGGCCTGCATTTGCGCAGACTGACCCCTCGACTGCGGCGCTGAACGCGGCGCGGCAACTTGAACAGGCCTCGATCGGGTTGACCGAAGCAGAAAGCGCACGTGATCGGGTGCGTGCTTTGACGGTGACGATTCAGGCTTATGAGGCAGGGTTGACGGCCATGCGCGACGGGTTGCGACAGGCCGCCACGCGTGAAGCACAGCTAAGCGCCGAGCTGCGCGCACGTGAAAAGGACGTGGCTCAATTACTGGGTGTTTTGCAAACCATAGAAACGACGACGCCACCGGTTTTGATGCTGCACCCTTCTGGGCCTCTGGGGTCTGCCCGTGCCGGTATGATGTTGTCAGAGGTCACGCCTGGGCTGAATGCCCGCGCGCAAGCGTTGGCCGAAGACTTGCGCGAAATTCAGACACTTCGGCTTTTGCAACAAAGCGCGTCTGAAACACTGGTCGAAGGTTTGACAGGGGTGCAAACCGCGCGCACGCGGCTCAGCGAAGCGATTGCAGATCGTACAGACCTGCCGCGGCGGTTTGTCGAAGACCCAATTCGCACAGCTATCCTGATCTCTTCGACGGAAACGCTGGACGGGTTTGCAAGCGGGCTTTCGTTGATCTCAGAAGGTGAAATTGCTGAAACCAGCGCGGACGTGTCAGACCGGGTTGGTCAGTTGGAGTTGCCGACGCAAGGTGTCATCCTGCATCAGGCGAACGATACGGATGCAGCAGGTGTGACACGCCCGGGAATTGTGCTTGCGACCCGGCCACGAGCAATTGTTACATCGCCGACCGCGGCCACGATCCGGTATCGCGGCCCGCTGTTGGATCTGGGGAATCTGGTCATACTGGAACCTCAGCCGGGTCTATTATTTGTCTTTTCCGGCCTTCAGGAAATCTATGGTGAGACCGGTCAGGTCATCCCCGAAGGCACTCCGGTCGGGCTTATGCCCGGTGAAACACCAGAAATCGGCGCTATTTTGTCAACAAGCGGTGAAGGCACTGGAACTGACCGATCAGAAACGCTCTATATAGAGGTAAGACAAGATAACAGCCCCGTGGACCCGGAATCGTGGTTTCGGACCGACAAGGATGGATAACCGAGTATGAAGAAAATTCTGATGGCCAGTGTGGCCGGAACAGTGGCAGGCATAATCGCAACGACGCAGATCGCAGGTCCGTTGTTGGCGCAAGAGGCTGCTAATAAGGCCAGCGTCTACGAACAATTGGATTTGTTTGGCGATATTTTCGAGCGCATCCGCGCACAATATGTCGAAGAAGTTGAACCCGAAGAGCTGATCGAAGCCGCCATTGACGGGATGCTGACTTCGCTGGATCCACACTCGAGCTATCTGTCGCCTGACGACGCCGAACAGATGCGTGTTCAAACGCGTGGTGAGTTTGGCGGTCTGGGGATCGAAGTCACGCAGGAAGAGGGCTTTGTCAAAGTCGTCTCGCCTATTGATGACACCCCTGCGGATGAAGCCGGAATCGAAGCGGGTGATTTCATCACGCATGTAGATGGCGAAAGCATTCTTGGCCTGACATTGGACAAGGCCGTCGATCTGATGCGAGGTCCGGTCGGATCCGAGATTATCATTACCGTTGTGCGCGAAGGCGAGCCTGATCCGTTCGACATCACGATCATTCGCGACACGATCAAGCTAACCGCAGTTCGCGCCAGAACCGAAGGCACCAGTGTCGTACTGCGGGTGACGACCTTTAATGATCAGACGTTCCCGAACCTGCAAGCCGGTTTGAACGAACAAATCGAAGAAATCGGTGGGATCGACAAGGTAAACGGCGTTGTGCTTGATCTGCGCAACAATCCGGGCGGTCTGCTGACCCAAGCGATCAAGGTTTCTGATGCATTCCTGAACGAAGGTGAGATTGTGTCGACCCGTGGTCGTGATCCGGGCGACGGCGAACGTTTCAACGCAACTGTCGGTGATCTGGCCGAAGGTAAGCCCATCGTCGTTCTCATCAATGGCGGCTCGGCTTCTGCGTCCGAGATTGTTGCGGGTGCATTGCAGGATCACCGCCGTGCCATTGTTGTGGGTACCAAGAGCTTTGGTAAGGGGTCCGTGCAGACCGTTATGCCGCTGCGGGGTGACGGGGCGATGCGTCTGACAACGTCGCGGTATTACACGCCGTCTGGTCGCTCGATCCAGGCGTTGGGTGTCAGCCCTGACATCATTGTTGAGCAACCCCGCCCAACGGCTTCGGAAAACGAAGAAGAAGAAACAAATGCACGCACACGGTCCGAGGCTGATCTGCGTGGCAGCCTGAACAACGATAGCCTCAGCGACGATGAAATCCGCCAGATCGAGGAAGATCGCGCCAAGGCCGAGGCGACCGCAGAGCTGCGCGAAGAGGATTATCAATTGGCTTATGCCATCGACATCCTCAAGGGCCTCTCTGCGTTTAACCCGAACGGGCCGTCGCAATAAGTCACAAGGGCCGCCATCAGGGCGGCCCTTTTCTTTTGAGGATCAGCTTTCCACTTTCCGCAGCTTTTCTTCATCCAGCAAAATCGCCAAAATCAAACCTACAAAAACTGACGCTGCGGCGAAAATAAAGGCTGTTTGCATACCTGTATCAAAGGCGGTGGCTATTGCTGACCTGACTTTCTCGACCTCAGCCGGTTCAAGCTTTTCCAACACGGCCTTAGCAGATTCAGTTGTAAGCGTGCTTCCGTTGATTGCCCGCTGATCTGCTGCTGTCATGCTGATTCCGTCTGCCACTAGTTGCTTGCCAAGACTGGTCAGGCTGGTCACGTACACGATGGCTGTCGCGCAAGCGACCGAGATAGCACCGTAAACCAGATGCGTCATAAAGCTTAGGCCGCCAACCAGCCCCGCGCGCTCGGGTTTTACCGCATTCACAGCTGCCGTACCGGAAGGACCGACGGTTAGTGTAGCGCCCAACCCAATCATGGTCATTCCGGGCAAGATCTGGAAATACCCAAGGCCCGAAGGCATCAGAACGATGCTGATGGCACCGATAGTTGCAATCAGGTACCCCCAGAACAGCAATCGTTTGGGCCCAAAATCGTTGTACAATGTGCCTGAGACAATCGAGCCGACGGCAAGTAAAATGGTCAGTGGTGCCAAACCAAGCGCGGACTGGAACACGGACCACCCTAGAACCTTTTGCATGTATTGCGGGAAATACAACAGCCCGACAAACACCGCCGAGACATTGAACATGTTCAGCCCCAACGTGATCCGAAATTCACGGTTCTGCATCAGCTGCGGCAGAATCAGGGGCTCTTTGACGCGTTTCTCGACCTTAGGAAAAAAGAAAAACAGGGCCGCGCTAACGAAAAATAGCAGCAGCAAAGGTACAGAACCCCATCCCCAATCGGCCCCCACGTCCAGGGCATAAAGCAGCAAAAGTACCGCGAAGGACAAAACGGCCATGCCAGCAAAGTCGAGGTGTTCACCCTGCTTGTGTTGGGTTTCGCGCTCCATCAACAGCAAGGCTGTGGCCATCGAGAGCGTTGAGAAAACAACATTCGCCAGAAAGAACAACCTCCAATCTCCAAAACTGACGGCGGCACCGCTGATCAGGGGCCCAAAAACGTTGCCCGAAGTAACGCCTGCAAGAATAAGGCCCATGATCAGTGCACGATGCTCGGGTTTGGATACTTTGGTTGCGCCATAAGCTAGTGCGCAGGGCCAGACACATCCTGTTCCGATGCCTTGTAACGCTCTGGAAATGATCAGAAAATCAAGGCTTGGGGATACAAAGCACATGATTGAGGCAAAGAGGAATATCGACAGGCCGATCAACATCATCTTGCGGTGGCCAAACATATCTCCCATGCGGCCGCCGGCGACCATGGTCATGGCGAAAAACAGGGCGTAAATATTCAGAACCCACTGGGTACTGGTTATATCCGCGTCAAAGCTGTTTTCAATCGCAGGAACCAGGATAAGAGCGCCGGTAAAATCTATACCGATCCCAAACCCTGTGATCATCAGGGCAATAACTTTGACTATGCTGGTGCGATCCATAAATGTGCTCAACCCGCTGGAAATAGCGAATATGATGCACAAATTCCGTTTCAAAGATAGGGAACGGGACGCGAGCGTCAGGTTTCCGAATTGCGCGCATGTCGGAAAGCGAGCTTCAACATGTCTAGTTCAGCGCGCAACAGGTCTAACTCGGCCCGAAGATCGTTTTCAGCTGGGCTTCCGGCGATGATAGAAAAATCGGCCAGCTTCTGAGATGTTGAGCTATCCATCACGACAAAAGTATGGACGCCATCCGACAAGGCCGTTTTTGGCACCGAAACATGCAAATGCCATCCATCCGGGGCTTCTGTCAGGGTAACGTCTTCTATAACCTGATCGCGGTAATGAACTTTTAAATCAGGCTGGGCGCTTGCGGCCACATGGGCCAGCCAGATACCGTTTTCCAGACGAAGGGGCGTAAGTACAAGTTGCGTCATTGTCCGGTATCTCACAGGTCAGCGCGATGGTGGCGGCAGAATGTCAGGTCACGCACAACCACTCGATTCATCGACGGTTTTTCGTATATCAGGTCCAGCCAGACTTTGGCGATGCGCTGCTCATTCAAAGGCAGGTGGGCTAAGTCAAAATCGACTGCGCTTGGGGATGTCGAAAGATCGAATGCGCGTAGAACGCTGTCCGTATTCGGGCCGTGTTGGATGTTGAGGCGAGCCGTAACTGTCAGCATGCGCTCAGTTTCGATATGCGTGTCGACACGTATAAGGTGCTGTTTGGTCAAACCCTTCGCCACATCATTGGGCAAGTCGATCGACACGGAGAGAAATGAGCCCTCAAAGGCAAAAACCTCAGTGCTCAGCCCAAACGGAGCAAGGTCTTTTTCCCGGGTGTTGCGGATTTGACGTGCCGCAATCTGACACAAGCCACAATCATGGAACAAAGTCACCTGATCGCCCAAAGGTGCTTTGCGTGGGGCGGAGGCAACGCCAGGGCTGGGCAGGGGGCCGCGCCAGAGATCCGGACGCCAACTCCAATCTGTTCCAAGTGGTTTGGAAAACTGTGACGAGCCAACAAGCGGTCGTTGCAACCTTCCGTCGGCCTGATGGATCAACCTGTCCAGATGTGCGCGTAGTTTGCGAGCTTCGTCCCGCTGTTTTCGCAACTGCTGTACCGCCACCTCGGGCGCGTCTTGCGCGGCTTGTTGCCAGCGCGCAAGAACCCTGCGGTGAATGATGCGATCCAGAAGTCTGCCCATGGTCCAATCGTTTATCTTTGCCCTTCTTTAGTCAAAGAGCATGCAGGGGATAAAGCTGATTTCGAGGGTTTTATGAATTAATTGTCAGAATTGAGAGCACAGTTTTATCTGGGCAGGCGGTTTCAGGCCTGCTAGGTCGTTGGCTGTTCTTGCATTCAGGCGGGCCAGTGCGTACCGTCCGGCACCTGATTGCCGTGGATCATCCGAAAAACCGCGTACCTAATTTTTGAGGCAAAGCCGGGGCATGGAACCCACTCTTTTCGCATTCATCTGGAAATACTCGAAAAAGCAACAGCTTGTGTTGCTGATTCTGACCGTTCTGTCATTTCCGTTTCTCTACGCATCTCTAGAGCTGCCCAAGCAAATCATCAACGATGCGATTGGTGCGCCTGCAGAGACCGTGACTGTGTTGGGCATCACGGTGACACAAATCGAGTACCTTATGATCTTGTGTTTCGCGTTTTTGGCCACCGTGATTGTCAGCGGCCTTATGAAAATGCGTATCAACACGATGAAGGGTGTTCTGGCCGAACGTATGTTGCGCCGGTTACGCTATACACTGATCCACCGCACCATGCGGTTTCCAAGGTCTTATTTTGCCACCACCAGTCAAGGTGAACTGGTATCGATGATCACGTCAGAGGCCGAGCCGATGGGCGGCTTAATGGGGGATGCGATCGCTCAGCCCGTTTTTCAGTTCGGGCAGATGATGACCATCGTGACTTTCTTGTTCATGCAAAGTGTCTGGTTCGGTCTGGCCAGTATTGCGTTGATCCCGTTGCAGGCCTGGTTAATCCCCAAGCTGCAAAGACAGATCAACTTGCTGAACAAGGATCGTATTCAGGAGGTACGGCAGCTAAGCTCTGAAATCGGCGAAAGCGCGGCGGGCATAAGCGATTTACGCGCAAATGGTGGCTGGCGTTATCGTCTGGCCCAATTCAGCCATCGCCTAGGAACCTTGTTTGAGATCCGCTTTAAGATCTACAACAAGAAATTCTTCATGAAGTTCCTCAACAACCTGATCACGCAGATGACTCCGTTTCTGTTCTATTCAGTCGGTGGGTATCTGGCGATCAAGGGCGAGGTGACGGTTGGTGCGCTTGTGGCCGCTTTGGGCGCCTACAAGGATCTTAGCGGGCCGTGGAAAGACTTGCTGACCTACTACAATCAGGTGCAAGACATGTCTCTGCGCTGGGAAATCGTTACCGAACGGTTTGCGCCTGACAACATGATCCCCGAGGAGCTTTTCACCGGAGAGCCTGAGTCAATTCCCCATCTGGCAGGCGATATTGAGCTGCAAAACGTGACAGTGCGGGACAATGACGGGAAAACCATTCTGGAAGACATCGATTTGGTCATTCCCAAAGGGGCGCGGGTTGCAATCCAATCATCAAGCGCGGCTGAACGCAGTGCCTTGGCGCAATTGCTCACGCGCGAGCTGTTGCCGGTGCAAGGGGATGTCATCGTTGCAGGGCACGACTTGCAAGAGTTGCATCAGGCCGTCATCGCCGCCCGGATTGGGTATGCTTACTCTCGGCCTTATCTGTTCGATGGCACACTGGGTGATAACCTGTTAATGCCTCTGCGCACCCGACCACAGCACGAGGTCGAAGCCCAAAAAGCTCCGTCTCGATGGCAGGTCGAAGCCGAGCGCGCCGGTAATCCGATTGACTCGCTTGAAGATGAGTGGATTGATCCGGGGCTGGCAGGCCTGGAGGATATCGAAGACATTCGGGACTGGTGGTTTCAACTGGTCGAAGCGATGGGTATCGACGAATTCATGTTCCGTCGCACTTTGCGGACGCAATTCGATCCGGTTCAGCATCCGATGCTGGCACGAGATATCGTTTCTTTGCGGGATGTTGTGGCTGAACGACTCAAGGAAAAGGGACTGGACAGATACGTTTATCGGTTTGACCCAGAACGTTTTAACCCCGCGGTCCCCCTTGGGGGTAACTTGCTATATGCGGCCCCATCACATGACATTTCTCCGGATATTCTGGCAGGTGACGGGCGCTTTATGACAATGCTGCGCGCGCATGATCTGGATGATGACGCGATGGGCATTTCAACGGCGGTGCTGAAGACACTGAATCAAACCTTTGGCCGTGATGGAACGGATCACCCGCTGTTCCTGCGATTGGGCATGACGAAGGACATGTATTACCGCCTTTTGGACATTGAGGACCGGCGCAAGGCAAAGGGTGACGATGCCATCACAGAGCGCGAGCGGGCTTTGCTTTTGACAGTTCCGTTTTTGTTGACCGCCGAACAGATTGGACCGGACTTTCCTGACAAATACAAAGAAAAGATTCTGTCTATTCGAAATGGTCAGGCGGATCGGTTGCGGGACTCGATGGACGGGATGTTTATTCCGGTGACACCGGACGCTTATATTGATCGCATGACCGTTATGGAAAACGCGCTGTTCGGTCGTATCTCGCTGATGGCCGGTGCGCATGCTGATGAGATCGAAGATGTTGTTGCCGAAGCCATGAACGAAGCCGGACTGCGCCGCCGGGCAGCCGCTATCATTTACGACCTGCCTTCAGGTCTGGGTGGGAACAATCTGCCAACCGTCTTCCAAGAGCGCGCATCATTCTCGCGGGCGGGCATAAAGCGGCCGGATATTTTGATACTGGACAAGGCATTGGCCAGCCACGACTCGGAAAGCCGGTTACGTACCCGTTTGAAACTGCGCGAGCTTTTACCGGATTCGATCATGATCTTTATGGAAGATCACTTTGCGCATCCAGAAGCCTATGATCTGTTTGTCGAAATCAAAGACGGCAGGATTGATGGGGTCTCAAAAACCCATACCGAAGACGAGGTTGGCGCCACCGAGGACCTGAGCCGCAAACTCAAGATCATTTCGTCGACTGAACTGTTTTCAGGCATCGACGGGCGAAATCAACGCCTATTGGCTTTTTCCGCGCAATGGTATGATGCTGCACCTGGTCAGATTATCTTTTCACGCGGACAAGCGGCTGACGCGGCCTACCTTTGCATCGCAGGCAAGGCGCGACTGGAGTGGCCAGCAGAAAATGGTGAGGAGGCCCGCCCGATATCCGACGTCGAACCAGGCCGTTTGATTGGCGATCTATCGGTGATCACAAAAGATCCGCGGCAACTGGATCTTGTCGCCGTCAGCGACTGTTCCTTCCTTCGGATCGGCGCGGAAGAACTGCGCGCCGTTGTCGAGAGCGATGCGGGCGTTGCGACGCAACTCCTTGAAACTGTTGCCGGGTATCTCACATCGCTTGCCAATCGGGTGAATGCTGAGAACGCGTCTCTTTTCCTCGAGGTTAATGCTGAGGGCGAGAATGAACGTGCCTGACCAGACCAACTATTCCGCGCACGAACGCCTTGTGCATGAGGCGCGTGAAAAGCCTCAACTCTGGCGTCTTTTCGCTGGCCTGGGGATAGTGGTGGTTCTTGTTACCGTTTTGAACCTGGTGCTGTTTGCCATTCTGTCTGGCATAGGGTCACAGAGTCTGGCGGTGGGTCTTCTCAGAGGATCTTCTCCTGCTGCGATGCTGGTGCTACTTGGCAGCTTCGGTTTTGTCACACTGGGCGTGTCTTTGGCGGCTCGGTCTGTGCAAAAACGGTCCTTGCAGTCGATTATTGGGCCCATACCACTGAGCCTTCGGCAATTTTGGCGCGTTTTCAGGGCCTTGCTCATTCTCGGGGTGGTCGTAGCCATCTTGCCTCCGTACGGGATGGGCGAAACTTTGACACCGAATCTGGCCATGTCCAAATGGCTGACCCTTTTACCTGTTTCGCTTTTAGCCGTGTTGATTCAGACCAGCGCCGAAGAGGTGCTGTTTCGGGGATACATGCAGCAAAGCCTCGCTGCGCGATTCCGCTCTCCTTTTGTTTGGATGGGTGTGCCATCAGTCTTATTCGCCGCTGGTCACTATGCACCCAGTGCGGCCGGTGAAAACGCTGGGCTGATCGCGCTGTGGTCTTGCTTGTTTGGTCTTCTGGCCGCTGATCTGACCGCTCGGGCCGGTACCTTGGGGCCTGCTATAGCATTGCATTTCTTCAATAATATGATCGCGCTTTTGTTTATTTCACTGCCCGATAACCTGAACGGACTGGCCCTGTTTTTGTTGCCATATGATATGTCTGATGCTGCAGCCTTGCGGCCCTGGTTGTTTGTCGATTTCGCGATGATGATTGCAGGTTGGCTGACAGCACGGATTGCGCTCAGGCGCTGATTGCATTTCTTTCCGTTGCGTCTTATTTGACGTCAAAGCCGCACTAGCAAGGTTCCGACATGAACTGGATCACAAACTACGTCCGTCCCCGGATCAACTCGATCTTCTCGCGCCGGGAGGTGCCGGAAAACCTTTGGCACAAGTGCGGCGAGTGCGGGACAATGCTGTTCCACCGCGAACTGGCTGAGAACCAGAACGTATGCACCCAGTGTGATCACCACATGGCAATCACGCCGCGGGATCGTTTCAGACACTTGTTTGATGGCGGGATTTTCACCGAGGTTGACGTTCCTGCCCCCAAAGACGATCCGCTGCAGTTCCGGGATCAAAAGAAATACCCCGACCGTATGAAGTCGGCCCAGAAAAAGACCGGCGAGAAAGAGGCAATGCTGGTCGCCAAGGGTGAAATCGGGCGGACCCCGATCATCGCTGCGGCACAGGACTTTTCGTTCATGGGCGGATCGATGGGCATGTATGTTGGAAACGCCATCATTGCAGCCGCCCAAGAGGCAGTAAAACTGAAGCGTCCGCTCATCCTGTTTTCGGCTGCTGGCGGTGCCCGAATGCAAGAAGGTATCCTCAGCCTGATGCAAATGCCGCGTACAACTGTGGCGGTCGAGATGCTGAAAGAGGCCAACCTGCCATACATCGTTGTGTTGACCCACCCGACCACGGGCGGCGTAACGGCGTCCTACGCGATGTTGGGTGACGTGCACATTTCAGAGCCCAATGCCCTGATCTGTTTTGCCGGTCCACGCGTTATTGAACAAACCATTCGGGAAAAACTGCCCGAAGGTTTCCAGCGGGCTGAATACTTGCTGGATCACGGTATGCTGGACCGTGTGACCAAGCGCACCGAAATGCGGGATGAGCTGATTACGATCACCCGTATGCTGATGAACCAGCCTCCTGCGGTGAAAGGTGATCTTCCTGCGCCAAAACCAGCGGAAGTTGAAGTGCCGGAACCGGCTGAAACCTCGGACGAAAAATGACATCACAGTCTTCTGACGTCATCCTTGAACGGATGATGGCGCTGCATCCCAAGATCATTGATCTGACCTTGGACCGTGTCTGGCGTTTGTTGGCGGCGCTGGACAACCCTCAGACCAAGCTGCCCCCGGTTATTCACATTGCCGGAACCAACGGCAAGGGATCCACGCAAGCCATGATCCGGGCTGGACTTGAAGGGGCGGGGCTGTCTGCGCACGCGTATACATCCCCTCATCTCGCCCGTTTCCACGAACGCATCCGTCTGGCGGGAGAGCTGATTTCCGAGGCTGCTTTGACCGCCGTTCTGGATGAATGCTATGCGGCGAATGGCGGCGAGAATATTACGTATTTTGAAATCACGACTTGCGCTGCGCTGCAGGCGTTTGCCCGGACGCAGGCAGATTATACCCTGCTCGAGGTCGGGTTGGGTGGCCGGCTGGACGCGACCAATGTGATCCATGAACCGGCCGTGACGGTGATTACGCCGGTGTCGATAGACCACGAACAGTTTCTGGGAAGTACCCTTGGTAAAATCGCGGCTGAAAAAGCTGGTATCATAAAGCCGGGGGTCCCTTGCATCGTCGGGCCGCAAGAAGACGAAGCGCTAGAGGTCATCGAGTACACAGCCGCCCGCCTTGGGGCGCCATTGCTGATCCACGGGCAGCATTGGCACGTGACCGAAGAAAATGGGCGGTTGATCTATCAGGACGAAATCGGCTTGCGCGATCTGCCTTTGCCCAACCTTTTGGGCGCGCATCAAATACAAAATTCCGGTGCGGCCCTCGCTGTGTTGCGCCATCTTGAACTTGGTGACGACGCGTATGAGGCCGCAGTCAGCAACGCGCACTGGCCTGCTCGTATGCAACGCTTGAAAACGGGGCCGCTGGTTGAACAGGCTCCGCAGGCCGAGGTGTGGTTGGATGGCGGACACAACGCAGCTGCCGGTGCCGCACTGGCCGACGTATTGGCAAAGCTGCCTGAACGCCCAACTCACATGATCTGCGGCATGCTGAACACCAAAGATGTCTCTGGGTATCTCTTACCGCTGGCAAAACAGGCCCAAAGCCTGACCGCAGTTTCGATTCCGGGTGAAACGGCCACTCTGAGCGCTGAAGACACCGCCAAAGCGGCTACCCAGATCGGCATGAGCACCACGACAGCTGACAGTGTTGATGCGGCTTTGCATCAAATTATTGCAGCGGATCCGCAGGCCAGGGTACTTATCTGCGGCTCATTGTATCTCGCCGGAAATATCCTGCGCGAAAACGGCTAATACTTCACCTGGCTTGAAATATCCCGGGGGAGGGGCGCAAAGCGCACCGGGGGCAGAGCCCCCTATTTCCCCCAGTTCTGATCCTGCATCTCACGGAGCCGCGACGCCGTACGCTCAAATTCAAAAGTTCCTTCGCCTTCGACATACAGCATTTCCGGTTCCGCAGCCGCCGAACAGATCAGTCGAACGCGCGCTTCGTATAGCGCATCAATCAGCGTCACAAACCGTTTTGCCTCATTGAAGTTGTTACGCGAAAGGCGAGGTATGTCTTCCAGCACAAGGACTTTGATCGCCTCTGCAATGGCAAGATAGTCCGCGGGACCCAGCATGCGCCCACACAAGTCGTAAAAACTTGCCCGCGCAACACCATTTCGGAAAGCGGGTAACTCAACCGTGCGTCCTTTGACCTGCAAAACCAAAGGGTCAGCCTTGCCGCCGGACAAATCGTTCCATACAGCACGTAGGCTCTGCCGTGCTTCAGGCCCGATCGGAGAAAAATAGACTGGCGCCCCCTCCAACCTGTTTTGCCGATAGTCCGTCGGCGAGACCAACTCCCAAACCTGTAACTGCTCTTTGATATGAGCAATGAAAGGCAAGAAAAGCTGCCGATTCAAACCGTCTTTGTAAAGATCATCTGGATGTCGATTTGACGTCGTGATTATGACCACACCACCCTCGTAAAGAAGGTCAAACAGACGCCCGACAATCATTGCGTCTGTGATGTCGGTGATCTGCATTTCATCGAAGGCTAACAGCTTGACGGATTTCACCACGTTCTGGGCGACCGGTGCCAGCGCATCCTCGACGCCTTCGTTGCGTGCCTTATGCATGCCCGCATGGATTTCCTGCATGAAGGCATGAAAATGGACACGGCGCGCCGGCACGTCGTCCAGCGCATCGACGAACATATCCATCAACATCGACTTGCCGCGACCCACACCACCCCAAAGATATAGACCTTTGGGCGGCGGCGGTGCTTTGCGAAACAAACCACGCTTGACCGGCGCTGCGAGCGCAGCCCTGATACGCTCAAATTGCGGTAGAACGGCCTCCTGCGCGTCGTCGCGGGTCAATGTGCCGTCGGCGATGCGCGCTTCGTATAGCGAAATTAAATCCGTCATACCCCGAGGCATACCTTTCGGCTTGGGTGTTGAAAAGCGGCCTTTTTATCGTCGCATCAGATTTGCTTAACCGTGGCTTCAAAACTCATGAATTGACCCGCGTTGGAATTCGGATACCGTCCATATTCCACCGCTCTGAGGTTTCCATGCCCCAAACCACTCGTCTCTTGAACCCGATCCTGATTGTCGGGTGCATCATCATCACTGTCAGCTTTGCTGTTCGTGCGTCGTTTGGTGTTTTCCAGATACCGATTGCTGACGAGTTTGGATGGCTGCGCACCGATTTCTCAATGGCAATTGCCATCCAAAACCTGGCGTGGGGCATAGGCCAGCCGATTTTTGGCGCTATAGCTGAGAAAATCGGCGACAGACGCGCAATTGTTTTGGGTGCTCTCACGTATGCGGCCGGGATGCTGCTTACAGCTTGGTCCGTCACACCATTTGAGCATCAGATGTACGCATGGCTAGTGGGCTTTGGCATCGCGGGAACCGGTTTTGGTGTGGTTCTTGCGGTTGTTGGCCGGGCCTCGTCGGATGAGAACCGATCGATGTCACTGGCCATAGTCACCGCAGCGGGCAGCTTTGGGCAGGTTCTGGGTGCCCCGGCAGCCGAGTGGATGTTGTCATTTCTTCCATGGCAGCATGTTTTCATTATTTTCGCCGCCGCGATCCTTGCCCTTGTTCTGACCTTGCCGTTCATGCGTGCACCACAGGCGGCAATGAGAACCGAAATCGAAGAGAGCATGGGGCATGTCGTAAGGAAAGCGATCAAAGATCCGTCCTACGCTTTGATCTTTCTTGGGTTCTTCAGCTGCGGTTACCAACTTGGCTTCATCACAGCGCATTTCCCCGCATTTGTGACCGAGATGTGCGGCCCGATCCAACCCGGCGGGATATTGCACTCGGTTGGTATCACCACGACTTCGGCCCTGGGGGCTATGGCCATCTCATTGATTGGTCTGGCCAATATTGGGGGCACGCTGATTGCCGGTTGGGCTGGTAAACACTTCTCAAAGAAGTATCTGCTGGCGGGCATCTATACGGCCAGAACGCTTGCGGCGGCGGTCTTTATCATCTTTCCCATCACGCCCGTTTCGGTTGTTGTATTTTCGTTGGTCATGGGATCGCTCTGGCTGGCTACAATCCCGTTGACGTCGGGCCTTGTCGCGCATCTCTATGGGCTACGCTACATGGGAACGCTGTACGGCATCATCTTCCTAAGTCACCAACTGGGCAGTTTTCTAGGCATCTGGCTGGGCGGCCGTATGTATGATCAATACGGGGACTACACGTTTGTTTGGTGGATCGGAGTAGCAATTGGTGCATTCAGCGCGATCGTTCATCTACCCATCCGCGAGAACCGGCCAGCAGCGGTTGCTGCGGCATGATCAAGCGCGAAATTTCTCGATGATGTACTGACTTGTCATCAGGTCCAAATGCGCGCCGCCGCCATTTTTGAACAAGGTGATGGCTGACGGGTCCGGCTTGAACTGATCCATCGAATAGTAATCAGCAATAAGATCGTCCTGCGTAATCACACCCTGCGCGATAGGTATCTTAACTTCGCCAATGTGATCGACAGTCGTGTCAAAGCTATCGATGAAAATCCGCGCGCGCCTTAGAGCCGTATCATCGGCCTCGCGCATATCGGGTCTATACGCGCCGACCAAATTCAAATGCTGTCCCGGGCGTAACCACTCGCCCTTGATGAATGGTCGGCTGCTCATTGTCGCTGAAACAATGATATCCGCGCGGTTCACCGCATCAGGTAAATCTGGCGCAACGCATACAAAACCTAACCGAGCGGCCAAGGCTTCCGCCTTGGCGCTGGTCCGGTTCCATAGTCGGATTTGGGCTTCCGGAAATCCGGCTGCAAATGCCTCGCACAATGACTCGGCGACTGGTCCGGCACCGACTACCAGTATTTCCTTGCTCAGGGGGTTGGCCAGCTTCAACGCGCCTAACAGGCTGTCCCCGGCCGTTTTCCATTTCGTGACAAGGAAAAAGTCTACAAGCGCGGTCAATCTACCATCTGTGTCGTCATACAAGCTGACCGAGCCATCAATGACGGGGCGGTCATTCTTGGTGTTCTCAGGAAAAATGGTTGTTGATTTGACTGCAATGCCCAACCCATCGATCCATGCGGATCTGGTCAGCAACGTGTCCGCGCCGCGATACAAAAAACTGTCCTGGATCTTTGCCTTGGGCAACTGATGCCCGGCTTCAAATGCAGCAGCCAATTCGAGCCAGTTCAGATTGGCTTCGCCTTCGGCAAAGGGAATTTGCAATACGTTCACTTTGCCTCGCTTTCGGTCAGCAAACCTTCGGCTACCAAGCGATCCGCCCAGCCTTGTGAACCGTCAAACAGGTGAGTTTTCCAGCCCCTCGCCCGCGCGGTTTCGATATTTTCGATCCGGTCATCGGCAAACAGCAAGGTTTCGGGCGCCAAACCGCAATCCTCTTCGACCATTTGATAGATCGGGGGATGCGGTTTCACAGTCTTCATTCTGCCCGAAACATATTGGCGGTCAAAATCGTTCAGGAATGGATAAATACCTGTTGCATAGTCAAAGTTTTGCACTCCGAAATTGGTCAGGGCAAAAACGGGCACGCCTTTTTCTCGCAATGCGCGCTGCAGGCGAACCGAATGTGGAATGGCCGGAGATGCAAGTTCAATCCAGTTGTCATGCCACATTCGGATTTCATCGCGCCAATCGGGGTATTTTTCCGCCCAGTTGTAAATCGTGTCCGTAAAGTGATGACCCTGATCCACCAGATCATTCATCCCATGCAAATCTACTTCTGTGAACATGGCTCGGCGTCGTTCTTCGCCGATTGTTCGATCATAATAGCGCTCTGGCTGCCATTCGATCAGCACGTTTCCAATATCGAAAATCACAGCCTCAATAGGCATAGAGCCACCTTTTCATTCAAAACGCTTTTTAATGACTGAACCAATCACGGCTTGATTATTCAAGACCCAAACGCAGCGCGAAGCGCTGCCCGGCCCAACTGTCGAGGTCGCATCTTTGTTGCGCCCTTGCCAGGCGGGAGCCCTACCGTTTTTTAGCTGCCCGCAACTCACGTTCCAGCGCGTCCAGAAACCTTGAGCGATCCGCTTTCGCAAATGGTTTTCCACCCCCACCCGCGCCCAACGGGTTAGCAGCTCGCAAATCTGCCATAAGGTCGCGCATTGCCAATTGCTGTCCAATATTGGCCGCTGTAAAAGCCTCGCCGTTGGGGCGAAGGACTTTAGCACCGGCTTCAATGCACTTGGATGCCAGGGGAATATCGGATGTTACAACGACGTCGCCCTCGCCACAGCGTTCAGCAATCCATTTGTCCGCTTCGTCGGCGCCTTGTGAAACAACGACTACTTGTACCAACGGGTTCTGCGACGGCCTCAGACCTCCATTCGACACCAACGCCATTGGTATTCCGTGCCGTGTTGCAACGCGTTCGGCTTCGGCTTTTACCGGGCAGGCGTCGGCGTCAATATAGACCGTAGTCACGCCTTTTTTGCCTGTTTCGCGGCAGGCTTTTTCTTGACCTTGAATTCATCGGGGATGGGCATCCTGTTAAACGCATCCAGCCCGGCAATCTTATAAGCCTCGGCCAGGGTCGGATAGTTAAACGTGTTCTGCACAAAATAGTCGACGGTGCCTTTAAGGTTCAGAACGGCCTGCGCGATATGGATGAGTTCTGTCGCGCCCTCACCGACGATCTGAACGCCCAGAACCCGGCGGGTTTTCAGCGAAAAGAGCATCTTCAGCATTCCATGCTCGAGCCCCATGATATGCCCGCGTGAGGTCTCGCGAAACCGCGCCACGCCTACTTCGTAGGGGATGCCTCGTTCCTGAAGTTCTTCTTCGGACATTCCACAGGTTGATATTTCGGGAACCGAATAGATGCCGTATGGGTACCACGGGCTTTCCGGCAGTGTTGGCGTCTCCAGGGCATGACATGCCGCGACACGCCCTTGTTGCAGGGATGTTGACGCCAGCGAAGGGTGGCCGATGACGTCGCCTGTCGCATAGATGTGCGGCACAGAAGTCTGGTAGGTTTTTCGGTCGACTTCGATCCGATTCCGGTGGTCGGTTTGCAACCCGACCGCATCCAGATTAAGCGCCGAAGTCGCGCCCATGCGCCCTGCCGCAAACAACAGCATCTCTGCCCGCACATGGCGCCCGTTTTCAAGCGTCACCTCAACATGACCGCCTGCGTCTTCGATCTTTTCAACAGCAGAGCCCAGCCGCAAGTCGACACCATTTTCCCGAATCTGGTGTGTGAAATCATGGATCAGGCGGCTATCGATGAAATCCAAAAAGGTGTCGCGTGGCTCGATCAAAGTGACCCGGACATCCAGCGCTGAGAACATTGTCGCATACTCGACCCCGATAACGCCGGCACCGATCACGCACAATGACCGGGGAATAGCGGCCATTTCCAAGAACTCATCCCCATCTACAACGGTCGTGCCGTTGAACGGGACGTAATCAGGGCGGTAGGTTTTGGTTCCAGTGGCAATCAGGAACTTGGCTGCCGTGACGCGTGTCGTGTCCCCGGCGTCGGTAGCAACCTCAACTTCATGCGGGCCTACAAACCGCGCCAGACCGTTCAGGGTCTCTACGTGGTTTCGGTTGAACTGATGCTCCAGCACGTCAACTTCGTGGTCCAGCGTCATATGCAACCGCGCCTTGAGATCTTCGGCGCGGATATGATCTTTTACCCGGTACGAACGGCCGTAAAAGCTCCGCTCGCGCCAACCTGACAGGTTCAACACGGTTTCGCGCAGCGTTTTCGATGGGATGGTTCCGGTATGCACCGAGACACCGCCCAGCCGATCTTTGCGGTCAATCACCAAAACACGTCTTTGCAGCTTTCCGGCTTGAATGGCCGCTGCCCGCCCAGAGGGTCCGGATCCAATGATGATCAGGTCGTAGTCATATTTTCTCATGCCTCAGTCTCCGTACAGCGCCTCGGCGTGGAATGTGATGTGGTCTTCCATGAAGGTGGACACGAAGAAATAGGAATGGTCATAGCCCGGCTGAAGCCGGTAAGTTGCCTGCTGACGGCGTTCAGCAATTGCCTGTGCCAGTGCTTCGGGGCGCAAAAGATCGATGAATTGGTCATTGGCACCCGTGTCGATCAACACCGGGCCGTCAAATCCGGTATCCTTCATGACAAGCGCAGCATCATGCTTTGCCCAGGCTGCTTCATCCGTTCCGAGGTAAGCGCTCAACTGTTTGCGCCCCCAGTCCGCGCCGGTAGGGTTCGAGATTGGAGCAAAGGCTGAAACCGAACGATACCGACCCGGCAGGTTCATCGCCAAAGTAAGCGCGCCGTGACCACCCATGGAGTGCCCCGTGATGGCCTGACGGTCGGAATCGATTGCAAAGTTCTCGGCCAATAAGGCGGGCAATTCCTCGGCCACATAGTCCCACATCTTGAAATGTGGGGCCCAGGGTTCTTGTGTTGCGTTTACGTAAAAACCGGCGCCCTGACCCAGATCGTAGTCATCATGATCTGCCACGCCCTCTCCGCGCGGAGATGTGTCGGGGAACACAACCGCGATACCCTGTTCAGCAGCCCATGCCTGCGCGCCCGCTTTGGTCATCGCATTCTCATGGGTGCAGGTCAGGCCGGACAAATACCACAAAACCGGTACAGGGCCGTCTTTCGCTTCGGCGGGTAGAAACAAGCCAAAAGTCATGTCGCATTGGCACGCAGTCGAAGCGTGGCGGTAGACGCCCTGAACGCCTCCGAAACAGGCATTTTCCGAAACGGTTTCCATTTGGCATATGTCCTTAAGTTGAGTTTGCGCCATGGCTAACCGCACAAGGCGCGTGCGTAAAGCCTGTGCGCGGCAGGTAACGGGGATTTTTCGGCAGGGTCAGGATCAGGGTGTTCCGACCCACGCGATAACCAGAGGAACGGTTAAAATACTGGCAGCTGTCGATAGCAGAATGGCGGCTGAAGCACGGTGTGGGGCCACACCGTAATGAGCGGCCAGCATATAGACGTTCCCGGCAACTGGTAGTGCCGCCGCTGCTATGGCGACGGTCGCTGGAAATGCCTGAACCGGGACAATCCAAATAAGCGCAACTGCGACGCAGGCCGGGTGCACGACCAATTTACAGAAACTCAACCAGCCTGCTACCTGAACACGCTCGGCTGACTTGCTGGCCAAAGAGGCACCGATCGCAAATAAAGCCCCCGGCGTTGCGGCCCCACCAAGGATGGTCAGAAAATCGTTCAACGGGGCAGGGACCGGAACCTGAAACGCGGACCACAACATACCGGCCGAGATCGATACGATCATCGGGTTTTTCACCAACCCCTTTCCGATCTGACGAAATGTTGCTGGCGTCAGTTTGCCATCTCGACCGCCATTGATCAGGATTACAATCAGGGATGAAAAGACGACCAGATCGACGGTCAGCAAGAGCATTACAGGCCCGATGGCAGCTTCGGTGAACAACAGGGCCAGCATTGGCAGCCCCAGAAACCCGACATTCCCGATCGCGGCGCATTGTGCCTCGACCGCAGCGGTCGGGACATCAAGCCCCCGTATCCAAGCCACAACAGTCGCTAGAACATAAACGACGACCGTTCCCATCAGATAGCCGACGACCAGGCGGGCGTTGAATATTTCGTCAAAGGGCAACGTGGCCGCGAACCGAAACAGCATCGCCGACAGGGCAAAATAGAATACAAATTTGGTTAGATAGGCGGTTGCTTCCTCGGTAAAAAAGCGGGTGCGGCCCGCCCAGTAACCCAAGCCGATGATCGCGAAAAAAGGAAGTGTACGCAGAAAGATATCGACCATGCCCGAAGTGTTAGCATGGTTTGGCCGCGCGACAAGCCCGGCGCGAACGCAATTTGGCATTGTCACGGCACGCAGGTCAGGCGAGATTTTATAACTTCTGTCGCTTCATGCTGCGCAAAACGTGCGAGAATCCTTGTATCTGAACTGACCGGTTTATAAACTTACAACCAGACCGCCAGGAGACGCCATGACTGAAACAGCCACCATTTTGCGCACCGGCCGCAAATTCGATCAGGTTCTAAAGGGCGCCCGAGAGGTGTTCATGGCAGATGGGTTCGAGGGCGCAAGCGTTGATGACATCGCCCGTGTTGCAGGTGTTTCCAAGGCTACTCTCTACAGTTATTTCCCCGATAAGCGTCTGCTTTTCATGGAAGTTGCTCAGAATGAATGTACGCGAATGGCAGAGAAAGTTGTCTCAATGGTGGATGAGACACTGCCCGCGCGTGAGGTTCTGACAATCACGGCGACCCAATTGACAGGATTTCTGGTGTCCGAGTTCGCACAACAGGTTTTCCGTATTTGCGTGGCCGAGCGGGACCGGTTCCCGGAACTGGGTCAGGCGTTCTACGAAGCAGGTCCAAAACATGGCACCGGGCACATTGCCGAATATTTGAACAAGGCCGTCCAAAAAGGAGAGTTGGTGATCGAAGACGCCCAACTCGCGGCCGAGCAGTTCTCGGAATTGTGTAAGGTTCGGATCTGGACGCGATCCGCTTTTGGCATCCAGACCAGCTTTTCTCAGGACGAGATTGATGAAATCGCGCTGCAGGCTGTTGATATGTTCATGGCGCGATATGGTGCCTGACGGCATGAAGCGTCAAGCCGTGGTCAAAAATTAAGCGTTTTTGTGCATAAGGCATGTGTGTTTGCCCCTTAGATTTGACAGGCTATTCATTCTCAAGAACCCTCGGGCCGACAAAGTGAAGGGCGTGTAAATTTGACCAGTGAAAATACCAGTTTTTCCCGGCGTTTGAACGAATTGCTTGTGCAGATTTACCCCGACCACGACCAATCTGAACTGGCCGGGAAGATTACGGACGCGTTCTGGCCACTTCACACGCACAAGCGCAAGCAGGGGCGAAAGCCCGGCAATAAGCTGTGGTCGGAAAAAGACAGTGTTCTTATTACCTACGGTAATTCAATTGAAGATCAGGTGCACAAGCCGCTTGATCTTCTTCATGATTTTTTGGTTCGCCACCTGACGGGTGTCGTCAACGGTGTTCATATCCTGCCGTTTTTTCCGTTTACGTCTGATGATGGTTTTGCTGTCTCGGATTACTACAGTGTCAGCACGCAACTTGGTGATTGGCCTGATATCACGCGCATCGCGGATGATTTTCACCTGATGTCCGATCTCGTCCTGAACCATGTCTCAAGCCAGGGGGGATGGTTCACGAATTATCTTCAGGGCAAATCTCCTCATGACCGGTTTTTCTTTGAGGCCACGCCCGAAGACGATCTGTCCCAGGTCGTTCGACCGAGGACAACGCCGCTTTTGCGGCAAGTTGAAACGAGTTTGGGCGAGAAATACGTCTGGTGCACGTTTTCTCATGATCAGGTTGATCTGGATTTCTCAAACCCCGAAGTGCTGATCGAGATGCTGCGGATCATACGCCTGCATATCGACAAAGGTGTGCGAATTCTGCGACTTGATGCGGTGGCGTTCATTTGGAAGGAAATCGGGACCAACTGTATCCATCTGCCACAAACGCACGCCATAGTTCAGCTGTTGCGGCTGCTGTGTGACTATACAACTGAAACGCTTGTTCTGCTGACGGAAACTAATGTTCCGCGCACCGAGAACCTCAGTTACTTTGGCAACCGAAACGAGGCACACGCGGTCTATAATTTCCCTCTTCCGCCGTTGATCCTGCATGCGATGCAATCGGGCACTGCCCAGTATCTGCGGGAATGGCAGTCGGCGATGCCGCCAGCCCAACTTGGGTGCGCCTACCTGAATTTCACAGCCAGCCATGACGGGATCGGGATGCGCCCTGCCGAAGGGCTGCTGCCGCCGGATGAGAAAGAGCGCATGATCGACACAGTTCGCCGGATTGGAGGGCTGGTTTCGATGCGCGCGCTACCGGACGGACGCGAAGAGCCATACGAGGTGAATTGCGGTTATTTCGAAGCCATGACGGAGACGTTTCATGGGCCCGATCAATATCATTTGGCGCGTTTCATCTGTTCGCAGACAATCGTTATGTCACTGGAAGGCATACCTGCGTTTTACATTCACTCGTTACTGGCGACCCCAAACGATTACGATGCTGTTGAACGGCGCGGCATGAACCGCGCAATCAACCGACATCGATGGCATTACCCCGATCTGCTGGCTCGTTTGGCCGATCCGGGCTCGAACCAGGCTTTGGTGTTGTCCGAGCTTTCCAAGCGTATCCGGTTACGCGCCCAGCAGCCAGCCTTTCATCCGAACGCTACGCAATTCACGTTGCGACTGGACGATCGGGTCTTTGGTGTATGGCGACAGAGTCTGGACCGTAGCCAATCCATCTTTGCCTTGCACAACGTGTCACCGGAACATGTTTACGTCAGCCCCGCAGAAATGAATATGATCGCCGAAGAAGTTTGGACCGACGCGCTGACTGGGGAAATACTGGCCACCAATGGCCCCGATATTGTTCTGGCGCCGTATCAATGCCGATGGATCACGAACGCGGGGTGAATTCATCCAAATCGTTTGCAACGGCGGATTTCAGGCGCAGTAGAAACTCAGGGTCTGCGGAATGAACGCGGTTCCAGGTTGGGATGAACGGTGTTTCATGCGGGTTGTCTAAAAAGATCTGGCCCGCGCGGATGATGTTTTCGGCGAATAACTCGATGGACTTCTCTTCCTTGTGCCGATCCAGTTCCAGCCCGTTCATCTTTGCGTCTGTGTAATACCCCTCAAGCAGATCCAGCGCGGACCGATAGTAAGTGGCCTTTAAGGTGCGGAACGTGTTCGGTGTAAAAACAGTGCCGTCGGCCGCCAGTTTACGGAAAATGGCCTTGCAGATATCTGTAGACATCCGGCTGAGCCCCCGATTAGCGTCTTCCGCAGACAGGGTTTGGTGTTTGTGATCATAGTTGTCTGCGATCTCAACCTGGCAGACCGACTTTGGTGCCAGATTGCGCCAGGCTTCTGACAGAACACCGATTTCAAGGCCCCAATCTGAAGGGATGCGAAGATCGGGCAGGGTAGGGGTGCGAATGGCGAATTCACCCGAAAGCGGGTATCGAAAGCTGCGCAAATAGTCGAGGTAGTCCCGATCGCCGATGACTTTCTTCAACGCGATCAACAACGGGCTAACAAGCAGGCGGGTCACCCGACCATTGAGCTTTCCGTCACCGATGCGGGGGTAAAAGCCTTTGGCCATCTGGAAAGGGAAAGTGGGATTGACCACGGGGTAAACCAACCTGTCCAGCATTTCACGGTTATAGGTGACGATATCGCAATCGTGGATCGCCATGACTGAACTGTCGGCGCAGGCCAAGAGGTAGCCGATGCAGGACCAGACGTTTTTGCCCTTTCCGGGCTCTTGCGGGGCCAAACCCAATTCGCGCAAGTGGCTTTCCAACTCGGTCAAACGAGGACTGTCATTCCAGACGACGGCATGGTTTTGCGGAAGTGTAGAAAAGAACGCTCGGGCTTTTCGATACTGCTCTTCGTCCGCCTGATCCAGACCTATGATAATGCGGTGCAAATAAGGAACTTGTTTGAGTTCGTGTAGTATCCCAGCCAGCGCTGGCCCTTCCAATTCTGAATAGAGGCACGGCAGGATCAGAGTGATTTTGCGGGTTTCAGCAAACACTGCGATCTCATGGGCCAGCTGCCCAGCAGACCGACTGCGTAAGTTATGTAAGGTCGTGATGTTTCCGTTTTGATGGAAATCTGCCATTCGAATTGCCTCGTATCTTCAGAGCCCGGCGGTCAAGGTCAGGATGGCATCTGACCAGCCCCGCGGTCCACTCTGTTTTGTTCTTATTACCCGCGCTTCAATGTCTGCGGGAAAGGGCGGTATGTCTGGGCCGTCCGGGTTGGCGACGACAACACCAAAATCTGCGGTTTGAATCATCTCAATATCGTTGGGCGCGTCCCCCAGCGCGATTGTGCGTTCAGGGGACAATTGCAGGATCACCTCGGCCATGGCGTCGGCTTTGGATTTGCCGAATGAGAGGGTTAGAAACCGCCCTCCTTGTCGCGCGTGTAGACCAATCTCTTGCGCTTTTTCCAGAAAGACGGGCAGGTCAGCTTTGGGACCGGTCCACAATCCTGGCTCGCTGAATTTGCGTTGACGGGCCAATTGCGCCTGCTTGGACGTCAGCCCGGTAACTTGGGCGACTTCGTCGTTGGTCATATCGCCGAACCCGACAAACCCCGCCGGCAGTTCCTGCAACAAAGCGCGCAACCGCCCGTATTCGTCCTCAATAAGATCGGTTTGGTATGGCCATAGCAGACCGGCACCGTTTTCCACGATGGCTGGCATATCCGCTTGGCCCATTTCAATTTGCAAAGGACGGATTTCAGCTGCGGTTTTACTGCTGGCTAAAACAACGCCTGCCCCAATTTCGGACAGGCGTTTCAGCCCGGGTTTTGCCGCTGACCAACTGTAATCATGGTGGTCCAGTAACGTCCCATCCAAATCGGAAAACACCAGCAGCGGTGGGGGACGGTTCATGGTTTTGAATGGTCTTTTCGTTCTGACATTGTGGGGGCAGTAAAAGTTCCGACTGCGGGGAAGTAAATCCATTCTGTGGAAATAACAGTCAAACAAGGTGCCCACGCCTAAAATATAGGCGTGGGCGTTCTGGCCTACTCGATAAATGTCTTTGCAAGACGGTCACTGATAGGTTGGGCCAGATAGGTAAACACTGCGCGCTCCCCGGTGTTGACAAACAGGTCCGCGGGCATGCCGGGCACTAGGTCCAGCGTGGCAACAGCCTGCGGTTGGTCGGCATCAAGTTTGACGCGCGCTTTGTAAAAAGTTTCGCCGGTACGGTCGTCTTCCAGCGCATCGGCTGAGATATCAAAGATCTCACCGCTGGCTTCGGGGACGTCAGCCTGTGCAAACGCCGACAGCCGGATACGCGTGGTTTGACCGATGTACAGTTTGTCGATGTCGCCGGTTTTGACACGAGCTTCGACGATTAGGTTCTGATCTGCCGGAACGATGTCCATGATGGGTTCACCCGGCCGGATAACTCCACCATTTGTGGACACTGCAAGGTTAACGACACGACCGCTGGTCGGAGCGAGCACCTGAGTCCGCTTCAACCGCGCGGCCGTTCCCGCATACTGAGGACGAACCAGATCAAGCTGTGCTTCGACGACGGCCAATTCGCCAGCGATGACCTCGTCGCGCAGTTTCTTTTGACTGATCAGCGACAGGTCCAGTTCATGCATTTGATCCTGCGCCTGCGCGATCTGTGTCCGCAAGGACGCGTCGATGCCATTCAGACGCTCCAGCTCAATCCGACGTCCGCTGACGCGGGTCACAGCAACAAGGCCCTTAGCCAACAAGGTCTCGAGGTTTTCGAGTTCGGTGTTGGTGATCTCAATCTGGTTTTTCGTGCTGCGTCGCTGTTCTTCCAGACCTGCGATCTGGTTGCGAAGGCCCGAAATGCGCTGCGCGTTGATCTGCGCTTCGGTGCGGCGCGCGCGGGCTTCGGCGTCGAACAATTGCTTCTGTGTCAGATATGGCGACACCCAGTGCAACCGGTCCATGCCTTCGCGATACCCGGCCATCGCAGTGCTTTCGTCAAAGCTGTGCTGACCGCTCATCTGCGCCAACAGACGGGCGCGGCGGACCGAAAGTTCACCTAATTGGCTGCCCTGAACGCTCAACTCAACGTCGATCTCTGTGCTATCCAGTTGAACAAGCGGTTGGCCTTGCCGCACGAACTCACCATCTGCCACGAGGATCGAACGGATGATGCCGCCATCCAGATGCTCGACCGTTTTGCGATCACCCTCGACCACAAAAGAGGCAGGGGCAACGACAGCACCGTCTAACTTTGAAGCAAAAGCCCAGTAGACGCTACCGCCGACAAACACGGCCAAGGTGAACAACCCGAACAGAACATAACGTCCGATGCCAGCAGAATTGTCCGAGACTTCCCTAAGCTGCGCCTCATGAAATGAAACGGCGTTATTGGACGGGGAATAATTTACCAGGTCGTTCATTGGGCTGCTCCACTGATCTGAGTTTCGGTTGCGGGATGCGCGGCAGGTCTTGCACCTTGTGTTTGAGGTTGTGAGTCCAGCACATTGCGGCGGTTGACTTTCAGGACATCTTCCTTGTCCCCGAATTGAATCTGGCTTCCGTCGCGCAAGACCATGACCTTGTTGGCCGCCTGCAATGTGGCCGGTCTGTGGGTCATGACGATGGCAATTGAGCCCCTTGTGTGGGCGGCCATCAGCGCATCACGCAGCGCCTGTTCGCCATCCGCATCAAGGTCTGAATTAGGCTCGTCCAGAACCAGAACGAACGGATCACCATACAACGCGCGTGCAAGAGCCAACCGTTGACGTTGCCCGCCCGACAGGAAGAAGCCGTTTCCAATACGCGTTTCATATCCATCCGGTAGATTGCTGATCAGTTCGTGGACACCTGCTTCGCGTGCAGCGCGCAGCACTTCGGTATCGTCGATTGCCGTCGAGAACCGACCGATGTTTTCGCGAATTGTCCCATCGAACAGTTCGACGTCCTGCGGCAGATATCCAATCTGTTTCCCCAGGTCTTCACCATTCCACTTCGACATCGGGCTTCCGTCCAGCATCACTTCGCCACGCTGAGGAAACCAGATACCCGCCAGCATTTTGCCAAGTGTGGTCTTACCTGATCCGCTGTGACCGATGATGGCCAGTACGTCTCCGGCTTGCAGGCTGAAATCAATGTTGCGGATCGTGGCGTTGATGGCGCGCGGAGGGCCTGCCTGTGCAATCTGAACATCCAGCGACTTGAACGCGCGGGGCAGGTTCAGGTTCGGCGGTGTTTCGGCATAGTCCTGCGTCAACTTCTTGAGCTTTGTGTACGATCCACGTGCCGCAAGAAACGTCCGCCATTGACCGATCAGTTGGTCGATCGGTGACAAGGCACGCGCTAATACGATTGTGGCAGCAATCATGACACCTGCTGTGGTTTCTCCGGTGATCGCCAGTGCCGCGCCAAGACCCAGAATGGCCGATTGCAATCCCATCCGGACCGTTTTCGACAGGACCGAGAAACTGGCAACGCGATCCGCTGCGCGTGTCTTGTGCCGGTGCGCGTCGGTCTGCAACGCAGTCCAGCGGCGGACAAGGTCGGATTTCATACCAAGTGCGTGCACCAGTTCGGCATTTTTGTCTGTGGTATTGAACAAAGCGTCCGAACGACCGCGGGCTTGCGCGGACAGCTCCATCGGGGCGCGGGCACGGCTGTTATTGATAAGCGCCATAATGGTAAGGGTCAAAGCCCCAACAAGACCGAGCAGTCCGAGCAAGGGATGTAACACATACAAAACAACTAGATAAATCGGAATCCACGGCGCATCGAAAAAGGCCGTCAGGGTTGTGCCGGATATAAACTCGCGAAAACCATTTACGTCTTCGATCAGGTTTTCCCCCGCGTCGCCTTCGCCTTGCACCCGGCGACGCATCGCAGCGCCCAGTACAGGTGCGCCAACGCTCATCTCAAAGCGGGCGGCGAGGCGGCCCAGAATGCGCATCCGCATCAGATCCAGGCTGGCAATAACAACGAAAACACCCAACAACAGAACAGACAGAGCGATCAGCGTGTCGACATTCTGGCTGGTCAATACGCGGTCATAGACCTGCAACATGTAAAGAGGACCGGCCAGCATAAGCAGGTTCAGAAACAGGCTGAAGAAGGCGACCGCGACAAAGCCTTTACGCAGTGACCCCCAAGCGTTCTTTACGGGATTGGCTTTCTGGAACATTTCTTTGACCCTTTCCGGTTTGAAAAACGGGGCGGCCTAGGCCGCCCCGCTGTTGGTCAGTTACGCGAAGAAATCGTCGTCGTTCAGGTCACCGCCATCGACATCTGCCAGACGTACGGAGCCTTGGTTGCCGAACGAGATAACCGCGTCGTTGCCATCCTGGGATACGCTGACACTGCCGCTGAAGTCGGGACCGAAATCACCGAACTGCAGTTGGTCCAGGCCAACTTCAAAGTCCTGGATGGTATCGTTGCCGAACTGGCCTTCGAACACGAACGTGTCGCTGCCTGCACCACCGATCAGGATGTCATCGCCACCCTCACCGTTCAGGACATCATCTCCGGCCTGACCATTCAGAGTGTTCGATCCCGAGTTGCCCGACAGGATGTCGTTGCCGCCATTCGCGCTTCCGGCGTTGTTCGAGCCGTTGATGTTCTCGAACCCGAACACCTGGTCGATCAGCGGACCGTTTGGCGCGTTGACTTGTGCAACACCGTTGCCGTCGTCGTCGAGATCCAGAACAACACCCGGACCGGCTGTGAACAACGCTGTGTCGATACCTTCGCCACCAATGATGATGTCTGCACCACCGAATGAGTGGATCGCATCATTGCCGGCACCTCCGTCGAGCACATTGAACTCGTTGTTGCCAAGGATCACGTCATCCCCATCCGAGCCGACAACGTTTTCAAAGTCATCCACTTCGGTAACGATCTGACCGTCAACGATGATCGCACCGTCCTGCGGACCTTCATCGCCGTTGCCAGCCGGGTTCGGCGAAGGTGTGCTCAGGTCCAGATCGATCGTGACACCGTCAAAGCCGGACAGATCGATCGTATCGCTGTCGTCAGAACCAACAACCCGTTCAATCGAGCGCAGGATATCGGTCTCGATCTGGTTGTCGATGACGTCTTCGCCGATGACACCAGTTCCACCAGTTGCCTCGACATCCAGAGTGGCACCAGCGTCCACCAGCGTATCCTGAACAACCGGACCGTTTTGACCGACGGCTGCATTGTGCAGGTGGATTGCCGAAACAACACCCGGGATCGGGGTCTGCAGATCAGCTTCGTTCAGACCCGTCACGCTCAGCTGGCTGGAATAGGTTACTTCACCAGTCAGAAGATTCTGCGTGATGACCAATGTTGCCTGACCAGTCGCTTCGCTATCCGATGTCGGATCTGGTTCCTGCGATGCATCCAGGCCCCCGCTTAGCGTAACCGTGCGGATGTTGCCGACAGTTTCATCTGTATCGACGAACAGCTGCCCGCGGATTTCGCCACCCGGGAAATCCGAGGTGTGGATGTTATAGTACAGGTTACCTTGGACCGCTTGTTCAACGAATTCGGCACCGTTGCTGATGCTCGACCCGAACTGATCCGGTGCCGCAACAACCGCATCCGTGACAGTGACGTTGAAACCTGTGTCGCGCGTTGCCGTTCCATTGCCGTTTGCATCAAGGCTAACCTCGACCGCGACATCCAGATCCGAGAAATCTGCCGTGTCGAAGCCTTCTCCACCGTCGATGAAGTCATCACCCAGCCCGCCGGTCAGGACGTTGTCTGCATCGCCTGCGATCAGGATATCCTCGCCTGCGCCACCGACGATATCGCCATTGGTGGTGCCCAGATCGACAAAGATGTCGTCCCCGTCGCTCAGCAGAACGTTGCCGTTGATCACACCTTCGTCGTCGTTGACGATGGTCACGAAGCCTGCATCCGATGCGTCGATCGCATTGACCGTGCCGCGGATTTCGCCTTCGTTCAGGATCGCACCAACGAGGTTCAGACCGCCATCAACGCGGATACCCGCTGCGGCATCCGAGTCCTCGGAACCAGCGATCAAGCCTTCGTTGATCACAACGCCAGCGAATGACGCATCATCCTGGCTTGTGAACAGGCGCAGACCGTCACCGACCTCGTTGCCTTCCAGCGCATCGCCACGACCTTGCAGCGTACCTTCGTTGATAACCACAGCGGACACGATATCACCGGACTCGTCGCCGGTTTGCAGCGAAACAGCAGAGCCGTTGTTGCCTTCGCCCGCATCGACCAGACCCGAGTTGGTGAAGCTGTAGTTGTCAGCAGTGCCATCGGCATAGACCGTGCCGTTGCGCTGATCGCCGGTGCCCAGGATGGTGCCTTCGTTGACAACGTCCAGACCAATACCGTCGATATTCACCGCACGGCTGTCCGATGTCACGGTGCCACGGTTGACGAAGGACCCACCAGTGTGATCGCCAGTGCCAAAGTACACACCGTTCTGGCCGCCTTCGAACAGACCGCCTTCTTCGTTGATCAGCTGGCCCTGGAAGTTGATGTTGTTCACTGCGCGGAACGCACCGACAGTGCCGTTTGCACCTTCGGACGTAACCGTGCCCGAGTTGGTGATGGTGCCAGAGAACGTGCCCGTGTTGCCGACATTGCCAATGCGGATACCGTCGCCGGCCGCGTTGGTGCCTGCTGCCGCGTTGCCGCGACCCTGGATAGTGCCTTCGTTGTTCAGGTCAAAGCTGTTCTCGCCTGCAATCTCAGCGCCAAAGCCCGACCCTTCGTTGCCTTCGCCTGCATCGATCACACCGGTCGACAGGTTGTTGAAGGTAAAGTCCTGCGCGGTGCCATCAGCATAGACCGTGCCATTGCGCTGGTCGCCGGTACCAAGGATGTCACCGGCGTTGTTCACTTCCAGACCGATGCCATCAATGTTGAACGCGCGGCTGTCGGACGAGATGGTTCCGCCTTCCAGGTTGTTGAACACACCGCCGGTGTGATCTGCGCCTTCGCCTTCGACAGGGTTGCCGAAATAGACACCGTTTTGCACGCCCGAGATTTCGCCCGAGTTGTTGAACTCACCCTGGAACGAAACGCCGTTCACGAAGCGTACGCCAGCAACGGTACCGTTTGCGCCTTCCGAGTCGATGGTGCCGGTGTTGTTGATGACCGCATCGGTGGTTCCGATGTTGCCGACATTGCCGATCCGCACGCCGTCACCGGCTGCGTTTGTGCCCGCTGCGGCGTTGCCGCGACCTTGGATCGTACCGGCGTTGTCCAGCGTGAATGAGGTCACGCCGTCTGGTGCGTCACCGATTTCTACACCAAAGCCCGAGCCTTCGTTGTGCTCACCCGCGTCGATCGTTCCGGAAACAAGGTTGTTGACCGAGAAATCATCGGCGGTGCCATCGGCATAGACGGTGCCGTTGCGCTGATCGTCGGTGCCCAGAATGTCGCCACCATTGATCAGGTTCACGCCCGTGCCGTCGATGTTTACGGCGCGGCTGTCGGATTGGATGGTGCCAAAGTTCAGCACATCCAGATCATGTTCGCCCTGACCGATATACAGACCGTTCGCGGCACCTTCGATCACCCCGGTCGAGGTGTTCAGAATTTCGCCTTCGGTGTTGGCTCCATCGGCGATGCGGATACCGCCGGCAGTACCTTGGGTGCTTTCCGACGTAATCAAGCCGCTGTTGACGATTTCGGTTTCCAGAATAGTGCCCTCGGCGCCATTGTCGATGCGGATGCCGTCGCCCGCCAGCGTTGTGTTCGACGCGGCCTGACCGCGGCCCTGAATGGTTGCACCGAAGCCGTTGAAAATGTCGGTTTCAACGCGATCGCCGATTTCGTCGCCCACTTGCAGCGAAACACCAGCGCCCTGGTTGCCTACGCCTGCATCAATTGTGCCGCCCGAGAAGTTTGAGATCGAGACGTCCTCGGCAGTCGAGTTGGTGTAGATGGTGCCGTTGCGCTGATCGCCGGTGCCGATGATGTCACCAAAGTTGCGAACGTCGATGCCTTGACCCTGAATGTCGACCGCCCGGCTGTCCGAGCTGATAACACCGCCTGCAAAGTTATCCAGGCTGCCCGAGCTTTCTGCGCCTGCGAACTGAACGCCGTTGAAATCGCCCACGATCTCACCGAAGTTGCGCACAGACGCACTGCCTGTGACCTGAACGCCAGTAGCCAAAGCGTCGGGGCCATTGTTCGCCTCGATCCGGCCAGAACGGAAGTTGAAGATGTCAACGTCCTGACCTTGCGCCTGTACGGCCGCGACCGCGTTGTTGGTGATGATCTCACCAAAGTTCAGCAGGCGCGAGAAGTCATTGGCCAACACAAATGCGGGGGTGTCATCCACCACCGTGCTTTGAAAGAAGTTGTTAATGAGGGTCTGGCCATCGCGAGTGGTCTCTTGCGCCAACGTGGACGATGTCAAGAGACGAGCGCGAAGGTCCGTCAGAAGTTGGGACAGCATGGGATACTCCGTCAAGAATTGTTATTGGTTCTGCGGGTCACCCGTTGGTCTGGGCGTTCCACGTAGCAAAGGGGTAGCCACGGACGCCTGTCTGCTAAAATTCATCCTTCGAATTGGGGGTATAACCAATGCAAATACTCACGCTTTTCGTGAGAATTCACGAGGGGCAGAAACGAAAAATCAATGGGTTAGCAGAATTATAGTCTCATTTCGAAACTATTCATTGTCGAATGTTGACACTTAAGTGAGGCGAAGTGATCGTCTTTTCATCCAAGTCGGAACGCATTGAGGATAAAAATAGCCGGTCACTCGCTGCCAAAGACCTGGTTTAGATAGTTTGCACGCATGAATTTTAGAGACTTGGAATACGTACTTGCCATCGCCAAACATGGCCAGTTCAGTCAGGCGGCAGTAGCCTGCAATGTATCGCAACCTGCGCTATCCAATCAGGTCAAAAAACTGGAACAGGAACTGGGTGCCGAACTGTTCCTGCGTCTCAATAATGAGGTGCGTCCCACACTGTGCGGAGAACAGATTATTCGCATCGCCGAACGTATTCTGCTGGACGGGCAAAAGATCCGCGACACCGCAACCCAATTCCGGGATCCGGAAGCTGTCCCATACAACATCGGGATGACGCCGACTTTGGCACCTTATCTAACGCAGTATTTCTCAGAACTGTTCAGCGAAGTCTTTCCCAATATGCGCGTCACCATGATCGAGGATCTGCCGCATAACATGTTGCGGATGGTTGAGGACCACACATTGGATCTTGCCTTGGTCGCAAAGGTAAACAACGCTGAGACGCTCGAGTTCACGTCGATCTGGTCCGAACCTCTGTTCCTTGCCGTGCGTGAAGGGCATCCGTTGTGCACACTGTCTTCGATTGCCCCCGAGGATGTACCGCGGCATGACTTCATTCGGTTGCCGCACAGCTTTGGATATGAATTGGAAAACCGACTGCCCAAGGCGGACCCTTCGAACCGGGCCAGCAAACGTTTTGACCTGAGTGCGCTGCGGTTTGAAACGATCTGCCGACATATCTGCCATTCAGATGATTGCACAATCGTCTCCGCCTTGGCAGCCGAGCAGTTCAAAAGAGACCGTTGGCCTTTGTGCTTCATTCCCTTTGATGCGCCAGGCAATCTTCGCGATCTTGGGGCTGCAACGCGACCTGGCTGTCCGCGGCGGCCACTGCTGGACCGCATTGGTGCATTTATCCAGCAGCAACCACCCTCAGGCGTTTCACCGACCTTTGATCTGTAAAAGAACGGACGCCTGTTTGCGCTAAATCAAAGTGCGCGCAGATCATCTCGCTCATAGCTGGTTCAGGGACCATCCGATATCCGCTGCGTTGCGCATTGGCGATCGCGCAATCGTGAACTTAGTTGACAATGGATTTTGTATTTTGGATACATTGAGCAGTGATTTCGCGATGACCAGAGTCGTCAGGGATTGTTCCGCAAAAAGAGCAACGCGAAAGTCAGACAAAAAACATTTCTGGGAGAAACTCATGAAACTGAGATTTTTGGCCGCAACCGCAGCGATTGCGTTGTCCGGCGCTGCGGCGCAGGCAAACACGTTGGTGTATTGCTCGGAAGGTTCGCCTGAAGGTTTCGATCCGGCGCTGTTCACGGCCGGCACAACATTTGATGCCTCTTCGCACCCAATCTACAACCGCCTGCTGGAATTTGAGACCGGCACAACCAACGTGATTCCGGGACTCGCGGAGAGTGTTGAGGCCAGCGATGACGGTTTGGAATACACATTCAAACTGCGTCAGGGCGTCAAGTTCCACTCGAACAACGAATTTACGCCCACTCGTGATTTCAACGCAGACGACGTGATCTTTTCGTTCATGCGTCAGAAAGACGAAGGCCACGCATACAATCAGGTGTCTGGTGGCACGTGGGAATACTTCCAGGGCATGGGCATGCCGGATCTGGTCGAGTCCATCGAAAAGATCGATGACTACACGGTTAAATTTACCCTGACCAAGCCCGAAGCACCGTTTGTCGCCAACATGGCTATGGATTTCGCGTCGATCCTGTCGGCCGAATACGCCGAGGCAATGATGGAAGCGGGAACACCTGAAAAACTGAACACCGCACCGATCGGCACCGGCCCGTTTTCGTTCGTGGCCTATCAGAAGGACGCCGTGATCCGCTATGCGCAGAACGCCGACTATTGGAAAGCTCCTGCGGATGTAGAGAACCTGATCTTTGCGATCACGCCGGATGCGTCGGTCCGCTATCAAAAGCTTAAAGCGGGCGAATGCCACATCATGCCATATCCGAATCCTGCCGACATTCAGGCAATGAAGGATGACGCGGACATCAACATGATGGAGCAAGAAGGCCTGAACGTTGGTTACCTTGCCTATAACACCACGATGGAGCCTTTCGATAATCCCAAAGTTCGCAAAGCGTTGAACATGGCAATCGACAAGCAAGCGATCATTGACGTGGTGTTCCAGGGCTCGGGCCAGGCAGCCAAAAACCCGATCCCACCGACAATGTGGGGTTACAATGAATCGATTACCGACGATCCCTATGATCCAGAGGCCGCCAAGGCCATGCTGGAAGCCGAAGGTGTCTCTGACCTGTCGATGAAGATCTGGGCCATGCCGGTTCAGCGCCCGTACAACCCCAATGCGCGCCGCATGGCCGAGCTGATCCAAGCTGATTTTGCCAAGGTCGGCGTGGACGTCGAAATCGTGTCCTATGAATGGGGCGAATACCTTTCGCGTTCGAAAGAACTGAACCGCGACGGTGCGGTCCTGTTGGGCTGGACCGGTGACAACGGCGATCCAGATAACTTCCTGGCCGTGCTGTTGGGTTGCGATGGTCGTGAAGCATCGAACCGTGCTCAGTGGTGCCATGAACCGTTCGAGGATCTTATCCTGAAGGCCAAGCAAACCACCGATCAGGATGAACGCACCAAGCTGTACGAAGAAGCGCAGGTCGTGTTCAAGGAACAGGCACCATGGGCAACCATTGCACACTCGGTCGTCTACATGCCGATGAGCAACAAGGTGCAGGGCTACAAAGTCCATCCGCTGGGCGGTCACATCTTTTATGGTGTAAGCGTCGAATAACTCACCACTCACGGACCGGAGCTGCCCATGTGGTGGCTCCGGTTTTCTTTTTTGGAGGTCGGCCCTGATGCCGGATTTGTCCGAGTACCGTCAACTGGCAAAGGACATGTCAGTAGACGCCGTGGCCCTTGTGCCCGGTCCGAATTTCACCCGCGCGTTGAAAAAACCATTTATGAGCCACGAGCGCCCCTTTGTGGTCGTGATCCCGGCACAAGGGACGCCGGCCGCGGTTGTACCCAATCTTGAACTGGGGTCGTGGGAATTGGTTGCTTTTGAAGGGGCTGTTTTCGACTGGCGGGATCAGACGGGCTATGACGAAGCCTTCAAGGCGCTGGCCGAGCATATGCCGCTGACTTCGCTAGCCGTCGAAGGGCAGGTCATGCGGGTCTTTGTGTCAAAGGCCTTTACCAACGCTTTGCCTGACCTGCGCATCGTGGATGCCGAACGTGAAATTTCCGGTCTTCGGATTTGTAAAACCGAAGAGGATATTGCCGCCATGCAAGCGGCAATTGATATCTCGGAACGCGCTTTGACCCGTGTGATCGCTGATGTACGCGTCGGCCAAACTGAAACTCAGATTGAACAAGCTCTTGTTCAGGCCCTTTTTGCAGAGGGCGCAACCTCGCTGGCCTTTCCTCCCATCGTCGCGGCTGCAGATAATTCCGCACGACCGCATGGTAAGGCGCGCGCAGATTACCAGATCAAATCTGGCGATGCGCTGCTGTTTGATTTTGGGGCGCGCAAACACGGGTTTGCAGCAGACATCACCCGAACCTTCTTTGTTGAAAAGGTTTCGGACGAGGGGCGGGATGTCTATGACACGGTTTTGCGCGCAAACCTTGCCGGGTTCGAAGCGTGCCGTCCGGGTGTCACCGCACATGATATCGACGACGCGGTGATCAGCGTGCTTGAAGCCTCACCTTACGCCGACCGTATCCGCACTAAGACCGGCCACGGGCTTGGCCGTGACGTGCACGAGGCACCGTACATAATGCGTGGGAACCAACAGGAAATGCTGCCCGGCATGGTCTGGACAAACGAGCCGGGTCTGTATGAGTTGGACAACTTTGGTGTGCGCATAGAAGACGACGTGCTTGTAACGCAGGATGGATGCCGGTCTTTGACCAGCTTTCCCAAAGATCTCACAATCATAGGTCGCTGATGTTTGGCTATTTTCTCACACGCCTTGGCATGTTCATCCCGACCTTTCTGGGCGTGACGCTTATTTCATTCATGTTTATTCGGGTACTTCCGGGCGACCCCATCATTGTCATGGCCGGTGAACGCGGCATGACCGAAGAACGCTATCAAGAGATGGTGGTGAAGCTGGGCTTTGATAAACCGGTTCTACAGCAATACTGGGACTACCTTGTCGGGGTCATGCACGGCGACTTGGGTGAAAGCTTTGTCACCAAGAAACCGGTATGGGATGAGTTTTTCGCCCTGTTCCCTGCGACGCTAGAGCTGTCAATCTGCGCGATGGTCTTTGCGGTGGCCCTGGGCCTGCCCGCGGGTGTGATTGCGGCGGTGAACCGGGGTAAGTTCTTTGATCGCGCGCTGATGTCTTCGGCACTGGTCGGATATTCGATGCCGATCTTCTGGTGGGCGTTGCTGCTGATCATCGTGTTCTCGGGCAATTTGGGCTGGACACCAGTGTCGGGCCGGATCGACCTGCTGTATTATTTCCCAAGCGTGACCGGATTCATGCTGATCGACAGTTTGCTTTCGGGGCAAGAGGGCGCATTCGGATCCGCCGTGCGTCATCTGATCCTGCCCACCATCGTTTTGGGCACAATCCCATTGGCGGTGATCGCGCGGCAGACACGATCCGCAATGCTCGAAGTTCTGGGTGAGGACTATATCCGTACCGCTCGCGCTAAGGGGCTTGCGCCCACACGGATCAACGGGCTGCATGCACTGCGGAACGCGCTGATCCCGGTAATCACGGTGATTGGGCTGTCGGTCGGCACCCTGTTGGCAGGGGCGATCCTGACCGAGACGATCTTTAGCTGGCCGGGGATCGGCAAATGGATGGTCGACAGTATTTTCCGTCGAGACTACCCGGTTGTGCAGGGCGGGCTATTGATGATCGCTGTGATCGTGATGCTGGTGAACCTGCTGGTCGATGTCCTCTATGGCATCATCAACCCCAAAATCCGGAGACGATGATGGCAGAATTGTCGGCAAACGAGCAAAAAACCGAATCCCGCCCCAGTGCTCTGCGTGAATTCTGGTTTTACTTCAGCGAAAACCGTGGCGCTGTCATTGGTCTTTATGTGTTTTCGGCTTTCGTTTTATGCGCAGCCTTTGCGCCCCTATTGGCCCCTTATGACCCAACCGAACAGTTTCGGGATCACATTCTGCAACCCCCTGCTTGGCAGGAAGGCGGCAGTTGGGCGTTCCCACTCGGCACTGATCCGCTGGGACGGGATATGCTGTCGCGGCTCATTATGGGATCACGGTATTCCTTCTTTGTCGGCATCGTCGTGGTCTGCGTGGCTGTGACGGGCGGCGTCATCATCGGGCTGCTATCCGGCTTTGCGCCGAAATGGGTCGATACGTTGATCATGCGGGTGATGGATATCATCCTGTCTTTCCCTTCGTTGCTGCTGGCTTTGGTCTTGGTTGCGATCCTTGGCCCCTCTTTGACGAATGCCATGATCGCCATCGCCATCGTGTTCCAGCCACACTACGTGCGGCTGACCCGGGCCTCGGTGCTATCGGAACGACAGAAGGACTACGTTACGTCGGCCCGTGTCGCCGGTGCAGGCAAAGCGCGGCTGATGTTCAAGACTGTGCTGCCCAACTGTCTGGCACCGATCATCGTGCAGGCGGCTCTGTCATTCTCGACCGCCATTCTGGACGCTGCGGCATTGGGCTTTCTGGGCATGGGCGCGCAGCCGCCCACGCCGGAATGGGGCACCATGCTGGCCGAAGCGCGTGAGTTCATTCTGCGGGCGTGGTGGGTGGTCACTTTCCCCGGCCTCGCCATTCTGGTCACAGTTTTGGCCATTAACCTGATGGGCGACGGTCTGCGCGACGCGCTGGACCCGAAACTCAAGCGGAGCTGACGACATGAGCCTGTTGGAAATCCGGAACCTTTCGGTCGAATTCGCCACTGCTTCGGGTAAATTCCGCGCTGTGGATGGCGTGGATTTGTCTGTCGACAAGGGCGAACTTATGGCCATCGTCGGCGAAAGCGGATCAGGTAAATCCGTATCGATGCTGGCACTTATGGGCCTGTTGCCATGGACTGCAACCATCACGGCCGATCAACTGAGTTTCGAAGGCAAAGACCTGACCACAATCTCAGCCCGCGACCGGCGCAAGATCATCGGGAAAGACATAGCTATGATCTTTCAGGAGCCGATGTCATCCCTGAACCCGTGTTTCACGGTGGGCTTTCAGATCAAAGAGGCGCTGCGCATCCATTTGGGCCTGAACCGCAAGGACCGCCACCAGCGCGCGATCGAGCTGTTTGATCAGGTCGGCATTCCTGCGCCGGAAAGCCGCCTGAACACGTTCCCGCACCAGATGTCTGGGGGGATGAACCAACGGGTAATGATCGCCATGGCAATCGCCTGCAATCCCAAACTGCTGATCGCGGATGAACCGACAACGGCTCTGGATGTGACCATTCAGGCACAAATACTCGATCTGTTGGTCCGCCTGAGAGATGAACAAGGAATGGGCTTGGTCCTGATCACTCACGACATGGGTGTTGTCGCTGAAACGGCCGAGCGTGTTCAGGTGCAATACGCAGGACAGAAAGTAGAGGAACAGCCGGTGCGCGATCTGTTTCGCACCCCACGACATCCTTATACATCTGCGCTGCTCAGCGCGTTGCCGGAACGGGCAACCTCAAAGCTGTTGCCGACCATCCCCGGTGTCGTGCCGGGACAGTTTGATCGTCCAAAAGGGTGCTTGTTCAGCCCAAGGTGCCAGTTTGCGGATAACACGTGTCAGTCCATTCCGCCCACGCCGCATAGCGAAACCTTTGGAAAAGCGCGCTGTCACCACGTCGAAAGAATTGCTGCCGGAGAATTCGCATGACCGCTCCTATCGTTCAGGCAAATGCTCTGGCGCGTCACTACGAAGTCAAGGGGGGATTGTTTTCCAAATCGGCAACCGTGAAAGCCTTGTCTGGCGTGGATTTCGATTTGCAACCCGGTAAAACGCTGGCCATCGTCGGTGAATCTGGTTGTGGGAAATCGACGCTGGCACGCGTCGTCACAATGATCGAAGAACCCACGTCCGGCACGTTGACGATAGATGGCGTGGACATCTCACCCTCGAAATGGGCACAGATGCGCGAAGCGGTGCAAATCGTTTTTCAGGACCCGTACGGCTCGCTCAATCCGCGCCAACGGATCGGGCAAATTTTGCAGGAACCCCTGATTATCAATCGGCCAGAAATGTCATCATCAGACCGCGAAACGCGGGCCCGTGAAATGATAGATCTGGTTGGGCTACGTCCTGAACACTATGACCGTTACCCGCATATGTTTTCGGGAGGGCAACGCCAACGTATCGCCATCGCCCGCGCCTTGATGCTGAATCCGAAGGTTCTGGTTCTGGACGAACCCGTGTCCGCTCTGGACGTCTCGATTCAGTCGCAAATCCTGAACCTGCTGGTCGAACTGCAAGAGCGTCTGAACCTCGCATACCTGTTCATTTCGCACGATTTGTCGGTGGTCAAACACTTTGCAGACGATGTAATCGTCATGTATCTGGGCCGCGCGGTCGAAAAAGCACCGAAGGAAGAGCTGTTTGCAGCGCCGCGTCACCCGTATTCCAAAGCGCTCCTCTCGACGACACCCCGAGCAGACCCTGATGCACGCAAAGATCGGATCAAACTGGAAGGCGAGTTGCCGTCACCAATGAACATCCCCAAAGGGTGCGCCTTTGCCCAGCGGTGTTGGTTGGCAACAGATGAATGCCGTGTCGAACCACCCGAGCTGTCCGGTGCAACACACCAGGTCGCGTGTATCCATCCGTTGGAACAAGAATAATCAGCTTTCGGCGTTTCGCGTCGCGGTGACCATCGCCAAAAGCTGGTCCTTCGTGCGCTGAATATGTTCTGTCAGCAACGCGCAGGCGTCTTCTGTGTTTCGAGCGCGGGCCAGGGCCAGCAGATCCTTATGATCTTTCTTGGCGGGCTCACGTTGTTCCATCACGCTCAGGTGCATACGGACATAGCGGTCGGACTGTAAGTTGACGCGCTGAAGGATCTCATCCGTAAACCGACGGCCCGAGGCGGAATAAAGTGCCTTGTGGTATTCGTAGTTCAAACGGCCCCAGCGTCCGACATCATAGGCTTCGTAGGACTTCTCCATTTCCGACAACAGCGTTTCGCATCTTTCAAAATCTGTTTCTGTCATCATGGGGATCGAACGTCTGAACAGGTCAACCTCTAGCAAGACACGCAGATCGAATATCTCGGCGATTTCGGAAAGGGAATGCGTGGTCACAGATGCACCACGGTTGTTGGTCAGTTGAACAAGCCCCTCAGCATCCAGACGCTTCAGCGCCTCGCGTATTGGCATACGGGACACATCATAATCTTCGGCAAGGGCTTCTTGGCGAATGGTTTCTCCTTCGGCCATTTCACCACTCAGGATCCGCTCACGCAGGTCATTGGTGATAACATCAGGCAGGCTTTGCCGTGCGATTGCGCGTGGTCCGCTCATTTGTTTGTTCCGGGTCGTAAGTTTGTATCCAAAATACAAACTGAGCGGCATTTTTCCAAGTGGCTTTGCAAAACTGAAACGATGTTAATCCACACTTCGCTTGGGCGGCGATCTTACGGAGAAGCATAGAGCAAGCCAATAGGTTTTATCAAAACAATGAATTGGACCTATATACAGGTTTACTCCAAGTTGCCGCCAAATCGAAGCTGAATCGACTCATTTGAGGCCGCTATGTGGACCTATTCGAACCCGGTCAGCACCGTATTTGGTGCAGGAACCATCGCTGAGATGCCGCGTCTAGTCAGCGGCAGGGGGTATGCTTTGGTCACATATCCTGATGGCCCATTTCGTGACATCACGGCCCGTTTGCAAGAAGCTATGGGTCAGTCCGCTATTGTCATAGATGATGTCGCGCCCAACCCCGATTATCAGTTGCTGAGTGACCAATGCGCCCGGTTTAGCGGGGTCCTGAATGAGGTTGAGGTTATCATCGCCCTGGGCGGCGGATCGGTCATTGACTCAGCCAAGGTTTTCGCCGCCGCCGGTGGTGATTTCGCAAAAGTCTCAACCTTTCTGGAAACCAAGGCCGGTGCAGAACGGCTTTCGGCCATTCCCACAATCGCGGTTCCGACCACAGCTGGAACCGGAAGCGAGGTTACCTGTTGGGCAACCGTGTGGGACGAAGAACGCGGTTTGAAGTATTCTTTGGCCCGACCCAATCTTTATCCAGAAACGGCTGTCATTGACCCCGAGTTGATGGTGAACAAACCCTATGGGTTAACGCTTGCAACAGGTTTGGATACGTTATCGCACGCGCTGGAGAGCATCTGGAACGTTAACGCAAATCCAGTTTCTGCGCGGCATGCCGTCTTTGCTGCGCGCACCATTCTGAACACTTTACCAGAGTTACTAAGCGATCTGGGGAACCTGGCTCTGCGAACGCAGATGGCAGAAGCAGCCCTTAGCGCAGGGCTCGCATTTTCGAACACGAAAACCGCCATCGCCCATAATCTGTCCTATCCCATAACTCTGGGCTGGGGGGTTCAACACGGGATCGCTTGTTCTTTCACACTCCCCCTCATTCTGAAATCGGTGACTGGCATTGGAGGGTTCCGCGAAGCCGCGCTGCATGAGATTTTCGGAGAAGACCTATTGGTGGCCGCAGACGAGTTAGAGGTTTTTCTGACCAGATTGGGTATCTCAACCCGGTTTGCCGACTACGGCGTCTCGGATGCCGAAAGGACCAAGATCATAGATGAAGCTTTTGCCGGTGAACGCGGAAAAAACTTCATTGGAAACAAAGAAGTCTTTTTGACCACTTTAAAAGCCAACGACGCTGCAAAGTCCAAGGTTGCCTGAGGCAATCCCCAAACAACGAACTGAGAATTCACCAAGCCTGAATTGGCATGGATCAATACGCAAGGATCAACCAATGACACTTCAAACCCCGATTTCCGCGAATGAACGGGTCTACCCAACGCCGAAAGTTCCCGCGATCGCGATCTGTCTGGACGGCTGCGAGCCGGAATATCTGGATGTGGCGATCGCGAAAGGCCTGATGCCGACGCTGAAACGCATACGTGAAACCGGCACAGACCGTTTGGCGCATTCGGTCATTCCGTCTTTTACGAACCCCAATAACCTGTCCATCGCAACGGGTCGTCCACCGATCGTACATGGAATTTGCGGCAACTACCTGATCGACCCTGAAACCGGGGACGAAGTGATGATGAACGATGTTCGTTTCCTGCGCGCACCGACCATTTTCTCACAATTCTACGAGGCCGGTTACCGGGTGGCGATGGTTACGGCCAAAGACAAACTGCGTGCTCTTCTCGGCGCGGGCCTGCGGTTTGACGAAGACCGCGCGGTCGCATTCTCATCAGAGCGTTCGGGTGAAACGACCACTGCCGAACATGGTATCGCCAACGCCAGTGAATGGTTGGGCATGCCGGTTCCAGAAGTGTACTCTGCCGAGCTGTCTGAATTTGTGTTCGCCGCAGGTGTAAAGCTGCTGAAGGAATTCAAGCCGGACATTATGTATCTTTCGACGACAGATTACATCCAGCATAAGTTCGCCCCCGATCAGCAAGGAGCGCTGGATTTCTATGCCATGTTCGACAAATACCTAGCTCAGCTTGACGAACTAGGTGCAGCCATCGTGATCACGGCTGACCACGGGATGAAGCCGAAGCACAGCGAAGACGGCACCCCGAACGTCATCTATGCGCAGGACCTGATGGATGAGTGGTTGGGCAAGGACGCCGCCCGCGTCATTCTACCTATTACCGACCCCTATGTCGTCCACCACGGGGCGCTGGGTTCCTTCGCCACCGCTTATCTGCCGGAAGGCGCAGACTGTGCCGATATCATGGCCAAACTGGATGCAATCGATGACATGATCCTTGTCGTGGATAAGGAAGAAGCGATCAAACGCTTTGAGCTGCCCGCTGATCGCATCGGTGACATCGTCATGATATCCGGTGAGAACATGACCATCGGCACGTCCGCCGATCGCCATGATCTGGCAGCACTGAAAGAGCCACTGCGCAGCCACGGTGGACTGACGGAACAGGAAGTTCCTTTTATCGTCAATCGCGTGATTGATCTGAACAACGCACCTGAACTACGCAACTTCGACGCGTTTTTCTATGCGACAACTGCGGCAGCTCTGTAAGATGGACGGTATCATGAACACATCCGACATTCGCCATGAAGGTATGCGCATCGGTGGAGAGGTTGTCTTTACCGACGCGACCGTTCCCGTTCACTACCCCTATACCAACGAAATTGTAGGCACCGTACCTGCCGGCACCGCAGAACATGCGCGCAACGCCTTTGAAATTGCGGCCAACTATACACCTAAGCTCACCCGTTATGAACGGAGCCAAATCCTGCAACGGGCCGGTGAGTTGATTGGTGAGAAACGTGAATATCTGGCAAAATGGCTGACGCTTGAACTGGGTATTTGTCATCAGCATTCGATTTATGAGACCAAACGCGCGCAGGATGTCTATCAGTTTGCTGCTGCAGAGGCGTTGAAAGATGATGGAGAGATCTTCTCTTGCGACCTGACCCATAACGGCAAAGAGCGTAAAATTTTCACCAAGCGCGAACCCGTAAGGACCATCAGCGCGATCACGCCGTTCAACCATCCGCTGAACATGGTCAGCCACAAGATTGCGCCCTCGATTGCAACAAACAATTGTATGGTTTGCAAACCAACCGAGTTGACACCTCTGACAGCGCTCGCGCTGGCAGATATTCTGTACGAAGCTGGTTTGCCGCCCGAGATGTTCCAGGTCGTCACAGGCTGGCCGCAAGACATTGGCGACGAGATGATCACCAATGAAAACATCGACATCATAACTTTCACCGGCGGAGTGCCCGTGGGCAAGATGATCGCATCCAAAGCCGGGTACAAACGGCAAGCGCTGGAATTGGGCGGAAACGATCCTCTGATCGTCTTGAATGACCTGAGCGATGCCGACCTTGAAAAAGCCGCCACAATCGCAGTTGCCGGGGCAACGGGTAACTCCGGTCAGCGCTGCACCGCCATCAAACGCATATTGGTGCAAGAAAGTGTCGCAGATAAATTCGTGCCGCTCGTTCTGGAAAAGGCGAAAGCCATTCGCGTCGGTGATCCGCAGGACCCTGAAACGCAACTGGGCTGCGTTATCCATGCCGATGCTGCCGAGCTGTTCGAAAAACGTGTCTTCATGGCCGAAAAGGAAGGCGCAGAAATCCTCTATCACCCGGGTCGTCAAGGCGCGCTGCTGCCGCCGATCGTGGTCGACAGGGTGCCCCATGACAGCGAACTGGTCATGGAAGAGACGTTTGGCCCGATCGTGCCGATTGTACGGGTTCCCGATGACGACGCGAGGGTGATGGAAATCTCGAACGGAACTGAGTTCGGTTTGTCTTCGGGCGTGTGCACCAATGATCTGAACCGAGCGATAGCGTTCATCAATGGCTTGAATGTCGGGACCTGCAACATCTGGGAACAACCCGGCTATCGCATTGAAATGTCACCATTCGGAGGCATCAAAGACAGTGGGAATGGCGTAAAAGAAGGCGTGATCGAAGCGATGAAGTTCTTTACTAACGTCAAGACTTATTCTCTGCCTTGGCCGGGTTGATCGCAACCTCCAGCAGACTGCGAATAAAACAAAGTCTTAAAAAAAGCCCGGCCAGAAATGGCCGGGCTTTGCAGTAACGGTACCAGGCGGATTATTACCCTTGGACGACGTCCTGACGTTGCACGCCAAGGCCTTCGATACCCAGCTCCATCTTGTCACCTGCTTTCAAGTAGGTTTGCGGGTTTTGACCCATACCAACACCCGGAGGTGTTCCGGTCGAGATCACATCCCCCGGCTGCAGCGACATGAATTGAGACAGGTGTGAAATCACTGTCGCAACGCCGAAATGCATCGTCTTTGTCGACCCGTCCTGATAACGATGCCCATTGACCTCTAGGTACATCGGAAGGTTCTGTGGATCAGCGACCTCGTCACGTGTCACCAACCACGGGCCGATTGGGCCAAAGGTATCGGCAGATTTGCCTTTGACCCATTGGCCCGAGCGATGCAGTTGAAAGTCACGCTCGGAAAGATCGTTTACAACGCAATAGCCCGCAACGTGGTCAAGGGCGTCTTCTTCTGAGACATATTTGGCCTCTTTCCCGATCACGACGCCAAGCTCAACTTCCCAATCGGTCTTGACCGAGCCACGCGGAATTTCAACCGTGTCATCCGGACCAATGATCGCCGATGTCGCTTTGAAAAAGATCACGGGTTCTGCGGGCAACTCCATCCCGCTTTCTGCTGCGTGGTCAGCATAGTTCAAGCCGATGCAGATGAACTTGCCAACCTGGCCAACACACGCCCCGATGCGCGTGCCCGCGTCCACAGCGGGCAAGCTGGACAGATCAAGGGCGCGCAGCTTTGACAGCGCCTCATCACTCAGAGCAGAGCCCGAGATGTCCTGAATTTCACCCGACAAATCGCGGATTGTCCCTTCATCGTCCAGAATCCCGGGCTTTTCGGCACCAGCAGGCCCAAAGCGTAGCAGTTTCATTTCAGTTTCCTTTTCGGATCAAATGGTCCAGCCGCCATCGATAGCAAATGGCTGTCCCGAGGTATATTTGCTGGCATCACTGGCCAGATACAGGGCAAGTTCCGCAATTTCATCAGCCGTCCCAATCCGGCCCATCGGCTGGCGCGCGATGAAATCGGTCATTGCTTGTTCATAGTCTCCGGTTGCGCGCAACCGGTCATGCAAGCTGGGGCTGTCTACCGTGCCGGGGCAAATCGCGTTGCACCGGATGCCACGGGTTACAAAATCCGCAGCAACAGATTTGGTAAGACCAATTACAGCCGCTTTGGACGCGCAATAGGCAAATCGGTTCGGAACACCTTTCATCGAAGACGCAACCGAAGACATGTTGATGATCGAACCGCCGCCGTTTTCCAGCATTGCGGGCAAAACAAGCTTGATCAGCCGGTACATTGCCTTGACGTTCAGATCAAAACTGAAGTCCCAGTCTTTCTCATCACACTCAAGAATCGAACCACCCGCGACATATCCTGCGCAATTGAACAGTACGTCCAATGGCGGAAGGTCTGCGACAGCGGCTTTAACTGCGTCAGCGTCCGTAACATCCAGCTTTAGCGCTGTGATGCCCTCGATCTTTTCCAATTCCGTCAGGCTGGCATCGTTGATATCGCTAGCAAAAACTGTTGCACCTTCCGCAGCAAACAATTCCGCCGTGGAACGGCCGATGCCCTGACCAGCCGCCGTAATTAAGGCAGTTTTCCCAGCCAAACGACCGGACGGTTTCATATCACCCATGCGCCCCTCAAACTTGTTCAGGCAGCAAAGCCGCTGGAAGGTTTTGGTAGCAAACCGGGCGCAGGAAACGCCTGATCGACAACGTGCCCACTGACGTAGCGCCAAAATTCGTGGATGCGGGGTAGGGGCCGCCATGCACCATGCTATCGGCCACTTCGACACCGGTTGGGAAACCGTTGGCCAGCAAACGTCCCGCTTTCCGTTCCAGAATAGGTACCAACTGACGAGCAAGGTCAGCATCGCTGTCATCAAGATGCAAGGTGCAGGTCAATTGCCCCTCAATCGCTTGTGCCGCCTGTTGCATTTGGTCGGTGTCCCGCACCCGCACCACGATACCCATTGGGCCGAACACCTCTTCGTGCAGTGCTGAGTTGCCAAGCCAATCGTCGCCCGACACCACAAACAAGTTTGGCGACGCACTGCGTGGTTTGCTATCCGTCGCAACTGTCTGAGTAACACCGGGTTGCGCAGCCATCTGAGACACACCCTTTCGGTATGCCTCGGATATGCCAGCCGTCAGCATCGTCTGACCCGAGACATCCTTAAGCGCAGCCTCTGCGGCGGCTTGGAAGGCGTCTGCATCGGGTCCGTCCATAACAACGGCTATTCCCGGATTGGTACAGAATTGACCGGCACCCATTGTCAACGAGCCAGCCCAGCCTGCACCGATTTCTGCGCCCCGTGCAGCCAGCGCACCCGGCAACAAGAACATTGGGTTCACTGACCCTAGCTCTCCGAAAAACGGGATGGGTTCTGGTCGTGCTGCACACAGATCGAACAAGGCGCGCCCCGCGCGCAGCGAACCGGTGAAGCCTACCGCACGGATCAGCGGATGTTGGGCTAAGGCCGTTCCCACTTCGATCCCATCGCTTTGAACCAGTGAAAACGTACCGGCCGGATTACCGGTCGCTTTGATGGCCGCGTCAATTGCTTGCGCTACGATTTCGCCGGTACCCGGGTGTGCCGGGTGCCCTTTAACGACGACCGGGCAACCTGCAGCCAGAGCAGCGGCGGTGTCACCACCGGCAACAGAAAATGCCAGCGGGAAATTCGACGCGCCGAACACGGCAACCGGCCCAAGCGGGCGTTGGATCATTGTCAGATCAGGGCGGGGCAGGGGTGCGCGATCGGGCATAGCCGCGTCATGGCGATGGTCAAGGTAATCGCCTTTTTCGATATGGTCCGCAAACAGGCGCAATTGCCCGACGGTCCGCCCCCGCTCGCCCTGCAGCCGCGCCTCTGGCAGGCCAGTTTCCTGACATCCGATTTCAGTAATCGCGTCGCCGCGTGCATCAATTTCATCTGCGATCTTGCGCAGCAAAGCGGCGCGTTCGGCGCGCGTCGACCAGCCGAAAGTGGCAAAGGCCGTTTCTGCAGCTTGCACTGCTGCATCCACATCCGCCGCAGTTCCAACACAGAACGCATGGCTGGGGCCGTGGGCAGGCGTGGACTCAAAAGTTTCGCTACCGCCGATCCATTCGCCGGCGATCAAGTGCTTTCCAGTAAGCATAGTCTGGTCTTCCTTACAGCAGGCCGCGTTGGGCCAGATTTCGCATCAAATGAGACGCCCCAAAGTTCCACTCGGGACATTCAGTGGACAGGCGCACGGTGTTGGTCAGCGCCCCCAGCTTATCGTTTGCAATTGTGACAAGGTCCCCCAGTTTGTGGGTGAACCCGCCCCCCGGCACATCCCGGTCCTGAGTCGGTGCAAAAAGCGTACCCAGGAAAAGCATAAACCCATCAGGGTACTGATGATGCCGGCCGATCGTTTGGCGGACAAGATCAGCGGGGTCACGGCTGATCTGAGACATCGATGACTGGCCGTTCAGTACAAACCCATCCTCACCCGTGACAGTCAATGTCAGTTCGGCGTTGCGGACATCGTCCAGATCAAAGGTTGCGTCGAACAAGCGGATCATCGGACCGATGGCGCAGGACGCATTGTTGTCTTTTGCCTTGCTCAACAACAAAGCCGAGCGTCCTTCGACGTCACGCAGGTTCACGTCATTGCCCAGTGTTGCCCCTTTGATTTCACCTTTTGAGGTGACCGCCAGTACAACTTCGGGTTCCGGGTTGTTCCATGTGGAAATCGGGTGCAACCCGACGTCGGCACCCAAACCGACCGAGGACAAGACTTGCGCCTTTGAAAACACCTCGGCATCCGGGCCAATTCCAACTTCAAGGTATTGGCTCCATAACCCTTCGGAAATCAGCGCGTCTTTCACTTGGGCTGCAGCTTCGGAACCGGGAACGATATTGGACAAGCTGTCACCGATACGCTCTCCGATGCGGTCCCGAATAGCTTTGGCTTTTGCGGGATCTCCAGCGGCTTGTTCTTCGATGACACGTTCCACCATCGATCCGGCGAATGTGACGCCACATGCCTTGACCGATTGTAGGTCACACGGAGCAAGCCACGCATGACCGTCGTTCAAAGACCCCAAGTCCTCGCCGGGTGCGTTGCGGACATAATCGGCGGCGTTTTCCATCTCGAGGATATCCCGAACGGTGGGCCCTGCCTTGGCGGTGATATCAACAAGCACACCATCGCGCAGGGTCACGACACATGGCCCGATACCCGGACGCTCGACACGACCGAGCCAGAGGCCCTCGGAATCCAATTTCAAATCAGTCATTTCAGTTCCTGAGGTTATAGGCTTGGGCTGCGTTGCCGCCCAGAACCGCTTTGCGTTCATTTTCCGACAGTTCGCTAAGCAGCGTTTCTGTCGTGTCCAGCCAGCGTTCGTAACTGCTGGCGAGCGTGCACACAGGCCAATCGCTACCCCAGATCAAACGCTTGGGGCCGAAAGTGTCCAACAAATGCTGAACATAGGGGCGCAGGTCTTCTGTTTTCCAATCTGATGACGCCTCAGTGACCAGGCCCGATAGCTTGCAATAGGCATTCGTCTCTTTGGCCAGTACAGCCATGTCCCGTGCCCATTCATCAATCAACCCGTCCCGGATAACCGGCTTGGAGCCGTGGTCGATCACCACGCGCAACTCGGCGTGACGTGCCAGCAACTGGCGCAGCGGGACTAAATGCTGTGGCAACGTCAGCGCATCAAACGTCAAATCAACTTGCTGCATCGTCGTGAAGGCAGGTGTCAATTGATCACCGAGCATCCAAAGCGGATCGGCAATGTCTTGAATCATCGGACGAAGGCCAACCAATGCCGAATGTCCGGACAGGGCCGTTATCTGTTCCGGCGCATCGCTAGCTTCGAAATCAACCCACCCGACGACACCTTTGATAAACGGTTCTTGGTCGGCGAGAGACAGCATGTATTCGGTTTCGGCCACTGTCGGTGCGGCCTGCACCAGGACGGTACCTTCGATCCCTGCCGCGTTTAGCAACGGCGCAAGATCAGAAGGGGCAAAATCCCGGTAAATGCCGGTGAGCTCAGGGGTCAGCCAACCATAGTCACCTCTGGCCAGTGACCAGAAATGCTGGTGCGCGTCGATCTTCATTCAATGACGCCCTTTTTCAGAATGATGTTTCCATACAAGCGACGCTCACCCGTCTGAATGATGGCGAACGCAGTGGCAGCCCTGTCGTAAAACGCGAATCTTTCCAGACCTTGGACCGGGGCCGGATTGTCCGCTTCGGCATCGATGATGCGCTGGAAATCCGCCACGGCCTCTGGAATGGCATCGGGGTCACCGACGACCTGCATTGTCAAAGCTGGATCCGGCACAAAACTGTCTAATGGCATAACCGACAGCACGGCTTGCAAGATGTCGCTGGCCGAAGATCCATCGGCACGAACGCATTTTGGACCTGTGCTCGAACCCGGGAAATTCGCGTCGGCGATCACGATCTCATCCCCATGGCCCATAGCCCGCAATACATAGAGCAGGTCCGGCGACAGAAGCGGATTGATGTTACGCAGCATAAGCTGTCTCCGACGGTAAAGGGGCGTCGGGGCGAATAAGCCCTTCGCTGCGCAGGTCCGACCAAAGGCCAGCAGGAATATCGCGGTCCAAAAGGTTCACATTTGCCCTTACCTCAGCTGCGTTCACCGCACCGGGGACAACTGTTTTGACTGCTGGGTGTCCCAGAACAAATTGTAATGCTGCAGCAATCAAAGGGGTGCCATGAGCTTTGCACACTGCCTCAATCTTGCGCACACGGTCCAGAACCTCTTCGGAGGCGTCAGCGTAGTTGTACTTGGCACCAGGAACGGCACCCGTCGCCAAAATGCCGGAATTGTAAGGCCCGCCCAAAATGATCCCGACATCTCGCTTTTCGCAAAGGGGAAGGAAGCTGTCTAACGCTTCTTGCTCAAGCAACGTATAGCGGCCTGCCAACAGGAAGCTGTCAAAATCGCCCAAACCTAACAGTTTTTCGCAAACCTGCCATTCGTTGACACCCGCGCCGATCGCCGCAATTTCGCCGGCTTCGCGCAGCTCAACCAGCGCTTTGTATCCGCCCCCATCGAACAGTTCGCGGACCTTAGCGTCAGACATCTCCTGGCTGCCTTGGCTAAAGACACAGACGTCATGTACCAGCAAAATGTCGGCATTGGCCACGCCAATACGCTCGCGGCTCGCCTCGTATGACCGCATGACGCCATCATAGGTATAGTCAAAAACAATGCGTTTTTGAGGAACGTCGACAAATGCCTCTGGCGTCACCTCATGAGGTTCGCAATCCAATAGTAAGCGACCAATCTTGGTTGAAAGCTGAATGTTCTCACGACCGAACCGAGCGATTGCTTCTCCGAAACGACCCTCAGACCGCCCAAGACCATACTGAGGTGCCGTATCAAAAAAGCGGATACCAGCATCATATGCCGCTTGCAGGGCCGCCTGCGCATCTTCGTCCGACACTTTGCGGTAAAGATTTCCCAACGGTGCTCCGCCAAAACCCATTCGGGTCAGCGGAACAGGTCGGGACGTTCGATTGTTCAGAAGTTCTGTGCTGGAAACTTTCATCCTGCCTCTCGTGCGGGTTGGATATTTATGTTGAAAAGTTCGGGTTTTTCTTGCTGCAAAATGTCAAGTCGCGGTGCGAGTTGTCCAAGATGGTGCCGCATTGCGTCCTGCGCGGCGCGCTCATCCTGCTCCAACAGCGCGTCTAAAATTGCGCGATGCTCGACCAGAGTTTCAGCAACCCTTCCCGGCGTAGGCAACAAAAGCATGCGCGCCCGGCTGACCTGCAGCGAAACGGTTTGCGCGACATCCGACAGTCGGCTGAAACCTGTGAAGTCCATCAAAAGCGAGTGAAATTCTTCATCCGCCTGATAAAAGCCGGGGATATCTTCATCCTCAACCAGCAGCCCTTGCAGGCGAACGTTGCGGCTTAGTTTTTTGCGCTGCTCATCGGTCAGGTCACGTGCGACTTTGGCAACGGCTGCCAATTCAAGCGCCTCGCGCAGGAACATCCCCTCGCGGATTTCTGACATCGAAAAATAAGACACGCGCGTTCCGGATTGCGGCACAACGTCGACCAGCCCTTCTGCATCCAGACGGGCGATGGCTTCTGCTACCGGTGCGCGCGACACACCCAGCCTTTCGCATATTGGGGCTTTCCTGAGGTTTGCGCCCGGCGGGAAATCCAGTGACAGAATGGCCCTCTTGAGAACCATATAAACCCGGTGCGCCAAAGAGCCTTCGGTCGAAGAAATATCGCCCAACAAACGTGCATCAATGTCTTGAGGTCTTTCCATGTCCGCCGATCTAGCATACTAACATGTTAGTTGACAAGTACGTGATCGCAGTTTAGCAATCAGCGCAAGCAAGCGGGAAAACGATGCAAGCAGATCAAGAAACAAAGACCCCTCCGGCCGCGACTCGCGATACGGTAAAGCTGAATCCCGATGACAATGTTGTTATCGCGTTGAAGGAGCTGCAGGCGGGTGATCAGCCCTCTGGCGTGCCTGTTCCGTTGACCGGTTCAATCGTTCGTGGGCACAAAATTGCGACAAAGAATATTGCAGCAGGCGAGAACGTTATTCGTTACGGCCAAATCATAGGCCAGGCCAAATCAGACATCGCACCCGGAGAGCATGTTCACGTGCACAATCTGGGTATGGGCGAGCATCAACAGGACTATGCGCATGCCAGCGCAAACAGCCCGCTGCCCAAAGTTGAGTCCACAAGAACCTTTCAAGGCTTTCACAGAGCAGACGGAAAGGTGGGAACACGCAACTACATTGGCATTCTGACCACGGTCAATTGTTCTGGCTCTGTCGCACGCTTCATTGCCGAGGCTGCCGAGAAATCCGGCATGCTGGACGCTTACCCGAATGTTGATGGAATCGTCCCGATCGTTCACGGCACCGGTTGTGGGATGTCGGGCAGTGACGAAGGTTACGCCACACTCTTTCGCACTTTGGCCGGGTATGCCCAGCACCCCAATTTTGCGGGTATTTTGCTGATAGGTCTGGGCTGCGAAGTCATGCAGGTCGCTGACTTGGTCGGTGGACGTCCGATCCGCAAGGACGGGGCGCTGCGGTACATGACCATCCAGAATGAAGGCGGCACGCGCAGAACGATTGAGCGTGGCCTTGAAGAGGTAAAGGGCATCGCAGAACTAGCCAATCAGGTCAAAAGAGAACCTGCGCCGATAAGCGAGATTACGGTTGGCATGCAATGTGGCGGGTCGGACGGCTATTCCGGTATCACGGCCAACCCTGCTTTGGGCTATGCCTCGGACCTTTTGGTGCGACACGGCGGGACCACCATCCTGTCGGAAACATCAGAGGTTTATGGCGCCGAACATCTTTTGACACGCCGTGCAGAGACCCCGGATGTCGGTCAGAAACTGATCGATCACATCCACTGGTGGGAGGACTATACCGAGCGTAACGGCGGCGAGATGGACAACAATCCCAGCCCCGGCAACAAACGCGGTGGGCTCACAACCATCCTCGAAAAATCCCTGGGTGCTGTAGCCAAGGGCGGTACCGCACCAATGCGGGACGTCTACAAATTTGGTGAGGTTGTCGACAAAAAGGGCTTTGTCTTTATGGACAGCCCAGGCTTCGATCCGTGTTCGGTCACGGGGCAGGTGGCCTCGGGTGCAAATATCATTGTCTTCACGACTGGGCGTGGCTCAGTCTCAGGCTATCAGCCGACGCCTTGCGTCAAGTTGGCGACAAATACCGAAATGTATGCACGCATGGCCGACGATATGGATCTGAATTGCGGCGACATCGTCACCGACGGTGTAAGCATCGAAGCCAAAGGCGAAGAATTGTTCGAAATTCTGATCCGCGTGGCTTCGGGCGAAAAAACCAAAAGCGAGGAACTGGGCTTTGGGGGCGTCGAGTTCGTGCCCTGGCAAATCGGCGCAGTAATGTAATGCACGCAAACCCAAGGGGATAAGGGGCGTTGGGAGGAGAAATGACTAAACTGGTCGAAATGACGGGGATTGAAAAGTATTTCCCCGGTGTGCACGCGCTGAAGTCGGTGCAGTTCGATCTGTTCTCGGGTGAAGTTCACGCCTTGATGGGCGAGAACGGGGCCGGGAAAAGTACGCTCATGAAGATCCTTTCAGGGATTTACCAGCGTGACGGCGGTGATCTGCAGATAGAAGGCACAACGGCCAGCCCGACCACACCGCGTGAAGCTCAGGACCTTGGCATTGGCATCATTCATCAGGAATTGAGCCTGATGAACGACCTGACGGTTGCTCAGAATATCTTCATCGGTCGCGAACCCCGCAAAAGCTTCGGTCGGCTGGATGAGGGTGCTCTGAACGCGCAAACGGCCGAAATCTTTTCATCGATGAACCTGAATCTGGACCCAAAGGCGCTGGTCGGCAGCCTGACAATCGCCAAACAGCAAATGGTCGAGATCGCCAAGGCCTTGTCGTACCGCTCCAAAGTTCTGGTGATGGACGAACCCACCGCCGCCTTGAACGACGCAGAGATTGCCGAGCTGTTTGTTATCATCCGCAGGCTCAAGTCCGAAGGCGTCGGGATTGTGTATATCAGCCATAAAATGGATGAGCTTAAACAGATCGCTGACCGAGTCACCGTGATGCGTGATGGCGAATATGTGGGCACTGTTGGCGCGGCTGAAACACCGATTAGCCAAATCATTGCCATGATGGTCGGTCGCGAAGTCAACGAAGAGCCACTGGATGTGCCAGATCTGGGTGATGCCGAGGTTTCGCTGGAAATTAAGGGCCTCAATCGTGGCAAAGACATCAAGGACGTCAGCTTTTCGGTCCAAAAGGGCGAGATTTTGGGTTTTGCCGGGCTAATGGGGGCCGGGCGGACCGAAGTCGCCCGAGCTATCTTTGGGGCTGACCCGAAAGACAGCGGCGAAATTCGCGTACATGGAAAACCCGTTTCCATCAAATCGCCGACTGATGCAGTGCAGGCGGGCATTGGTTATTTGTCCGAGGACCGCAAGCATTTCGGCCTCGCAACCGGAATGAATGTGCGAGACAACATCGCATTGGCATCCATGGACTTGTTTACCGGAACTGGTGGGGTCCTCAGCGACAGCGAAATTAGCCAGACAGCCAAAGGATACATCGCCCAGTTAGGGATCCGGACACCGTCAGATGTTCAGGAAGTACGCCTCTTGTCGGGGGGCAACCAGCAAAAAGTAGTCATTGCCAAATGGCTGCTGCGTGACTGCGATATACTGATTTTTGACGAACCAACACGCGGCATCGACGTTGGTGCCAAATCCGAGATTTACAAACTACTCGAAGATCTGGCCGAGCAGGGCAAGACGATCATCGTGATCTCGTCGGAATTGCCGGAAATCATGCGCCTTAGCCACCGCATCGCCGTGATGTGCGAGGGTCGGCTGACCGGCATTCTGCCCGGCGGAAAAGATACCACTCAGGAAGACATCATGCACTTGGCGACCCAACGCGCGGCGGCCATGCAGGTTACAGGGGCAATGCAATGACCACAGCAACAGACATCGAAAAGAAAAAGCCACTCGCGGGTCTGTCGGAAAGCGGGGCGTACCAAAAGCTGCTGGCATTCGCCAGCCTGATCGCCCTGTTGATCGGTTTCTCGATTGCCTCACCGAACTTCATGCAAACGTCGAACATGATCGCGATCTTGCAGGCCACTTCGGTTAACGGAGTACTGGCGGTCGCCGCAACTTTGGTCATCATTACTGGCGGCATCGACCTGTCGGTCGGCACATTGATGACCTTCTGCGCTGTAATTGCAGGTGTTGTACTCACGTATCTTGGTATGCCGCTGCTGCTGGGCGTTGCCGCTGCGATTGCAGCGGGTGCGTTCTGCGGTCTGTGCTCGGGTACATTTGTCGCCAAAATGAAAATCCCACCCTTTATCGCGACATTGGGAATGATGTTGATCCTGAAAGGCCTGTCGCTGGTGATTTCCGGCACAAGACCGATCTATTTCAATGACACCCCCGGGTTCGATCAGATTTCGCGCGGCTCATTGATCGGAGAGATCTTTCCGGCATTGCCGATCCCGAACGGGGTACTGATACTGTTCCTTGTGGCAATTGCAGCATCCTATATTCTGGGTCGCACGGTTCTGGGGCGTTACACCTTTGCGCTGGGATCCAACGAAGAAGCCGTGCGTTTGTCGGGTGTGAATACCGACATGTGGAAAATGCGCATCTACGCTCTGGCCGGTGGCATTTGTGGTATCGGCGGCATCCTGATCGCATCGCGGCTGAACTCGGCCCAACCAGCACTGGGTTTGGGATATGAACTTGAAGCCATCGCCGCTGTTGTGATCGGTGGTACATCTTTGGCCGGTGGCCGCGGCACCATTCTGGGTACGTTGATCGGAGCGCTGATCATGGCCGTCCTGACAAACGGACTGCGGGTCTTGTCCGTGGCGCAGGAATGGCAAACCGTTGTTACCGGGGCAATCATTATCCTGGCTGTCTATGCCGACATGGCACGTAAGAAAAAGTCAGGCTGAACAACTAAAACCAACGACAAAACGACCAACTGGAGGAGAAAATCATGTTTTCACGTCGTTTCATTCTGGGGGCGCTGAGCGCAGCCACTCTTGCAGCACCGGCCTCGATGGCCTCGGCTGAAGAAATCTACATCCCGCTGGTATCGAAAGGTTTCCAGCACCAGTTCTGGCAGGCCGTAAAATCGGGTGCTGAACAAGCAGCAGACGAATTTGACGTCACAATCACATTCGAAGGCCCGGACAACGAGACCATGGTTGACCGCCAGATCGACATGCTGGCTGCTGCTTTGGCTAACAATCCCAAAGCCATCGGTTTCGCCGCACTGGACAGCCAGGCCGCGATCCCGCTGCTGAGGCAGGCCAACGAAAAGGGTATTCCGATCATCGCCTTCGACAGTGGCGTAGACAGTGACATCCCGGTCTCGACCGCGACCACCGACAACCTGGCTGCGGCTGGTCTGGCTGCTGACAAAATGGCTGAAAAGCTTGGCGGCAAAGGCAAAGTCGCCGTTGTTGCACATGACCAAACCAGCCGTACAGGTATCGACCGCCGTGATGGTTTTGTTAACCGCATCGCCGAGAAGTATCCGGACATCGAAGTCGTCACCGTTCAGTACGGTCAAGGCGACCACCTGAAGTCGACCGAAGTCACCAAAGCCATTCTGACCGCAAACCCGGATCTGAACGGCATCTTTGGCACCAACGAAGGCTCGGCCATCGGTGTTGTTAACGGTGTCCAGGAATTGGGTACAGAAGGTCTGGTCATCATTGGTTATGACAGCGGCAAGGCCCAGAAGGACGCGATCAAAAGCGGGCTGATGGCCGGCGCGATCACTCAGAACCCCGTTGGCATTGGTTACGAAACCGTCAAAGCAGCCGTCGCTGCGATGAAGGGCGAAGAAGTACCCGCGCTGATCGACACGGGATTCTTCTACTATGATGCATCCAACATCGACGATCCGAAGATCTCTGCGGTTCTGTACGACTAAACCTAACCACTCACGCTTTGCCGGTCCGCCCTCGGGCGGGCCGGTTTTTGTTTGGAGGTCCTATAAAACGAAAATCGCGCCAGAGTTTGCCGAGCCACATAGGCAATCGGATTGATACTTCGTAAATGCGTAAACTTTGTGCTAGTGTTCATTCAGAGATATTATGAATTTATTAAAAGGTTTATTTTTCTGTGACGAACAACATCAAAAGCGCATATCGATTGCGCCCGATGGAAAAGGCGGATTTGGAAACCTTGACGCCTTGGTTTCAAGACGTCGAGGACCTAGCCTTATTTGATCGGACATCTCGGGTTCCGCTAAACCAACTCCAGACCGAAGACAGTTGGAAAGACGCGTTCACTTCAGATGGCTGCGGCTGCAAATGCTGGTTTGTTGTAGAATCCAGCGAAGGTCAGGTTTTGGGCTTGGCCGGGCTTGACGCAATATCCAACATCAACCGGGACGCCATTGTTGCGCTATTCATGCATAAATCAGCACGTCGACTTGGCGTCGGCATCAGGGCGACTGCCATGGTGGTTGATTTTGCATTCCGGCAATTAGGCTTAAACCGACTGACGTCTTACTACAGGGCAGACAACCTCAGCAGCCGCGATCTGGTTGCACGGATTGGCTGCAAGGTCGAAGGCACAATGCGTCAGGCTTGGTTCGCGGATGGCCAATTCCACGATATGATGGTTGTTGGTGTCCTAAAAGACGATTGGTTTAAGCACAGGGCTACGTTAGCGGCAGAGCTTTCGTCGGATATGGTTGTCACGTTTGGGACAACGGCATCGGGAGGGTGGTCATGGCCACCTCAGGCACCAGACACGTAACGGTATGCCGACAAATTCACCAGAAGTCGTAAAATTTAATTTTTGCGTTATGCTGACCACTGGGGCCATCTGGCGCCTATGAAACGAGTACTGCCTGTGAACACGACCAGTTCTAATTTCCCGATGACTCAAAAGTTAGGCGCAGTCCTGTTTGCCGATGTCGTCGGCTATTCCCGCTTGATGAGCGAGAATGAGATGGACACCTATAACGCCTTGAAATCATTACTGGCTCAGTTAGAGGTATCTTGCGCAAAGTACCAGGGCAGGGTCGTCGAAGTTCGGGGAGATGGCATTCTTGCTTTGTTCGAAACAGCCACCGCCGCAGTCGAATTTGGTGTGGAACTGCACAGGATTGCGAGCCAGCACAATGAAGGCGGGGATGCTGATAAGCGAATCAAGTTTCGCGCGGGCGTTCACCTTGGCGAAATCCTGATCGACGATCGGGGGATTCACGGCGACAACGTCAACATTGCTGCAAGGCTGCAAGAGATAGCCGAACCTGAACGCGTTTACGTCAGTTCTGCGGTCTATGATCAGGTCTGCAACAGGCTGCGGTACGGGTACGAGTTTCTTGGATCAAAGCAACTTAAGAATATCCTGAACCCGGTTTCGACCTATTGCGTTCGCAGCGAAGTCGCAGGCGCAACGATGGCCGGTACGATGCGGCCCGAAACGCCGGGTGATGTATTGGAACGGCCCGATACCCCCTCGGTCGCGGTGCTGCCATTTGGCAGCCAGGGTGGGGACGAATCCGACAGTTGGATTGCCGAAGGTTTGACAGACGACATCATCATGAATCTGTCCAAGTTCCGGAACCTGTTTATCATCGCCCGGAACTCTTCGTTCTTTTTCAAGGCTCAGTCGATGCCGCCGAAACAGGCCGCAGAATGTCTAAACGTGCGCTATATCGCCCGTGGGAACGTACGTCGTTCGGCCAGCCGCATTCGGATTTCGACCGAGCTGATTGATGCAAATACCGAACGCACAATTTGGGCGGAACGGTTTGATCGCAATATCGACGACATTTTCGATATTCTGGATGAGGTGACCGAATGCATCGTTGCCGCAACCGCCGTGATGATCGAGTCGCACGAAAAACAACGTATGATTCAAGCCATACCCTCAGACCTTGAGGCTTATGGTTCGGTCCTGCAGGGTCAGCATCACATCTTCAAATACACGCGAAACGACAATCGCAAGGCCCAGAATTTCTATCAAACCGCGCTTGATCGGGACGGTGGCTATGCCCGTGCCGCGGCGGCACTATCGCGAACCTTGAATATCGACTGGCGTTATTCCTGGACCGAAGATCCCGGTGGCGCGTTGGAACAAGCGCTAACCTTTGCACAGCGGGCGATCGAATTGGATCCCACCGACGCGCGCGGGTTTGGGGAGTTGGGTTATGTCCACTTGTATCGCAAAGAACATGACGCCGCGATCCAGTCCTATCAGCGTGCTTTGGCGCTAAACCCGAACGATGCCGACATGCATTCGGATTACGCCGACGCATTGGCGCATTCGGGGGACAATGAAACAGCTATTACGCACCTGCAACAGGCTATGCGTCTGAACCCTTATTTCCCGGATCAATATCTGTGGCACCTTGGCGGGGCGTATTACAACCTCAGGCGATATGAGGACGTCATTGAAACCGTAAACAAGATGAACAACCCGACGGAAGGTCAACGCATGCTGGCCGCCAGCCACGCTCAATTGGGCAACATGGACATGGCACGTCTGATTGCGGATAAGCACCGCGAAGCGCATCCCAACTTTTCTTTGTCGCGGTGGGCGAAAGTCCTGCCAGACCGGTTGGAAGATGACACACAACACTTCGTCGAAGGGTTGAAGAAAGCCGGCTTCTAAAACGAAAAAAGGCGCGATCTACGCGCCCTTTTTGTTTGATTGTGGTCGCTGATTAGTCGCCGCCGCGTACTTTGGCACCACTTACTTTTGCGCCGCTGACCTTGGCACCTGATACCTTCGCGCCGCTGACTTTTGCTCCACTCACCTTGGCGCCTGATACTTTGGCACCACTGATTGCAGGGCTGTCAAAGCCGAAATAGATGTCCAGCAAGACTTGTTCGAACTGACCGGTCATGACATCCATGCGCATGGTCTGATCCGCCTTGTCATAATTCCAGACCATGATGCCATCAGCGACCTGATAGTCAGCAGCAGCTACCCCACCAACAGACGGGTTCTGCGGAGATCTGGCCCGTTGGTCTGGCGGCGTGCCCGCTTCGGCAACCGGCGTTCCATCGCCGTGCACAAGAAAAATGGTAGGCTCGGGAAGGTCGTAATATGTTCCTTCGTAGGCAAAGCCGTAAATCTTAGCGAATTTAACCTTGTCGCTGCCTGCAGCCGCAAACTGGTCTTTGAGATGCTTATTGTTGCCTTTGGTTTTTTGATCTTTCGTCGAATATGCAAGATCCTCCAAAACGCGTCCGTAAATCAACACTTCTGAAAAACTGAGTAATGTCTCCGCCATAAACTCATCTCCCAATTGCGGGTTTGACAGTTAATCTCTCTCGCCCTTTGTCCAGACCCGCAAAAAGCACGAGTCAAAAAATCCAAAAAAATCACCCCATTCATAAATGCCATAAACTTGTTTGAAAAAAAAGAATTTCCTCAGCTTTCCTCTGGCACCTGGGTGCGAACAGAGTTGGCATGGCTGTCTTCGTCCGGGTCTGGCAGGCGCGGGCCGGCCGTCGTCAGACCAATATCGCGCATCCGAAAGTTCCCTTCGATGATGCGTTGGAAAGCGCCGCCCGTGATTTCCTGATCAACTGTCAGCAGCGCTTTTTCAACGCCGAAATAGCTGAGCATGTCCGCGTCTAGCAGGCTCCATGCATCTGCTAAATAGGTGCCAAGATAGTCGCGTGCTTCCAGCAGTGCTATGCGAAAACCGTCGGGGTTTTCCGCGTATCGTTGGTCAAAAATTCCCTGCATGACGTCGCTATAATCCGCCGAGTCCTCAAGCTGATCTGACAAGTCTTCTTCTTCGGGGGTTATGAGCCCATGCATCAGCAGACGCTCGTGGTAAATATCGACAAAAATGTCGAACATCGCGCCCGTTAACGGTTCGGACAAAGCGTGTTCACTGGACCACCCAGCTGCGAATTCGGCCAAAGAACGGTTATTCGCCGCGGTTCTGATTTGTGCGTTTTCCGAAAGCTCGGCAAATCGGTTCAAGCGGTTGAACGTGTACAGGTTACCTCGGGTGTTTGTGAGTAGCGTCTCAACCACGGATCCAAAATGCAATGAAGCGAGCAATGCGACCAAGTCCGCTGCAGATTCATGGAACCCATAATATTCGCCCGAGGCATCACCGTCCGACGGCATCCCAATCACACTGTAGATTATCGCGTGGCCGATCTCATGCGCGACAACATCGAAATTCAGGCTATAGGGGCGATACTCATTCCCGTGATCATGCGTGCCCCCGGTTTCAAGAAAACCCCAACCGATATGGGCGTTATCGAGGCTGGGAAGCAATGAGAGTTCTAGTCGTTCAAAATCGCGCGCGAAATGCCATGGGATTGGTCGGTCAAAATATCCTTGCCAGACATCCATCGTGAAATGGGCCGATCCGAACAAATGGGCTGCTTCAAACGCGGGGTCGCTTGGGTCGATATGGATGAAGTTCCCAAACTCGTCCGGCATTGCAGGCGGTTGAATATATCCGTTCCAGGGCGGCAGATACATACCCGGGCCATTGGGTCCCGGAACAATTGCGCCGTAGGGTGTCGTCTTACCCACAGGGTTAACGGTGTACATACGCGGACCCGATGGCCCGGGTCCGATACTGCCTTGGGGCGCAGAAATCTCGACCAGTTCCAATTGAGCGTCCGGTTCGAGAAAAGGCGATTGAGGGAACAACAAAAATCGCGTTCCCGGTTCTTCATGTTCACTGTCCACGGGTAGGTCCATAAAGCGCGCTCCCGGTCTGTTTAAGTTTTCGTCACGTGCCGGATGTCTGTATCCCGGCATTATTCTGACAATACAAAAATTCCACTTCTATCAAATCATACAACGCCTCGCGTTCGGGCAATCCAAGAGAAACCGCATAAGCATCCAGATCATCCGGGACATCCCGATTGAGGTGGGTTTCAAAATACCACACTACCATATTCAGACGGTTCGCACCCACATTTCGGTCGAATGGCGCGGTCATATCTGCCTTTTCCAGGGCGCGGTTCCTAAATTCCTCGTATCGTCCTGTGCGTCGTAGCTCGGACATCAGGATTTCGTCCAAACGATTACTGCGCGCGGAAATGGTCGCATCCAGACGTGCCGCATCTGTTAGCATCGCCTCATATTGCTCAAGATTCAGATCATTCGCTTTCAGCCACATCATCAGATCTGCTTGGCGCGGCAGATCGTGGTGGCTCCGATGGCGTGACATCTGGTGCAAGACGGCGTCGCGGTCGGGCGTCATATTGCGCCTGGTCGCTTCTTCCCGTGCCAACAAGGTCAACATCGCGCGCTCACGCAATGTCGAAAAAAGATCTGGGTTCAAACGAAGTTCGTTTGTGATCGCGGTATTTCCGGTGCCTTGGTCATCAATCCGTTCACGCAAAGCTTTCCAGACCAAAGTACGTTCCATAGGCTCCGGCGTTTCGTGGGGCAGGGCGGGGCTGGACAGGTGTTCCGACATAACCTGCAACATCGCTTTTGCGTCATCAGCCTTTGCATCCACCTCTCCAATGGGCAGCCAATCCCAAAAGGTACTTAAACTGTCGGCATTTGTCAGAGCATTGCTGATTTCCGTCCAAGTTCGCTGGCGATAATGAATTGACTTGGCCGTTGTCAGAACATCCGTCGTGTATTGTGCGCTCAGGATACCTGCGGCGACCGCCTGTGCGACGGTCGCACGCACGGAAACCATTGGCACACTCAAGGGTTGGAACCCAAGCTCAGCCGGGCTGTGAAGTACGGCAACTTCATCATCGTCTTGCAGAACACCGGAATAGTAGTCCTCGAATATCTGGCCCACGCCGATCATGCCAAAATCCGCAAGTTCCGACGCCCTGAGGGCACCCATACTGGCGCTGCCAAAGACCGGTATACCTTGTTCCATCGCCCATAGGATTTCTTTGTGCCAAACGGATGGCACACCTTCGAAATACCCATCAATAATACCGATCGCATCGGGGCGATCCTTGGTTACGCGATACACATCACCTTGCCGGACAGGCGGCAGAATACGAGCGTCCAAAACCTCAGAGATCGCCTCTGGTTTTATAGTCGGACCTGCAAAAATGATGACGCTCATGAACGTTCTTCCACAAGCATCCTGGCCCGCTGACCCGGGACATAATCGGGGTCGTCATGCGGAGCCTCTAACCCCGGAACTACGGCACGCACGACCGCGATATCATAGTCTTGTCGCGAAAGATCCAATACGACCACTTGCTGCAAACCAACAGCCTGCAACCTGTCCAAAAGCAGGTCGACATCTTCTTCGAAAGACCCGGTAGAAAATGTGGGACAATCGCCGAAATTTTCATCTGCAGGCGCGTTGGTAATCTGGTCTTGTATGTATCGGCACCGTTCGGTTTGCGCCTGCGTCGTGAATTCGGATGGATCAAGATCATCCCGCGCCCCGGATATATAGGTCAGACGCGTTTGTGCAGCTTCAGTTACGGCACGCAACAAAGCGATCGCCCGGTCAGGATGGCACCCGTCACCAATTCCGATATGACCCGTCTTTCCCGCAGCTTCGGTAATGACACAGCGAAAACTGGCAATCCCGATATCCGAAGTCGTGTTCCATATTCCGTAATCCAAGCCCGCCGCTTCGATCAACTGGATGGCCTGTTGGCAACGATCATCTTCGATTGTCCCCGGGTTTACACGCATCTCACCCGGCTTGTGATGCCACAGGGTCGTCGCATCGCGCTCAATCAGTTCACAGATGGCGTGGCAAGCGGCTTCGGCAGTGTTGTTGCCAGATGCCAAGCCATTAGTTGTTCTTGGAAATGCGCCCTGTCCACCATCGGGCGCGCCCGTATAGTCGGTGTCTACCATCTCCAACGGAACCCAACACTCTTGTTCGGCGCATAAGTCCCAGCCTTGCACCCACAACATGTTGCGGTTGGGTTCAAAACGTCCGCGGGTCACGCGCGGCAGAGAAGATACGTCAACTACATTCGCGTTCGTCACAAGATCGGTATAGCGGGCAAGGCGTTGCGGCAGGTGCACGCGTTCTGCGTGCCAGCTTTCTATAGCCTCCATCACCCCCGAGGTCCGCGCCGCGCTGAGTGACAGGCCTTTGCCAAGGGAAACCGCCACTGAGCGAGAGTTCGGTCGCGACACCATAACGGTCGGTAACCCAATACGGTCCAATCCGGTCAGATTGGCAATTCGGGTGATGCCCATTTCTTTTAGATAGGGTTTGACCAGCTTCAGAGTCTGCTCAGGATCACGCGCGCGGTGCGTATCAAGCACATATCGTTTTTGCGTATCAACTGACATGCGACTGACCTTAACCAAAAAAACGCGAACGCATTAAGAAAATCAGAAATCAATAGATTTCAGGATGGTGGATGTATTTCGCTGGGTCAACAGATCGAATGACATTTCCCGTCAAGGAACGGGTTAACAGGGTATCGCGATCAAGACCTGAGAATGCCAGGAGTCAGTCCTGAACCCACACAGTTGGTCGTTTGCATGAGTCATCCGGACGAAGCCTGATTATTTGGACCACCTCGGAATCCGCGTTTTTTCAGCGACATCTGTCCAGAGTTTATGGTTGCGAACATATTCCTGACTGGCATCCCGAGGCGGGTTGAAATCCCACGAAGTCAGGCGCCCATGGTTTATAGCGTCATAAACAGCCCGGCGTTGCTTTTGCGTTTTGATGACGTGCTGGCGGATTGTTTCACTATCCCACCTGTCTTGGGCTTCGGCTGTAAAGGTTGAAACCGTTTCGGCATAGGCCGGATCAGTTGCCAGGTTGTTCAGTTCTTCCGGGTCTTTGGAGATGTCAAAAAGGATCGGAGGGTCGATCTCGCAATAGATGAATTTGAATTCACCTCGCCGTATCATGAAGACCGGGTGAGATGTAAGCTCGGCACAATATTCGCCGATCGCCTCGTCAACGTCATCATGCCGTCCCTGAGCCGCCGGAAACAACGATCGCCCGTCAATAGGTTGGCCCAAAACAGGTTGCTCTGCACCATTGCTGCTGGCGATATCCAACATGGTCGGCAGGATATCCAGCAAAGAACAGTTGTTACGCACACGACCCTGCCGAACGCGCGGGCCAGACATGATCAAAGGCACCCGGGCCGAGCGTTCGAACCAATTCATTTTGGTCCAAAGACTTCTTTCACCCAACATTTCCCCATGATCGGCCGTCACGATGATCACGGTCTCATCCAACACGCCCGCTTCTTCCAGGGTTTTTACCAGCTCCCCGACCTTGCTGTCGAAATAGGAAACATTGGCATAGTAGGCATGCCGCGTGTTTCGCAGCTCTTCCTCGGTGGGCTCCACGATGCTGGCTTCAATTCCGTCCATAATACGCTGTGAAAAAGGGTCCTGTTGATCGCGGGTCATGGGGTTCAACGGCATGTCGATCTGCGCGTGATCATAAAGATCCCAGAATTCCTGGCGCGCGACATATGGATCATGTGGGTGGATGAAACTGGCCACCAGGCAAAACGGTGCATCCCCGTCACGCACATAGTCAAAGATCTGACGCCGCGCATAAAACCCGACCTCATCATCGTAATCATGCTGATAAGTCGTCGCGGCAATTCCCGCTTCGCGCACGACGTCCATATTGGCGTACCACGCATCGATCCGCTCATCCGGCAGCTCCCAATCCGGCGTCCAGGCAAAATCTGCAGGATAGATATCTGTGACGGGACGGTCTTCAAATCCGTGCAATTGATCTGGCCCGACAAAGTGCATCTTTCCGGCCAAACAGGTTCTGTACCCCATTGCCCGCAGGTAATGCGCAAATGTCGGAACCGAGGCGTGAAATTCGCTGGCGTTGTCGTAGGCCGCAATCCGCGTCACCAGTTGGCCGGACATGAAACTAAATCGCGATGGCGCGCATAGCGGAGAGTTACAGTAGGCTGATTCAAACAAGGTGCCGCTAGCGGCAAGAGCATCCATATGAGGCGTCTTAACCAGTGGGTGGCCGTAAGCACCCGTAAAATGCGGCGCCAATTGATCCGCCATGATCAGAACGATGTTTGGCCCTTGCTGCGTCATGAGTTATTCCTGAAATTGCTGGGTGTTTTTCTTATGATACCCTCCGCGCCAACTCTGTAAATATAGGCTTTCGCAATGTCTGATAGCTCTTTTTCCTATGGCAAAATTCATTCCCAACTGAGTGGACTATACGTCTTTATTGTCACTGCCCGGACCGGAAGTTTCACCGCCGCCGCCAAAGCTTTGGGTATGACGCAGCCTACGATCAGCCAGAAAACCTCATCTCTTGAGGGGGCGCTTGGCGTTTCATTGTTTCAGCGTCGAAACAAGGGCGTTGAACTGACCAGCAGTGGGCAACAGTTGTTTTCCTTTTGCGCTCCGCACATGCGCGAAATCGAGTCTAGGTTTCATTCTTTGCTGGAGCCCCCAAACAAGAACCGGGTGCGTCTGGCGACTGATTTCGCCTTTTCCACCTACTGGCTGTTGCCGCGCTTGGCGCGCTTGCAAGAGGATTTTCCGGGGCTCGATCTTCAGATCACGACTGCGCACTTCCCGGCGAACGTAAACCGCGGAGATTGGGATTTGATGGTTGAGTACAGCGATACAAGTATTGTGTCATCGAACCGCCAGGTCCTGTTTACTGAAGACGTTGCGGTCGTTTGTTCCCCCGCGTTTTATGCGAAAAACGGCCCGTTTGATACTTTGGACCAGCTACAATCAGCACCGCATATCTCAATGGCTATAGGTTCGGGTCCAGAGTTTTTCGATTGGCGCCTTTGGTACCAAGAAATGAACGCGCCCGCGCAAAAGCAACAAATCGGAATCAGCGTAGGTAACTATATGCTGGGGTGTCAGGCGTGCCTTGAAGGTAACGGGTTGTTCCTGTCACCACTGGAGTTTGTTTCGCAATATTTACAAAGCAACGACCTCGTGCAGGCTTATCCGGTTTCCGCTAAAAGCACACGCCCATATGTGATTGAACGCAAACCGGATACACAAGGCTTACAATTGGACGTTTTCAACTGGATATGTGGTGCTGCCAAAACCCCCTGAGTTTCCGTTTAAAGAACGAAAGTCTTAAGGATCGAGAATAACAATTAATTCTCTTGCGTATTTGCCGGAACGTATTCCGGTAGCTTGGACAGGGCAGATTTAAGCGCGTCGCCCCAGCCCTCTGAAATTGTTCGGAAATACTCATCATCTGCTTCAAACCTCGAGCGGGTGCCGGCCTCGAGGCTGTCTTCGGTATAAAGCAACAGATCGAGCGGTGCGCCCACGGACAAGTTCGCTTTGATGGTCGAGTCGAAACTAACCATCAACAGTTTCACAGTTTCGGCAAAGCTCATCTCCGGGTCATATGCGCGGACAAGGATTGGGCGGCCGTATTTTGTTTCTCCGATCTGGAAAAACGGGGTTTCAGCGCCTGCTTCTATGAAATTGCCTTCGGGGTAGATCAGGAACAGGCGCGATGGGCCGCCCTTGATCTGCCCGCCTAGAACAAGTGTCGCGTGAAAGGCGCTGTCGGCTTGCTGGCCTGATCTTGAATGCTGTTCGATCACGCTGTTCAGCGTTTCCGCCACCAACTGTGCAACCTGAAACATCGTGGGCGCTTCGAGGATCGAAGGGGATCGTTCCTCGGGCACTTTCGTGCGTTCTTCCAGCAGGCTGATCGTTGCCTGCGTGGTGGCCAGATTGCCCGCTGTGAGCAAGGTTAGCGATCTTTCACCCTCGACCGTCCAATTGAACATCTTGTTGAACGTCGAAACGTTGTCGACACCCGCGTTCGTACGTGTGTCAGACATAAAAACCAGCCCGCTTTTCAGGCGCATGCCCACAGCATAGGTCATTGAAGTCTCCGTTACTGCTGTGCGACCCGCAACTCTACCGACAATTGCTCGCCCGCTGCCCCAATTCTGTTTCCTATTACCGGGGCTGCTTGCGAATAGTCCAGACCGGTTGCAACACGAACATACCGGTCATCAGGGGAAATGCCGTTCGAGACGTCAAAGCCAACCCAACCGAGACTGTCCAGATGGACCTCGGCCCAGGCATGCGTTGCATCCTGCAGCTCTGTCTCATTCATCATCAAGTAGCCCGAGACATAGCGTGCAGGTAAACCAAGCTTGCGGGCACAGGTGATGAAGATATGAGCATGGTCCTGACAAACGCCGCGACCGGCCTCAATTGCGTCTTCTGCAGACCAATCGGGTTGCGAACTGCCGATCTCATAGCGCACGCAGTCCCGGATGGCTTTGGACAACGCATGCATTTGCTCCAGCGATTCACCATCGGGCAATGACCGGACCAGATCAGCCACGCCCTTGCCGGGTTTCGTTTGATCTGTGTCCCGTTTGAAAAGCCACAATGGAGTCGAACCTTCATGACGTCCCAATACACCATGCACATCGGTGATCTCGACAATACCCTCGGATATCAGCGACACACTTTGGGTGTTTACGTCAAAGCTGATCAGCTCGACCTTGTTCCGGTGATAGTCCTCATAGCTTAGCTCTTTGCGCCCACCGGTTACTTCGGTTGTCCAGCTTTCCACGTTTTGGTTGCGAAAGGACTTGGGCGTCTTTCGAAGTTGAAGCAAACCAAAAGGGACCGGAGCGTCGAAGTCGTATCGCGTTTGATGTTTGATATGCAATTTCATTGGTTACTCGTAAAACCTGTAGTCGACTTCGATCTGTCGACTCAAATCGCCAAGATCATTGAGGAATTCCTCAATGTACTCGTGCAAGCCAAAGTCGAAGATATCGGGGATCTGCTGTTCCAGGTACTTCTTATAAAGAAGGCTGGATGCCTCGCACGATGGGCCTGCAAAGCCGTAGTCTTTCTTAAGGTAAGACAGGTTTTCCTGAATCTTGCGACAACAGAAATGAAGGCTGCGGGGCATGCGCTGATCCAGGATCAGGAACTCAGCAATATCAGAGGGCGACGTCTTTTGACCGTGTGTCATCCGGTACCCGCCGCCGGCACCAACGGATCGCAAAATACTCTCCCACTGGATGTTATCCAACGAAGAGCCGACCGAGAACGCGGTAGGCAGCAGGACATAGTATTTGACGTCCAATATCCGTCCGGTGTTGTCGGCGCGCTCAATGAAATTGCCGATACGCATAAAGTCAAACATATCGTTCCGCAGCATGGTGCCTAAAACCGCACCACGGACCAAGGCGGTCTGTTGACGGATAAGCTCCAGCATGCCGGGCAAGTCGCGTTCGTTCACACGGCGTTTCATGGCCGAGTCCACCTGCATCCAGGTGCTGTTGACCGCGCTCCAGACATCATGGGTCAACGCAGTCCTTACAAGGCGGGCATTGTCCCGTGCCTGCTTGATGACCGACTTGATGGACGACGGGTTTTCGATATCCCGCAACACCCAGTCTACTGCGTTTTCCTTGGTGATTTCCCCGTATTTGGCGACATAGCCATCCAGAACACCGGCAGTTTTCAGCACTGATCCCCATTCCTCGACAGAATTGTGGGTGCGGGTCAGAGCCATCCTTTGTCCGGTCTCTAGCAGTCTTGCCGTGTTTTCCGCGCGTTCCAGATACCGGGACATCCAGAACAAGCCGCCCGCCGTTTTTCCCAGCATATCAGTCCTCCAGAACCCAAGTGTCTTTCGTCCCGCCACCTTGGCTGGAGTTCACGACCAATGATCCTTTCTTCAGCGCAACGCGCGTCAGACCGCCGGGTGTAATATTGACGCCCTCAGGGGACACCAGAACAAACGGCCTCAGGTCAACATGTCTGGGTGCCAGACCGGAACGTGCAAAAATGGGAACCGTCGACAAAGACAACGTCGGTTGCGCAATATAGTTCCCCGGTCGCGCCTTGAGCTTGTTGCGGAAAGAGGCCAGTTCCTTCTTGCTGGCTGCCGGGCCAATCAGCATGCCGTAACCACCCGAGCCGTGCACTTCTTTCACGACAAGCTCGGTCAGATTATCCAGAACGTAGGCCAGTGACTCCGGATCACTGCACCGCCATGTTGGTACATTCTTCAGAAGCGGTTTCTCGCCCGTATAGAACTCGACGATTTCGGGCATGTATGAGTAAACCGCTTTGTCATCAGCAATTCCGGTACCGGGTGCATTTGCGATGGTAATGCCCCCCGCCCGATAGACATCCAGGATACCTGGAACACCAAGCGCGCTATCTGGATTAAAGTTCAACGGATCTAAAAAGTCGTCATCAACGCGCCGGTACAATACATCAATGGGTCGATAACCCCGCGTTGTGCGCATGCAGACCCGCCCATCGACAACCCGCAGGTCATGGCCTTCGACCAGTTCTACTGCCATTTGATCCGCGAGAAATGCGTGCTCGTAATAGGCCGAGTTATAGATGCCCGGCGTCAGTATCGCGACTGTCGGCTCGCCCTCGGCGCAGCTGGGCGCGCAGGCCGCGAGCGAACGCCTCAGGTTCTTTGGATAGTCTGATACATTCCGCACATTTGTCGCGCTGAAAAGTTCGGGGAACATTTTCAGCATGGTTTCCCGATTTTCCAGCATGTAACTGACGCCAGACGGGGTGCGGGCATTGTCCTCCAATACGAAAAACTCGTCGGGTCCCGTACGCACCAGATCAATTCCTACGATGTGCGTATAGACCTGACCGGGCGGTGAAACGCCAAGCATCTGCGGCAGGAACGCTTCGTTCCCGGCGATCATCTCTGCTGGAACGCGCCCGGCTCGGACAATTTCCTGACGATGATAAATATCGTGCAAAAAGGCATTGATCGCGCGAACACGTTGTTCGATGCCACGCTCTAGCCGTTGCCATTCTCTGCCGGAAATAATGCGCGGGACGATATCAAAGGGGATCAACCGCTCTTCGGCCTCGGCCTTGCCGTATACGTTGAAGGTAATCCCGGTCAGTCTGAAAACTTCTTCGGCTTCTCGTTGTTTGGCCCTTAATCGCGCTGCGTCTTCCGCATTGAACCAACGGCCGATTTCTTCGTAAGGATCACGGAGTGATCCGTTGTCGCCAAACATCTCATCAAAATAGTCGCTCATGCCAAAATTTTTGGCGAACAGGCTTTAGTTTGCAAGAGGGCGTGACCGCGATCGCCAATCGTCTGCATAGATACGACTATTTTTAAGGCAAATTGGCACTAAGCCTTCGAATTGGGTTTTCGATTACGTGTTTTAGTTTGGGGCGCCAAGCTTAGTGTAATCCGAATTGGCGTGGTCTTTGATGATAGTTTGAACCTGCGATTCGTTGCGTTTGCCGATGGTTTACATAGCTATCTGTCGTCTATTGGTGTTGGAGATATGTCTTTTTGACAAGCCGTCTTACCCAACTTTGTTTGTATAACCCCCTACATTCCAGCGTTTGAGATCGCTTCGTCGCAGGCAAGGTGGTCGATCAATGCGCGCACTCGGGTTGTGAGGCGTCGGTTTTGGGGAAACAAGGCGATGACAACGTAAGAGGTCAGGCGGTGTTCGGCAAAAAGCTCCACCAACTCACCTGACCGAATTGCGTCGGCGACGGTGTAGGCGGGGCATCTTGCAATGGCGACGCCGGTTGTAGCCAGTCGCGCAGAAGCCGCCGGTGCGTTGGCCTGAATACGCCCGCGTACTTGAACGACTGTTTCGTGACCCTTCAGATCAAACTTCCATATCGCTGGATCGCTCATATTTCCGTCCAGAATGCATTCGTGCTCAGCCAGGTGTTTGGGATGGGTCGGCGCGCCAACGCGTTCCAGATAATCAGGCGACGCACAGACAACCAACGGCATACGTCCAAGTTGACGCGCCTTGAGAGAACTGTCGCGCAGAGGGCCTATGCGGATAGCAAGGTCCAGACCTTCTTCGATGATAGACACCCGACGGTCCGATAGGTTGAGGTCGATTTCCACTTCGGGATGTTTCATCGCAAATGCGGCCAGAGACGGGGCAAGCCGAAGGGTCCCAAAACCTGTGGGCGCTGATATCCGGATGACACCCCGTAAAGACGTCTGCGCGTTGCGAACCGTCTCTTCCATTTCATCGAACCCATCAAGCAACGGCTCGCACATCGCCAGATAGGTCGCGCCTGCATCGGTTAATGAGACGCTGCGTGTGGTCCTATTCAACAGTTGCACACCCAGTGCGTCCTCCAGATCGGCGACATATTTGCTGACCAGACGCGCCGACCGGCCCATCCGCTGGGCGGCCAGGGTGAAAGACGCGCTTTTTGCGACCAGAGCAAACGCGCGCATTCGGTCAATTTTATCCATGGCGATTGCGCCCTTTCAGGGCTTAATGATCCACTAAAAGTCGCAATTATCATTCGAAGGTGCAAGGGGTATCTGTGGCTGGAACCCACAATTTCCTTAGATGACAGGAGCCCCAGAATGGCTAACGCAGTACGTATCCACCATTTCCCAAAGTCCGGCCATGCGCATCGCGCGCTGGTCTTTGCCAAGCTGGCCGGGATCGATCATGAAGCCGTTTTTGTGGATTTGGCTGCAGGAGCGCATAAAACGCCTGAATTTCTGGCCCTGAACCCCAATGGGCAGGTACCGGTACTGGAGGATGGCGATGTGGTTGTGTCGGACTCCAATGCCATTCTGGTGTATCTAGCGCGGAAATATGCACCGGACTGGATGCCCGCCGACGCCGTTGGCGAAGCCGATGTGCAGCGGTGGCTCACTCTGGCTGCTGGCGAGATTGCATTTGGCTCGTGTGCTGCGCGCTTGATCACGGTTTTTGGCGCGCCTCTGAACCCGGACTTCGCTGCCGCGACCGCCGCCAAAGCGATGCAAAAGCTCGAGCAAGGATTGCAGGATCGCGAGTGGTTGGTCGGAGACCGCCCGACCATCGCAGACGTTGCCGCCTATTCCTATACGGCACACGCACCCGAGGGGAACGTCTCGCTTGAGCCCTATCCGAACGTCCGCGCGTGGATTGCAAGGTTTGAAGCCTTGGATGGGTTCGAGCCTATGCCAGCAACTGCCGCGGGTCTTGTCGCTTAATTTCTCTGGACCGGAAGGCGGGTTTTTCAGGCGGTAAGCTGAACTGAAAACTCCGCATTCCGGCCTTGAAACTCTATCAAAGGGAAATCTTGATGTCGGACGCAGTTACTCCTTTTCACAGCGGTGAACTGGCGGCGCAGCAACGTGCAGGTGTCGGTGACATCTCAAGTTGGGCTGCGTCCTACATTCGGGACTACATGCCTGATCAGCATCGCAAATTCTATCAGGATCAACCGTTTCTGGTCGCAGCATCTAGCGACGCCGAGGGCCGTGTCTGGGCGACAATCGTCGAAGGCCCAGACGGTTTCGTGCAGTCGCCCGATGCACGGACACTTAGCGTCAATACCTGGGTTGATCCGCAGGACCCGTTGGCGAAAAGTATAAGCAATGGTGCAGATATCGGTATGATCGGTATCGAACTGGCCACGCGACGGCGCAATCGTCTGAGTGGCAGGACACGACCAACCGATACCGGGTTTGCGATCGACATCCGTCAGTCTTTTGGAAATTGCCCGCAATACATCAACGAACGGGATTGGTGGCGCGTTGAACAAACAGAAGCCATCCAGGCGACAACGTCTTCACGTCTCGACGCGTCTCAGATCGCGCGCATTAGTGCGGCGGACACCCTGTTTATCGGATCAGGACGGCATGGCGCACAAAGGAATGGGTCCGATGGGTTTGATGCCTCACACAGGGGGGGTGAGCGCGGATTTGTTCAAGTCGTCAGCCCCAACAGGCTGCGCATCCCGGATTATTCCGGCAACAATTTCTTCAATACGATTGGGAACCTGCTGGAAGATCCGCGCATAGGGCTTCTGTTTGTCGACTTCGAGACCGGAGGGCTGACGCATTTGACCGGGCGAGCCCAGATAGAATGGGAACCGCGGGACGTTGATGATCCAAGCGTTCTGCGGATGATAGATGTTGAGATAGATACGGTGATAGACCGGCCCGGGGCGCTATCCCTTAGATGGACGGCAGAGCCTGCGGCGACGCAAAAACTGGTTGTGCTGGACAAAAAACCAGAGGCCGAAGGTATTGTGTCGTTTCACCTTAAGCCTGCCGATGGCAACTTGGTTTCGCCTTTCCAGGCGGGCCAGCATCTGCCTATCGCGCTTGATATTCCGGGTCATGATACCAAGGTGCGTCGATCATATTCTATTTCAGGCTCGATGGCTCAGGACCATTACCGCATCACGGTGAAAAGAGAACATCAGGGCATCGCGTCGCGTTTCCTGCATGATAATGTCGACATCGGCGATGAATTGGAGGCGAGGCCGCCAGCGGGTGATTTCCTGATCCCAACTGGTGAAGGCCCGCTGGTATTGGTGAGCGCGGGCGTTGGTCTGACACCCATGGTTGCCTTGTTGCACGAAGTCGCACGGCAAACCCCATCGCGCCCGGTGTGGTTTGTCCACGGGGCGCGAAATGGCCACTACCATGCGATGCGGGATGAAGTTGATCATCTGATCTCGACCATGCAATCTGCGCGACGGCAGGTCTATTACAGCAGGCCGGAAAGTACCGATCAGGAAGGCAAAGACTTCGATATGCAAGGTCGGATTTCCGCGGCGGACCTGCTGGACCTTGAGGTTGGCGTGGACGCTGATTTCATGTTGTGTGGCCCGATGGAGTTCGTCACCGATCTGAGATCCGGGTTAGAGGCCGCAGGCTTTGACAGGAACCAAATCCACTACGAAACCTTTGGCTAACACACAGCTGCTCGTTAGTTGCGCGCAGTCCATACGCCGTTTGGCTGAGTTGCCAAGAAGACGGTGAAAAATTTTTGAGTGATCGTTCAAAATAAGATTGAGCGATTACTCAAAAAATGATATTCAACCCGCAGTATACCTTAGTCCTGTCCAGAACTTCAGCCTTCTTCGCTGTCTTGGTCCCTCGTTGAAACAACGTGGGGAAACAGATGAATTGCGACTTGCATTTGAAGGCGAACGCCTTTCGGCGACGCTGCTTTGTCAGCGTCATCGTTTCGGGTTTGATCGAAGCTAATCAAACTCAAAACCCGAAGGAAAACTCATGGTTGGACGCTCAGGTTTACGAAAACGGGAGGAAAACTATGAAACTGAAGTCCAGCCATTCGCTTGCGCTGATAACGGCCGCAACGACTGCACTTGCCTCGCAGTCTATTGCTGAAACGACGTTCCACGTTCAATCAAGATATGCACCGCTGCAATTCACGGATGCCGCGCCGGGCGGGGCGCACCCAATCGGTGGGCCCGGAAACGCCTTTGTCTTGAAGGCGAATGAAATTCTGGAGCCTTTTGGGATCACTTTTCAGGTTCACGCCTCGGGCAAAGTCAATCCTTTTGACGAACACAATGTCAAACCGCAGCTAATCGACCGAAAGGCTATGGGTAACCTGTATAACGCAGTTGCGGCTGGGGCTGACGGGGGTGGTATCAACGCCGCTTTGGCCATTCCGGCGGAATCCGGTTTGGCGTTCGGTGAAATGTTGTCCGGCGGTTTGCCATTTGGCATGGCGCCTGACGAATACGCCTCGTTCCTGTTCTATGGTGGTGGCTTAGAGCTTCAGCAGCAGATCTACGACGAAACCTTCGACGGAAATGTCGTCACGATTCCGGTCGCGATCACGACCGCTCAGGGCCCTGGCTTTTTTCCCAATCCGTTGCCCGACCCGGATACAGATGCAAATCTCAGCAACGCAGACGCGCTGCTGAAAGTCTGTGAAACTCCTATGATCGTCCGCTGGCCTGACTCTGCTGCTGCGGTCATGACCGAAGCTTGCGCCAAGCTGGGCGTCACGACGCCGAACATTGGTCGTCAGACCCGGTGCGAGGATGCATCGGCGGTGTGTGATCCTGCAACAAACCCCGACAATCCAATTCAGTTCGAGCCCGAAGCCCTTACCTTTGGTGGTTTCGCTCCGGGTGTGATCCCGCACACCATGTTCCAGAACGGAAACATTGATGCGTTCGAGCTGAACATGCCCGCAGATGACATTCAGTTCCTGAAACTCATATCCGGGCAGCAGGGTAAAACTGACGCCGAAGCCAACCTTTCTGATGTCGGCCTGCCTTACAAATATTCCGGGTCGTGGCATCAGCCAACGCTGACGGTCGAGCTGGTGGTGAACAAGGACTTTTGGGAAAGTGTCCCAGCCCATGAACGCACATTGATCAAAGCCGTGGCAAAGGCAGCCATTCTTGATACGCAGGCAGAACGGCTCAGCATTCAAGGCAAGGCGATCGAACGTCTGGAACAGGCCGGAGTTAAGCACCTCACATGGCCCCAAGGCCTTTTGGATGAGCTGCGCGCCGCAATGCCGGATGCGTTAAACAAGGTGGCCGAAAAAGCCGAGGCAAACGGCGACACTTCAGTGCGCCGCTGGTTGGACGCCGCATGGGAATTCCAGAATAACAACGCCAAATACTTTGACTATGGCGACGTTAACCAAGGACAAGCCGGTTTTCCGACATCGGTGAATTAAACAGAACTGATCAACCACTCGACCTCCCAATCTGGGAGGTCGAAACTTAGGCTTTGCCGTGAGATAATACGCCATGCAATGCGACGCCGAATTCTGCGACGGATCGCGTTCCATCAGTCGGATGGCAGCAGCCCAGCATTTGAAAGACCAGTCTTATCAGGAGATCCGCTATGACTCGAATGACGGCCAAAGACTTCGACCAGGAATTGTTGGACCTTTATGATTTCTACGCCCATGGAAAAATTACCAAGCGAGAGTTTCTGGATCGCGCCGGAAAATTTGCGGTTGGCGGCGTGACGGCGGTCGCGCTGCTGAATATGCTCAGCCCGAACTATGCGATGGCGCAGCAGGTCTCGTTCAATGATCCTGACATCCACGCCGACTACATCACCTATCCTTCGCCAAATGGAACTGGCGACGTGCGGGGCTATCTTGTCCGACCGGCCGGGGTGGATGATCCATTGCCGGCAGTCCTTGTGATCCACGAAAACCGTGGACTTAACCCATATATCGAAGATGTGGCGCGCAGATTGGCCAAAGCTGGCTTTATGGCGTTGGCCCCTGACGGGCTGACATCAGTGGGCGGGTATCCCGGCAATGACGCGGACGGGCGCGAGTTGCAAAAGACGGTGGACCGGGTCGAGTTGATGAACGACTTCTTCAACGGTTTTGAATACTTGCTGAACCGTGAAGACAGCACTGGCAAGGTCGGCGCGGTCGGTTTCTGTTACGGCGGTGGCGTTGTAAGTGCGATTGCCGTGGCCTACCCGGAGCTGGCCGCAGGTGTACCTTTCTACGGACGGCAGCCAGCAGCCGAGGATGTTGCGAAAATCCAGGCTCCGCTGCTTATCCAAATGGGAGAGCTTGACGATCGCATCAACGCGGGTTGGCCAGCGTTCGAGGCCGCATTGCAGGCCAATGACAAAATCTACGAGGCTTACATCTACGAGAACGCCAATCACGGTTTCCACAATGACAGTACGCCACGTTATGATGAAGAGATGGCAAATCTGGCTTGGGATCGGACGATTGCCTGGTTCAACACCTATTTGAAATAGCGAATTAAGTTTAGCAAAAGTACCGCTTCTGTAACGGGTTATCGGCAAAAGCGGTGCGAACGCCGTACAGCCGGCTGATCAAAAGCCCGCAGCAGGCCTCAATCGTCGTTCTGTTGGCTGCTCAGAAACTCAACGAACCGCCGCGCGAGGCTTTGGCGTCGCGAGGTGCCCGACCATACGGCCTGGATCGCCAGTTCCGGCAGGGACCAGTCCGGCAAAAGATTGAGCAATCGCCCTGCACTCAGGTCTTCTGCGATCAGGCTGATAGGCAGATTGCCAAAGCCCACACCAGCAAGCGTTCCGGCTTTGGCCGCATGGATGCTTTGAACGCTGAGTTGGCTGACATCCAAGGTAATGGTCTGTATTTCGGACCCGCGGGATAGCGTGAACACATCCCCTCCACGCCCCATGGACACAAAAGGTATCCGCTCAAGGTCTTTGGGTGTGCTCACCGTGCCGTGGCGCAGCAGAAAATCGGGTGTCGCGACCAGAACATGTCGGACAGATCCAATCTTTTTGCGGGTCAGGCTTGAGGCAGGTAAATCCCCGATGCGTATGGCCAAATCGAAGGCCTCATCAACGATGTCCTTGACGTGGTCGGTGTATTCCAAGGTCAAGGCCGCGTTGGGATAGCGCAGGATGAACTCCATCACGCGGGCTTCAAGCCGGGGATCAGGCACAAAGGCGGGCAGGGCAATGCGTAAGGCACCGGCGATGTGATCTGATCCGGCCTCGATCCTTTCGACGGCCAGTTCAATCCCTTCCAACCCACGTTGCGCGACCTCGAACAGTTGCCGCCCGTTTTCGGATAGGGCCAGCTTTCGTGTGGTTCTGTGGACGAGGGTTTCGCCCAGCTCATCCTCAAGCCGCGAGATATGGTGGCTGATGACGGACGGCGTCACGCCTAACTGTTTGGCGGCTTTGACAAACGCGCCGGTTTGACCAACAGCGACGAAGGCAACAAGACTTTGGGCATAGCGATACATTCATTCATAATATCGAAGAAAGAAATAAGATAAAATGGGCTAATCGGTGAAATCCCACGCTGCTATATCCCGTACAGCACAAAACGGGAGATTACCGTATGACCATTTCATCGAAAACAACGCTAACGACCCCAAAGGCCAACGGATATGTGACGCAGCTTTGCAAGCATTTCGGGCATAAGATCAAAGTCGAACAAAGCGGTGACACAGTGGTGTTTCACTTTTCGGTCGGAATAGCGCGTGTGCAGGCTGAAGGTGATCGGTTGACCCTACACGCGCAGGGCGAGACCGCGCATCAGTTGCGCGAAGTTGAAACGATCATGGGTTCTCATCTAGAGCGCTTTGCCTTTCGTGAAGACTTGCGCGTGGTTTGGCCCGAAATCACAACAATTGAATAAAAAGGGATTGATGATGAAAGCTTTGACAACAACCGCCGCGCTTTTTCTGGCCACTGCCGCCTTGGCGCATGACGCACCGATCCATGAACATACTCAGATCGTTCCGATCCCGGCGTACACGCAAACCTATGGGGCGGCTTCGGGTGCTGCGGCACTTGAGGCGGCAGAGGCGTTTCTGGCGAGTACGGACGCCGCCACGCAGGCGCAGTTCATGTTCGATCTGGACAGCCCCAATCGGGCAAACTGGTCGAACCTGCCTGCGGGTATCGTAGACCGGACGGGTATTTCGGTTGGCGCATTGTCTGATGAACAGCGTGCCTTGCTGTTCGAATTCCTTGCAGCGTCTCTGGGCGAAGAAGGCTATCAAAGTGTGGCCGAGGTGATGGCGGCTGAGGCATTCCTGAGCACCGATAAAAGGGCCGAACGTCTGCAATGGGCGCCTGAGAATTACTGGCTGTCTTTCTTCGGCACACCCTCGGCGGATGCGCCTTGGGGCTGGCAGTTCGGTGGACACCATCTGGCGCTGAACATCTCGATCGAAGGCAACCGGGTTGAAACCATGTCGCCTACCTTTGTCGGCACCGAGCCTGCGGTCTTTACCATCAACGGCGTCAGCTATGAGGCGGTGCGCGACATGCACCTGTCCGGCTATGCGGTTTTCACCGCCCTGAACGCGGATCAGCAGGCGGCAGCGGATGCGGGCTCGATCCCCGAGGATGTTCTGACTGGCCCGGGGCAGGATGGCACTATCCCGCCGGTGATTGGCCTGTCGGCGGCAGAGATGACCGACGATCAAAAGGCACTGTTGCTGGTGGCGATCAACGAATGGGTCTCGATCCAGCCGGATGAAAACGCTGAACCCCGCATGGCGGAACTGGCGGCAGGGTTGGACGAAATCTCCTTCGCATGGACCGGCACGGATGAGGTCAACACCCCCACCTATATGCGCATTCAGGGCCCAACGCTGATTATAGAGATGCTCTCAACCGGCGGCAATGTCGGCGACAGCGCGCAAGGGGCAGGGCATTACCATACGATGTACCGCAACCCGGCAATGGAGTACGGGCAATAAGCGCCGAAGCAGCAAGCCACGCCTGACCCGTTGCGATTAAGGAGGGGATGAGGGATAGTGCCAAAATCTCCTAAATTCTGGCGGGTAAAGTTCTGACCGCCGCCATCCTTTTGCATGTTGCATGCACCCTGCGCCGGATGGTGGACCTTACCCCGGGTGCCCCCGCGACGGATCACGGGGGCGCTGCGGTTTTTTGCAGGCAACGGATGAAGGACTGTTATAGGCTCTGCACATGTCCAGTCCGGTATCCAGAAACGTTACCCTCAAACAGTTGCGCGCTTTTGTGCAGGTGGCTCGGTTGGGGTCGTTCAGTAAGGCGGCAGATGCGCTTGCCATCTCACAGCCTGCCCTGACCCTCAGCATTAAGCAGTTTGAGGAAAACGTTGAGGTTGATCTGCTGAAACGCACCACCCGGTCTGTGTCGCTGACACGTCAGGGGCAGGAATTTCTGGACAAGGCCGAGGCCATTCTGAACGATCTGGATGGGGCCATTTTGTCAGCCCGGTCCAGCGCCAGAAAACAACGCAATCGGGTGCGGATCGCCACGCTGCCGTCGGTGGCCATCCGGATCCTGCCGCAGATGATCCGGGATTACGCGAGCATCGCGCCTGACGTGAGTATTCACATTCAGGATGACAACGGGCGTGGGGTCGAAGCACAGGTTCAGAACGGAACAGCGGATTTCGGGATCGTCAATAGCTGGTCGGGTTCCGACGCGTTGGAATATACGCCTTTTATCCGCGACCGGATGGGCTTGATCTGCCGGGCGGACCACCCATTAGCGCGGCGTAAGGATCAACTGACTTGGGCAGATCTCAGCGATCAATCCTTTGTCGGAATGGCGTCCGACACCGGGATCAGCCGTCTGACGGATGGCGTGACCGGGCTGCCGGACTCGGTGACTGAACCCGATTTCAATGTGCTGACCATCGCGGCGCTGGTGGGGATTGTCGAGCAGGGCGGGGCGGTGTCTGCGCTGCCTGCTTTGGCGTCACCGGATTATCTGAATCCGTCCTTGGTGTATCGAACGCTTGCGGCACCCGATTTGTATCGCGATCTGTGCCTTGTCAGCGCGACGGCGCGCCCTTTGTCCGAGGCGGCGCAAGGTGTCCTGAGGCATCTTCAGGCGCAGTCTCATAAGATTTCAGCACAGTTCCCGAACAACACGGTGCAGGCCGGGCAAGATTTATAAAGCAAACTTATAAATCACGAAAAACTTCAAATTTTACTTAGAACCTGAGTCCGGCCAAACATTCCCTCAACGCAATTCAGACGTAGGAGGGTCAAAATGCTTGCTGCTATTTCCGACAGAATGCGCCCCGAGGCCGAGGTCATGGACCTTGCCCGGCTTGGGTCGCTGCATTCATCGACGCTCAGCTTTATGCGCTCATTGGTGCGCCGGATCATGAAAGAGGAATGGTCCATCGACCGCCAGCGCTTTGATCTGGACAATGATGGGTATGGCACCGCGATTTATCGCATTGAGACGCCCAATGACGTGTTCAGCTTTGTGCTGTTTTCGAACTACCTGTCTGACGAAGACCGCAATGACCGCGTGATCGCCACCAGCTGGGATCTGACCATGGCGCTGTGCGAGGGTGAGGTGGACGACATCTGGCTGGAAGACATGCGCCGCAACGTACCCAAGCAAGAGGCCGGTCGCGTCGACGCCCGCGTTTTCAGCCTGTCGCGCGCCAACCGCAGCTCGCGCCTGTTCAGCTATGTGTTGGATGAACTGTGCGCAGGCCGCCAGCCCGATGCCGAGCGGATTGCCGATGTGGGCTATCTCTATCGCACCACCGCCGTTTACGGCAGCGGCAAGCTGGGCATGGCCGACTGGAACAAGGTGCGGGTCAAATTCGCCGACTTCAACCGCCCCTTCGCGCCCGAAATGTTCATCTGCTACATGCTGCGTCAGTTCAGCCTGGATCAGGTGGATTACATCGCCAAAGCCCGCGCGCCCGAAACCGCCGTCGCGTTGGATGACCGGCTGAAACGGTTCTTTGGCATCGGCAACTCGACCGGTCTGGGCATGGCCCCCTATCTGGTCAACCACGGCGAACTGCTGAGCCAGTGGATCGAAATGCGCGAAACCGCGCTGGCGCAGGTTTTGCACAAGGCAACGCCCACCGATTGGCGGATCAAGCTGTTCCACGACCTGATCGACCGGGCCGAGCAGCACTTTGCCGAAAGCCGCACAGGGGATGAGGAACAGATCGAACGCCACCGCATTCTGATCGCGGAACTGGCCGAGGTGCGCGACTGGCTGTCTGCCCAAGGCGATGCGCTGGAAACATGGTCGGTTCTGTCCGAGCACGCCCGCGACGCCTGGAGCCTTGAGACGCAGGAGCTGATCCACGCGCTGTGTTTGGAAATCCACCCCGAACTGGTGAACGATCTGGAAGACAGCTTTGCCGTCATCCCCAATCCGGTGATTGACCCGGACATGACCACCGCTGGGCTGCGCGCCCTGATCGAAGATCGCTATGACTGGGCGCTGGACATCGACTTTTCCAAGCCCGAGCATTCGGACGCGTTCTGGTATCGCTCGGAAGAAAAGCTGGAGCCGCGTCTGGGCTTTGCCGGTGCAGATCCCGGGGTGGAAAAGCAGATGCCGCTGCCCATCGGTCGTCGTGTCCGCGCGTGCTATGACGTGCTGCTGGAAGACCTTGAGGAACACCCCGACAGCGATGTCATCCACTTCCTGCTACGGCGTCCCGCGCTGAAAAGCATTGTTCGCCGCATCCAGACCATGAGCAAACACAAATATGCCGAGATTCGCGCCAACCTTGCGGACCGGAACGTGCGGCCCATGGATCTGCTGCGCTGCAAGCTGGCCTTTTTTGGCGTCAGCAAGTTCGACCCGCGCTCAAAGCTGTGGGTGCGCAACACGATGTATCAGGGCGCGCCGCTGATCGACGACATCGGCCACACCTATGAAAGCTGGTTCCTGCCGCTGAAACCGCAGATCGAGGAGGCTGCAGCATGAAGGTATCCCGCAACGAAATGATCGCCGCCCTGTCCCGCGCCTATGAAGGCGCCGGGCACGAGATCGGAGATTATGAAGACGCAGCCCAATTGGTCGCATGGTCGCAAATGGCAGGTCTGGGCGGGTTCGACCGCGTGGCTCTGCCGCCGCTGGCCCCCAAGGGCGGCGCGACCCCGCGGCTGGTGTTCGAAAATGACGACATCGCCGTTCTGGATGCTGGCGGGGCGGATGTCTGCGAACATGGCTCATTGGCCGCGTACCTGATGCATTCGAAGGCCAACAAGACCGGCTTTGCGATCATCGAACTGGCCAATTGCCGCTATCCGGGGCTGATCCTGCGTAGCCTGTCGCTGGTCGCGCAACAGGGCGTCTATATCTCAGCCTATTGGAAGGATCAGGCCGGGTCGCACGGGGCCAGCTTTGAAAGCGGCGCGATCTTCCCGCATTACTGGCGGGTCGACAAGGCCGATGACAGCAAGGAGATTTCGACCATCACGATCATCTGCACCAACCAGCCCACGCTGCTGGCGGATGCGGTCACGCGTCAGGTCGAGCACCCTGAGTTGCAGCGCCATGAAATCTCGGCCGCGCAATTCGCTGCCAACTACAATCACGCGCTGGAGCAGGGGATCGAGGTCGATCCCGATCACTGGGATGCCCTGAACGCAGCGGCTTGGCCGATCTTGGTGCCGACCGATGAACACTCGCGCGCGGGTGCGGGGCCGGGCTGAGGCGATTTCGATAACACCCTGAACGGGCGCACTGCGCCCGTTTTCTATGTCAGGATATAGTCCACGGGTTTATGCGCGGGCAGGGTCGGTTGCCCCAGCGTTTCAAGGATTGTGTTGTCACAGACCCGGCAAATCGCATCCAATGGCAGGCCATTGTCGTTTGAGGTAAACGGATCCTCCAACTCGCGCGTCACCGCCTGCAACCCAAAGAACACATAAGCCACAACGGCCATGATCGCGGGGGCAAACAACCCGCCCGAATGGGCCAGCGCAAAGGGCAGGAAGGCGCAATAGACATAGGTCGTGCGGCGCACCAGCAGGGAATAGACAAAGGGCACCGGGGTGGTCTTGATCCGCTCATTTCCCGCCTGCTGCGCGGCCAGATCGGACAGGCGGTTTGACAGGGACAGCCGCCCCATCGGGTCAACCTTGCCCTCGGCGTCCAGTGCGTTCAGGTTGCGCGCGGCCATGTTCAGCCAATAGGCGGGCGGGTTCGTGGATCGCGATGTCGTGCCTTGAACCTGAGCATAGGTCGGATCGTCGGTTGTGGCGACCATGCGCAGACAGGCTTTGTGCGCGTGAAAGAATCGGGCGATCGGGTACAGGATACGCTGTCGATCCTCATCCGATCCCAGATGGATCAGGCATTCTTGCGACGCGGCGCGCACGCTGGCGACGATGCCACCCCACAGCTTGCGCGCCTCCCACCAGCGGTCAAAGACGACGGTGTTGCGAAAGGCCAAGAATAGCGTCAGCGCGACGCCAAACACGCTCATGGACGAGATCGATGGCCTGGGCAATTGATCGGTTTGAAACGAAACAAGGTCGATCACCGCCGCCCACAGGGCAAACAACAGGATCTTGATGTAGATCTTGCTGAGGATCGATCCGCGCAGCACAAAGAACAACTGCATCGCCGAGGGTTGAGTGCGTACGATCATGGTTTGGATTACCTTGGTTGTGGTCCAGAGGGGCCCGCTGGGAATCTGTTTTCCTGGCTGTGTGCTCGATATTAAATAATGCTTATCGCATCAACCAATAAATTAAATACTATTGAATTATAGGGCGAGCGACACTAGTGTCCGCGCCATGACCCAGACAACGAAAACAATCGGCACGACGTGCTACCGCTATCTCGGCAATGACGGGCTGGAAACGGTCCAGTTCGGCGATGAAACCTTCCTGCGTGTCTCGCCTCAGGCAGTTAGCGCCCTAACAGCAACCGCATTTGCGGATGTCTCGCATCTGCTGCGCCCAAGTCATCTGTCACAACTGCGCGATATTCTGGATGATACTGATGCCTCGGCCAATGATCACTATGTGGCTTTGGAGTTGTTGAAGAACGCGGTGATTTCGGCAGAACGCGAGTTTCCCAGCTGTCAGGACACCGGCACGGCCATCATTCACGGCGCAAAGGGTCAGAACGTTTTGGTGCAGGGTGATCTGCACAAAGCGGTCGAGCAAGGGGTGAAAGACACGTGGGAGACGCGGAACCTGCGGTTTTCTCAGATGGCCCCGCTGAGCATGTACCGGGAACAGAATACCGGCACCAACCTGCCCGCGCAGATCGACATCGAGGCGCGCAGCGGAGACGCGCTGGATTTCCTGTTCATGGCCAAGGGTGGCGGGTCGGCGAACAAGACATTCCTCTATCAGGAAACCCGACGTCTGTTGGAATCCGAACGCATTCTGGCCTTTTTCGACGAAAAAATCCGCACGTTGGGCACGACGGCTTGCCCACCTTACCACCTCGCCATTGTGATTGGCGGCTTGTCGGCTGAGCAGTGTTTGAAAACCGTCAAGAAAGCCTCGGCCAAGGAATTGGACGACCTGCCCACAACCGGCAGCGCCGATGGCCGCGCGTTCCGCGATCTGGAACTTGAGGCGCAGATACTGGAACTGACGCGCAACATGTCGCTGGGCGCGCAGTTCGGCGGCAAGTATTTCTGCCATGATGTGCGGGTGATCCGCCTTCCGCGGCACGGCGGCAGCCTTCCTGTCGGTATGGGTGTTAGCTGTTCGGCGGATCGTCAGGTCAAAGGGCGCATCGACCGGGATGGCATCTGGGTCGAACAGTTGGAACATGACCCGGCCCGGTTCTTACCGACACGCGAGGTTGCAGCGAAGTCCGCGACCCGGATCAATCTGGATCAGCCTATGGACGATATCTGCGCGGAACTGTCCAAACTTTCGGTTTCAAGCCCCGTTCTGCTGTCCGGCACCATGATCGTGGCGCGTGATCTGGTGCATGCGGAACTGGCCCGGATGGTTGCCGAGGGCAAGGACCTGCCGGACTACATCCACAACCACCCGGTCTATTACGCAGGTCCGGCCAAGACGCCCGACGGCTATGCCTCGGGCTCGTTCGGGCCGACCACTGCCGCGCGGATGGACCCGTATGTGCCCGAATTGCAGGCTCTGGGGGCGTCGCGCGTGATGATCGCCAAGGGCAACAGGGCACCATCCGTCGTTCAAAGCTGCAAGGACCATGGCGGGTTCTTTCTGGGCTCGGTCGGGGGGGCTGCGGCGGTTCTGGGCAAGGATGTCATCAAAAGCATCGAAACGCTGGATTTCCCTGACTTTGGAATGGAGGCCGTGTTCCGCATAAAAGTCGTGGATTTCCCGGCATTTGTGATTATTGACGACAAGGGAGAAGACTTTTTTACCCGCAAACCCGCTTTCTAGGCGACAGGAGCAGTAATGCCGCCATCTTCGGACAAAATCACCCTGCGCCAGCTCCAGATTTTTCTGGTCGCTGTCGAAACACGCAGTTTCGTGCGCGCGGCTGAGCGGTTGTCGCTGACGCCGCCCGCCGTGTCGATGCAGATGAGCCGTCTGAGTGAGGAATTCGGCGCACCCCTGTTTGAAAAGTCCGGGCGTTCCGTGATCCCCTCCGAGGTGGCGACCGCGCTGGTTCCTTATGCTGAGCGGATGACTGAAACGCTGGCCGAGGCGGTGGATGTCGTCCAGATCATGCAGGGCAAGCTGGATCACCGGGTGCGGGTTGCGATGGTGACGACAGCGCGTAATTTCGGGCCGCATCTGCTGGCGCAGTTCCAGCAGGAGCATCCCGAATGCGACCTGCAGTTCAAGATCGCTAACCGCCGCGACGTGATCGAAATGCTGGATACTGATCAGATTGATCTGGCTCTGATGGGGCGGCCTCCGCGCCGGTTAGAGACGACGGCGCATCAGTTTGCCAAGCACCCTTATGTTCTGATCGGGCACCCGGACCACCCGTTGACGCGATCCAGCCGTATCCGCCGGTCAGACCTGCCGCATCACCAGTTCATTGTCCGGGAGCGTGGTTCTGGAACGCGCATGGTGCACGAGTTCTTTTTCTCAGAATCCGGTCTGCCGCAACCCAAGGCGCAGGAAATGGACAGTAACGCCAATATCAAACAGGCGGTCATGGCGAATATGGGGCTGGCCTTTATCTCGGCCCACACGATTGCGCTTGAGGCGATGGCGGGCAAGCTTAAAATCCTGAGTGTCGAAGGGATGCCCGAATTCCGCGACTGGTTCGTGCTGCATATGCGCGACAAACCCTTGCGTCCGGCGGCGCGGGCCTTTCGGGATTTTGTGGATCAGAAAGGGCCCGCTTTTATGGCGGAGTTCTTCAAAGACGCTGGGATTGCAACATAGTCTGCGCACGCGCCACGATAGGCGGGTCGATCATCTTGCCGTCCAGCATCACTGCACCAAGCCCCTGTGCCACAGCCGCATCAAAGGCCTGAACCACACGGGTCGCATGGTCAATGTCCGTAGCGCTGGGGGTAAAGGTGGCGTTCACCACCTCGACTTGCCGGGGATGAATGCACATCACGGCGTCGAACCCGATGGCGCGACCCAGGGTGACGGACGTGCCAAAGGCACCCATATCCTTGATCTCGGCGATGCTGCCCGGCAGGCCAATCGCGCGCAGACCGGCGCTTTTGGCCGCCAGAATAAGCGTTTGAGCGGGGGCTTGCAGCGCTTCGATCGATGGCGCATGGCCGCAATCGGTTGAGAAATCCTCGGTCCCGAAGGCCAGTGCGGTCAGGCGGGGGGTGGATTTGGCAATGTCTGCTGCGTTCAGCAGGGCCTGGGCCGTTTCGATCAGCGCGATCAGCTTGATCTGGCCATCGGGTATTTTGGCCTGCCGTTCCAGCATCGACAGGTAATCGTCGATCAAACGCAGGTGGTCACCTCCGATGACCTTGGGCAGCATGATCGCATCAACGCCGGGCAGGATTGCGGCTTCAAGATCGCGAACGCATTCGCCCAGATCAGCGTTCACCCGGATCGCGACCGACATGCCGTGGGTTTTCAGCGCAGCAACGGCGTCGGCCAGCCCATCGCGCGCGGCTTGTTTGTGGTCGCGCGGGACGCTGTCTTCCAAATCCAGCAGGATCGCATCCGCCCCCCGCTCATGCGCGCGGGCCACCAGTTCGGGCCGGTGCGCAGGCGTGAACAGATAGGACCGGATCATGCGGCGGCCGTCTGGGTGAACTCGGACCGAATGCTATCTGTGTGTTCCCCAAGCGCGGGCACCCGGCCAAAGCGCGGGGTTTCGGGATCAAAGCTGTGGCGGACGGGGGCGGCGACCAGATGCGCCTCATCCCCGTTTTCCAGGGTGACCGGCGTACGGCGCAACTGCGGGTGTTCGGCAAAAGTACCGACCGAGTTCACGGCGCCATAGGCGATGGCTGCGGCAAACAGCTTGCCTTCCAGCTCAGACCGGCTGTGACCGGCAAAGAACCCGGCGACGATGGCATCCAGTTCGGCGCGGTTGGCAACCCGCTGGGCCGCATCGCAGAACCGGGGATCACTGGCCAGATCGGGCTGTCCGATGACATCGGCGCAGAGGCGTTTCCACTCGCGTTCGTTCTGAATCGAGATTGCCAGAATCTCGTCATCCTTCGTGGTAAACCCGCCATAAGGCGCGATGGAGGGGTGATGCAGGCCAACCGGTTGCGGCGCTTTACCCGCATAAACCGAATGCATCAACGGCACCGTCATCCAGTCAGCGGCGGTGTCGAACAGGGACAGCTTCACCGCGCTGCCTTTACCGTTGATGCTGCGCGCGATCAGAGCCTTCTGGATGCCGATGATCGCGTTCATGCTGGCACCGATATCGCAGACCGAAACACCAATGCGACCGGGATGACCGGGCGCGCCGTTGACCGAGACCAGCCCGCTTTCGCACTGCACCAGAAAGTCATAGGCCTTCATGTCGCTATAGCGCCCATCCTCGCCATATCCGCTGATATCGCAGGTGATCAGGCGCGGGTTGCGTTTGCGCAGGACATCCTCACCAAACCCGGCGCGGGCAATGGCGCCGGGGGCGAGGTTCTGGATGAACACATCCGCCTCGTCCAGAATACGGTGCAGCAGGGCGGCATCCTCGGGGTGTTTGATGTCCAGACACAGGCTTTCCTTACCGTGATTGGCCCAGACGAAATACGAAGCCGAGCCTTTCACCGCGCCGTCGTACTTGCGGGCGAAATCGCCGGTGTCCCGCTCGATCTTGATGACGCGCGCGCCGCCTTGGGCGAAGTGGCACGACGCGAGGGGGGCCGCGACGGCCTGTTCCAGAGATACGACCAGCAGGCCTTCGTAAGGTTTCAGAGGGGTATCGGTCATGCGGCAGCTCGTGTGTTCAAAAGCGCAAGGGTGCGGTGCATTTCGTTGGCGACGATGGTCATGCCTTCGTCAAAGCCCATGCCGGGTTTGACCAGCACGCGGTCGGGTCTTGTGGCCATGGCCGCGTGCAGACACGCGCGGGCCGAGATATCGGTCTCATTACAAGTGCCGCCCTGATACGCGGCGACGCCATTAGTTTTGCAGTAGAGAACCGCATCGACCGTATTGTGCAGCGATCCCAGATCGGGGGTCTTGATCTGGACCATGTCACAGCAATTGGCGTCGACGAAATCGACCACGTCCTGATAGGTGTTGCACCATTCGTCGGCGACGATTTTGACGTTGCTGCCAAGCGCCCGCAGCGAGGCGCGGATGTCGCGCAGCAGGGTGATCTGACCCTCTTTGGAACCGGCATCGGCAGGCCCTTCGATATACAGATCAAACGGGGCTGCGCGCTGTTCCAGCGCCGCCAGATAATTGGCGATCTTCACGGCGTCATTGTCAAAGATCATTCCGACCGTGCCGTAGACGTCGATATGCAGCACCGGGTGATAGCTGTCATCGGTGCGCAAGTCCTGAATGCGGCGCGACAGCCAGGTGACATATTCGGCCAGCTTGCCGCCATTTTCACCCAGCTTCTGCGGGATGTTGTTGATCAGGCCGTGGGGCAGGGCGTCAACCTGTTTCAACACCATCTTGTCCACGGCTTCATAGCGGTTGTCGCCGCTTTGCCCGAACAGGCGCAAGGGGGCGGCGATGGCCTCCAAACCCCATTCGTCGCAGATGACTTGGAACTTCATCTTGCCTGTGGCGATCGAGGCCGCTGACAACAAAGCCTGCGACAGGCCATAGCGAACAGCGGTGTGCAAGGGTTTACCGTCCACGATCAGCGTGTCGAAGAATTCTGCACTTTCGCGGAAGCTGCGCACGTCATGCCCGATCAGCTCGGGGGCCAGATGCTCTTGCAGGAAGGGGATGACGGATGAGGCCAGAAACAGCGGATCACGTCCGGCCGCACCGGAATACTGAACGGCAGCGCAATCGCCCTCGGCGATCTGGCCGTTTTCCAGCTCCAGCAGGATCGAGACACTTTCCCCATATTGCCGGACGCGGGCGAACCCATCGGTCAGGGCCTGTCCGCAATAGACGAACCCGTCCTGCTTGGCCCCTTGTTTGATCGCCGCCTGATCGTCGAAATAGTACGAGGCCAGCCCCGGCGCGAATACAACGTTCTTGATCTTCATGACACTCTCTGTGCGTTAAGCGGCAACTGAAGGCCGACCGATGAGTTTGCTGGCCGAGATGGCGCGGACGTCATCCACCACCATGTCAAAGGACACTTCGCGCCCCTCGGACCTTGCGCGTTCCGCGATGCGGTCCCGGTGGAAGGCCATGACATCCTTGGGCAGCGGCACATTCCCGGTTTCGAAAATCCGCAATGCACCGTGGTTGTCGCGTACCGGCGTTAGTTTGCCCGCGTTGCCGATGGCAGGAGCAAAGGGGATGTCCATGACACCGGATTCAAAGGCCAGTACGGCACCGCGCGCGATGTCGCCCTTGCCCAGTTTCAGAACGGCGCGCATGACGGCGTGAACCTCGGCCTCGATTACCTCGACCTCGGTCAGGATTTCGTTGCCGTCATTGCGGTTCTGATCCGCGATCATGTTGACCATCTGGCGGGTCGCCTTCAGCCCGGCCTGGTTCGCCTCAAGCGAGGGGATGCCGCTGGCCTCATGCGGGGTTTTGACGATGATCTTGGTGGCCCGTGCCTGTTTTGCAGCTAGTGCACCCAGACAGATGACGGCGGTTGCCTTGGCCTCATCCTCGGGGAAGCCGCCCATCCACTGATGGAACACGGTGGTCAGTTGATAATCGTCATAGCCCGCGTTCTGGAAATAGTGGTGCCCCAGCCGCCGCAGCGACCGCAGCGCGGCGACGTCCTGCACCAGATTGCCCGCCTGACCATAGCCCAGCGTGATACAGCGCACGCCCTGTTCCAGCGCCAGCAGACCTTCGATGATCGCAACCACATGCGAGACAAAAGGCGGCACCAGCGTTCCGGTCAGGGGGCCGAACGGTTCTCGGTTGATTCGGATGCCATGTTCTTCGAAGCGGCCCACCAGACGGTCGCAGTACTGCCAGTGACGGATCGACTGCTCCAGCGGAATGTTCTTTGCGTAGGGGATGTTATAGGAAATCCCTCCGCCCTCGTAGGACGAAAAGCCCGAGCTGAGCGTGACTTCGGCCAGCAGGCGCGCATCGGGCGTGCCGTGGCGCACCTGAATGGGTTTCGACACAGCCTCAACCAGTCGCGTGCAGCCTTCAACGCCATGATTGACCGCCGGAAACCCGTTCAGCAGCGAGGTGCCCGCCGCGCGAGACCGGTCGATCCCATTCTGTGCCTCGTCATACCGGTTGTGGCGGGTATAGGCGTCGATGGTGGTGGGTAGCACGTCGCAATACGGGGCCAGCCCCTCCATCAGCGCGGTGTGTTCGCGCAGCAGGGCGACGCCTGCACGGGGTTGTAGCAGAGTCTTGCCGGTTTCATCCGCATCCGCCAAGGCCGCCGAGAACCGCTTTTCCATGGGCAGCGCTTGTTGGCGGGCAAGACCTGCGTCAAAATCCACATCGGCACCGGTGTGCCAGGATTGCAGGACGCCCTCACGCTCGGCGTCGAAAACGGAATCGGGCAGCTTGGAATTCGTGATTTCTGGCGTGCCGGTCATGTCACCATCTGCCTTTGCTAGATTGCGGCCCAATCGGCGAACTCTGACGCGAACGCGCCCGAGTTGTGGCCGATATTCGGAAGACGGCGCATGTCGATATCGTCTTTGAGCAGCGCCACCACGTGGTCGATATTCACCGAGGCCGGGAAGACGCGGTCATAGCCCATATCCTGGAAACGGGTGACGACGGTGGCGAAATCCTGTTTGCCGATCACCAGATTGCCGCCGACATAGAGAAGGATGTTTCCGATCCCCGCCGCCTCACACCGGTCGCGCAGGCCCTGGCAGTCGATTTCGCCGTGCCCGTAGATCGACGAGACCAGAATCGCATCGGCGTTTTCCGCCAGCGCTGCGGTTACGAATTCTTCCTGGCTGACCATTACACCCAGGTTGACGACCTGAATCCCGGCCCGGGTCAGAAGGCTGTCCAGGATCTTGTTTCCAACGGCGTGGCAATCTGCGCCGATCACTCCCAAAACCACTTTGTGCGTCGTGCTGGCGTCGAACATGTCTCGCTACTCCTCTGTCGCGCTTTCCGGTGTCGTAGCGATGATTCTCTTTTACGTAAACAAAAATGATGCAGGTATCAAAACAAGTAAGAATTATTTATTGGAAGGACGACGGCAAGAAACCTAGTACGATTGTAGACTGCCCTTACACCGGTCTGCCGGACAGCGACCCGTCACAACCGGGCACGCGTCCAGCAGCGCTGCACCTCACGACACAGTATGACAACTGGGTTTACTTGAATGAAAATAGTCCGAGGGCAGCCCGGTCGTTACCCCGACGGCAACACATCGTCGCTGCCCACACGCATCGAGTTCTTGGCTCGCCGGTCGCTGATCGGCGTGACGCCGAATGTCTCACGGTAGTGCCGCATGAACGCGCCCGGAGTTGCATAGCCAACCATATAGGCGACCTCGGAAATCGGGTCGTTGGTATACAGCACCAATTGGCGGGCCTGATTCATGCGCATCCTGCGGTAATAGGTGAGGGGGCTGTGCCCGGTCGCTTTTTTAAAGCTGCGTTCCAGTGACCGGGCTGAAAGACCTACAGCATCGGCCACTTCGCTGATCTGGATCGGATTCTCGATATGCTCGGCAAAGTGCTGAATGGCGCGCGCGACCTGCTTGGGCAACAAGTCCTGGCTTTGCGCGGTCGAGATCGCCGGCACCTTTTGCGTCACAGTCTCACTGCGAATGAACGGGTGCTGGAACCAGCAGGCGACCTCGGCCATGATATCGCCGCCCAGCCTGCTTTCGATCAGGGTCAGCATGTAGTCGAATACGGCCGAGGCCCCGGATATGGTGGTAAACGCGCCTTCATTGCAGATGACGGTCCCATGAATCGGAACTTCGGGAAACTCTGCCTGGAAAGCCGCCTCATAGCACCAGTGAACGGATAACGGGTTCTCGCCGGTTAGACGGGTTCGAGCCAGCGGGAAAACACCGCCGCTGATGGCACCAATGCGGGTTTTTGACCGCATCAGGCGCTGCAGCGCCGCGTTGGCCTTTGACGGGCTATCGAAAACGCTGTTGGGGCTGGACGCAAACAACAAGTGATCCAGCGATTTAATATCGGAAAGGATGATGTCAGGTGAAAAGGTCACCCCGGCTGAAGATTGGATCGGCCCATCTTTTTCGGCAATCACGCTCCAGCCAAAGGCGTCCTGACCTGATATTTCGTTCGCGGCGCGCAACGGCTCGATGCAGGACGTCAGGCATGCCATCGGAAATCCCGGGAAAATCAGAATGCCAAGGTCAATCTTTTCTGTCTTGTCACTCATGCCTGAGGGTCTCTCGCCATCTCTGCAACGGTTTCGAGGATATCCATTTCCAGTTTGCGTGCTGCCGGTGATAGCGCCGAATCAGCCTTGCGCAGTAGATGAATCTCGCGTTTTGCGGTCTTATCTGCCAATGGGCGAAAGACCAGATCGGACTGACCGGACGAGATCGCAGCCATTTCGGGCAGAATCGTAACGCCAATTCCAGCACGCACCATACCCAGAATGGATGTCAGGTTATGGGCGGAAAACCGGGATTTGGCATGCATGTCCCGGGCCTCGGGGCCACTGATACCTTCGGACAGGCTATTGGCGATCAGGCGCTCGTCCTGCAACGCGTCCCAACCGATCGGGCCATTGAGACTTGCCAACGGGTGGTCAGCGGCAAGCAGAACGCCGAACCAGTCGGTCAGCAAAAGCTGGCTGTCCAAGCCGGACCCATTGCCGCTTAACGTGGCGATGCCAATATCAATGCGACCGCGTGACAGCTCATGCAGGACAGACTTGGAATCCATGTCACGCAGGTCAATCCGAACTTTGTCATAAGCCTTTATGTTTCTGGAAAAAACCCGAGGTATGATTGTTCCTGCAACAGAAGGGACTGTTGCAATTCGTACGTGGCCCAAACTGGCGTCGGCAAAGTTTTCGATCGCTCGGACGGTATTGTCGAAATGCTGCAATTCATGCTCGGATTGCTCGAACACGAACTCTCCCAAAGCGGTGAGTTTGTTTTTGCGGTCCGTTTCGAACAGCGGCTCGCCCAGATGCGCTTCGAACTGTTTCAACATCATTGAGACAGCCGAAGGGGTCCTTTTCAGGACCAAAGCCGCGTCGGTCAGGTTTCCAGTGCGCGCAACCGCGACGAAGCCACGGAGCATTTCGATTTTGAGGGCCATTCGTTCTTTCAGTAATTCTGAAATAAGGTTCAATAATTTTAGTTTGATTGATTGCCCCAAAGGAGTCCATACCAGATCGACAATTTTTGAATAGGGCGACACGGCTATGGCTGACATCCAAAAGAACCTGATTGCTGGCGAATGGGTCACCGGCGAAGGCGAGATTGAAAACCGCAACCCCTCAGATCTGAGCGACCTGGTTGGTGTCTTTGCCCAAGCCAGCGCAGATCAGCTTGAGGCGACGCTGGATCAGGCGCGCGCAGCGCAGCGCGAATGGGCGGCCTATGGGCTGGAGCGCAAGCAGGCCGTTCTGAACGCCATCGGCAACGAATTGATGGCCCGCGCCGAAGAACTGGGCACGCTGCTGAGCCGCGAAGAAGGCAAGCCGCTGGCCGAAGGCAAGGGTGAAGTGTTCCGTGCCGGTCAGTTCTTTACCTATTACGCTGCCGAATGCCTGCGTCAGATCGGTGAGAACGCCGATTCCGTGCGCCCCGACATCGAGGTTGACGTGCGCCGTGAGGCCGTAGGCGTTGTGGCCATCATCAGCCCTTGGAACTTCCCCACCGCGACCGCCTCGTGGAAGATCGCACCGGCGCTGTGCTATGGCAACGCGGTGGTCTGGAAGCCTGCCAACATCACCCCGGCCTCGGCTGTGGCTCTGACCGAGATCATCAACCGCCAGGACATCCCCAAGGGTCTCTTCAGCTTGGTCATGGGTTCAGGCCGTTCGATCGGTCAGCGCCTGGTGGAAAGCCCCAAGGTCAACGCGATTTCCTTCACCGGCTCGGTTCCGGTGGGCAAGGGCATCGCCTCCGCCGCCATTCAGAACCTGACAAAGGTTCAGATGGAAATGGGATCGAAAAACGCTCTGGCCGTCATGGACGATGCCGATCTGGATCTGGCAGTGACGCTGGCTCTGGGTGGCGCGTTTGGTGGCACCGGTCAGAAATGCACGGCCTCCTCCCGGCTCGTGGTCCACTCTGCCATTCACGACGCCTTTGTCGAAAAGCTCGTTGCGGGTGCGCAGGCGATGAAAGTGGGCAACGCGCTGGAGGCGGGCGTTCAGATGGGCCCCGTCGTCAGCCAGCAGCAGCTGAACGAGAACCTGGCCTATGTCGATATCGGCAAGTCCGAGGGCGCGGAACTGGCGTGTGGCGGTCAGCGCCTGGAAATGCCGCACGAAGGCTTCTACATGTCGCCGGGCGTGTTCCTGAACACCACCAACGACATGCGCATCAACCGCGAGGAAATGTTCGCGCCCCTGACCAGCGTCATCAAGGTTGGCAGCTATGACGAGGCGCTGAGCGTCGTCAACGACACCAACTTTGGTCTGACCTCGGGCATCGTCACCAAGTCGCTGGCTCGCGCCACGCACTTCCGTCGCAATGCACGCACCGGTGTTGTCACCGTGAACCTGCCCACCGCAGGCACCGACTATCACGTGCCCTTCGGTGGTCGTGGCGACAGCTCTTACGGTCCGCGTGAGCAGGGCAAGGCTGCGGCCGAGTTCTACACTACGGTCAAAACCGCCTATATCAGCGCCGGTCCTGTCTGATGCTGATCGATTGCCTGCAATATGTGAACTGGTCGGAAAAGGTTTTCCGCCAGTTGCGCGAGGGGGGCGTGGATGCGATCCACGTCACCATCGCCTATCACGAGAACTTTCGCGAAACGGTTCTGAACTTTGAAAAGTGGAACCGCTGGTTCGAGCAATACCCGGACCTGATCATGAAAGGCCGCTGGGCCAGCGATATCGACGTGGCGCGTGAAACCGGCCGGACGGCGGTGTTCTTTGGGTTCCAGAACCCCAGCCCGATGGAAGACGATATCGGCCTGATCGAGATTCTGCACGATCTGGGCGCGCGCTTCATGCAGCTGACCTATAACAACCAGTCGCTGCTGGCGACCGGCTGTTATGAGGCCGAAGATACCGGCATCACCCGCATGGGCAAGCAGGTCATCAAGGAAATGAACCGCGTGGGTCTGGTGGTGGACATGAGCCATTCGGCAGACCGTTCGACCATCGAGGCGGCTGAGCTTTCGGAACGCCCCATCGCCATTACCCATGCGAACCCGCATGAATGGTCGCCCGCCCTGCGCAACAAGCGCGAAGAGGTGATCCGTGCGGTGACTGAAAATGGCGGCATGCTGGGCTTTTCCGTCTATCCGCATCACCTGAAAGACAAATCCGACTGCACGTTGGAAAGCTTCTGCGAGATGATCGCGCGCGCGGCTGACAAATACGGCGCGCAACATCTGGGGATCGGCACCGACCTGTGTCAGGACCAGCCCGACAGCATCGTGGAATGGATGCGCGTGGGCCGCTGGACGAAAGAGATCGACTATGGCGAAGGCTCGGCCTCGGCCCCCGGCTTCCCGCCCATGCCAAGCTGGTTCAACGACAACCGTGATTTCGGAAACATCGAAGCGGGCCTGCGTGCCACAGGCATGAACGACGACGAAGTCGCCGGGATCATGGGTGGCAACTGGTACCGCTTCTTTGATGAGAACTTCAAACCGCTCGCCTGATGAAGGCCAGCTAAATACCGAGGCTACGGCCGCATTTTAAAAAGATGCGGCCTCACTACTTTTAACGGAGGAAAGATGTCCGAGGCATCTTTGAACACTGCCCCCACACAGGAAAGCCGCGTAAACAAGCCGCTGTTCCTGATCTCGGGCGGATTTATCGCGCTGTTCTGCATCGCGGCACTGGTCAATCTGGATGCACTTTCCGGTGCAGTGGATTGGGGCTTTACCGTCGCGGCAACCTATTTCGGCCTGTACTGGCAGGTGCTGTTGCTGGCCACCTTCCTGATCGGTCTGTTGCTGTGCATTCTGCCCGGCGGACGCGCCATCATGGGCGGCCTTGCTGCGCCTGAATTCACCACGTTCCAGTGGGGATCGATGGTCATGTGCACGCTGCTGGCTGGCGGCGGCGTCTTTTGGGCGGCGGGTGAGCCGATTGCTCACTTTCTGTATTCTCCGCCGCTTTATGGTGCCGAAGGCGCTACGGCAGAGGCAGTGAACCCCGCAATTGCCCAAAGCTTTATGCACTGGGGTTTCCTTGCATGGGCCATTCTTGGATCGCTGACCACGGTCATGCTGATGCATTACCACTATGAAAAAGGTCTGCCGCTGGCCCCGCGCACGCTGCTGTACCCGGTCTTTGGCGACAAGGCGATCAACGGGCCTATCGGTCTGATTGCGGATGCGTCTTCGATCATCGCTGTGGTTGCGGGCACGGTTGGCCCCATCGGGTTCCTGGGTCTGCAGGTGAGCTATGGTCTGGCCGATTTGTTCGGCTTCTCGGACACATTTGCCCTGCAGGCGACAGTGATTGCCGGGCTGGCTGCGATCTACACGATCTCGGCCATGACGGGTCTGTCGCGCGGCATTCAGATCCTGTCCAAGGTCAATGTTATCCTGGCGGCGTTCCTGCTGCTGTTCGTTCTGGTCGCGGGTCCGACGGGGTTCATCTTTGGTTCGTTCTTCTCGGGCTTTGGCACCTATGTTGGCAACTTCTTCCAGATGGCACTGTATCGTGGCGAGGCTGGCCTGTTCGGCGAACCCGGCTGGCTGGGCTGGTGGACCGTGTTCTTCTGGGGCTGGTTCATGGGCTATGGCCCACTGATGGCAATGTTCATTGCCCGCGTTTCGCGGGGCCGTTCGATCCGCTCGATCATCATCATGCTGTCGATTGTCGCGCCGATCGTGACCAACTTCTGGTTCACCATCATCGGCGGTACCGGCATCGCGATGGAGCTGGAAAACACCGGTACCATTTCGGCTGCGTTTGAGGGCTTCAACCTGCCTGCTGCACTGTTGGCGATCACCAACAACCTGCCGATGGGCTTTGTGATCTCGATCCTGTTCCTGATCCTGACGACAATCTTTGTGGCTACCACTGGCGACTCGATGAGCTACGTCATCTCGGCCACCATGAGCGATGAAAACAGCCCTCCGACGGCCTTGCGGGTGTTCTGGGGTATCGCAATGGGTGTTATGGCGATCATTCTGATATCCGTTGGGGCAGGGGGCGTATCAAAGCTGCAAAGCTTTATTGTCGTAACCGCTGTTCCGGTATCGCTGATCTTGCTACCTTCGCTGTGGGATGCGCTGCGCATCACCCTGGCGAAAGGTAAGGAAAGCTGAAAACGCTAGGTTGGGCCGGCTTGTCCGGCCCAGCAGCATCCCTGAAGATTTCAGGAGACTACTGACTATTCGACCTGAGGAGGCATACTCGAATGACTGACGTTTCCCGACGCGACCCGAACACCGTCATGCGCCTTGCGCGTCTCGGCTCTATGCATCAGTCGCGCCTTTCGTTCATGCGTATTCTGACGCGACGACTGGCCCGGGAAAACTGGCGGTTTGAACAAACCGCGTTCGAGATTGATGCCAACGGCGTCGGTCATGCCGTCTATACCGCGCATGGGCCCGAGCGGTCCTATTCCCTGATCGCCTACGCCCATGATCTGCCGCCCGAGAAGCGCTCGGACCGGGTGATCGCCGAAGCCTGGGATGCCACATTCACCCTGTTCGACGGTGTTCCATCCGCAGATGACATCGAACGCCTGTCGCATAATATCCCCGTGCAGGAAGCCGGTCGCGTGACCGGAAGCGAGCTGTCCGTGTCGCGCGCCAACCGCTCGGTCCGGCTTTGGGAACATGTGGTCAGCGAACTGGCCGAAGGCCGCCAACCCTCGACCGAGAAGATCGACGCCGTGGGCTATCTGATGCGCACCACCGCCGTCTACGGGTCGGGCAAACTGGGCGCTGCCGATCGCGAGATGATTGCCGACCGCCCCGAATTCCGCGCCCCGTTCCAGGTTGAGATGCTGTCAGTCTACCTGACGCGCTGGTTCGTGACCGACCTGGTTCAGTACATGGCCAATGCGCGCGCTGCCCAGAATGGAACGCAGGCCGCCCAACTGGATGGTGCGATTGCGCGGTCCATGGGAATTGGCAACTCAACAGGTTTGGGCATGGCACCGTTCCTGTTGAACCACCCGGTGCTGTTCAACAACTGGATGGCCGCCCGCGAAGGTGCCATTCAGGTCGTTCGCGGTGTGCAGAACGCCAGCGAGGCTGAGATTGCCCTGTTCCGGGACGTGCTGTCGCGCAACATGCAGATCGTCGAAACTTGGCACTCTGAACACCCAATCCAGATCGAAAAACTGGCCGCATTGCGGGGCGACATTAGCAAGATTACCGACTACCTCGCGTCTGCTGATCTGACAGCGAATGCGCCTTGGGATTCTCTGTATTCTTGGGCCGAAGAGAATCTCAGCCTCGAAGGGCAGGAGTGGATCGCCTCATTGATGCTGGAGCCTTACGGGGCGCTGGTTGATAGCTTTGCCGAAGGTATGGCCGCAGACAACACCGCCACGTTCCGCATTGCGGGTGCGATGAAAATTGGTGATCTGCGCAGACTGCTCAAGGACATTTACGGCTGGGCAATTGATACAGACTGGGCCGCTCCGGCCAGCAAAGCCCGCGCGTGGTATGTTTCTGAAGAAAAGCTTGAGCCACGTCTCGGCGAACGCTTTGAGGAACCTATCGAAGAGTACGAGCAGCCTTTGGCACCGGGCCGCGATGCGGCGATGTTGTTCTGGGCGCTGGCCCATTGGTCCGACGAGGCGCAGGTGGCAGACTTTCTTTTGCGCCACCCGGAACACCGTCACGTTCTGCGTCGCGTCCAAATCGTTGGACGTGCGCCCTATGCTGAGATCCGGGACAACACGATTTCTGACCGCGTGCTGCCGATCGACATGCTGCGGTGCAAGCTGTCGTTCTTTGGTGCGACGAAATTCGACCCTCGGTCGGACCGTTGGGTTCGGATCTGCATGTATGGAAACGCGCCGCTGCCGTACGAACTGAATACCGAAAACGCTGATTACTGGGTCTTTCCCAGCATAGAAGAGGCCGCGGCATGAGCCACTCGCTGAACGAAATCGAAGCCATGAGCAAACGCGCCGCGCGCGGGGCAGGATTGTCATGGGGATTGGCCGAAGAGGCCGCAAAAGGCACGCGGTGGTTGTCGGCATTTGGTTTTTCCGGCGCAGGTCTGTTGGCCGACCTGCTGGAAATGAACGACCGTATTCCATCAATCGATGTATCCCCGGTGTCTTTGAGCGCTGAGATCTGGCACGCCCCGACACGCCGAATGAGCCCACTAATTGCAGGGGCCTCGCTGAGTGATTGCGCTGTGCGTCTGATGAATCGCGGGTCGATCACGATGGAAAACGTCAGCATCCCGCTTTTGGCTGTTCCGTTCATGGGCGGTGCCGCGCTGCGCCTTGGCGCCCCTGTCGCCGCAGAATGGCAGGGTGCACGGTTGGCGACGGATGGACGTCAGATTTGCGTACAGGCAACGCCTGCAGCACTGGAAGCCCGGCATGCAGACAAGCTGGTATTTACGGCACCCGCAGAAATGACCGGCCGCCGCGAACCTGTGTTGCGCGCCGAGGTGTCGGAAGAAGATTGGGGCAGGCTCAGCGCCTTTGCCCACCGCACTTTTGCACCCGCGACCGAGGAAAGCCGCCTGCGCGGTGCCGGCGCTGGCCTGAGCGACAACGACTAAGACATGAAAACGGCCCCTGACGGAGGCCATGAAATCAATACGAACGGGAAAGAAAAATGACCGCCACCGAAACCCTGTCCCTGTCCGAGATCGAAGATCTGGCATTTCGCGCTTTGGTAAAAGCCGGCACGTCCGAAGAAAACGCGCGCCCTTTAGCGGTTGCAACCGCGATGACCGAAGCTGACGGCGTAGCTTCGCATGGACTGGCCTATATTCCGATCTACGCCCAGCACGTGGAATGCGGCAAGGTCGATGGCGCAGCAAAACCAGTTGTCAGCCAGCCGCGCCCGTCTGTTGTCACAGTGGATGCAGCGACCGGTTTCGCTCATAGCGCAATTGATCTGGGGTTTGAGAAACTCATTCCCATGGCGCGTGAACAGGGTGTTGCAGTGCTGGCCGTCAACAACTCTTACAATTGTGGTGTTCTGGGTGTGCATACACAACGCTTGGCGCAGGCTGGCCTGTTGGGGATCGGCTTCACCAACGCACCGGCGTCCATCGCCCCATCCGGGGGTGCGAAACCTGTTGTGGGCACTAACCCGTTTTCCATCTCGGCCCCGGATGCGGATGGCAACGCGGCGCTTTTGATTGATCAGTCCGCCAGCACAATTGCGAAAAGCGAGGTGATGAAACACGTACGCGAAGGCAAGCCCGTGCCGGAAGGTTGGGTGCTGGATGCCGATGGCAAGCCGACCACGGACCCCGAGGCTGGGCTGAAGGGATCAATGGTGCCGTCCGGCGGCTACAAAGGTGTGGGCATTGCGCTGACCGTCGAACTGATGGCTGCTGCAATGACCGGTGCAACGCTGGGTTCTGTCGCCAGCCCATTCTCGGGCACCGCTGGTGGCCCACCCAAGACCGGCCAGTTCTTTATCGCGATCGACCCGCAAGCCACGTCTGGCGGTGCCTTTCAGGAAAAACTGACGGACTTGATCGCGTCGATCCATGATCAGCAAGGCGCGCGCCTTCCGGGTGATGGGCGTCGAAAGTTTCGGGAAAACGCGGCCACTGCTGGCGTCGCCGTTAATGCGGCCCTGTTAGAGAAAGTGCGTGCTCTCGTTTGAAAACGGAATCATAGTACGTGCAAGAATACTAAGATATGAAGCCTGCGCATTTCGATGTAATGCGCTGGTTTCCAACAACAAAAATAAAAATTTACTACGGACAACACGGAGGAAGTTATGTCGATAAAAGAGCCGTTTACGGACTTGGACATAAAGACGGCGGATAGCGGTTTTTATGAGAATAACAGCGTACCTATTG
>NZ_JBQFSZ010000010.1:0-141166 GCF_056538325.1 Ruegeria sp. BG8 | reverse complement strand
TTGAGCGTGGCCAGGTTCTGTGTAAGCCGGGTTCGGTTACACCGCACACCAAGTTCGAAGCCGAAGCCTACATCCTGACCAAGGAAGAAGGCGGTCGTCACACTCCGTTCTTCGCCAACTACCGTCCTCAGTTCTACTTCCGTACAACTGACGTGACCGGCACCGTGACCCTGGCCGAAGGCACCGAGATGGTCATGCCTGGCGACAACGTGTCGTTCGGCGTTGAGCTGATCGCGCCGATCGCGATGGAAAACGGTCTGCGCTTCGCGATCCGCGAAGGTGGCCGCACGGTCGGCGCCGGCGTCGTATCGAAAATCATCGAGTAACCGGTGACGGTGCTGAGATTGTTCGTCGAATAATCTCGGACCCAACCGGTTGAACGAAAGAAGGCCGTCCCACATGGGGCGGCCTTTTTCTTTGGGGCAAACGAGTACGCGCCTAGCCTCAATGTGTTCGAACCGAGATCACGCCTAGAATGCCCGCCGTCGTGCTGGGGCAGAAACGGATGGAGTTTTCTTAATATTACGTCCACCTCACCCAAAGACAGGAAGCCCACATGTGATCTGAAACAGAAAGCGGGGCATGCACAGGGCGAACCGCTGCAGTAAGCAGGAGGAAATCATGTTTGGTTTTGAATTCTTGAACTATGGAACGCAAGTCCTTCACAGCAAGGATTTGGACGACATGCGCGCCGCTATACTTGGTGATGACGACCAGGAAATCGACTGTGAAAACAGTGATTTTTGCCGCGAGCGTAAGCGGTTTGACGTCACACTTGCGGAGTTGTCTAACAGAACCTGAAACATCAACGCGCGCTGTCGCTAAGCGGACTAAACACTGTCGGGTGGGATGAAAGCCCTCGAACGCCATAGTGGTTTTCTTTGGCTTCCCAACTGCCGCGCGCAGAATGTATATTTCGCTCATTGGCCTGTAGCACTTTCTCGTTGCGACGTGGGTTTTTAAAGATTGGCAATTGGTGCTGGCTCGCGCCGCCCTTTAAGGTGGAACCAAGCCAATAAACCCCTTGCCAAACCCCACCAACCCCACTACTACGCGCGAGTTCTCGATAAGAACGTCAAGGCGGGGTGATTCCCGCCTTTTGGGTTCGAAGAGGGTTGACGATGCGCGTCTGTCCTCCTCTCAACCTCAACGCCTGATAAAAGGCTGTTAATATGCAAAGCCAAAACATCCGTATTCGGCTGAAGGCATTTGACTATCGCGTTCTGGATGCCAGCACGCAAGAGATCGTCAACACTGCCAAGCGGACCGGCGCGAACGTGCGCGGCCCGATCCCGCTGCCGAACAAGATTGAGAAGTTCACGGTTCTCCGTGGCCCTCACGTTGACAAGAAATCCCGCGACCAGTTCGAGATCCGCACGCATAAGCGTCTGCTCGACATCGTTGATCCGACCCCCCAGACCGTTGACGCGCTGATGAAGCTCGACCTCGCTGCTGGTGTGGACGTCGAGATCAAGTTGCAGTCGTAATCGGAGGGTATGAGAATGCGCTCTGGTATTATCGCAAAAAAAGTTGGCATGACCCGCCTGTTCATGGAAGACGGCAAGCAGATTCCTGTGACCGTTCTTCACCTGGACAACTTGCAGGTTGTTGCACAGCGCACCGCTGACAAAGACGGCTACACCGCCGTTCAGCTGGGCGCCGGTGCAGCCAAGGCAAAACGCACCTCGAAAGCCATGCGCGGGCACTATGCCGCTGCAAAGGTTGAGCCCAAGCGTAAGCTGGCCGAGTTCCGTGTCTCCGAAGATGGCCTGATCGATGTGGGCGCCGAGATTTCGGCAGAACACTTCCTGGAAGGTCAGAAGGTTGACGTTTCGGGCACCTCGATCGGTAAAGGCTTTGCCGGTGCTATGAAGCGTTGGAACTTTGGTGGTCTGCGCGCCTCGCACGGTGTTTCGATCAGCCACCGTTCGCACGGTTCGACCGGTCAGTGTCAGGACCCGGGCAAGGTGTTCAAAGGCAAGAAGATGGCCGGTCACATGGGTGCTGCCCGTGTAACCACCCAGAACCTGGAAGTCGTCAAAACCGACGCTGACCGGAACCTGGTCTTCATCAAAGGCGCCGTTCCCGGACCGAAATCGGGCTGGGTCACCGTCAAGGACGCCGTGAAGAAGAAAGCACCGGAAGGCCTGCCTTTCCCGGCTGCTGTGAAATCGGCTGCAACCGAAGCACCTGCGGAAGAAGCGCCCGCGGAAGGTGGTGAAGCATGAAACTTGATGTAATCAAACTGGACGGCGGTAAAGCCGGCGACATCGAGCTGAACGCCGATCTGTTCGGCCTTGAGCCGCGTGCGGACATCCTGCACCGTGTGGTCCGTTGGCAGCGCAACAACGCGCAGGCCGGCACCCACAAGGTCAAGACCCGCTCGGAAACCAGCTACTCGACCAAGAAGATCTATCGCCAGAAGGGCACCGGTGGCGCACGCCATGGTGACCGCAACGCGCCGATCTTCCGTGGTGGTGGTATCTACAAAGGCCCCGTCGTGCGTTCGCACGGCCACGACCTGCCCAAGAAGTTCCGCAAGCTTGGCCTGCGCCACGCTCTGTCGGCCAAAGCCAAGGCAGGTGAGCTGGTCGTGATCGAGAGTGCCGAAGCCGAAGGCAAGACCGCCGCTCTGGCCAAACAGGTTGCAAACCTGGGCTGGAAACGCGCTCTGGTCATCGACGGCGCGACCGTGAACGAAGGGTTCCTTAAAGCGTCCAAGAACATCGAAGGTCTGGATATCCTGCCGTCGATGGGCGCAAACGTCTATGACATCCTCAAGCGTGACACCCTGGTGCTCACCAAAGCGGCTGTCGAAGCACTGGAGGCTCGTCTGAAATGAGCGCGAAGGCAGAACATTACGACGTGATCCGCAAGCCGATCATCACCGAGAAGTCGACCATGGCGTCCGAAAACGGCGCGGTTGTCTTTGAAGTGGCGATCGACAGCAACAAACCGCAGATCAAAGAGGCCGTTGAGGCGCTGTTTGGTGTGAAGGTCAAAGCGGTGAACACCACCGTGACCAAAGGCAAGGTCAAGCGGTTCCGCGGCCAGCTGGGCCGTCGGAAAGACGTCAAAAAAGCATATGTGACCCTGGAAGAGGGCAACACCATCGACGTGTCCACCGGTCTTTGATCGAACCCGTCTTTGGAGAGAATGGAAGAACCCCCGCGAAAGCGGGGGTTTTTCTTTGCAGGCGACACTGAAAATTGAACGTGAAAAATACGTTCGGTCCAGAATTCGCTTGCTATGACCGGGCGGTAGTCTATCCGGGTTGAAACAAACAAAAACGACGTGGCAGGTGCATGGCGGAACCTTCTCTATTGAACCAGGACGGCGCGACGGCGGCGCGCGACTGGGTTTCGACGCTTGCCAAGTATCGCGAGCCGAACCAATGGCGCAGCCTGTTTGAGCTTGGCGTCAGCATTGTCCCTTTCTTCTTGCTATGGGCTTTGTCTTGGTGGTCGCTGTCTATCAGCTACTGGTTGGCGTTTGCGATTTCCGTTTTGAACGCGGGTTTTCTTTTGCGATTATTCGCGATCCAACATGATTGCGGACATGGGGCGTTTTTCAAAAACCGCGCATTGAGCGACTGGGTGGGACGATTGATTGGCGTGCTTACCCTGACCCCTTATGACGTTTGGCGTCGTACGCACTCCACGCATCACAACAGTTCGGGCAATTTGGATAAGCGCGGGATGGGTGATGTCCACACCCTTACCGTGGCCGAATACCAGTCGATGTCACCAGCCAATCGCTTTTGGTATCGCGTTTACCGGCATCCCATTACGCTTTTCGGCTTTGGACCCGGGTATCTTTTTCTGTTTCAGAACCGTCTGCCACTTGGCCTGACCGACAGTTTTAAGTTCTGGGTTAGCGCAATGGTCACCAACGCGGCCATTCTGGGTGCGCTCATGGCCGTTTATTACTTTGGCGGCATAATGCCGGTTTTGCTTGTATTCCTGCCTTCCACATTGATCGCCGCGACGGCTGGGGTTTGGCTGTTCTACGTTCAACATCAGTTCGAGGACACGCATTGGGATACAGATGGCAACTGGCAATTGCACGAAGCTGCATTGCATGGAAGCTCACATTACGTTCTGCCGAAAGTATTGAATTGGTTCAGTGCCAATATCGGAATTCATCATGTACATCACCTGTACAGCCGAATTCCGTTTTATCGCCTGCCGGAAGTGTTGCGCGATCACGATGAACTGGCAAACAGCAACCAAATGACAATCCGCCAAAGCTTAGCCAACGCGAAACTCCATCTTTGGGATGAAAAGACCCGCCGGTTGCTGTCCTTCTCTGAAGCACGTGCTCTTTATGGCTGAAAAGCCAGTCATCGATCCGTGACCACGTGGGCTAGCAATTGCTTTGCCGTTTACGTGTAAAGTTGTGTCTAAGTCGGTTATCCCTGTTGAAAGCTTCGATAGTGGAGAGCCAATGACGGGCCAAAAATCAACAGAGCCGCAAATCCGCGAATTCGGCGAAACTAACGTAGGGCAGCAAGTACACAGCATTGACCTCGCGTGCGGCGTTCTCTCTGCCAGTGTGCTGACCTATGGTGCAGCGCTGCAGGATCTGAGATTGGTCGCCCATGCGCATCCGTTGGTACTGGGCTGGACGCATCTGCAAGGATATGAACGCAGCGCGTGCTATCTGGGCGTTCTGGCCGGGCGGGTGGCCAACCGGATCGCAGGTGGGACCTACCAATTAGGCGGCCAGACTTTCCACACCGATCGCAACTTTCTGGGTAAGCATACCTTGCACGGTGGTCGCGATGGAATGGACAGACAGGTTTGGGAAATCGTGGATTGCGCTGGCGACGCGGTGACACTGGGGCTCAGCCTGCCGGACGGGCATATGGGGTTTGAAGGGGATTTGGACACCACCGCGACCTTTCGAATTGAACCCAACGCCACGCTGAGTATTGAGATCAAAGCCCAAACCAAAACGCGCAGTCTTTGCAATGTGACACCGCATATCTATTTTAACCTTGATGGTTCGGGTGACATTTCACAGCACAGCCTGACAATTCACGCTGATCATTATACGCCCGTGGACGATGAGGGTATCCCGACCGGAGAAGTAAGCGCGGTGGCGGACACACCGATGGACCTCAGGTCGCCGAGGCTTTTGGGTCGGCAGGGTTTCGATCACAATTACTGTGTGTCTGATCGCAGAGAGGATTGTCGAGAAATCGCGGTCCTAACCGGAGCGGAATCCGGGATATCGATGCATCTGGCAACGACCGAACCCGGGTTGCAAGTTTATTCAGGCGCTTATCTGGACGAAGATGGGGAGTGTCACGCAGGCACATCTTATCGCCCATTCGATGGGATCGCCTTAGAGCCTCAGGTGTGGCCCGATGCCCCGAACCACCCGAATTTCCCCAATGCTGTGCTGCATGCAGGTGAGGTGTATCACCATATCTCGCGATATTCGTTTCGCGAGGTTCTGGGCCAGGTCAAGCGGTGGTAGCAGATTGCTATGGAGTCCGAGCCACTTTGGCGCGGGTGGTCTCTTGGCTGATTAGAAGACTGTTCATCACCAAGTTGCGTTTGGATTATCCGAGGTAACCCTGCCAGGCTTGCTTCGGCTTGGTGATTGTCAGGTAGTCCTGAACCTGCACCAGATCACGACCTGGCAGCCAGAATTCGTCCAAAACGAACTCAGTAATCTGAACCTTCTGATCCGTGCTGAAGTCGTGCACATGGGGATAGAGCGTGATCATCCAAACGACGGCCATCAGGTCTTCGAAGGTTTGAGGACGACATCTTACTGCACTGCTGCGTGTTGCGACCTGAAAATTCTCAGACCCAAGTAAACCAACAAGCTGCTTGGGCAGTTCAAGAAGGTTCTGTGTGTTGCGGACGCCGCAGAATTCTTGGGCAAACCGGTTGTAAAGCCAGGTCGTAGTATGAGGACGCTCGGTCGAAGAAGACATCAACGCAAGATGCATCGTACCTGGGGCGCTCAACAGGTGAGAATACAGTTGACACACCAAATTCGGCCAGTCTTCGGGCTCACAATAGTAGAGCGAATGGTGCAAAGTCATAAGGTCGAAGGTTTCTCCGCCCAGACGCTCTGTCAGGGCTGCTTTTGTGGAGAGCTCAGACTTGAAATCCTGAAGATAATCGCCCTCGATCAGGTGAACATCGTCGATAAGGGTTCTTTCGGTGCGTGCGCGCACTTCGTTCAAAGCGGCCGGATCACGGTCATACAACCACAGGCCGCCGTCTGACAGTGCGTGTAAAAGCTGAAACTGAGGTTCTTCACTAGATCCTATCGACAGGGTGCGAAGCGGTTCACCATAAGGGCGTTCGCGCAAGAGTGTGTTGACACCGCGACAAAGGTCGCGCGCGACGTCAGCTTTCTCATTGGTGTGTTTTTCCCAAGTCTGAACCTGGTCGCGAAGGCTTCGATCAGCAGCGTCCAGACCAGCAGTGATCAATTCACTGCGCGAGAGATCGGTTGAGCTGTGTCCAACATTTCGAATTAGATCATACATCTTAAATTCTCCGGTTATTGAGGCTACTGAGATCCGCGGAAATCGCTTGAACAAGAAAGCTAAAGACTAAGCTTTGGCATCTTAGGTTTTCAGCCTTCAAAATACCTCTGACGAACGGAGTTCCTGATACTCCTGACGAATAGAGTTCCTGAGCTCTGTTTTGGAGTATCCCAAATCCCTCAGGTCTCTGACCGTCATTTTGTCCAGTTCCTTGAGCTGCCTTTTGTACTTCGCTTTTATCTCACGCTTCGCCTTTCTCTCCTCAGCGGAGGCAAAAAAACGGGGGAAAAATCGGTTGCCTGATGTTAAATCCAGATAAGCCATCGCCACTTGCTCCTTCCAAAAAATGTGCTTTGTAAAATAGGAAGTGGGGGTCGCTGATAGCTTTAAAGTGAACTGAACCTTAACTTTCGTTAATGTCAGCTTGCAGTGTTACCAGGGCCTATGGTCCCAACGCTTTCGACCCGGCAATGGTTTCAGGTCAACCACCGCTTCGGTTGCGAAGTATCAAGGTCTTTTTTTTCACTGGGCGGCTATAGACACCCACCCCCAACACTGCTAAACGCACCCAATCTTGCGGCCTCGGATTCGTTCCGGGGCCTCTGATATTTGTAACCGGGGACCTTCGGGGCCCTATACCCTTGGCACCTACGGGGGCCTATCACATAGCAGGGAAACCCCCTGCACTTGCTAAACGGAAGACAGAAAGCATGGCACTCAAGTCGTACAAGCCGACGACGCCGGGCCAGCGCGGGCTGGTGCTGATCGACCGTTCGGAGCTTTGGAAAGGACGTCCGGTCAAGTCTCTCACTGAGGGTTTGACCAAATCGGGCGGCCGGAACAACACCGGACGGATCACTTCACGCCGCCGCGGCGGTGGCGCAAAGCGTCTCTACCGGATCGTTGACTTCAAACGGAACAAATTTGATGTCGCGGCAACCGTCGAGCGGATCGAATATGACCCGAACCGGACCGCATTCATCGCACTGGTAAAATACGAAGACGGCGAGCAGGCCTATATCCTGGCTCCGCAGCGTCTGGCTGTTGGTGATCAGGTCGTGGCATCCGCCAAAGCCGACATCAAGCCGGGCAACGCAATGCCGTTCTCGGGCATGCCCATTGGTACCATCGTCCACAACATCGAGATGAAGCCCGGCAAGGGCGGTCAGATCGCACGTGCGGCCGGTACTTATGCTCAGTTCGTTGGTCGCGATGGCGGCTACGCTCAGATCCGTCTGAGCTCGGGCGAGCTGCGCATGGTCCGTCAGGAATGCATGGCCACCGTTGGTGCCGTGTCCAACCCCGACAACAGCAACCAAAACCTCGGTAAAGCCGGTCGTATGCGTCACAAGGGCGTTCGTCCGTCGGTTCGTGGTGTTGCAATGAACCCGATCGATCACCCGCACGGTGGTGGTGAAGGTCGTACCTCGGGTGGCCGTACACCGGTTACACCGTGGGGTAAGGACACCAAGGGTAAGCGTACCCGCAACAAGAACAAAGCGTCCCAGAAGCTGATCATCCGCTCGCGGCACGCCAAGAAGAAGGGACGTTAATCCATGTCTCGCTCTGTTTGGAAGGGTCCTTTCGTCGATGCTTACGTGCTGAAAAAAGCCGAAGCAGCGCGCGAGTCGGGCCGCAACGAAGTCATCAAAATCTGGTCGCGTCGTTCCACCATTCTGCCCCAGTTCGTGGGTCTGACCTTTGGTGTGTACAACGGCCAGAAGCATATCCCCGTAAACGTCTCGGAAGACATGATCGGTCAGAAGTTCGGTGAGTATTCGCCGACCCGCACCTATTATGGCCACGCCGCAGACAAAAAAGCGAAGCGGAAGTAAGTCATGGGCAAGGAAAAGAACCCCCGCCGCGTGGCTGAAAACGAAGCAATGGCGAAAACCCGCATGCTTCGCACCAGCCCGCAGAAACTGAACCTGGTTGCGCAAATGATCCGCGGCAAGAAAGTTGAGAAGGCTCTGACCGACCTGACTTTCTCGAACAAGCGTGTCGCGCAGGACGTCAAAAAGTGCCTGCAGTCCGCAATCGCCAACGCCGAGAACAACCATAACCTGGACGTTGACGAGCTGATCGTCGCCGAAGCATGGGTTGGCAAGAACCTGGTCATGAAGCGTGGTCGCCCGCGTGCCCGTGGCCGTTTCGGCAAGATCATGAAGCCGTTCTCGGAGATCACCATCAAGGTGCGTCAAGTTGAGGAGCAAGCCTAATGGGTCATAAAGTAAATCCGATCGGCATGCGCCTGCAGGTCAACCGCACCTGGGACAGCCGCTGGTACGCCGACACCAAGGACTACGGTGATCTTCTGCTGGAAGACCTCAAGATCCGTGAGTTCATCAACAAAGAGTGCAAGCAGGCCGGTGTTGCCCGTGTGATCATCGAACGTCCGCACAAGAAGTGCCGCGTCACGATCCACACCGCACGTCCCGGTGTCATCATCGGCAAGAAAGGTGCAGACATCGAAGTTCTGCGCAAAAAGCTTGCGCGTATGACCGACAGCGAACTGCACCTGAACATCGTCGAAGTGCGCAAGCCCGAGCTTGACGCGCAGCTGGTTGCCGAGTCCATCGCTCAGCAGCTGGAACGTCGTGTTTCGTTCCGTCGCGCCATGAAGCGCTCGGTTCAGAACGCCATGCGCATGGGCGCCCTGGGTATCCGGGTGAACGTCGCTGGTCGTCTGGGCGGCGCCGAAATCGCACGGACCGAGTGGTACCGTGAAGGCCGCGTGCCTCTGCACACTCTGCGTGCCGACATCGATTACGCACATGCCGAAGCGATGACCCCCTACGGGATCATCGGGATCAAGGTCTGGATCTTCAAAGGTGAGATCATGGAGCACGATCCGCAGGCACGTGACCGTAAAGCACAGGAACTCCAGGACGGCCCTGCACCTCGTGGTGCTGGTGGCGGTCGTCGCTAAGGAGGGAAAGATATGCTTCAACCAAAGCGTACTAAATTCCGCAAGATGCACAAAGGCCGGATCAAGGGTCTCGCCAAGGGCGGCTCTGATCTGAACTTTGGCACCTACGGCCTGAAAGCTCTTGAGCCTGAGCGTGTAACTGCACGCCAGATCGAAGCTGCACGTCGTGCCATGACGCGCCACATGAAGCGTCAGGGCCGTGTCTGGATCCGCATCTTCCCCGACACTCCGGTCACTGCAAAGCCGATCGAAGTTCGTATGGGTAAAGGTAAAGGTTCGGTCGACCGCTGGGCATGCAAGGTCAAGCCTGGCCGCGTGATGTTCGAGATCGATGGCGTCAATGACGACATCGCGCGTGAGGCCCTGCGCCTGGCCGCGATGAAGCTGCCGATCAAGACTCGCGTCGTGGTTCGCGAAGACTGGTAAGAAAATCGGGGGAAACCCCGGTTTGAAATAGGGCCCCCGGCGTTATCGCGCCGGGGGCCTTTGTTTTTTCGGGTTCAGGTCGTCTTATGTTGGGTCGGGTTCGGCTGAACTGCGCGTTGCCAGAGTTTGCCACACCCATGCCAGGATCAGAGTCATCCCGACATGCGCAACAAACGAGGATTGGGTGTAGGCGCCGAACCCCATCATGAAGCTGCGGCCAACCGTCGGCGCCAAGATGCCTTGCGCAACAAACCACAGCGCAATTCCTGCGATTGCGCCTGAAACGATATAGCCCAATCCGGTAACTTTCTTGGTGGCCCAGACGACCCCAGCAAAGCCAACAGCGCCGATGAGGAAATGTATCGCAAAAGCCATCCCGTATTGCAGAGCAAGGCCAGTGAACTTGGCGGTGAGCGCTATGACCAAATTGGCTGGCTGAAGCGTGACGCCAAACACAAGCGGAGATACCAGCCAGGCATAGAACTCAAAGGCGAGCTCGCCGATCAGCCCGGCAAGGAGAAGAGGAATGACTAAGGGAAGCTGGGGCATGGGGAATAATCCGATAATGAGCAAAAGTAAGCAGCAATCGATCTATTCATCCGACCGTGGATTATCAGCGCCAAAGAGGCCGAATTTGGCCCAAGTAACGCAAGTCTGAAGTGCCCTTGCCTAATCTGAACCATTACTTAGGCTCTGCAGCAGATCTGAGGGAGGGGCCAATGGTTCAGCTACGCAAGAAGATGTTTATTAAGGAAGTCATAACAACCGACCAACTGGGCCAAGCGTGTGATCCGATCAGCCGGGTTGCTGCGCTGGCGGTATTCCAAAACCCACTGGCCGGACGGTTCTCTGAGGATCTTTCAGAGTTGTTTGAGATTGGTGGTGCCCTGGGTCTTGAGTTGGCCGCCGAAGCAATTGCCCATTTGGAGAGTGCCCCGATTTCATACGGTAAGGCCGCAATTGTCGGTGTAAACGGTGATCTCGAGCAGGCAGGGGCGGTGATCCATCCCAAACTTGGTGCGCCCATGCGCGCCGCGGCCGGTGGCGGAGAGGCGGTGATACCCTCGAACGCCAAGCTGGGTGCGCCGGGCTGTGCGATTGATTTACCCCTTGGGCATAAGGACAATCCGTGGTCGTTTGATCATTTCGACACGATGACGCTGAATATTTCTGACGCGCCCAAACCGGATGAGATCGTGTTGTGTCTCGCTTATGCCGATGGTGGCCGTCCAATCCCGCGCTGTGGCAAAGGGCCCCTCAAAAGCTAATCGGCTGGTCTTGCCGAAAACACTGCGGTATGCCCGGCCCATGGCACAGATTGAATCACTCTTCGTTACCCGTCTTTATCGGGCGTCCTTGTCCGAGTTCGATCCTAAGATTGATGCGGAAGAGCTTGAAAGCTCGTGTCTTGTCATCGCCGAGGATGATGAGGCCGGACAAGAATGGTGCGAGGAAAACGGCTATCCCGGCTATACCAGCTATGCTTCGTTGACTGATCTGCCCTGGCGGTTTCCGATTTTTGCCGATCTGGTGACGGCACTGGACCAGCACGTGGCGGCCTTTGCCAAAGATCTGGAATTCGATCTGGGCGAGGGTGCGTTGAAGCTGGAAGACCTCTGGATCAACATCCTGCCCGAGGGCGGAATGCACTCCAGCCATCTGCACCCCCATAGTGTGATATCCGGCACGACCTACGTGGCGATGCCCGAAGGGGCGAGCGCGCTGAAGCTCGAAGACCCCCGCTCAGGCCGCATGATGGCCGCACCGACGCGGATCAAAGGCGGGCGGCGGGATTTGCAACCGTTCATCTATATGAAGCCGCAGGTGGGGGACGTCTTGCTGTGGGAAAGCTGGCTGCGCCACGAGGTGCCGATGAACATGGCTGAGGACGAGCGGATTAGTATAAGCTTTAACTACAAGTGGGAGTGACTGCGGCTTTTGAGATATCAAACGAATTGGTCCATACCCGCAGCGATGCAAGCGTCGCGCAAGTCTTCGTAGTTTTCGACAAGTTCTTTGAGCGGTCGCCCAAGCTTTTTCAGGGTTGGTTCCCAGCCTGCGTTGAATGGGGCATCAACAAAGCTAGACAGATCTTTGAGAATTGTCCTATCAGACGACATTGAACTTACAAAGTCTTCGTAAAATAGGTTGAAGCACGCAATGTTACCTATCCATTCTTCAGAGATTAGTGTGGACTGTCGGTGTAAAAGGTTTGCCTGGTATGTAGTCTCTGCTGTATCCACAAGAAACTTTTCTTTTATCGGTACCTTTTCGCCTGCAAGGCTCGAATTCCAAATTTGTCGTTTGGAAGCTACTGCTGCCGATACAACTGCATCGACCGGGTTTTTGCGCCTTAAATGAACAAGTTTTGCCCCAGTTTGCTCCATCCATGTCATAAGTAGAGGCCTGTTCAATGGGGGACACCAGAAAGAATTAAAGTTATGCAGGTGCCCGTACTTGATGTCTGTAGCGATTATCGGCATGTGTGTCAGCGTGGCCAGCTTGTTATAGTACTGATGTATAAACTCAATACGGTCTGGATATCTTTGCACTAAGAACGCGTTGGTGTCCTTTTGCGCGTAGTCCATCTGGAATCTGTGAAATGAAAAATCGCTGTGCGCTGCTGCATCGGCATTACAGACTTCATCAAACATCCTGACGCCTTTTAGGTTGGCAAGGAACTCTCCAACAAGATGACTCCCTGAACGTTCGTGGGACAGCAGAATGCAAATCATTAAGTAGTTTCCGTTTATTGATCTGAGGCCGATTCGAAGCCGAAACATTGACATAAGTTAAGATGATGGGTTTCTGGCGTCACTACCAAAACTTCCTCTTGCCACCCACCCCCTAAACCCTTATACGGCGGCATCCTGCGATCACCCGGCCGAGTCGGGGGATTCGCATGTCTATCATTCATCCACCAGGTCAAAGGTGACCCGTGTACGGGGCCTTCTGGTGTTTTGAGCAAAGGAAAAAGGCGATGAACGCCCAAGAACTGCGTGACAAGACCCCGGACCAGCTCCGCGAGGAACTGGCCAACCTGAAGAAAGAAAGCTTTAACCTGCGCTTTCAACAGGCAACCGGTCAGCTGGAAAACACAGCCGGTATCAAAGCGGCCCGCCGCAATGCTGCCCGTGTCAAAACCATTCTGAACGAAAAGGCCGCTGCAGCGGCATCCGAGGAGTAATCAGATGCCCAAGCGTATCCTGCAAGGCACCGTGACCAGCGACGCCAACGAACAGACCGTAACCGTTCAGGTAGAGCGCCGCTTTACACATCCGGTTCTGAAGAAAACCATCCGTAAGTCCAAGAAATACCGGGCTCACGATGAAAAGAACGCCTTCAAGGTCGGCGATACAGTCCGCATCATCGAATGCGCGCCGAAATCGAAGACGAAACGTTGGGAAGTTCTGGAAGCATAAGCTTCCGGGATTTTTCCATTTGTCGAAACCCTGGGGGATTTAACAAGACCAGCCCCCACAGGTCGGGAGAAACCACATGATCCAGATGCAGACCAATCTGGATGTCGCTGACAACTCCGGCGCACGCCGAGTTCAGTGCATCAAGGTCCTGGGTGGTTCCAAGCGTAAATACGCCTCCGTTGGCGACATCATTGTCGTCTCGGTGAAGGAAGCCATCCCGCGCGGCCGCGTAAAGAAAGGTGACGTCCGTAAGGCCGTCGTCGTGCGCACCGCCAAAGAAGTCCGTCGCGAAGACGGCACCGCGATCCGTTTCGATCGCAACGCCGCCGTCATCCTGAACAACAACAACGAGCCCGTGGGTACCCGTATCTTTGGCCCCGTTGTTCGTGAACTGCGCGGCAAGAACTTCATGAAAATCATCTCGCTGGCTCCGGAGGTGCTGTAATCATGGCTGCTAAACTCCGCAAAGGCGACAAGGTCGTCGTGCTGGCCGGCAAGGACAAGGGCAAAGAGGGAACCATTTCCTCGGTTGACCCCAAGGCCGGTAAAGCTGTTGTCGAAGGCATCAACATTGCCATCCGTCACACCCGTCAGTCGCAAACTTCGCAAGGTGGTCGCCTGCCCCAGGCAAACCCGATCCAACTGTCGAACCTGGCGCTGCTGGACAAAAACGGCAAAGCAACCCGCGTTGGCTTCCGCATGGAAGGTGACAAGAAGGTGCGCTTCGCCAAGACCACAGGGGACGTGATCGATGCTTGATACCGCAACCTACACCCCGCGTCTGAAAGCTCAGTACGTTGAAACCATCCGTGCCGCTCTGAAAGAAGAGTTCGGCTACAAGAACGACATGCAGCTGCCCAAGCTGGACAAAATCGTTCTGAACATCGGTTGTGGTGCTGAGGCGGTCAAAGACTCGAAGAAAGCGAAAGCTGCTGTCGAAGATCTGACTGCGATTGCTGGTCAACAGGCCGTTGCAACCAAGGCGAAGAAGTCGATCGCGGGTTTCCGCGTCCGTGAAGACATGCCGCTGGGCGCGAAAGTGACCCTGCGCGGTGACCGGATGTACGAATTCCTGGATCGTCTGATCACAATCGCGATGCCGCGTATTCGTGACTTCCGCGGTGTTAAGCCGTCTTTCGATGGTCAGGGCAACTTTGCCATGGGCATGAAAGAGCACATCGTGTTCCCGGAAATCGACTTCGACAAGGTCGACGAGGTCTGGGGCCTGGATATCGTAATTGCCACCACAGCGAAAACCGACGCTGAAGCAAAGGCACTGTTGAAAGCGTTCAACATGCCGTTCAACGCGTAAGCGCCGGAAGGATAGAGACATGGCTAAAAAAGCAATGATCGAACGCGAAAAGAAGCGCGAACGCCTGGTGGCCAAATATGCCGCAAAGCGTGCCGAGCTGAAAGAAATCGCGAATGACGAGAGCCGCCCGATGGAAGAGCGTTTCAAAGCGCGTCTGAAACTGGCGAAACTGCCGCGCAACAGCTCGGCCACCCGTCTGCACAACCGCTGTCAGCTGACCGGTCGTCCCCACGCTTACTACCGTAAGCTGAAGGTCAGCCGTATCGCGCTGCGCGAGCTGGGTTCTGCTGGTCAGATCCCCGGCATGGTGAAATCGAGCTGGTAAGGGAGACATAGATATGAATGATCCTATCGGCGATATGCTCACCCGTATCCGCAACGCGCAAATGCGCGGCAAGTCCACCGTTTCCACCCCCGCATCCAAGCTGCGCGGTTGGGTTCTGGACGTGCTGGCGGACGAAGGCTACATCCGTGGCTATGAAAAGACGACCGGTGAAAACGGTCATCCGGCCATCGAAATCAGCCTGAAATACTACGAAGGCACCCCTGTCATTCGCGAACTGAAGCGGGTTTCGAAACCCGGTCGTCGCGTCTACATGGGCGTCAATGACATCCCGCAGGTCCGTCAGGGTCTCGGCGTGTCGATTGTCAGCACTCCGAAAGGTGTGATGTCGGACGCAAACGCTCGCTCCAACAATGTTGGCGGCGAAGTGCTCTGCACCGTCTTCTAAGGAGGTCTGCAATGTCTCGTATTGGTAAAAAACCGGTCGAGCTGCCCAGCGGCGTTACCGCCTCTGTGTCCGGCCAGACCATCGAAGTTAAAGGTCCGAAAGGCACCCGCAGCTTCACCGCAACCGATGACGTCACGCTGTCGGTCGAAGACAACGTTGTGCAAATCAACCCTCGTGGCATGTCAAAGCGTGCCCGCCAGCAGTGGGGCATGAGCCGCACCATGGTTGCCAACCTGGTAACCGGTGTGACCGAAGGCTTCAAAAAAGAGCTGGAGATCCAGGGTGTTGGTTACCGGGCTCAGATGCAGGGCAACACCCTGAAGCTGAACCTGGGCTACAGCCACGATGTTGATTTCACTGCTCCGGAAGGTGTCACCATCACCGCGCCGAAGCAGACCGAGATCGTTGTGGAAGGTATCGACCAGCAGCAGGTGGGCGAAGTCGCGGCCAAAATCCGCGAATGGCGCCGTCCCGAGCCATATAAAGGCAAGGGCATCCGCTACAAAGGCGAGTTCATCTTCCGCAAGGAAGGCAAGAAGAAGTAAGGACGCAGACAATGGCAAACAGCAAAAGAACCCTGTTTCTGAAGCGCCGCCTGCGCGTTCGGAACAAACTTCGCAAAGTCAACGCGGGCCGTGTACGCCTGTCGGTTCACCGTTCGAACAAGAACATCAGCGTTCAGCTGATCGACGACGTTCGTGGCGTGACCCTGGCTGCAGCTTCGACCCTGGAAAAAGATCTGGGTGTTGTTGGCAAGAACAACGTCGAAGCGGCCACCAAGGTGGGCGCGGCCATCGCCGAGCGTGCCAAGAAGGCAGGCGTCGAAGAGGCCTATTTCGATCGTGGTGGCTTCCTGTTCCACGGCAAGGTGAAGGCAGTAGCCGACGCCGCGCGTGAAGGTGGTCTGAAGATCTAAGACCAAGCGCATCCCGAAAAGTGGGAACCGGTTTTCGGATCAAGATGCGCGATACGAAAGATTGCGGGCAGCTTGACGGCTGCCCCGATGATCCGGGGGCCTCGGCAATAGTCGGGGCTCACTTGGATTGAAGAAAACGGCGCCGTATGCGCCACATGAGAAAAGGGATGCCAAATGGCAGAACGTGAAAACCGTCGGGGCCGTGGCCGCGACCGTGAAGAAGCACCGGAATTTGCAGATCGCCTGGTCGCAATCAACCGCGTGTCGAAAACCGTAAAAGGTGGTAAGCGCTTTGGCTTCGCCGCTCTGGTGGTTGTCGGCGATCAGAAAGGCCGCGTCGGCTTTGGCAAGGGTAAAGCGAAAGAAGTACCTGAAGCCATCCGCAAAGCGACTGAACAAGCCAAGCGTCAGATGATCCGCGTGCAACTGCGCGAAGGTCGGACCCTGCACCACGACATCGAGGGCCGTCACGGCGCTGGTAAAGTGGTTATGCGCACCGCACCTGAAGGTACTGGTATCATCGCCGGTGGTCCGATGCGTGCTGTGTTCGAAATGCTGGGCGTTAAGGACGTTGTGTCCAAGTCGCTGGGCTCGCAGAACCCGTACAACATGATCCGCGCCACCATCAACGGACTGCAGAAAGAGCAGAGCCCGCGTTCGGTTGCCGCACGTCGTGGCAAAAAGGTTGCTGACATCCTGCCCAAGCGGGACGAAGCACCGGCTGCTGCTGAAGCAGAAGCGTAAGGAGAGCGTACCATGGCAAAAACCATCGTCGTCAAGCAGATCGGTTCTCCGATCCGCCGCCCCGCTGAACAGCGCGCAACCCTGATCGGTCTGGGCCTGAACAAGATGCACAAGACCCGTGAGCTGGAAGATACCCCTTCGGTCCGCGGCATGGTCAACAAGATCCCGCATCTGGTTGAGATCATCGAAGAGCGCGGCTAAGCGCGAATTCTATCAAAAGCTGAAACGCCCTCGACGATGTCGGGGGCGTTTTCTTATGGCGCGGATGAACGTATGTATGTCGTAAATCGCAGGTCCAATATTTGTGCCAAGCCCATGCTGATTTGGAAAACGTTCGTGGAAAGCCGTTGTCTTTGTAACAAAAAGCCACGCTGCGCAGGAGAAGAATATGGCGACGCAAGGTCATTGCCTTTGTGGGCAGACAAAGTGGGAATATGTAGGTGAGGTCAATTGGGCTTGTTACTGTCATTGCGATGATTGTCGACGGAACTGTGCAGCACCCGTCGTGGCATGGCTTGGCGTGCCGCTGAGTAACTTTAGGTGGCTCGGTCAGACACCCAAAACGTATGAAAGCTCCAAAGGTGTTTATAGGCATTGCTGCGACACTTGTGGTTCCCCAATGGGGTTTGAAGCTGATCATTACCCGGGCGGCATGCACTTATATGCGGCCTCATTGGATGAACCCAAGGCATTTGCGCCCACATTTCACGTTAATTACGAAAACAAGCTTCCGTGGTTGCAGTTCAGCGATGATCTTCCAAAGTATGAAGGTACGCTGCTGAACGCTCCGGATGATCTAAGGGATTATTCCACGTAGCTGTTTCTTGTTCGTTACCGCATTTATGCGTTGTAACCGTGCAGTTATTCCCCAAACGCATAGCGGCTAGACCGAAACATCCGTTGTTAGCGATACCTGTCACCCCTATCTGAGCCGTGTCCCAAACAGGAACACAATCAGGATCCTGAGGAATTCGCCTCGGGCTAAGAAAGGAATAGAAACATGGCTAACACAGCAACATTTACTCGCGAAGGTTTCGGCCTGAGCGCCCGCATCGCAACTCTCGCCGCTCGCGTCAAAGAGGCTTATGCCCTCCGTGCCGAGTACAACCGCACCTACGCGGAACTACAGAGCCTTTCGGATCGCGAACTGAATGACATCGGCGTACGCCGTTGCGATATCAAGGACATCGCTCGCGAGCACGCTTATTGCTCGTAACCCGGGTCACACCCGTTAGAAAAAAGAGGCGCCATTTGGCGTCTCTTTTTGTTTGAGGTTGTCGGTTCGCCACAGTCAGGCGAATTCCAGGGGGCAGGGCGTGAAGGATCAAACCCAGTGAGCGAATACCTGATTGGCACGCTGGGTTTGCCACCGGACTGTGAGACACTGGGTCTTTTGAACGAGTTTACTCAGGACCCGTACCGCATTCCCCCCTGGCTGCCCAGACGACACAAGAGAACTCTGCAAGAGGCGATCGATAAGGGCACTCCGCTAAACGTGCCCGAAGCGTATTGGGGGGCTTGGGGGCCAGATGCGATTACTTGGGCGCTGCGTAAGACAGGTGAGATACGGTATACTCTGCCCGAGCACGTCTTTTACCCAGTGAACTACACACGCAGACGAGCTTTGGCGCGGCCGGGCACCAATCTTTCCCGGTTTATCAAAGATGACACCGTGTCGATCCATTTTTATGGTCGTCGAATGCGTTCAGTTCTGCTGTATAAATACGGTGGAGTGCCGGATCCCGATAGCCTGATCGGTAAACTCGTCGAAAAACATGGGATAGACCCTGCAGCGGCACCGATTTTCGCGCATGGGACCTGACGGTTTGCGCACAAGGTGCGATCAAAACTTGCATCCTTTGACGCAACGCTGTATCGGGCTGCGGTGGCTTTGTTGCCATGAGAATCAAAACCAAGAAATGCCGTGGTTGATCCATCACGCTTCGGGGATCACATCCGGCTAAGGAGAAGCGAAATGAAACTGAACGAATTGCGCGACAATCCTGGCGCCAGCCAGAAACGCACCCGCGTTGGCCGTGGTCCGGGTTCCGGCAAAGGTAAAATGGGTGGCCGTGGTATCAAAGGCCAGAAATCCCGTTCGGGTGTGGCCATCAATGGCTACGAAGGCGGCCAGATGCCGCTCTATCAGCGTCTGCCCAAGCGTGGCTTCAACAAGCCGAACCGCAAGGCATTCGCCGTTATCAACCTGGGTCTGATCCAGAAATTTGTCGACGCAGGCAAGCTGGACGCCAAAGCTGCGATCACAGAGGATGCACTGGTTGCCTCCGGTCTGGTGCGCCGCAAGCTGGACGGTGTCCGCGTTCTGGCCAAGGGCGAAATCACCGCCAAAGTGAACCTGGAAGTGACGGGTGCTTCGAAATCTGCCGTCGAGGCAGTTGAGAAAGCGGGCGGTTCACTGACGGTCACAAAAGCTGCTGCGGCAGAGTAAGCGCTTGTGAGCGGGCCAAGACCCGCTTACATAGACCAATAAGTTTTCCCAGACGCCGCCCGAGCCGGAAAACGGTTCCGGGCGGTGTTTTCATAAGAGAGACCGATTTATGGTATCAGCAGCAGAACAAATGGCAGCCAACACAAGCTGGTCTGCCCTTGGTAAAGCCACCGATCTGCGCAACCGCATTCTGTTCACGCTGGGTTTGCTGATCGTCTATCGTCTGGGCACCTTTATTCCGGTGCCGGGGATTGACGGGCAAGCGCTGCGTGAATTCATGGAACAGGCGGGGCAAGGCATCGGCGGCATGGTTTCGATGTTCACCGGCGGGGCGCTGGGGCGAATGGGTATCTTTGCCCTTGGCATCATGCCCTACATCTCGGCCTCGATCATCGTGCAGCTGCTGACATCCATGGTGCCCGCGCTCGAACAGCTCAAGAAAGAGGGCGAGCAGGGTCGCAAGAAGATCAACCAATATACGCGTTTCGGCACCGTGGCACTGGCCACCGTTCAGGCCTATGGTCTGGCCGTTTCGCTTGAATCCGGTGATCTTGCGACCGATCCGGGCCTGTATTTCCGTCTGTCCACCATGATTACGCTGGTTGGCGGCACCATGTTCCTGATGTGGCTGGGTGAGCAGATCACCGCGCGTGGCATCGGCAACGGTATCTCTTTGATCATCTTCGTCGGCATCATTGCCGAAGTTCCGGCCGCTCTGGCGCAGTTCTTCGCCTCGGGCCGTTCGGGTGCAATCAGCCCTGCCGTGATCATTGGTGTGATCGTGATGGTGATTGCCGTGATTACCTTTGTGGTCTTCATGGAACGCGCCTTGCGTAAAATCCACATTCAATACCCGCGCCGTCAGGCCGGTATGAAGATCTACGAAGGCGGCTCTAGCCACCTGCCGGTCAAAGTGAACCCGGCGGGCGTTATCCCGGCGATCTTTGCAAGCTCGCTGCTGCTGTTGCCGGTGACGATCTCGACCTTCTCGTCGGGGGCTACCAATGGGCCGGTCATGTCGTGGCTGCTGGCCAACTTTGGCCCCGGACAGCCGTTGTACCTTTTGTTCTTCGCCTCGATGATCGTGTTCTTTGCCTATTTCTATACCTTCAACGTGTCGTTCAAACCGGACGATGTGGCGGACAACCTGAAAAAGCAGAACGGCTTTGTGCCGGGCATCCGTCCGGGCAAGAAAACGGCCGAGTATCTGGAATACGTGGTCAACCGCGTTCTGGTTCTGGGTTCGGCCTATCTGGCTGCCGTCTGCTTGTTGCCTGAAATTCTTAGGGGCCAGTTTGCCATCCCGTTCTATTTCGGCGGCACCTCGGTTCTGATTATCGTCTCGGTGACCATGGACACGATCCAGCAGGTCCAGAGCCATTTGCTGGCGCATCAATACGAAGGGCTGATCGAAAAGTCCCAATTGCGCGGCAAAGGTAAGAAACGCGGCAGAAAGGGAGCTGCTCGTCGATGAACATCATTCTTCTTGGCCCCCCGGGGGCAGGCAAAGGCACGCAAGCGCGTCACCTTGTTGAAACCCGCGGCATGGTTCAGCTGAGCACAGGTGACATGCTGCGTGAGGCCAAGGACAGTGGCACCGAAATGGGCAACCGCGTTGCTGAAGTGATGGCAAAGGGTCAGCTTGTGACGGATGAGATTGTCATCGGCCTGATCCGCGAAAAGCTGGATCAAGGCGCCGAAGGTGGTTTCATCTTTGACGGCTTCCCCCGTACGCTGGCGCAGGCGGATGCCTTGGGTGAGCTGCTTGAGAGCACAGGCAACAGTCTGGACGCTGTGATCGAGATGGAAGTCGACGACGCGGCTTTGGTTGAACGTATCACTGCGCGGTCCACATGTGGCGGGTGCGGTGAGGTCTATAACGACATTACCAAGCCAATCCCTGCCGATGGAAAATGCACCAATTGCGGCAAAGAGAATGACTTCAAACGTCGTGCGGACGACAATGAGGAAAGCCTCAAAACCCGCTTGATGGAATACTACAAAAAGACCTCGCCGCTGATTGGCTATTATTACGCCAAGGGTCAGTTGACCAAAATCAATGGTCTGGGCGAGATTGAAGAGGTCCGGGACGCGATCAAGGCTGCCCTAAGGTAACACCTCTTAATAATTGAATGTGTGCGTGTGACGGGGTATCACTCCTTCGGACGCGCGCATTTTTTATTGGGAGATAGATATGAGCGTAGTGCTGAAAACGCTCGCGGTGGCGTCGGTTCTGACGGTGTCCGCGATCGGTGCAAGTGCGGATTCTACACCGGTGACGATCGACAACTTTGTCCGCGCGGCGACTGATATCGAGTTTCGGAAATACCTAGCGCAATCGGGCAGCGTAAACGCTCTGTTCCATGTGCGTGAGCCGACACCGCTGGACATGCAGCCGACGATCCGAATGAACCGGGATACACTTTATAGTATGGCGGTGGTTGATATCTCGGAAGGTGCAGTTTTGACTGTGCCGGACACCGGCGATCGCTATGTCTCGGTTCAGGTGGTCAATCAAGATCACTACGTCAATGATGTGTTCTTGGGCGGCGGGACATATGAGCTGAGCGTTGATCAGTTCGATACACCCTATGTTGCGTTGCTGTTTCGGTATCTGGTCGACTCTGAAGACCCCGAGGACATAGCCAAAGTGACCGCGCTGCAGGATGAGGTGACGCTGCAGGCCAATTCCAACCGTCCTTTTGACGAAGCACATTACGACAAGGATGCTTTTGACGATGTTCTGAGTGCAGTGTTGGAGCTTGCGCGATTCTCGCCCGATAGCACTGCCACGTTCGGGCCGCAGAATGCCGTTGACCCTGTGCGCCACCTGCTGGGCACGGGTTTTGGCTGGGGTGGTTTGCCCGAGGAGCAGGCGTTCTACCTGAACGTCGAACCGGGCCTCGGTCTTGGCGCGTTCAAGATTGAGGTTCCCGCCGAAGTTCCTGTAGGCGCGTTTTGGTCCGTGAGCCTGTATAACGCGGCCGGGTTCTTTGAAAAGAATGATATGGGCGTTTACGTGATCAACTCGGTCACGGGGGACAGAAACCCGGACGGGTCGATGACGGTGCATTTCGGAGCGTGCGAGGATGGTCGCCTGAATTGCGTGCCGATTATGGAGGGGTGGAACTATACCGTGCGTCTCTACCAACCCGCGCCCGACGTGATTGACGGGACATGGACGTTCCCTGAAATCGAGCCCGCAGGGTGAATTAATTATGAAAACGCGATCTGCGCTTGACGCGCGGGTCGCGCACCACTATTGGACGCTATCTCGGAAGAGAATCGAATTGTGCGCGGGTGAACCGTTCACATGATCATATCAGAAAATGCTGAACCCTCTGGCGACACTGCCACGGTAAAGCGTTGTGAAAAAAGGTTCTGGAGTTACGGAACCGCAACGAAAAGGAAAGTGACACGTGGCACGTATTGCCGGCGTAAACATCCCGACTGCAAAGCGGGTACCAATCGCCCTCACATATATCACCGGTATCGGCAACACCTCGGCCAAAGCGATCTGCGAAGCCGTGGGCATTGAAGCGACCCGTCGCGTCAACGAACTGTCCGACGCCGAAGTTCTGAAAATTCGCGAATACATCGACGAAAACTTCACCGTCGAAGGTGACCTGCGTCGTGAAGTTCAGATGAACGTCAAGCGCCTGATGGACCTGGGCTGCTATCGCGGTCTGCGTCACCGCCGCAACCTGCCGGTTCGCGGTCAGCGTACCCACACCAATGCTCGTACCCGCAAAGGCCCCGCAAAGGCCATTGCTGGTAAGAAGAAATAAGGGAGGGTCTAACCGATGGCACGTGACAAGACTCGCGTTAAGCGCAAAGAGCGTAAAAACATCGCATCGGGCGTTGCCCATGTGAACTCGACCTTCAACAACACCAAGATCCTGATCTCGGACGTACAGGGCAACGCCATTTCGTGGTCGTCTGCCGGTACCATGGGCTTCAAAGGGTCGCGGAAATCGACCCCCTACGCCGCTCAGATGGCTGCAGAAGACGCAGGCAAAAAGGCGCAGGAACATGGCGTCAAGACGCTGGAAGTCGAAGTCCAGGGCCCCGGATCGGGTCGTGAATCGGCTCTGCGTGCGCTGGCTGCCGTGGGCTTCAACATCACGTCGATCCGCGACGTGACGCCGATTGCTCACAATGGCTGCCGCCCGCCGAAGCGCCGCCGCGTCTAAGCGATTTTGAATTGAGCTGGGGCCCGTGTTTTTGCACGGCCCCAGCACGTCATTTTGAACCTCGGGCGTCTGCACCTTGTTGGTCATGGGGCGCGGACAGGAATGGAGGGATTACATGATCCACAAGAATTGGGCAGAATTGATCAAGCCGACCCAGCTGGAAGGTAAGCCGGGCAACGATCCTGCGCGTCAGGCAACCCTTGTTGCTGAACCGCTGGAGCGTGGCTTTGGTCTGACTCTGGGTAACGCGCTGCGCCGCGTTCTGATGAGCTCGCTGCAAGGCGCGGCCATCACCAGCGTTCAGATCGACAACGTCCTGCACGAGTTCTCCTCGGTTGCAGGTGTCCGCGAAGACGTCACCGACATCATCCTGAACCTCAAGCAGGTTGCCCTGCGCATGGAAGTCGAAGGCCCCAAGCGCCTGTCGATCAATGCCAAGGGCCCCGCAGTTGTCACCGCAGGCGACATCAGCGAAAGCGCCGGTATCGAGGTTCTGAACCGCGATCACGTCATCTGCCATCTGGACGATGGCGCCGATCTGTTCATGGAACTGACCGTCAACACCGGCAAGGGTTATGTCTCGGCTGAGAAGAACAAGCCCGAAGACGCGCCCATCGGCCTGATCCCGATCGACGCGATCTATTCGCCGGTCAAAAAGGTTGCCTATGACGTTCAACCGACCCGTGAAGGTCAGGTTCTGGACTATGACAAGCTGACCCTGAAAATCGAAACCGATGGCTCGATCACGCCGGAAGACGCGCTGGCCTTTGCCGCACGTATTCTGCAGGACCAGCTGTCGATCTTCGTCAACTTCGACGAGCCGGAATCGGCTGGCCGCCAGGACGAGGACGATGGTCTGGAGTTCAACCCGCTGCTGTTGAAGAAAGTGGACGAGCTGGAACTGTCGGTCCGTTCGGCAAACTGCCTGAAGAACGACAACATCGTTTACATCGGTGACCTGATCCAGAAGACCGAAGCCGAGATGCTGCGCACCCCGAACTTCGGCCGCAAGTCGCTCAACGAGATCAAAGAAGTGCTGTCCGGCATGGGTCTGCACCTCGGCATGGATGTCGAGGACTGGCCGCCCGACAACATCGAAGATCTGGCGAAGAAATTCGAAGACGCGTTCTAAACGCGTCTTCCTCAATGCCCGGGGTTCCGGGGACTGTATGGGCGATGATGCCCCAAGGAGAGCCGGTGACACGCATCGCCGGCCAGACAAAGCAAAACGCGAAAGAAGGAACTAGAAAATGCGTCACGCACGTGGTTACCGCCGCCTGAACCGTACTCATGAGCACCGCAAGGCTCTGTTTGCGAACATGGCTGGCTCGCTCATCGAGCATGAGCAAATCAAAACAACTCTGCCCAAGGCAAAAGAACTGCGCCCGATCGTTGAAAAACTGATCACCCTGGGCAAGCGCGGCGACCTGCACGCCCGCCGTCAGGCCGCAGCACAGCTGAAAGAAGACAAAGACGTCGCCAAGCTGTTCGAAGTTCTTGGCCCCCGCTACGCCGAGCGTCAGGGCGGCTATGTCCGCATCCTGAAAGCAGGCTTCCGCTATGGCGACATGGCACCGATGGCGATCATCGAATTCGTTGACCGTGACATCGATGCCAAAGGCGCGGCTGACAAAGCCCGCGTTGCAGCCGAAGAGGCCGCAGACGAAGAATAAGAAACGCTCAGCGTTTTTTTGATTGGAACCCCTGCGTCTTGGGCGCAGGGGTTTTTTTATGCGTTGAGTTGCGGGAATCGGAAACTTAGGTGATCCTTCAAGGAATTGAAGGATTGCAATATGTCTAGATTAGCCGCTTTTGTTTTCACCTTGTGCCTCTCGACTGCTCTGTCCGCACAGGAGACATCTGAAGAAGCCGAGGGCACGCCCTCTGATCTTTTGACGGATGCGGAATTGCAAACGCTAGTAGCTCCGGTTGCGCTCTATCCTGATACCTTGTTGATCCAGATTTTTGTCGCGGCCACCCAGCCCTTGGAAATCGTGAAAGCCGAGCGGTTTCTGCTGGATAATGCCGATCGTGACCCTGTCGAACTGGAGCCCGAGATTGACGCGATGGGTTGGGACCCTTCGGTTACGGTTCTGGCGACTGCATTTCCCGAAGTTGTCGGGCAAATGGCCACGCATATCGACTGGACCGAAACGATGGGTACGGCAATGCTGGCGCAATCTGACGACGTTATGGATGCCGTGCAGGTCATGCGCGATCAGGCGATCAACAGTGGGGCTTTGGTGTCCGGGCCGGAACAAACCGTCGAAGTCAGCAACGATGACACCGTCGTAATCACACCGACAAACACGGAGACGGTTTACGTTCCGCAGTATAATCCGCAGACCGTTTATACCGGCCCGTCTACCGGAGATATTGTTGGCGCGGCTTTGATCACGTTCGGCACAGTTGCGCTTATCGACGAGATTTTTGACGATGACGACGACTGGTATGGCTATTGGGGATGCCGAAACTGTGGCGGATGGAATGGTCAGCCGATTATCAGGAACCCGGATATCGACATAGACATTGATGGCAACGTCATTATTGGCAACGAAATTGATTTGGGCGACCGGACGGAAATTGGTTGGCAGCCAGACCCCGATCGAAAAAATCAGGCGCGTGACAAGATCACTGACCATAAGCGACCCGAAGGAGGGCGTGGGGATATTCCCATTAACCGGCCCGACGGTCGAACAGATGAATTGCGCGCCAAACTCAGCAAGGAATCCGGGGCGGTGGATATCAGCCGCGGTGGCGCGGCAGCTGCCGTTGGGGCCGGTGCCGTCGCCGGTGGTGCCTTGGCTGGTCGGAGCGGCCAGAACAAACCGTTGCCCAAGGTGAATCGCGGGGGTGTCGACGTGGACAAGGCAGCCGCTAAACAGCGGGCTGTTGATCGCACCAAGCAACCACCGACGACCGCAAAGAAACCCGTGAAGCAAAAGCCTCAGGTCCAGAAAAAGCCCACGACCACGCAGCGAAAAGCCAGTACCTCGAAAGGTAAGGCGATGAAGAAAAGCGCGTCGGGTGGCAGAACGCAAAAAGCATCCCAGCGCGGACGTGCGGCCAAAGCAAAGCGGGGAAGATAACATGCGCAATTCATTTCTAGCCTTCGCGGTTTTGGTCGCCACAAGTGGATCTGCTTGGGCAGACGCCGCGCGATATGACACGCCACAAGCCGCGCTGGACGCTTTTGTCGGTGCGCTGGAGGCGGGGGATCAAAGCCAGCTTTTGCAAGTCTTTGGCCCGGACGCAGCCGATCTGATCGGGACAGGTGATCCGCAAGAGGACCGCCAACGACGAGAAGAAGTACTGGGTCTATATTCGGAAGGGTACCGCTTTCAGCCGCAGGACGATGGTGTCTTGCTGCTGTTGGGGGAAGACGCTTGGCCATTTCCAATCCCGATCGTACGTGACGGCGCGCAGTGGCAGTTTGATCTGGACGCCGGAATAGAAGAGCTTGCCGCGCGCGAGATCGGTCTGAATGAATTGGAAGTTATCGAGCTGCTTGAGGCCTATGTCGATCTTCAGGCCGCTTTCCGGCTGGTCGATCACAACAACGACGGTGTGATGGAATTCGCGCGAACCATCATCTCAAACCCCGGCCAACGTGATGGGCTGTTCTGGCCAGACGAAGACAGCTTCGTTGGCGCAGCTCTTGCGCGCGCTGCAGCAGCAGGGTGGAGCGACGGAGAAAGCGATTATGAGGCAGAGCCGTTTCTGGGGTATTACTACACCATTCTGGACGGGCAGGGACCAAATGCTGCGGGCGGTGCGTATTCTTATTTCGTAGGCGATCATTTCGTCGGCGGGCATGCGATGCTTGCAGTTCCCGCAGACTATGGTGAGACAGGCATTCACTCGTTTCTGGTGGGTGAAAACGGCGTTGTCTACGAAGCAGACCTTGGCCCCGAGACATTGGACCGTGCGGATCAGATCGGCGTTTATGACCCCGGCCCGGATTGGTCACCGGTCGAGTAGCTCATAAGTTTTCCGTGGTCGGTAAGCCCCGTTTTGCCAACGGTCTCAGGGCAAAAGCACTCTGACCATGCCAGTATTCCTAAGCGTTAGTACTTTGCCGAAGCTTGCATTACATCGCCAGCAGCCGCATATCCAACGGCAACGACGCTTGCCGAGGTTATGCATGTTTCGCGCGACACTGATTGCCATTTTCCTTGCGTGTTCTGCGCCCCTTTGGGCTGAAACACGCGTTCCACAATCCCAAGCCGAAATCTCCCTTGGTTTTGCGCCGGTTGTCAAACAAGCCTCACCGGCGGTTGTGAACATCTATGCAAAGATCGTGCGGCAAGGGCGGGCAAATACGCTGTTCTCGGACCCATTCTTTCAGGATTTCTTTGGTCGGGGGTTCAACGAACCGCGTCAGCGCGTTCAGAACTCGCTGGGTTCCGGCGTGATCCTGTCGCAAGACGGTTATGTGGTGTCGAACTATCACGTCGTTGGGTTGGCCACGGAAATACGCGTTGTAACGACGGACAGGCGGGAGTTTTCGGCGCAGGTTGTTCTGGGTGACAAGGAAAGCGATATCGCCATTCTGCGTCTGGATGACGCCGAGGACCTTCCGTTTTTGAAACTGCGCGATTCCGATCATGTAGAGGTCGGAGAATTGGCGCTGGCGATCGGCAACCCGTTTGGTGTCGGGCAGACGGTCTCTTCGGGTATCATCTCTGGTTTGGCGCGCACTGGAACGGCTACGGGTAATGCCCGTGGTTACTTTATTCAGACCGACGCCGCGATCAACCCGGGCAATTCGGGTGGTGCGTTGATTGATGTGAACGGCGATCTGATCGGTATCAACACATCCATTCTGACACGCTCGGGCGGGTCAAACGGCATAGGTTTCGCGATACCGGCCAATCTGGTGGCCGAGTTTTTGCGGCAAGCCAAAGCGGGCAACGATCGTTTTGTCAGCCCCTGGGCCGGTATGGGCGGTCAACACATGAGCGCCGATATCGCGGAATCTTTGGGTCTGGTCATACCGCTGGGCGTGGTCATTTCCGATCTGCATCCACTGAGCCCATTGGCCGAGGCCGGGTTGCGCGTGGGCGATGTCGTGACACATGTTGACGGGGATGAGGTGAACTCTCCGGCCGAGATGAAGTTCAGGATGTCGGTTGCCGGTGTCGGGGGAACATCCGAGTTGTCCCGCTTGCGCGGCGGGCAAAGTGACCAGGTCAAGGTTGCTTTGATCCCCCCGCCCGAGACGCCGCCCGCCGACAAAACGACGCTGGGCGAGCAAACGGTCATGCCCGGCCTGACTGTTTCGCGCATCAACCCGGCGGTTATTGCCCGGTTGGGGTTAAGTCTGTCGCAGACAGGTGTCGTGGTGGTCGATGCGGGCCCGTATGGCGGGCGTTCCGGGCTGCGTGTGGGTGATGTGGTGAACGGTGTGAATGGAGTGAAAGTGGAACACCCGGATGATGTGACGAATGCGCTGACCGATCCGGGCCGCAGACTGCAATTCGACCTTTTGCGCGGCGGACGACCCGTGTCGCTTCGGTTCCGCCTGTGAGTGATCTGTTCGATACCGGGGAAACCCAAACTGCACCGTCCGGACATCGGCCGCTTGCCGACCGTCTGCGCCCGCGGGCCCTGTCCGAAGTGATTGGGCAAGAACAAGTGCTGGGTCCAGACGCGCCGTTGGGGGTAATGCTGGCGTCGGGAAGCTTATCGAGCCTGATTTTCTGGGGCCCGCCCGGTGTCGGTAAAACCACCATCGCGCGTCTTTTGGCACAGGAAACCGATCTGCATTTCGTTCAGATCAGCGCGATTTTCACTGGAGTTCCGGATCTTAAGAAGGTGTTCGAGGCTGCAAAAATACGCCGCCAGAATGGGCAGGGTACGCTGCTGTTTGTTGACGAAATCCATCGTTTCAACAAGGCGCAGCAGGATGGGTTCCTGCCTCATATGGAAGACGGAACAATCCTTCTGGTCGGGGCCACCACCGAAAACCCATCCTTTGAACTGAATGCCGCGGTACTGAGCCGATCTCAGGTCATGGTTCTGGAACGGCTCAGCCTTGTTGATCTTGAGCGTCTGACCCAGCGGGCCGAAAAAGAACTGGACCGCTCCTTGCCTTTGACAGGTCAGGCCCGTGACGCGCTACAGGAAATGGCGGATGGGGACGGGCGGGCGCTATTGAACCTGATCGAACAGATCGCCGCGTGGAAGGTGGACGCGCCGCTTGATCCTGATGCTTTGTCGACCCGGTTGATGCGTCGGGCTGCCAAATACGACAAGTCCGGAGATGAGCATTACAACCTGATCTCGGCCTTGCATAAATCAGTGCGGGGATCAGACCCTGACGCGGCGTTGTATTGGTTCGCGCGGATGCTGACAGGCGGCGAAGACCCCAGATATCTGGCGCGGCGCATAACGCGCATGGCCGTCGAGGATATCGGCTTGGCAGACCCGCAAGCACAGGCGATCTGCCTGCAATCATGGGAGACATATGAGCGGCTTGGCTCGCCAGAGGGAGAGTTGGCTTTGGCGCAGGCCTTGGTTTATCTGGCGCTCGCCCCTAAATCAAACGGCGCTTATGTGGGGTTCAAGTCTGCCATGCGACTGGCAAAACAATCCGGCAGCGCGCCTCCGCCCAAGCATATTCTGAACGCGCCGACCTCGCTTATGAAGGATCAGGGGTACGGGGCAGGCTATGCCTATGACCACGATGCCGAAGATGCCTTTTCCGGACAGAATTACTTTCCCGATGGGATGGAACGCCCTGACCTTTACCAACCTGTTGAGCGTGGTTTCGAACGTGAGTTGAAGAAACGTCTGGATTATTTCGCCAAACTGCGGGCCCAGCGAAACCAATAGGCCACAGATCCCAGACCTGCTTGACTCTTTGCCCGTCGCACGCCAGAGACGCGCATGTTTTCTTGGACACTTACTGACATGCAAGCCGGGCACCCGATGTGCGCGGCACAGGGGATACCGGTATGAGCGGCGTACAGATGATCACAGTGGCAGAGGGCGATGGCGACCAGCGCATTGACCGTTGGCTGCGCCGTCTGTTTCCACATGTCAGCCAGGGCCGTATCGAGAAGATGTGCCGCAAGGGTGAGCTACGTGTCGAAGGTGGCCGGGTCAAGGCATCTACCCGGCTTGAGGTCGGCCAGGTAGTACGCGTTCCACCATTGCCGGATGCAGATCACAAACCGGCTGAGGTCAAGCGCCGTATCTCGGACGCGGACGCAAAGATGATCCAATCTTGCGTGATCTACCGCGATGATCATGTTCTGGCGCTGAACAAACCGCACGGTTTGCCGGTTCAAGGCGGCAGTGGTCAGACGCGGCATGTGGACAGCCTGTCTGAGGCTTTGCGGTTCGGATATGACGAAAACCCGCGTCTTGTGCATCGACTGGACAAAGACACGTCAGGCGTTCTTTTGTTGGCGCGCACGCGTGAGGCTGCCAAGGGTCTGACAGCCGCATTCCGCCACCGCGACACGCGCAAAATCTATTGGGCTTTGGTGGCCGGTGTCCCGACCCCCTATCTGGGAGAGATCAAGACCGGTCTGGTCAAAGCAGCTGGGCACGGCAAACAGGGGGAGGGCGAAAAAATGATCGCCGTGCACCTGAATGAAATCAACGACACGCCTGGCGCTAAACGAGCCCATACACTCTATGCCACACTTTATCGTGTTGCTGGTCGCGCTTCTTGGGTTGCGATCGAGCCGATCACTGGCCGGACGCATCAGCTGCGCGCGCATATGGCGGCTATCGGTCATCCGATCGTTGGTGACGGTAAGTATGGCGGGTCAGGGCAAGAGAACCTCGGCGATGGTTGGGGGGCTCAGTTGGGCGGGATCATCAGTAAAAAGTTGCATCTGCATGCCCGGCAGGCCTCGTTCCAGCACCCTGTGACGCGCAAGACAATCAAGATCAAGGCGCCTCTGCCCGATCATATGAAGCACAGTTGGGATACGTTCGGCTGGACCGAAGATCTTGCCGCAGAGGACCCTTTTGAGGAATTGCAATGAGCAAAGCTCTGCGTCTGGTGTTGTTTGATGTCGATGGCACGCTGGTCGACAGTCAGGGCAGTATCGTTGCGGCAATGACCGCCAGTTTTGATGCGCTCTCCTTGCAGGTTCCAGACCGCAAAACCGTTTTGTCCATTGTTGGTCTGTCTTTACCCGACGCGATGGCGAAACTGGTTCCCGACCAAAGCCAGAAAACGCAGCAACAGTTGGTCGAAGGGTATAAACAGGCTTACCACGCGCATCGTTTGGAACAGGGCGTGGCGAGTTCTCCGCTCTATCCGGGTGCGCGGGAAGCTATCGAGGCTTTGCACGCGATCCCCGAGGTATTACTGGGTGTCGCGACCGGGAAATCTCAGCGTGGTTTGAATGCGCTTATCGAAGGGCACGGGCTAGAAGGGTATTTCGTGACCCGGCAGGTGGCAGATCATCACCCGTCCAAGCCGCACCCGTCGATGATAGACACTGCCCGGGCTGAAACCGGGGTTGAGGCGGCCGATACCGTGATGATCGGTGACACACGCTTTGACATGGATATGGCGGCGGCTGCCGACGTTAGTGCGATTGGGGTAACCTGGGGCTATCATGATCGCCCGGCGCTGGACGGCGCGACGCATATTATCGAAACTTTCGACCAGCTGCCGGGTGCGCTGGAACAAATCTGGACCTGAAGATATGAGCGAGTGGAAGCCAAAGCGATTTTGGACCGAGAGTGCCGTGGTTGAGACGGATCGCGGGTTTACGATCAAGCTGGACGGGCGTCCGGTCAAGACACCGGCCAAGGCGGGTCTGGTCGTTCCCACGCGCGAAATGGCACAAGAAATCGCTGCAGAGTGGGACGCACAGGAAAAAGAGATCGACCCGTCCGTGATGCCGTTCACGCGGTCGGCGAATGCCGCAATCGACAAGGTTCAAAGCCAGCACGCTGAAGTTGCAGATATGCTGGCCGACTATGGCGATTCGGATCTGTTATGTTACCGGGCCACGCACCCGCAGGAGTTGCAGCACCGTCAGGCCACCCAATGGGACCCGGCACTGGATTGGGCGGCAGAGACACTTTCCGCGCGATTGGTGCCCGTTGCGGGTGTTCTACACCAGCCACAAGACGGTTCTGCCTTGGCGGTCCTGCGCCAACGAGTCCATGATTTCAACAACTTCCAGCTTGCAGCTTTTCACGATCTGGTCAGCCTGTCCGGCTCACTGATCCTTGGCTTTGCGGCCACAGAAGGGTGGCGCGACGCAGAACGGATATGGGAAATCTCAAGGCTGGATGAGCTTTGGCAGATTGAACAATGGGGCCACGATGACGAAGCGCACGAGGCCGCTTTGGTCAAACAGGCGGCTTTTTTACACGCCAAACGGTTCTTTGATATCTCGGATTGAGCCCTGTTGCCGGAAATTGCACCGCTTGTGCAAACATCTGTCGATTGAACCATCGTTTTCGCTGATCCGACCCTTGACGTTTGTTTATGATTGCGACCAAACTCATGCCCACTAAAGGGGAGACACCTTTGGGGTAACCTTTCTGGTGCCAGAGGTGCCGGACAGAACCGTCCCTGGACCGGGGCGGAAAATCAGGAAGAGGTAAAAATGAAAAAATCCGTAATCTTGGGCGCGGCTACAGTTGCCGGTCTGGCCGCAGGTGCTGCCATGGCGGGCACAGTGGACGACGTCAAAGCCCGCGGTAAGCTGAACTGCGGTGTGACCACCGGTCTGGTTGGCTTTGCCGCACCCGACGCGAATGGCGAATGGCAAGGCTTTGACGTCTCGCTTTGCCGCGCAGTCGCTGCCGCCGTTCTGGGTGACGCAAGCGCTGTTGAATTTGTTCCGACGACCGGTAAAACACGCTTTACCGCGCTGGCTTCGGGCGAGATCGACATGCTGGCCCGTAACACCACCTGGACCTTCAGCCGCGACGTCGACCTGAAGTTCGAATTCGTGGGCGTGAACTACTATGACGGTCAGGGCTTCATGGTTCCCAAGGCACTGGGCGTAAGCTCGGCCAAAGAACTGGACGGCGCAACCGTTTGCATCCAGACCGGCACCACCACCGAGCTGAACCTGGCGGACTTCTTCCGCTCGAACAACATCAGCTACGAACCGGTTCCGATCGAAACCAACGCTGAAGCGCAGCAGCAGTATCTGGCTGGCGCATGCGACGTCTACACCACGGACGCATCGGGCCTGGCCGCAACTCGCGCCACGTTCGAAGATCCGTCGGCGCACGTTCTGCTGCCCGAAATCATCTCGAAAGAGCCTCTGGGCCCGCTGGTCCGTCACGGCGACCACGAGTGGGGCGACGTTGTCCGCTGGACTCTGAACGCGCTGGTCTCGGCTGAAGAGCTGGGCGTAACCTCGGCCAACATCGACGAGATGGCAGCCGGCACCAACAACCCCGAAGTGAACCGCCTGCTGGGTACCGAAGGTACGCTGGGTGAGATGCTGGGTCTGGATGCTGACTGGGCGATGAAAGCGATCAAAGCCGGTGGCAACTACGGCGAAGTCTTTGCCAAGAACATCGGTGAAGAAACTCCGATCGGCCTTGCGCGCGGCTTGAACGCACAGTGGACCGAAGGCGGCCTGCTGTACTCGCCGCCGTTCCGCTAATATCCATTGAAAAGGGCGTGGGGTAACCTGCGCCCTTTTTCCCAAACAGAATGCTACGGACTGCTCGGGAGCGGGGAAAACCCCGCCGGGAAGGAAGCGTCCGAGAAGCACGGGGATCCCATAATATGTCGACTATGACTGACCCACCGAAAGCTGACTTTCGGTTGTCTATGCTCATAAACGATACCCGCTATCGTTCACTTACTTTTCAGGTGATTGCGGCAATCGTTATTGCGCTTTGTATTTGGTATCTGGGCAACAACCTGATCCAGAACCTTCGGGCCGCAGGGCTCAACATCTCTTACACATTCCTTGGCGACTCTGCCGGGTATGACATCAACCAACGACTGATCGAATATGACAGTCAGTCCTCACACGGACGTGCGGCTGTAGTCGGTATTCTGAATACCCTGCTGGTCGCATTTTTGGCGTGTGTCACAGCCACAGTGTTCGGTGTCATTGCGGGCGTGCTGCGTCTGTCGAACAACTGGCTCGTGTCCAAGCTGATGGCCGTCTACGTCGAGATCTTTCGGAATATCCCGGTCTTGATTTGGATTATCATCATCTTCACGATCATGACCGCCGTTTTGCCGGGGCCGAGGGCATTCCGAGGTGAGAATCCAACATCGAGCATGTTGTTCGATCTCTTCGCCTTTACCAACCGCGGTGTCTATATCCCGCGCCCGGAATTCGCGAACGGATTGTTTGGTGCGACGGTTTTGAACTGGCTGTTGGTTCTTGTTGTTCTGGTCGGATCCTGGTTCGCCTCTCGCGAGATTGAGAAGCGGGCAGCTCTTAAGCAGGAACAAACCGGGGAGCGTCCCAATACTTTGGCTGTCAAGCTGGCCGTTTGGCTTGTCCCGTTTGCACTGTTGATGGTTCTGATGGGATTGACCTGGGATGTCCCCGCGCTGAAGGGCTTCAACTTTAGCGGAGGGATCAAGGTTGGCGGCCCGCTGATCGCGCTGTGGTTCGCCCTTTCGATCTACACCGGTGCCTTTATCGCGGAAAACGTGCGAGCAGGTATTCAGGCGATTTCAAAAGGTCAGACCGAGGCTGCGGCCGCGTTGGGTCTGCGCTCTGGTCGGATAATGAACCTTGTGATCCTGCCGCAAGCTCTGCGTGTGATTATCCCGCCGTTGATCTCGCAATACCTGAACATCACGAAAAACTCGTCTCTGGCGATTGCGGTTGGCTACGCGGATATCACCGCCACGCTGGGTGGTATTACGCTGAACCAGACGGGTCGTGCGATTGAATGCGTGTTGCTGCTGATGCTGTTCTATCTGACCGCCTCGCTGCTGATCTCGATGGCGATGAACATCTACAACGCATCCGTCAAGTTGAAGGAGCGCTGAAGCATGGCTGATCAAACAACAAACCCGATCGCCTTTGTGGCCGAAGGAACCATCCCTCCGTCTCCTCCACCGGCAAACCAGACTGGCATTGTCAAATGGTTGCGTGAGAACCTGTTCTCAGGGGTCGCGAACACAATCCTGACAGTTCTGTCGATCCTGCTGATCTATGTGCTGCTCAAAAACACGCTGCCGTGGATTTTGAATGGCGTATGGAATGCGGACTCGCTGGCACAATGTCGCGAGATTCTGGATGGCAGAACCGGCGCTTGTTTCGCGGTTCTTACCGAACGCTGGCATCAATTGATCTATGGGTTCAAATACCCGGCCGAAGCATACTGGCGCCCGAACCTGGCGTTTGTATTGATGCTGGTCGCGGTGGCCCCTGTGCTGTTCTTTGACCTGCCTCGCAAATTGCTGCTGTTTACGGCCTTGTACCCGTTCATCGCCTTCTGGCTGATCTGGGGCGGGACGATTATGGTGCCAATCGTCGCCCTTCTGGGCTTTGTAGCGGGTGGCGCAGTATTCCAAAAGTTTGGCCGCAACAGCTTTGCAGCCGGGTTCTTTGGAGCCATCGTCGTCGCGCTGGTCGTCTGGAATGTCGGCGGGGCGTTAATTCCCGAAGATGCCAACGAAGGGGCGCTGCTGACGGCCGTACCCAGCCGTGACCTTGGTGGTTTCATGCTGAACATGATGTTGGGTCTGACCTGTGTGTCGCTGTCGCTGCCGCTGGGCATCGCGTTGGCCTTGGGTCGTCAGTCCGACATGCCGCTGATCAAGTGGGTTTGCGTCATCTTCATCGAATTCATCCGCGGTGTGCCTTTGATCACGCTGCTGTTCGTGGCTTCGGTGATGCTGTCGTACTTCTTCCCACCTGAAAGCACAGTCGACCTGTTCCTGCGCGTTGTGATCATGATCACCATGTTCTCGGCCGCCTATATCGCCGAGGTGATCCGGGGTGGTTTGGCCGCGCTTCCACGCGGACAGTACGAGGCTGCCGACAGTCTTGGCTTGGATTACCCGCAGGCGATGCGTCTGATCATCCTGCCGCAGGCTCTGAAGATCTCGATCCCTGGTATCGTGAACGTGGCCGTTGGCCTGTTCAAAGATACCACGCTGGTTTCGGTCATTTCGATGTTCGATCTGGTGGGTATGATCCGGGGCCCCATCCTGGCGTCAACCGAATGGAACGGCGTCTATTGGGAGCTTCTGGGCTTTGCCGCGCTTTTGTTCTTCGTCGTCTGTTACGGCATCTCTCAATATTCTCAGTGGCTCGAGCGTCGCCTTGCCACCGATCATCGTTAAGGAGTTCAACACATGTCTGAACTTGCAATAGAACGCGAAATCGACCGCTCCAAGATGCAGGTGAGCGACGAGGTCGCCATCGAAATCAACGGTATGAACAAGTGGTACGGGTCTTTCCACGTGCTGCGCGACATCAATCTGACCGTCAATCGGGGCGAACGGATTGTTATCGCAGGGCCATCGGGGTCGGGCAAATCCACTCTGATCCGCTGCCTGAACGCGCTGGAAGAACACCAGCAGGGCAAGATCGTGGTGGACGGGACTGAGCTGTCGAATGACCTCAAGAACATCGACAAGATCCGGTCCGAGGTCGGCATGGTGTTCCAGCACTTCAACCTGTTCCCGCATCTGACCATTCTGGAGAATTGCACACTGGCCCCGATCTGGGTGCGTAAAACGCCCAAGAAAGAGGCCGAAGAACGTGCGATGCACTTTCTTGAAAAGGTGAAGATCCCCGATCAGGCGCTGAAATATCCCGGTCAGCTTTCAGGTGGTCAGCAGCAGCGTGTGGCGATTGCCCGTTCGCTCTGCATGATGCCGCGGATCATGCTGTTCGACGAACCAACATCGGCGTTGGACCCCGAGATGATCAAAGAGGTGCTCGACACCATGATCGAGCTGGCCGAGGAAGGCATGACCATGCTGTGCGTTACGCACGAGATGGGCTTTGCCCGTCAGGTCGCCAACCGCGTGATATTCATGGATGCCGGGCAGATCGTGGAACAGAATGAACCGGAAGAGTTCTTCAACAACCCGAAGAGCGAACGGACCAAGTTGTTCCTGAGCCAAATTCTGGGTCACTGACCCGCGTTGAACAATCAGGAAAGGCGGGGCTTTGGCCTCGCCTTTTTCTATGCCATCAACTCGCGGGGGATGGTGAAGTCCAGAACCTCTCCGATATGCCATTGAACGTCCGACCACTGGGCAATCGGCATGCGGATCACCGTGGTCGCGCAAGTGGGATAGTCGTAGAACCGTGCATGGTTTGGGGTGTCGCGCACGATTTGGCTGGCAAAAGCGGCGATGCCTGGGTTGTGACCCAGCAACAGCACAACTGGTTCAGTCGCCCCTGACAATTCGATTAGCATGTCTTCGGGCGTTGCATGGTAAAGGGTGCGGTGAAAACAAATCTTCTCGGCCTGCATGCCCATCTGATCCCAGGTCTCCCGTGTCCGCGCAGAGGTTGAGCTGAGCACTTCATCTGGAATCCAGCCGTTCTGGCGCAACCAACCCGCTATTGCCTGCGCCGACTTTCGCCCGCGTTTGTTCAGGGGGCGGTCATGGTCTTCAAGGTTTGGGTCGTCCCAACTGGACTTGGCGTGGCGGGTCAGGATTAAGGTCAGGCTCATGATGGGTGGAAGGCCTTCATGTGATGTGCAGATTGTTCAGGGTCGCGACCCGCTCCGCTGCTGATCGGGCAGGATAGGCGCGCAAGGCAGCCGCCGGTCATACAGGTCTGCCCCTGATCGGTGGACAAGTGGTCATGGCAAGTTGCGACGTCATAGAAGCTATGCGCGTTGAGCGCCTGGACCGGACAAGCCGTGGTGCAGGGGGCCGGGCAGTTTGTGCAAGGTGACTCGGCTGTGTTTGAGGGGATGTCAAATTCATCACTGAAATGCAGGGCACCCCGGTACGAGATTAGCATCCCCATGGTGTCATGCACCAAAGCGCCAACCGGGCTGCTGAATGTCCGACCAGATTTTAACGCCCAATCTATGAAAGGTGCGTAGGGCGGGCCGCCAAATGGGAAATGCGGAGTTGCCCCGAGATCCTGTGCCATCTGGCCAATGACGCGGGTGGACCATCTGTCTACCGGGTCTGGTCCACCCCATTCCGGTGATGCTTTCAGCACCTCCCAGAACGCGCCAGCCGCCCCTAATAGAACGAGAGTTCCGCTTTCCAGTTGCTTGGCGTCAGTAACGCGCGGGTGCAGCGCGCCCATGACGATCAGACCGGTGTCTTCGGCTGCCCGCACAACGTTGGAATATTCGAGGCTGGGCATATCCGCGGAGGCCTTTGAATGTTCCACTGCGCCCTCCCTGATGGTCACTTAGTCCGGCCGGATCAGCGATCCTGCGCCATGTTCTGTGAAAAGCTCAAGCAGTACAGCGTTGGGTGCTCGCCCGTCCAGAATAACCACCGCGCGAACACCGCTGTGCAGCGCATCAAGCGCGGTTTCGGTTTTTGGGATCATGCCACCCGCGATGGTGCCTTCCAGCGTCATTTCCCGGATCTGACCTGCCTTAAGCTCGGTCACGACCTCACCTGCTGCGTTTTTGACGCCCGAGACATCGGTCAGCAAAAGCAGACGATCCGCCTTCAACGCGGATGCAATCGCGCCAGCGGCAGTGTCGCCGTTCACGTTGAATGTTTCACCCTCACGACCCGCACCCAGCGGGGCAATCACGGGGATCATATCATGTGAAAACAAGTCATGCAGAACCTTTGGGTTCATCTGCGAGGGTGAGCCGACAAATCCAAGTGACGGGTCGGTCTGATCGCAGATCATCAGGTTCGCGTCCTTTCCTGAAAGACCAACCGCTGAACCGCCCTGACCGTTTATCGCCTGTACAATCCGCTTGTTCACAAGGCCGGACAGCACCATTTCAACGACTTCAACGGTGGCTTTGTCCGTGACACGCTTGCCGCCCACAAACTCGGACTGGATATCCAGCTTGTCGAGCATCGCGTTGATCATCGGGCCACCGCCATGCACGATGACCGGGTTCACGCCAACCTGGCGCATGAGCACCACGTCACGGGCAAAGCTCTCCATAGCCTCATCACTGCCCATGGCGTGACCACCCAGCTTGATGACCACAATTGCCCCGTCATAACGTTGCAGGTAAGGCAAGGCGCTGTTCAAGGTTGCAGCGGTAGCGATCCAGTCCCGGTTCATATCTCGTGTCTTCATGGCTAAGTCCCTCTGACGTCCCGTGTTAGGGCCTTTGCACGGTGCTGCCAAGAGCTTAGCTATTCCAGATGCGCAATGATCGAGCGGAGCGTTGGGATACCGTCGCCTTTTTCGGACGAGGTCAGAACGATTTCCGGAAAAGCAGCCGGGTGTTTGGACAAGGCACCACGCACCTGTTCAAGAACCTGGGCACGTTCCTTGGCTTTGACCTTGTCCGATTTGGTCAGCACGCACTGGAATGTAACGGCGCTGGTATCCAGCAACTTCATGATTTCGGTATCCACCGGCTTTACGCCATGGCGTGCGTCGATCAGGACAAAGGCCCGGCGAAGGGTTTGTCGGCCGCTGAGGTACTGCTTGAGAAGGCGTTGCCATTTTTCCACGACCTTGACCGGTGCGTTCGCATAGCCATAGCCGGGCAGGTCAACCAGATAAAGCTCAGGGCCTTGGGTGAAAAAGTTGATTTCCTGTGTGCGGCCGGGCGTGTTTGACGCGCGCGCAAGTCCTTTTGTTCCGGTCAGGGCGTTTATCAGGCTCGATTTTCCGACATTGGAACGCCCCGCAAAACAGACCTCCAGCCGGTCTGGTGCTGGCAGGCCGTTCATGGCGACGACGCCTTTAACAAACTCGGATGGTCCCGCGAACAGCTTGCGGCCGCGTTCCATCGCAAATTCATCCGGGTCTTCGGCCAATGGAAAGGGCAGGGTGGTCATAAGACATGCACCTTGTCGCCAATTTCGATAGTGCCGCCGCGCAGCACTTCGGCGTAGACACCGAAATCCTGATGGCCCCATGTATCCAGCGCACCCAGCGTATCGGCATCGCGCGCACCGGTTTCTGGGTTTGCCGTCGTTGCAAGGCACCGCGTGATGCGTTCGCGGACAACGAACACCGCTTCACCGATCTGAACCTCGCGATCCAGCCATTCAAACTCTTCCCACAACGGCAGGCCATCGAACCAGATGTTGCCCCGCCAACGTTTGATCGACAGCTGCGTCCCCAATTTCTGCTCAACCGCTCGATGCGACGCCATGTTGAAGAGACTGACGGATGGATAATCGCTGTCGGTCATGCCGCGCCCCGGCACACGGACGATGCGGGCCGAGGCTGCGCGGTCAGCGGGCATCAGAGGTTTGACCCAATCCAGGAACGCTTGCTGCTCGGTATCTGGCTGAAAGCGGATGTCCTTGAGATCTGGATGCCGGAGCGTGACCATGTCCCCGTCCGTTTCCGCGGAAATTGCCATCAGACCAGGCGCTTTGGACCCTCGGCTGAAATTCTGGCAGGGCGCCCATTCTGATCCATCCGCTTTAGACGCCTCATGCGCAACCGCCCAAACGCGATCCCCGGGCATGGTCTGCCCGGGGGTCATTGTTACGCTCTGCACAGCTTCGCGGCCATGGCTTTTGATAGGGTGCCGCCAGAGGCTGGTCACTTTACCTGTCATTTGTCATCCGTCTTTGGCGTACGCTTGAACCCGGATTTGATGTTGCCAAATACGTCCGGCTTGTAGCCCTGGCTGCGCATGATCAGGTATTGCTGCGTAAAGGTGATCGTGTTGTTTGCAATCCAGTAGACGACTAGACCACTGGCAAAGCTGCCCAGCATGAACATGAACACCCAGGGCATCCAAGCAAAGATCATCGCTTGTGTTGGGTCGGTTGGAGCCGGGTTCAGTTTCTGCTGCAGCCACATCGAAATACCCAGCAACAGCGGCAAGATACCAATAAAGATCAGCGCCAAGAACGTTTCCGGCTGCGGCCCTGCAAAAGGCAGCAGGCCGAACAGGTTCATGATCGAGGTCGGGTCAGGTGCGCTCAGGTCCTGGAAAGGGCCGAACCAAGGGGCCTGACGCAGTTCGATCGTGACAAAGATCACCTTGTAGAGTGAGAAGAAGATCGGGATTTGCATCAAGATCGGAAGGCAGCCCGCGGCGGGGTTCACCTTTTCTTTCTTGTACAATTCCATCATGCCTTGCTGCATCTTCTGGCGATCGTCGCCCGCGGCTTCTTTCAAAGCCTCCATCTGCGGTTGCAGTTCCTTCATCTTGGCCATCGAGACGTAGGATTTGAAAGCCAACGGGAACAGGATCGCCTTGATGATCAACGTCAGGCCGATGATGGACCAGCCCATGTTGCCGATCAGGGCGTTGATGTTGTGCAGCAACCAGAAAATCGGCTTGGTCAGGAAATAGAACCAACCCCAGTCAATGCTGTCGATGAACTTCTGAACGCCTTCTCCCTGGTATTCGCGGATGGTTTCCCATTCCTTGGCCCCAGCGAACAGACGTGTCGTGACTTCTTCGGTGGTGCCCGGCGCAACGCTGAGCGTCGGCAGAACCGTTTCGGTCTGGTAAATCTTGCGCCGCGCGTCGTATTTCGCGGCGGCTTTAAAGGCGGACCCTTCCTCGGGGATCAGGGTGGTCATCCAATAGTGATCGGTGAACCCGACCCAGCCACCTTCTTTAACCTGGAACACTTCGGCCTGCGCGCGTTCGTTCGGGTCGATGTCAAAATCACGAACGTCGCCATAATCAATCTCGTCCAGAACGCCGTCGGCCATAACCATCACGCCTTCATGCAGGATGAAGAAGTTCTTCAGGTCAGGCAGATCGCCATCTTCACCGATGCCGTGACGGGCAAGAATCCCGTATGGGGCCATTCCGACTTCGGACTGCGTGTTGTTTTCAACAGATTGGGTGACGTCGAACATGTAGTTCTCATCAACCGTAATCGTCCGGCGAAATGTCAGGCCGTTTTCATTGTCCCAGACCAGTGTGATGGGTGTGTCCACACCCAGTGTCTCACCATCTTCCAGCGTCCACAGAGTATTCGGACCGGGCACGTCTTCACCCGCTACGCCCGCGCCGGGGGCCCAACCGTACAAGGCGTAATAGGCAGATTCCGAGCCGACCGGTGAAAGCAATTCGACAATAGGCGCGCCTTCTTCGATTGAGACCTTGTAGTCCTTCAGGAACAGCTCATCGATCCGGCCGCCGGACAAGGACAGGCTGCCCTTCAGGCGGGGGGTGTCGATTTCAACCCGCGGAGCTTCGGCGTCAGGAAGTGTTTCTTCGGCCGCAGACGTCGCTTCACCGGCCGCGCCTGTGCTGGTTGCACTGGGCGTTTGAACCTCGTTGGCTCCGGTTGCGCTGATTTCGGCCTGATCGGTGACTGCAGTTTGTTCGGGCGGTGGGAACAGCACGAACCAAACCAGGATCACGAGAAAGCTGAGCGCGGTTGCGAGGATGAGGTTCTTATTCTGATCGTCCATCTGGGACAGCCACCTTAAGCAGTGAAACACACTCGGTGGGTTCAACAGAGTGCAGCCCCAAAGGTCAAGCGGATTCGCCTGTCAAACCGTCGCGGATGGGTCTTTTGTGACGGATTCCGGCGATTATCGGCCCGCCTTCCGCCCAATTGCAGGAACACCCTGAACCTTGTTCTGATGCGCGGCGATCCAGTCGAGGGTCTTTTCAAACGGCATCGGCTTACCGATCCCGAACCCTTGCACATGATCGCAGCCAAGTTGCGCCATCAGGGCATGTTCGCCCGGCGTCTCTACGCCTTCGGCCAGTGTTTCGACATTCAACCGTTCTGCCATTGTCAGAATGGCGCTGACAAGTTGCTGTTGGCTGGCATCCCGGTCCGATTTTGCGACGAAAGACCGGTCTATCTTGATGCGCGAGACATCGAAGCGTTTGATTGACGCAATCGAAGCGTGACCGGTGCCGAAATCATCGAGGTCAATGCAACATCCCAATTCCGACAAGCTGGTGACATTCCGGGTGATGACATCATCTGGGCGGCGCGAAAACACGGTCTCGAGCACCTCGACAGCCAATCGGTCTGGGGTCAGGTCGTTTTGGTCCAGTTCCCATTTCAGCCGGTCGATCAGGGCGGGATCGCGCAACTCATCAGATGAAAAGTTCACGCCAATTCTGGGGACAACGACCCCAGCGCGATCCCACGCGCGCATTGCCGCGAATGCATGGTGTCGCATGGCCTGTCCCAGTCGCTCCATCAACTCGGCCTGTTCAGCGAACGGCAGAAAAATGTGTGGGCCCAGAACGCCTTTTTGCGGATGTTCCCAGCGGGCCAAAGCTTCGAAACCTGTGACCCGACCCGTATCCGTTGATATCTGAGGCTGAAACCAAGGCCGGATTTCCCCGCTGTCCAAGGCGGCGTCAAAGTCTTTGCGTAAGTTTGCGCGAATGCGCGAACGCCTCTTCGTTTCGCTGGAATAGGCGCGAATGGTTGAAGGCCCGGTACGCTGCGCCTCGGACAGCGCGGCTGAGGCGGCATCTATCCATGCTTGAAACCCCTCGTTGCGGACACTTGTGAGCAGGCTGAACCCGACGGAACAAGACACATAAGTGCCGCTACCGTTAAGATTTACCGGCTCCTCAACCGCGGTCTGTATGCGCCCTGACATTTGAATACACGCCTCAAGATCCAGGTGTTTTGAGGGGTGCAAGCCAATCGCAATCTTGTCCTGATCCAAACGTGCAGCAATGTCGTTGGATCGAACGGCTGATTGAACGCGGCCGCAAAACTGGTCGGCAAGATGATTGGCCGCGGCATTCCCATGCAATTCCAGAAACGCATCAAAATTGTCTATGGCAACAATCATGCAGGCGGCTTCCTCGCGCAGATTGCAGCCCGCTTTGAAAAAGACCTCCATCTCGCTCGCGAAAGCGCCAAGGGTTTTCAAACCGCCTGTTTCAGTGTGACCGTTAGCTGAGGAGAGCCGTTCAGACAGTGTGGACGCGATTGCCACGATCACGGGCAGCGTCAGGGCCACGACTGCCAAAGCGACTTCACCCCCGGTCCAGAAAGCAGCGAGGGTTATAGCAGGAACGAAAGCCAAGGCTTGCGGGCCACTGAACGTGGTTGTCAGAATGTCGAGAACTCTGTTGGCCGAGATTTTTTTCCGCATCAGATTAAAGACCTTTCCCTTGGGCGTCGCGCGCTTGGGGTAACCCTAGGAAACCAATCTGAGTCAGACGTTAACGCAGCTGTGGAATTTCATCCGCATTTTTGTCTTTTTCCTGCGGATCCAGCGCGAGGCCTGCAAAATCGAACAGTTTGGGGTCCAAAAGATGCGAGGGGCGTGCATTGGTCAACGCGCGGAACATGACCTGACGCCGCCCAGGGCTGTTCTTTTCCCACTGATCCAAAATCTGCTTTACCTGCTGACGTTGCAGCCCGTCCTGGCTGCCACAAAGATCGCAAGGGATAATAGGATAGTTCATGGTCTTCGCGAATTTTTCGCAATCGGCCTCGGCCACGTGGGCAAGAGGGCGATAGACGAACAGATCGCCTTCTTCGTTAACCAGTTTTGGAGGCATCGTTGCCAGACGCCCGCCATGGAAGAGGTTCATAAAGAACGTCTCAAGGATATCGTCGCGGTGATGGCCCAGCACAACTGCCGAACAGCCTTCTTCCCGCGCGATCCGGTAAAGATTTCCACGGCGCAGGCGAGAGCACAGCGCACAATAGGTCCGGCCCTGCGGAACTTTGTCCATTACGACCGAGTATGTGTCCTGATACTCGATGCGATGGGGTACGCCCATGCGGTCCAGAAATTCAGGCAGAACGGTCGCCGGAAAACCCGGTTGCCCCTGATCCAGATTGCAGGCCAGAAGATCGACAGGCAGCAATCCACGCCATTTCAGCTCGTACAACACAGCCAACAGAGTGTAGCTGTCTTTGCCGCCTGACAGGCAGACCAGCCAGCGGGGCGTCTTGCCGCCCTTTTCATGAACAGACGCGTCCACCATCCCGTACTGCTCGATCGCTTCACGGGTCTGGCGCACGATGCGTTTCCGCAGTTTCTTGAACTCGGTAGAGGAAGGCGCGCCGGCAAAAAGCGGGTGGATATCGTCAGCTTCGTCAAACATGGGCAGCCCCTACAATAGTTGGCTCAAACGGGCAAGGGCGCGGCTTAGCCCAGACGCCCCAGCAGGGCGTTCGTGTCCAGCCCGGTGACTGACCCGGGAATGCGGCCGCTGTCTTGCGTGAGTCTGGTTGCGATAAACCCGTCGGCTACGGCATTCGGGGCTTTCCGCAGTAAAAGTGATGCGGAGAGTAACAACGCAGTGCGCTCGGCAAACCAGCGCGCCTCAGCCTCGATTGGAAGGGTGGACCAGCGATCACGGTAGGCGCGTAACGCTGCATCATACCTGCGGTCTGCACCCTTGGCGGCATCCAGTTCGGCCTGCAGAACGTCGTTTGCCATCGGTTCCCGGCTGAGGGTGCGAAGGACATCCAGACAAATCACATTCCCCGATCCCTCCCAGATGCCGTTCAGAGGCGCCTCGCGATAGACTAGCGGCATCGGAGTGTCCTCGACGTAGCCCATTCCGCCAAGGATCTCCATCGCCTCGACGGCAACGACGGGGCAGCGTTTGTTATTTAAAAACTTCGCCAACGCAACGCTGATCCGGGCAAAGGCCCGGTCTTCGGCGGATTGCCCGTCGAATGCCTGGGCCACACGCAGCCCCAATGTCAGGGCGCTTTCCCAATCCAAAACCAAATCCGCCAGAACGGATCGCATCAACGGCTGATCAATCAAACGCCGCTGAAACGCGCTGCGGTGAGTTACCCAATGATGCGCTTCGACCAAAGCTGCACGCATCAATCCGGCGGGGGCAATGGCCGTGTCGAGGCGCGTGTGATGCACCATCTCAAGGATCGTGCGGACGCCTGCGCCTTCGTCGCCCAATTGAAAGGCCAGCGCATCGTGATACTCAATCTCGGCAGAGGCGTTGGACTTGTTGCCAAGTTTGTCTTTCAATCGCATGAGGTGGATTGGATTACGCTCTCCCTCCAGCCAGCGCGGCACCAGAAAACAAGTCAGACCACCCGGAGCCTGCGCGAGAGTCAGAAAACCGTCAGACATTGGGGCTGAGCAGAACCACTTATGCCCCCGCAATCGCCAATGCGCGCCGTCTTTCGTGGCAACTGTCGTGTTCGCCCGCACGTCCGAGCCACCTTGTTTCTCGGTCATTGCCATGCCGAGTGTGGCGCTTTTTTTAGTTGCGACGGGCGTCTGTGACGGGTCGTAGGCAAAAGCTGTCAGCTTGGGGCTCCAAGTTCCCGCGATTTCCGGGTTTGCCGACAAAGCGGGCACTGCCGCGTAAGTCATTGTCAACGGGCAGCAGTGACCCGGCTCGACCTGACTGGCCAGATAGACCATCGCGGCGTGAGTTGTGTGACCTCCGGGTTGGCCATCCCACGGCAGGGCGGCATAACCGGCGGTCTGACTGAGGCGCATCATCTGATGGTAGGCCGGGTGAAATCGCACTTCGTCCAGTCGACGCCCGCTGCGGTCAAACGTCTGCAATTCCGGAGAGTGAGTGTTGGCGGTCTGCCCAGCCTCGCGTGTTGCAAGCAATCCCAAGGTTTTACCGTATTGGGCCAACGGGGTCGTACGGCCTTGGGCGTGCTTTACGCCGTCTTGCAGCACCGGATCTGATAGCCAAAGATCTGTCGCGCCACGTTCCGGCGGCTGATTGAAGACTTCGTGCGTGGAAAGGGTGTGTTTGCCGGAGACTGTCATGGATTGAGTGTCCAGCGGCCTTTGTTTCTGGTCAAGCCTAAGCGAGACCTACGGCAGGTCGTCCGGTTTATCGGGAACGGGGTCGTAACCATCGCCCCCCCACGGATGGCAACGGCCGATGCGTTTGGCGGTCAGCAACGCGCCCTTAAACGCGCCATGCTTTTCTAGTGCTTCCAGCGCATAGGCAGAGCAGGTGGGCTGATAGCGACAGTTATGTCCGACCCAAGGGCTGAAAATCAGCCGATAGGCTTGAACGGGCAGGGCAAAGATGCGCGCCAGCAAAGTCACTTGCTGTCGCCATGCAATTTACGAACGGCATAGCGAAGGTCGTTCAAAAGAGCCTCAAATTGGCGCGCGGCAGTTACCTCGGCGCGACCAATCAGGACGTAGTCCCAGCCAACGCGACCGCATTCAGGCAATACCGCCCGGGCCGCTTCGCGCAGACGCCGCTTGGCACGGTTGCGTGCCACGGCATTGCCGACCTTCTTTGAGCAGGTAAAGCCGACCCGAATGCCATCGGCCTCATCCGCAGAGCGTTTGCGTGCCTGTACCATCATCGACGATGTTCCCTGCTTGCGCGCGCGTGCTGCTTTCAGGAAATCCGATCGTTTCTTAAGAATGGTCAGCGTTTGAGGCGCACAAACGGACGCCGCCGGGGGCTTTACCCTCGGCTGGTGTTTACCATCCTCAGGGGCCTCCGGCGGCGTCATGTTCATAACCTGAAAGGTCGAGCGGCTTACGCGCTCAACGATTTGCGGCCACGCGCACGGCGCGCGTTCAGGATTTTGCGGCCGGCCTTGGTGGCCATGCGCGCGCGGAAACCGTGGCGGCGTTTGCGAACCAGGTTCGAAGGCTGATAGGTGCGTTTCATCGCTCCGTCTCCAATCTATAGCGGTCGGGTGCGGCGCGGATTCGCCTTGCCCTAGTGTTCGAAGCCCGTCCTCTACTGGGTGGCGGGGGGTAAGTCAAACCCCTAGGTGGGGGTTTTGTCTCCTTTTGCAACAATTCTGTAACCGGACCGGCTCAAAAGTTTCAAAATGAGGGTTTTATCCCCGTACACCCTCACTTTACCCGATGTGAAGATCAACGCGGCGTGAGGCCCCTGTTGCTGCGCGGCCTGACGTCGCATGTTGTGAATAGATGAAACGTACGAAACCGGACAGCCACATGAGCGATACAACTCAGGCCCCGCGCAACGGCCTTGCGCGGCACATCCCCTTGCTGGTGATTCTCGCAGTCGCCACCCTGGGGTTCTTTACACTGGGCGATTACCTGACCTTCGAAACACTGCGCGATAACCGCGAAGCGCTTTTGGCGTGGCGGGATGCCAACTATTGGGCGATGGCCGGCGCGTTTGTCGGAATATACATCGTGATTGTGGCCTTCTCGTTGCCCGGGGCTGCCGTCGCCTCGATGACTGGGGGGTTTCTCTTTGGTCTTTTCGCCGGAACCGTGTTCAACGTATTTGCAGCCACGATCGGGGCCTCGGCGATCTTTCTCGCCGCCCGCTGGGGATTGGGCGAATCCCTGACCGCTAAACTTGAATCATCTGAGGGCACGGTCAAAAAGCTCAAGGATGGGTTGCGTGACAACGAAATCTCAGTCCTCTTCCTGCTGCGCCTTGTCCCGGTAGTCCCTTTCTTTGTGGCCAATCTGGTGCCCGCACTGGTGGGCGTCAAATTCCGCAATTTCCTGTTCACCACCGCGCTGGGCATTATTCCGGGCGGCATTGTTTACACCTGGATCGGAGTGGGGTTGGGCGGCGTATTTGATCGCGGAGAAACGCCGGATGTCTCGCTGCTATGGGAACCGTTTGTCATTGGTCCGATCATTGGCCTGTGCATCCTGGCGGCGTTGCCCATCGTGATTAAATCTCTGCGTGGCCGAAAGGACGGCTGAAATCATGCAAGAATTGAAGACCGATATCCTGGTGATTGGCGCCGGGTCAGGCGGCTTGTCAGTCGCTGCCGGAGCCAGCCAGATGGGTGCCGACGTGGTGCTGCTGGAGGGTCACAAGATGGGCGGTGACTGTCTGAATTTTGGCTGTGTGCCCTCAAAGGCTCTGATCGCCAGCGGCAAAGCAGCCTATGGTCAGGCGCATTCATCTGCACTTGGTGTGGCGGATGTGGTGCCGCAGATCGACTACGCGGCGGCTAAGGATCATGTGCATGACGTCATCGCCCAGATCGAACCAATGGACAGCCAAGAGCGGTTTGAAGGGTTCGGCGTCAAGGTGATCCGCGAATACGGTAGCTTTGTGTCCCCCATGCAGGTGCAGGCGGGGGATACGACGATAACCGCCCGACGCGTGGTCATTGCGACGGGATCGTCACCGCTGGTCCCGCCGATCCCCGGTTTAGATCAGGTGCCGTATTATACAAACGAGACGATCTTTGATCTGCGCGAAAAGCCGGACCACCTTTTGATCATCGGCGGTGGCCCCATTGGTATGGAAATGGCACAGGCTCATATCCGCTTGGGTTGCAAAGTTACTGTGATCGAAGGCCTCAAGGCGCTGGGTAAGGATGATCCCGAGGCCGCAGCCATCGTGCTGGATACGCTTCGCGCTGAGGGTGTCGAGATCCATGAACAGGCGATGGTCGCGCAAATCCGCCGCTCGGGTGAAAAAGTCGAAGTGGTGACCGAGACGGGCCAGATTTATTCCGGCTCGCATCTTTTGCTGGCGGCAGGGCGCAAGGCCAATGTCGACCGTCTGAACCTTGCTGCGGCGGGGATCGACCGCACGCGAACCGGGATACAGGTCGACGACTCGCTGCGGACCACAAACAGCAAAGTCTACGCGATCGGAGATGTTGCCGGCGGCCTGCAGTTCACCCACGTGGCAGGATATCATGCGGGTGTTATTATCCGGTCAGCGCTGTTTGGATTGCCGTCCAAGGCAAAGACTAACCACATCCCATGGGCAACCTACACTGACCCTGAATTGGCCCAGGTGGGGCTGACCGAAGCTGAGGCGCGCGCGCAACACGGAGACAAGGTTGAGGTTGCGCGCTTTGATTACCATCACAATGACCGCGCGATTTCGGAACGCAAAACAAAGGGCTTTATCAAGGTAATGGTCTTAAAAGGCCGCCCCGTTGGCGCTACAATCGTGGGGCATCAGGCCGGAGAATTGATCAACTTTTGGTCGCTTGCATTGGCGAATAACCTGAAGATGGGACAGATCGCCGCGATGGTTTCGCCCTATCCGACGATCGGAGAGCTTAACAAACGGGTGGCGGGTGCCTATTTCTCGCCAAGGCTGTTTGATAATCAGACGGTTAAACGAGTGGTCAGGTTCGTCCAGCGCTGGATGCCCTGACGGGGAGGAGAGTGCAAAGTGAACTCGCTGTCGGGCCGATTTCTGATCCTGACCACGGTCTTCGTCATGTTGGCCGAGATCCTGATCTTTGTCCCCTCGATCGCGCGTTTCCGCGAAGACTTCCTGCTGAACCGGCTCGAGCGCGCCCAGATCGCGTCGCTGGCACTGCTGGCAGATGACATGCTGGCGGACGACCTTGAGGCCGAGCTGCTGGCCAACGCGGGTGTTTACAATGTCGTCCTGCGTCGGGATGAGGTGCGTCAGCTCATGCTTTCGTCCCCAATCCCCGAGCAGATTACGAAAACATACGACTTGCGCGACGCCAGTCCTTGGATCCTGATCCGCGACGCCATCGCGCGCATGTTCACGCCCGAAAACGAAGTGATCCGCGTTATCGGCGAACCCGTAAAAGGTGCTGGCCTGCTGATCGAGGTGACGACAGACAGCATGCCGTTGCGTGTCGCCATGACGGAATACGGTTTGCGTATCCTGGGTCTGTCGTTTGTGATTTCCATCATCACCGCTTTCTTTCTGTTCCTCGCTGTTCGTGTGGTTTTGGTGAAGCCGATCAAGGGCGTGGTTGGGTATATGCAGCGCTATGCCAGCGCCCCCGAAGACGCGCGCGGCATCATTTCGCCCAACTCAAAAGTATCCGAGCTGCGCGAAGCCGAAGAGGCATTGCAGCAGTTGCAGACGGAACTGACACAGGCGCTGAAACAACGCGAGCGGCTGGCCCAACTGGGCGGTGCCGTCGCCAAGGTCAGTCATGATCTGCGTAACATCCTGACATCCGCGCAGCTGTTCACCGACCGGATCGAGTCCAGTGATGATCCGTTGGTGGGACGATTGGCGCCCAAGCTGGTGAACTCGATCACGCGGGCGGTTTCTCTGTGTGAAAGCACCCTGGCCTTTGGGCGGGCCGAGGAACCGGCGCCAACCCTTACCATGGTGCCACTGCGCAATGTTGCCGAAGACGTCGTCGCCAGTGAGCAGCTTGCAGTTGCAGATGCCTGTGTCGAGATCAGAAACGAAGTACCCGAGGATCTGGTGGCGCGTGCTGATCCAGAACAGGTTTTCCGCGTTCTTATGAACCTTGTAAGAAACGCCAGACAGGCATTGGTCGCGGCGGGCAAGCCGGGGAAAATCACGATTGCAGGCTGTGAACACGAAACCAACTGGTGCATCGAGGTCAAAGATACCGGCCCCGGTCTACCCCCCAAAGCACGGGACAATTTGTTCACGCCTTTTCAGGGCGGGGTGCGCAAAGGGGGCTCGGGTCTTGGGCTTGCCATTTCTCAGGAACTGGTGCGTGGGCATGGCGGGGATCTGGTTCTTGCGGAAACCGGACCGATGGGCACAACCTTTGAAATCCGGCTGCCCAGAGGCGACGTGACTTTTTAAAATATTTTTGCAGAATCGGCTTGCGCCTCCTGCGGACCGGGTCTACATAGCGCCTCACCAACGCGGACCGATAGCTCAGCTGGATAGAGTACTTGACTACGAATCAAGGGGTCGGGGGTTCGAATCCTCCTCGGTCCGCCACTTGGTGCAATAGCGCAAAACGGCGCTTCCCCAACACTCGGAAATTGCAGCGATTACCCGTAGTGCAGGTGTGAACTGCGCATATTGAGCCGCTAGCCCCACATTACCTTCTGTCCTGCAATGCGATTAGCGTAGCTCTTGATAAGACGATCTATGGACATCCGTTTAATGTTGAGCGGCGCGGCTTTCATCACCGCTTGATAGCTGCTGTCAGGTGTAGTTCTTGTTCCGAGACATTTTGCCGATGCCAGGGTTCAGGCTGTTTGTCGGGTCTACCGACTTGTAAAACGCAGCCAAATCCGGCTTGGCGGCATATAGGTGACCTACATTATGTTCCGCCGGGTACTCGGCGCCGCGTTGGTCGAGAATCTCGAGCATTGCAGCCTTCAACGCTTTGGGGTCTGCCCCCTTTTTCACCATGTAGTCCTGATGCAGAACATGGCACATGAAGTGTCCGTAATAGAGCTTGCCGACCAATTGGTCCGACAATTCAGTCGGGAGCTCTTCAAACCAGTTTTCGTCGTTTCGGCGCAGGGCTATGTCCAGTGCGATAATGTCTTCGACCTCTTTTGCATGTACCTTCATGTATCGGATCGCAGCACCGGCCGCGGCAAAACGGTGAAGACCGGCGATCTTTGCCTCGCGCGCATCGCATTCGAAAAAGTCCAATTTTTTATCATCGACCATTTCCTGCAGCAATGCGCGGGCCTCGTCGATGCCGCCGTCGCGCATTTTCAGGATCAGGTGATGCGAGAAACGATCCCGGTAAGCGCGCATTCTGTTGGGCAGGATATCCGGCCAGAACTTCATGGCGAACTGCATGAAATTGTCCGTAAAGTTCGACAGACCCGGAATCCCGGACAAGCGGGAGTCGACGGCACCTTTGATGGCGAAAAAGGTCGGCAACCTATCTGTGCCCAACTTATCAATCATCACCATGGTATCCTTGCCGTAGCGGTCCGATATATCAAACACCTCTTCGTGCATGTATTCGGCGCTGACCGGCAGGGTATTGAAATCGGACAAAATCCGACGCCTCAGCTCGGTCAATGTGGCGGTGTCCTGCGCGCCGATGTAGAAGGTGCGTTCCGTTTCATTCTTGGGATAGGTGTCCAGCCGCACAGCAAATACGGCCAGTTTACCTGCGCACCCGGCGGCCTCATAAAGGCGAGACTTATCCGCGTTGAACCGTGCCGGAGTATCGGCGTCCACATCGCGCACCCGGCGTGCGTAATCGGTGTCGGATGCCTTGCGGTTGTCGCTCTCGATATCCGCCGCCGAGAATTCACCGTTTTGCAGGCGTGTCAGAATTTCCTGTGGGGCATCGCCCAGCCGCAAGCCCAGATGGTTTACCAATTCCAACTCACCTTCGGCGGTGATGCGAGCAAAAAGCGACAGTTCAGTATAGGAAGGGCCGCGTTCGACCAGCGAGCCGCCCGAGTTGTTGCAGACACCACCCACGACTGACGCGCCAATACAGGAAGATCCAATCACTGAATGCGGTTGACGTCCGATCGGGTCCAGCAGCTTTTCCAATGCGAACAGCGTGCTTCCGGGAAAGCTGATGACCTGTTTGCCGTCATCAATCAGATGCAGGGCGTCCATCCGTCGCGTATTTATCAATACGACATCACGGTCATAGCGCCCTTTGGGGGTGGAACCTTCGGTCAGGCCTGTATTGGCGGCCTGCATAATGACGATCTTGTCGGCTTGAACACAGGCTTCTAGCACCTGCCATTGTTCCAAAAGGGTGGCGGGTTGAACAACAGCAAGGGCGTCACCTTCCCCCGACCTGAACCCCCGACGAAAGCGGCGTGTGCTGCGAGCCGAGGTCAGCACATGCCGCCGCCCGCAAATTTCCCTTAGTCTTTGGATCAAATCGGTATCAGTCATCCTGAAACCCCTTTTAATACGCGACCGACGGCAACCATGTGGCGAGTTGAGGCCAGAGGAAGACAAAGAACAAGCCCGTCAATTGTAGTATTACAAATGGAATGATGCCTTTGTAGATATCAGTCAATTTGATCTCTGGCGGGCAGACGCCCTTCAGGTAGAACAGTGCAAATCCGACCGGCGGCGTCAGGAACGAGGTCTGAAGCGTCACAGCCACAAGGATCACAAACCATACTAGGGCAGGTTCGTCGATCACACCAAAGCCATCGATGTCCAAGCCCAACCCGTTCACGATGGGGCGCATCAGGGGCAGGACGATCAGCGTGATTTCAATCCAGTCCAGCACGAACCCCAGCAGGAAGACGATGAACAGGATCATAAAGACCGTCCCATTGGGGCCAAAACCCGTGCCTTGGATCATTTCCTCGATCAAGGCATCGCCCCCCAGTTCGCGCAGAACATAGGAAAACACAGTCGCGCCAAGGAAAATCGCAAAGATGTAGGCCGTGGTGTTGAACGTGGCTTTCAGAACGTTCACCAGTTTAGCCAGTGTCAGCTTGCGATATCCCAAAGCCAGCAAGGTGGCGCCCAGTGCGCCAACGCCCGAGGCTTCGGTCGGTGTGGTCAGGCCCGCAAAGATCGAACCAAGAACGGCAAGGATCAGTGCCAGCGTAGGCAGGACGGCGATCAAAACATCCTTCACGGCGGCCCAATCCGGGCGTGTTGCACCTTCGGGAACCGGTGCTACGTCGCGTTTGATTAGGGCGACCACGAAAATATAGGTCAGGTACAGTGCGCCAATGATTACGCCGGGAAAGACGGCGGCCATGAACAGATCACCAACCGACAGCGCCATTTGGTCGGCCATGATCACCAACATGATCGACGGTGGGATCAGAATACCCAACGTCCCAGAGGCGCTGACCACACCCGCAGCCAGCGAGGGGCTGTATTTCTGCTCCATCATTGACGGCAAAGACAATACGCCCAGCAATACGACTGACGCTCCGATGATGCCGGTCGAGGCGGCAAGGATTATGCCAATCATAGTGACCGTGATCGCCAACCCGCCGCGCACCGTGCCGAACAGGCGCTGCATCGAGGACATCAGCCGTTCGGCCACGCCGGATTCGTCCAGCATCAGACCCATGAAGATGAACATCGGCAACGCCACAAGAACTGCGTTTGACATGGTGGCATAGACACGGTTCACCACCGCGCCCAGCGTCAGATAGTCCAGGCCCGTCAGCGTTTCCTCAAGGCCGGTCCAGTTCATCAGGCCGTTGTCGAACAGATAAGCCAGCCCGCAATAGGCCACCCCGACACCCGCCAAAGTCCACGCGACCGGGAAGCCTGTGAATAGCAGGGCGATGAAAGTCAGGAACATCGCGATGACAAGCTTTTCCTCGGTCGTTTCAACCAAAAAGGTCAATGCGGTCGTGACCACGGCAAAGCCGAGCAAGGCCCAGAAGATCAGGCGCAACCCTTTGCCCTGGCGTTCCTCTTCCAGGTTCATGAACAGTGCGTGTACGTCGTGGATCAGCCGCGCACCCGCTGCAAGCGCCAAAAGAACAAAGCTGGCCGGGATCACGGCCTTCAGCGCCCAACGGGCTGGCAGGCCAGTGGGGCTGTCCGAGGATTCATTCACTCGCCAGCTTTCGTAGAAATAGTCATAGCCCTGATCGATCATCAGATAGATGAAGGGCACCAGCAGCGTAAAAATCCCGATGATTTCGATAATCCGCCGTGCACGTTGGCTGAGTTGCATATGCAGCAGATCAACGCGCACATGGCTGTCGGTGACCAACGCGTAGGAAATACCGATCATCGTGACCAAACCGTAGAAATGCCACTGTATTTCGTCCAGTTTTGGGTAGTTCTGATTCAACAGGTACCGCATTGCGACCTGTGAAACGATGGCGGTAACCAATAGCAGGTTGGCCCACATCACAACGTGGCCTACGGTTTTCACACCTTTGTCTATGGCGACCGCCAGCTTTTGGCGATCGGGCTCGCCATGCTCAAGGATGCTTTCATAGACTTCAATTGGGTCGTTCTGATGACTCTGTGTCTCGGCCATGGTCTCCTCCTCGAAAATTAGGCGACAGAGGCGGAAATGCGCCCCAAAATGCTGACGAAAGGTAGAAAATCAGAGGGATCCAAGGGCGGCGGAAGGAAGCCGCCCCCGGATCAGCGCAATGTGTAAATTCACTTGCGCGGGAGGAACGCGTTCTCTTTCCAAACCGCATAGCCGTCGCGGAAATCGTTCATGTCAGTCAGAACCTTGGCAAAGAACGCATCGTCTGCGGCTTGTTCTGCGGCAACTTCTTCCCATGTTGCGCGGAAAGTGGACAGCATCTCATCGTTCCACTGTTTGATCTGCACGCCATTGTTTTCGACGTTGTCCAAAAGGGCCGCGTGCTGGATTGCCTCGCCTTCGGCAAAGCTGTCTGCCATCGATGCTTTACAGGCGTTTTCAATAATCGCCTTGTGCTGCTCGCTGGCTTCGTTCCAGACGTCCTTGTTGATCATCAGCTCGAACACGGTGGCCTGCTGGTGCCAGCCGGGGAAGTAGTTGTATTTGACCAGCTTGTGGAACCCTAGCCGCGCGTCGATGGCTGGCATCGAGAATTCAGTCGCGTCAATCGCGCCCTTTTCCAGAGCCGGGAAAATCTCTCCGCCGGGCAGCAACGAGGTCGCCACACCCAGTTTTTGCATCACTTCGCCGCCCAGACCGAAAAAGCGCATCTTCAGACCGTTCAGGTCATCTGGGCTGTTGATTTCAGTTGCGAACCAGCCCGAAGTTTCGGGGGCTATGATCGCGCAGGGCAGGACTTTGACGTTGAAACCTGCCTGATCGTACATCTCCTGATACAGGCTCATGCCGTTTCCATAATACAGCCACGCCATGTATTCGCCCGCTTCGGGGCCGAACGGAACAGCCGAGAACAATGGGGCTGCCGGGATTTTCCCGGCCCAATATCCTGCGGTCGTATAGCCTGAGTTGATCTTGCCCGAAGACACGGCGTCCAGAATTTCGAACGGGGGAACCAGTTTCCCGGGTTCGTAAACCTTCATCTTCAAAGTGCCGCCGGACATCAGGTCCAACTGCTCGGCGACACGCGGGATCGGCGATCCCAATCCGGGCAACGCGGTCGAGAAGGCGATCGGTGTCTTGAGCAGCATTTTGTCTGCCGCATGTGCGACCGGAGCAGTCAGCAGGGACGCTGCAACGGCAATCGATGTCAGGGTGGTTTTCATGTTTTCTCCTCCAGAATACGGACCAGCCTTGGTGCTGGTTGCCGAAAGAACCGCAGACGCGGTGATATCGGAGGTAAATATTTTTTACCATAACGCTTAGTCAACAACTTTATTTACCAATGAGGGCAATGTGTGTGGGTTTAACTGAAGCGGATCAGCCTTGAAAATATGGACAAAAATCGCACGAGATTTCAAATATCCTGATTTTACAAGCCTGTATCAGAACGGCGATTATCCGTATTTTTGGGTATCCTGACTTGCAATGTCGGTTGAAATGGTAAACTTTATAGACAACCATGATTTTGCAAGTTTGGACCCGGAAAGGACAGGACATGGACAGAAACAGCCCGTTCGAGCCTGTCGGGCACGAATCAATTGCAGACGCCGTGGTCGATCAAATTGAGGGCATGATCGTCGATGGCATCCTTAAAGAAGGGCGCAGACTGCCGTCGGAACGGGAACTCGCAGAAGCAATGGGCGTATCGCGACCAAAACTGCGTGAGGCTTTGCAGGTGCTCGAACAGCGAGGACTGGTATCGGTGCGGCACGGAGAGGGGACGTTCATAGCCTCGCTGACCGGGCGCGCCATGTCGCCTGCCTTGCTGTCGCTTTATGCCCGGCACGGGGCGGCCTTTTATGATTACCTTGAGTATCGGCGCGAACAGGAGGCATTTGCCAGTCGCCTCGCAGCAGAACGCGCAACGCAATCCGACAAAGCGCGCCTTTTGGAGATTTTGGATGAGTTGCAGCGCGCCTGGGAAGAGGATGATCAGGACGCAAGTCAGGACGCGGATTTCCGACTGCATGCCGCGGTGGTGGACGCCAGTCAGAACACAACTCTGATCCATATGATGGCATCGATTTACGATCTGACGCGCCAGGGTGTTTTCTACAACCGCAGGTACTTGCGGACTATGGATGGGTCCGGTGCCAAATTATTGGCGCAGCATAAGGAAATCGCGCAAGCGATCTTGGATGGTGAGCCCGAGCGGGCTGAGCAGGCAGCGCGGGTGCATATGGATTTTGTCGAAATGTCATTTCGAAATGGGCAGGAACAACAGGCCCGCGAGCAGCGTGCCTCTAAGCGCCGCTTGTTGTCGGACTGAGTTCCGAATTAACCCTTTGTGAGACAAAGGCGGTAGAAACGGTTTCCAAAACCGGAATATAATGACTGCGTGGGCAGCGGCGCTGCCATGTCTCTTTCACAATTACGGGGCGCAATGGATCAGTCTTGGATCGAAAAATTCAAAGGCCTGGGGGCGCTGCCTTCGGACATACGTCACGAGCTTGTGGCAGGCAGTCAGATCGTCTCGGTTCCCGCCGGCACACAGGTCTTTGCTCCGGGTCAGACGGCGGACAACCTTTTGTTGCTGCTGGACGGAACAGTGCGGGTTCAGCAAAAGTCGGACACGGGGCGCGAGGTGTTTCTGTATCGCGTTCACGCCGGTGAAAGCTGTGTTTTGACAACGGCATGCATGCTGGCCTTCGAAGATTACTCGGCCGATGGAATTGCCGAAACGGATGTGCGCGCTGTGGCTATCCCCCGCGAGACCTTTGATAATCTCGTCGCCAAGTCCAAAGTCTTTCGCGAGTTTGTGTTTACCGCTTATTCGCGGCGGATCACGGATTTATTCACCTTGATCGACGATATCGTCTTCCAGCGCATGGATGTGCGTCTTGCCGCCCGATTGCTGGAACTGGCGGATCAGGATAGCACGGTTCACGCGACCCACGCCTTTCTGGGTACCGAGCTGGGGACAGCGCGCGAGGTCATCTCGCGCACGTTGTCCGAGTTCCAGCGCCGTGGGTGGGTGGAGCAATCCCGCGGCGAGGTGCGCCTGACCCAACGGGGTATGCTGGAACACATGGTGAATTCGGCAGGCGCGACGGTCTGAGCCGTAAGTAATCGCGATCTCCAGAGTTTGGTGATCATGTCACCAAAGGTTTGGCCACCGGTGTGACAGGTTCATTTCATCGATTCTCGATGGAGTGAGACATGACGACCAATATGGGAAAATTCGACCGCAGCGCGCGCCTTCTGATCGCTGTTGCTCTGGTGTTTGCGGCATTGGGTGCAAATCTGCTTGGGTCTGGCGCTTTGTTTTGGCTGGCCCTGATTGTAGCCGCTGTTTTTACACTGACAGCATTTGTGGGCAATTGCCCGCTATACAGTCTGATTGGCCTTAAAACCTGCCGGAACTGCGGATGATCGAAACGGTATTCACCCCGTGGGCGTCCCTTGGCGGGGGCGTACTGATTGGCATCGCGTCTGTCCTGCTGATGCTGTTGATGGGGCGCGTCATGGGCGCGACGGGCGTACTTGCCGGGCTTGTGTCACCAACGTCCGCACAGGACTTTGCATGGCGCGCAACCTTACTGGCGGGAATGGTGACCGGCCCTGTTGTGATTTGGCTGCTTTCCGGTGACATGCCCGCCGTTCAGGTCCCCCAATCAACAGCGGCCTTTGTGCTGGGCGGAGTCATCGTCGGAATAGGAGTGACCTTTGGCTCGGGGTGCACCTCGGGGCATGGGGTGTGCGGTATGGCGCGGCTGAGTGTTCGATCGATCGTCGCGACTGTCACCTTCATGCTGTTCACCTTCCTCACCGTGTTCATCACCCGTCACGTGATCGGAGGGTAGGAAATGAGGCTTGTCGCAACTTATCTGGTGGGGCTGATCTTTGGCATCGGCATTTCGATTTCAGGGATGTCGAACCCTGCCAAAGTTCTGAATTTCTTTGACGTTTTTGGAGCTTGGGATCCCTCGTTGATCTTTGTCATGGGCGGTGCCTTGGTGACCACTTTCATCGGCTACAAGCTGGTTCTGGGTCGCAAAACACCTGTCTTGGCAGGGGGCTTCCATCTGCCATCAGCTAAAGAGATCGACGCGAAACTTGTTGGTGGTTCGGCCCTGTTTGGCATCGGCTGGGGCATCGCAGGTTTTTGCCCCGGTGGTGCACTGCCGGCGCTGGGCACTGGCAGATGGGAAGTCTTCGCATTCGTAGGCGCCCTTATCGCGGGTATTGCCATCGCCCGCACCCTGCAATCCGCAACACTGCCCGGTATTCGGGCCAATACCTGATGACTATTCGGAGGAGACTGACATGACGACCTATCCCGTTGACCTAAGCGTTAAACCAGACGTTTTCGCGTTTTTCGACGAAGCAACCAATACGATCAGCTATATCGTCAAAGACCCAACCTCAGACGCCTGCGCAATTGTCGACAGTGTTATGGACATCGACTACGCAGCCGGACGCATCACTTTTGATCATGCCGACGAATTGATCCGAGTCATTCAGGAGAAAGACCTAAAGCTCGAGTGGATCATCGAAACGCATGTCCACGCAGATCACCTGTCTGCCGCGCCCTACATTCAGCAGAAGCTGGGTGGTAAAATCGGTGTCGGTTCAAAGATAACAGTTGTACAGGACACGTTCGGCAAGGTCTTTAACGAAGGGACCGAGTTTCAGCGCGACGGGTCGCAATTCGATGCGTTGTTCGAAGACGGCGACACCTACATGGTCGGAAATATGCGGGCCTTTGCAATGTACACGCCGGGGCATACCCCTGCATGTATGGTGCATGTCATGGGCGATGCGGCCTTTGTCGGGGATACGCTGTTCATGCCGGATGGTGGCTCGGCGCGCGCCGACTTTCCGGGCGGGGATGCCGGGGTCTTGTACGACTCGATCCAAAAGGTGCTATCGCTGCCCGACCAAACCCGTTTGTTCATGTGCCATGACTATGGGCCCAATGGGCGCGAGATCGCATGGGAAACCAGCGTTGCCGAGGAAAAGGCAACCAACATTCATGTCGGCGGCGGCAAGTCCAAGGAAGACTTTGTTAAGTTCCGCACGGAACGCGATGCGACGCTGTCGATGCCCAACCTCATCATTCCTTCACTGCAGGTAAACATGCGCGCCGGAGAGGTGCCGAAGGACCCTGACGGAAACCCGATGTTGAAAGTGCCGGTGAACGGTCTTTGAGCAGCAATAGGGAGGAGACTCATGGAACTTCGTGCAATTACAAACAAATTCGCCGTCAGCCCGCAGATTGCGATTGATGACGTTAAGGAAATCGCGGCGCACGGATATCGCGCCATCATCTGCAACCGCCCTGACGGAGAGGGCGCCGATCAACCTTCGTTCAAGGAAATCGCTGCCGCGGCTGAGGCAGCCGGGATCGAGGCGCGGTACGTGCCGGTTAAGGCCGGTCTGGTAAAGGATCAGGACGTCAAAGCCTTTGCCGATGCGCTGGAAGAGGTGCAGCGCCCGGTCCTGGCCTATTGCCGCACTGGGACGCGGTCGGCCACGCTTTGGTCGTTTCACGAGGCACCCAAACGCCCCATGTCTAAGATCCTTATGGCCACCAAAGAGGCCGGGTACGACATGAACGGTGTTGCCCGGCGGATTGCAAATGGCGGCAAGACACCGACCGATTCCGGGGATGCGCATTTTCAGGTGGTGATTGTTGGTGCGGGGGCAGGCGGCATTTCGGTTGCAGCCAGCCTTAAGTCACGTCAGCCCGATCTGGACGTTGCGGTGATCGACCCCGCGGATATCCATTATTATCAGCCCGGCTGGACAATGGTTGGCGGCGGTATCTTTGACGCGCAGACCACGGCAAAGACCATGGGAAGCCTGATCCCCAAGGGCGTACATTGGATCAAGGCCGCGGTTGCCGCGTTTGAGCCCAAGAACAATGCGGTCGTGTTGGATGGGTGCCGGGTCGTCAAGTATGACCGTTTGGTCGTCTGCCCGGGCCTTAAACTGGATTGGGGCAAAGTTGAGGGGCTGGAAGAAACGCTGGGCCGGAACGGGGTGACGTCCAATTACCGCTATGACCTTGCGCCATATACTTGGCAATTGGTTCAGCAGATGCGCAAGGGTCGTGCTGTCTTTACGCAACCTCCGATGCCGATCAAATGCGCAGGCGCCCCGCAAAAAGCGATGTACCTGTCTGGCGACTCTTGGTTCCGGCGGGGTGTCCTGAAAGATATCGACATTCAGTTCATGAATGCGGGCGGCGTGTTGTTCGGGGTTAAGGACTATGTTCCCGCTCTGCAGGAATATATCGAGAAATACGACGCAACCCTGAACTACTTCCACAATCTGGTGTCCATAGACGGTCCGGCCAAAACGGCCGTTTTCCAAGTGGCCAAGCCGGAAAGCGATCCCACAACGGTCGAAGTCGAGTTCGACATGATCCATGTGTGTCCGCCCCAGACGGCACCGGATTTCGTGCGGGTTTCGCCACTTGCGGATGCTGCCGGTTGGATCGACGTGGATCAGGCAACGCTGCGCCACAAGAGTTACGAAAACGTCTGGTCGCTTGGGGATGTGATGAATGCGCCCAACGCCAAAACGGCTGCGGCTGCGCGAAAACAGGCCCCAACGGTTGCCGATAACATCGTGGCGGATATCGCGGGACGGTCGGCAGTGGCGCAATATGACGGCTATGGGTCATGCCCATTGACGGTTGAACGCGGCAAAATCGTTTTGGCTGAATTCGGCTATGGCGGCGCGCTGAAGCCAAGCTTTCCCCGTTTCGTTATTGACGGCACCAAGCCCAGTCGCATGGCGTGGTTCCTTAAGGAAAGCTTACTGCCGCCGATCTACTGGAAGGCCATGCTACGCGGCAAAGAGTGGATGGCGCGGCCCGAAAAACTGAAGGTCGCACCCGAATAATGGAATACCTGCCAATGCGGGCCGTGCTGTCGGCACGGCCCGCTTGGATCACTGGAAGAGGCATATGAACGAACGACTTCGCCGGTATGTCCCGGTTTTGGACTGGGGCCGCACCTATACGCGCGGTGCTTTTTCAAACGATCTTGTCGCGGCGTTGATCGTGACCATCATGCTGATCCCACAATCACTGGCGTATGCGCTATTGGCGGGGTTGCCGCCCGAGGCCGGGATCTACGCGTCGATTGTGCCAATCATACTCTATTCGATCTTCGGCTCTAGCCGGGCGCTGGCGGTCGGCCCGGTCGCCGTTGTATCCTTGTTAACAGCGACTGCCATCGGGCAGGTGGCAGAACAGGGTACGGTCGGCTACGCGGTGGCGGCCCTGACACTGGCTTTTCTGTCTGGGGCGTTTCTTGTTCTGATGGGTGTGTTGAGGTTGGGCTTTCTGGCCAATTTCCTAAGCCACCCGGTGATTGCCGGGTTTATCACGGCCTCTGGCCTTCTGATCGCGACCAGTCAGCTTAAACATATCCTGGGTGTTTCTGCGCACGGGCACACTTTGCCTGAAATGTTGGGATCACTTGCACAGCATCTGCCCGAAACCAACTGGATTACGGTTGCAATTGGTATCGCAGCGACTGGATTTCTGTTTTGGGCCCGTAAACACCTGAGGCCATTTCTGAATGCTCTGGGCCTTGCTCCGATTGCAGCCGACATCCTGACCAAAGCTGGACCAGTCGCAGCCGTCGTTGCGACGACCACTTGCGTCTGGTGGTTCGGCCTTGCGGATCATGGCGTGCAGATCGTCGGTTCGGTGCCGCAAAGCCTGCCTCCGCTTACCGCGCCGGGTTTTTCGGTTGAGTTGCTGCAGGCACTTGCAGTTCCCGCCATCCTGATTTCCATCATCGGTTTTGTCGAAAGCGTCTCGGTTGCCCAGACGCTGGCTGCCAAGAAACGGCAGCGTATCGACCCCGATCAGGAGCTGATTGGGCTGGGTGCCGCAAATCTGGGTGCGGCCTTCACGGGTGGATATCCCGTAACAGGCGGGTTCTCCAGATCGGTCGTAAACTATGACGCCGGGGCCGAGACACCGGCTGCGGGGGCTTTTACGGCGGTCGGACTTGCGATTGCGGCAGTAGCGCTGACGCCATTGGTCTACTTTCTGCCCAAGGCGACACTTGCGGCAACGATCATTGTCGCTGTCCTTAGCCTTGTAGATTTGTCGATCCTGAAAAAGACCTGGGGCTATTCGCGGGCAGATTTTACCGCTGTTGCCGCAACAATCCTTCTGACGCTTGGGTTGGGGGTCGAAGTGGGGGTTGCCTCGGGCGTGGCGATTTCAGTTCTTTTGCACCTGTACAAGACGTCGCGCCCACATGTTGCCGAAGTGGGTCTTGTGAGCGGAACGCAGCATTTTAGAAACATTCTTCGACATCAAGTGGAAACGGATCCGTCGCTTGTCACGTTGCGCGTCGATGAAAGCCTGTACTTTGTAAATGCGCGTTTTCTTGAAGATCTGATCCAAAAAAGAGTCACCGACGGAGGCGGAGTGCAGAACGTCGTACTAATGTGCTCTGCCGTGAATGAGGTGGATTTTTCTGCCCTCGAAAGCCTTGAAGCCGTAAACCGGCGGCTGATTGATATGGGGGTCGGTTTGCACCTTTCCGAGGTCAAAGGCCCAGTTATGGACAGGCTGAAGCGCTCGCACTTTCTGGAGCAGCTGAATGGAAACGTCTACTTGTCACAATTTGACGCTTGGCAAAGCCTGATGGGCGGTAATGCACTTCGCTGCCGACCGTCACACGATCAGAAAACAAGGATATCAGCTAAAGGGCAAGAAGTTGTATAACCCCCACAAAGTGGCGCAGCCCAACCTGCGGCGGCTCGCATGACTGCGACACCCTAAGCGTCTTGTGCTATGCGAGCTGCGTCCTCGGCCTCTGATGAAAAAGACAGGCCGCCGATTTTCGCCAATAGATCGACGATCTCATCGACGCCGTTCCTGCTTTTCAAAGATGTAAAGACGAACGGTCGGCCATTGCGCATTCGCGTTGCATCGCGATCCATGACTTCAAGCGACGCTCCGACATATGGCGCGAGGTCTGTTTTGTTGATGATCAGGATGTCCGATTTCGTGATCGCTGGGCCACCTTTACGGGGTATTTCCTCGCCCGCTGCCACGTCGATCACGTACAAGGTCACATCCGCCAATTCCGGGCTGAAAGTGGCAGACAGATTGTCGCCGCCGCTTTCGATCAGCACGACATCAATCTCGGGGTGGCGGGATTGCATCTCAGCAACCGCGGCCAGATTGATCGAGGCGTCCTCGCGGATTGCTGTGTGAGGACATCCCCCCGTTTCGACGCCAATAATGCGATCTTGCGGAAGAATCTGCATGCGCATCAGGGCTTCGGCGTCTTCGCGCGTGTAGATGTCATTGGTGATGACACCGATCGATAGTTTGTCGCGCAAAGCTTCGGACAGGGCGGCGGTCAAAGTGGTTTTGCCCGCGCCAACAGGGCCACCGATGCCCACGCGCAGAGGGCCGTTCATGCTGCTCATGTTCGGAACATCCTTGAATATTGAGTTTCGTGTTTCATCGACGCGATGTCGGAAAGAAAGGCGGTCGATCCAAGATCATCGGGATCGGCGTCCAAAGCATCGCTCGCGATTTGCTGGCAAAGAGGCGTCAGGTCGCGGATCATACGCTGTCCTTCGGTTTGGCCCAGAGGCACAAGACGCGTTGCGCAAGCGACGAGGTTGGACATGAATGCCTGAAGATACATCTGCGCGGTCAACGCCAGGGGTAGGTTCTGTAGTTTCGCAGCGTGTCCCAAGGCCACTGGATAGGTCAAGGATTGCACGTCCAGTTCCCAAATCCCGGCCGTTACGTTGCCAAAGGCCTCGCCCAACAGGCGGGTCTCAAGCAGCCGTTCAGCCGAGGCGCAAAACGCACGCGCGCGTTGGTCAACATCACACAAGTCTTGGGGTGAGTCCGCGTTGTATGCGGCAATCAGAAAGATGCAGTCGTTTCGGCCTGTGCCGTGCGTCAGGACGTCTGAAATCCAATCGCCTGTATCTTTTACATTGCGCACGCGGCCGGACTCGATAGACCATTCCAGCCCATGAGAATAGGCGAAGCCGCCAACCGGATAGGCAGGCGACAGCCACTGCGTCAGCGTCAGGATATCGGCGTCAGTGGGCGTGACCATGCGTCCTGCCATGACCATAGGCACCACCTTCGGGCGTAAAGGGCTCGCGCACTTCGCGCACTGTCGCGCCGAGTTTCAAAAGCATGTCACGGATGACATGGTCGACCTGTATCAGCAGCCGGTCCGACCCTACCTGACAGGGTGTATGTCGGTTGCCTACATGCCACGCGATGCGGGTTAGGTCGGGCGCAGTAATCTCAAGCAGCGCTTCCGGCGCGGCCTGTATTCCAACTTCCCGACCGTCATCAAGGATCAGCGCGCCACCATGGTCCAGTGAGGTTGTCTTCGAAAGGTCGATCAGAATTTGCTCACCGCTTTCGCATGTCAGGACCTTGCGCCGCAGAAAGCGATCCTCATAGGTCAGCGATAAGAGGTCGGCAGGTTCACCATGGGTGTGATCGTGATACTGGCGGGCCGTACACAGCAGGGCATTCATCAGTATAGCCCCCCTGCGGCGGACCCGGTCGGAGCCAGACTGAGTTCGCGAAAACGCCGTTTACGATCCAATCTTGTGTGAGGCAGCGTTTGCCCGGTTCCTCGTTGCCTAGCGATTATAGGTTGCCGACTTTCTGAACCTTCGATTGTGCTTCGGCTATTCAATTGAGTGCGCAAATGACTGACCAGCCGAGCCATGCGATCAGTGCGGCTAACGAAGGACCCGCCTGTGGTGTTGTCGCAGAATGTGCCATGTGGACCCTCTGAGACGCTGGTCCTCTCATGGTTTTTAGTAAATATCATGCTGGCCTCATTAACTAGTGTGTCTTCGCTCATGACCGCGCTGCCTTTGTTGCAGCGCGGCACCTTTTTTGGTCAGAACATAAAATAGCGCTGTGCCATCGGCAGAACCTCGGCAGGCTGGCAGGTCAATAACTCTCCGTCTGCGCGCACTTCATAGGTTTCGGGATCAACCTCGACCTCGGGTGTGGCATCGTTCAGCAGCAGATCGCGCTTGCCGATATTGCGCGTGTTCTGCACGGCGACTGTCTGTTTCGCCAGACCCAGGCTGTCGCCGATCCCATCTGCTTGGGCCGCTGCGGAAACAAAGGTGATGGCCGAATTTTCGACCGAGCGCCCGTAGGCCCCGAACATCGGGCGGCTATAGACCGGCTGCGGCGTCGGGATTGAAGCATTGGGATCGCCCATCTGAGCGCAGGCAATTGTGCCGCCCAGCAGAACCATCTCGGGCTTTACACCGAAGAAGGCTGGGTTCCACAGAACAAGGTCGGCGCGTTTGCCTTCTTCGATACTGCCGATCTCACGGCTCAGGCCATGCGCGATGGCAGGGTTGATCGTGTACTTGGCGATATAGCGGCGCACACGCAGGTTGTCGTTGTCGCCTGTTTCTTCTGGCAGTCGACCGCGTTGCTTCTTCATCTTATCGGCGGTCTGCCATGTGCGGATCAGAACCTCTCCGACTCGACCCATGGCCTGACTATCCGAGGCGATGATCGAAAACGCCCCCATGTCATGCAGGATGTCTTCGGCCGCGATGGTCTCACGCCGGATGCGGCTTTCGGCAAAGGCCACGTCTTCGGGGATGGATTTGTCGAGGTGATGACACACCATCAGCATGTCCAGATGCTCTTCGACCGTGTTTACGGTGAAAGGTCGCGTCGGATTGGTGGACGAGGGCAGAACGTGGTTCTCACCACAGATCTTGATGATATCCGGGGCGTGACCGCCGCCTGCGCCCTCGGTATGGAATGCGTGGATCGTGCGGCCCTTCATGGCTGCCACGGTGTTTTCTACGAAACCGGACTCGTTCAGCGTGTCGGTGTGGATCATCACCTGCACGTCCATCGCATCCGCGACTGATAGGCAGCAGTCGATGGCGGCAGGGGTCGTGCCCCAATCTTCGTGCAACTTCAGGGCGCAGGCCCCGGCTTTGACCTGCTCCTCCAGCGCGGCGGGCAGCGAGGCGTTGCCCTTTCCGGCAAACGCAAGGTTCATCGGAAATGCATCTGCCGCCTGCAACATCCGCCCGATATGCCAGGGGCCGGGTGTGCAGGTGGTCGCCAAGGTGCCATGCGCGGGGCCGGTGCCGCCGCCCAGCATGGTGGTCAGCCCGGAATGCAGCGCATCCTCGATCTGTTGTGGGCAGATGAAGTGAATGTGGCTGTCGAAACCGCCTGCGGTCAGGATGCGTCCTTCGCCTGCGATAGCCTCAGTGCCGGGGCCGATGATGATGTCGACGCCGGGTTGCGTGTCGGGGTTTCCGGCCTTACCGATCTTGGCAATACGCCCGTCTTTCAGGCCCACATCCGCCTTGTAGATACCCGAGTGATCAACGATCAGCGCGTTGGTGATGACGGTATCCACGGCCCCCGCGGCGCGTGTAACCTGAGACTGCCCCATCCCGTCGCGGATCACCTTGCCGCCGCCGAACTTGACCTCTTCACCATATAAAAGAGCATTGTCTCCGGTTCCGCCGGTCGCGGCTGCGCCCGCGCGCTCGGCGGACAAATCGCGTTCAACCTCAATCACCAGATCGGTATCAGCCAGACGCAGCTTGTCACCAGTGGTGGGGCCGAACATCGCTGCGTAATCGGACCGTTTTATCGTTGCTGGCATCAGAGCGCCCCCATTACCTTTTGATTGAACCCGTAGATCTGGCGTCCGCCGCCAATGGGGATCAGTGTGACTTCGCGTTTTTGTCCCGGCTCAAACCGCACTGCAGTGCCCGGCGCGATGTCAAGACGCAGGCCATGCGCAGCGGCGCGGTCGAAATCCAGCGCCGGATTGGTTTCCGCAAAGTGATAGTGCGAGCCGACCTGAACCGGGCGGTCTCCGGTATTGGCGACCATAAGGGTGATCGCCTCGGCATCGGCGTTCAGGGTGATTTCACCGTCCGCCGGGAAGAGCTCTCCGGGGATCATTTGTTCAGCTTCACCATCAGTGCCAAAGCAGCCAGCGCAACGACGGCAAGACCAACACCCAACGTGGCATAGTCTGATCCATGCGCGTGAACATGTGTGTCATTATGCGCTGCGGCGGGGCCTGCAAGGATCAGGGCGGGGAAAAGCATACGGGTCATTTTTGGTTCCTTTTGTCAGCGAATGGGGTTGTGAACGGTCACCAGCTTGGTGCCATCGGGAAAGGTGGCTTCGACCTGAACCTCGTGGATCATCTCGGGCACACCCTCCATGCATTGATCGCGAGTGATCACTTCGGCTCCGGCCTGCATCATGTCGGCGACGGACCGCCCGTCGCGGGCGCCTTCGACCACGGCGTCGGTGATCAGGGCGATTGCCTCGGGGTGGTTTAGCCTGACGCCTCGGGCCAGCCGTTTACGGGCGACCTCGGCGGCCATGGCGACCAGCAGTTTGTCTTTTTCTCGGGGCGTCAAATTCATGTCAGAGCATCCAGCATCGTGGGAGGGTATCGTTGTTCAGCCGCCGAAGGATCGGCATCAAAGTGCGGCGAAGGGTAAAGCTGTCATCTGCCAGCAAGCGGATAACCAGCAGGTCGTCATGCAGCAGGCTTGCGCCGCCTGTTGTCGGCAACAGTTCACGGATCGGATCCAACTGCCCTTCGGCTGTTGGCGAGGTGAAGACGACCAGCGCCATCGCCCCTGCGCCATTAGCAATCGTGGGTCGTGACAAATGCGCGTTCAAATCGCCTTCGAAAGACAAGGCATCAATGAAGATCGGCGTGTCCGAGCGCCGAATCTCGATCCTGTCTTGCAGGTGAATATCTGTCAGGACCTCGCCCATAGCAGGGCGGCCAAATACCAAAGGCTCTACCATCAACGCCGAAGCCTGTGGCGCAAGGTTGATGATCAGGCGCCGATCTAAGGCGCTGCCGTTAAAAAGTATCGTTTCTTGCGGCAACCAGTTAACGCGTGCATTTGGTTCAACCGTCACCGTGTTCCTTATCCGACCCGTTTGCCCCGGTTGGGCTTTATAGGCGCGCTCGCACGCCTGCGTGGTCAGCGTCATCGTAGTGCCCGAGGCCGCCTTGCCTGAAAACAGGAAACGATCGCCGCCGGTCACACCCCCGGCCGTATTCAGCAGCACCGCATCCAGATGTGTGTCCGCGCCGTGAGGGAACAGGCACTTATATGATCCGGACTGGCGAAAGCCTTCAATGACGCTGCGCTTACCCAGCGGCTTGGTACTCAGCGTAATTCGTCCTTCGGCACGAGGCGGTGTTGCCTGCGTCACGGGCGTTATCGGGGATTGGTGTGTAATCGCGGCAGCCTTCGGGTGTTTTTCGTCTGGCGCTTTTTTCACCGCTGCGATGTCGAAACTCTATTGTGTCCTGTCGCTTTTGTGCGCCGAGCAGCCCTGTTGGATTAATTTTTAATCACACATCCGGCATTTAGGTTAAAAATTGTGCAAACGGGGCGAGCGTGATCAAATCTTTCGCCCGCCAGTTTGCCTATTTTGCCGCGTTGCAGAATGCGTATGGGGCCTGCCGGGCAAACAACTACCGGGGGTGTGTGACGGCTGCGCGAATTGGACCTCGAACACAACCGCCACACGGATCGCAACAACAGTTGCGGGGATCAGGTAGAAGAAGAGTGCGCACAAGCGCAAGCCCTCTCTCCCGGCCCCGCCCAGGAGGACTACATGAAATCTCTCAAATCCACGCTCGCCGGATCGGTTGTATTTGCTGCAATGGCCACTGCTGCGCTGTCGGCAGAAGATACCATCAAGGTCGGTGTGCTGCACTCGCTGTCGGGCACCATGGCGATTTCGGAAACCACGTTGAAAGACACGATGCTGATGCTGATCGACCAGCAAAACGCCAAAGGCGGACTGCTGGGTAAACAGTTGGAAGCCGTTGTGGTCGACCCCGCATCCGACTGGCCGCTGTTTGCGGAAAAAGCGCGTGAGCTGCTGACCGTGCACGAAGTGGATGTGATCTTTGGAAACTGGACCTCCGTTAGCCGTAAGTCGGTTCTGCCGGTCATCGAAGAGCTGAACGGCCTGCTGTTCTACCCGGTTCAGTATGAGGGCGAAGAGTCGTCCAAGAACGTTTTCTACACCGGTGCCGCACCGAACCAGCAGGCAATTCCTGCGACCGATTACTTCCTGGACGAACTGGGCGTTGAAAAGTTTGCCCTGCTGGGTACAGACTATGTCTATCCCCGCACCACCAACAACATTCTCGAAAGCTACCTGAAGGGTAAAGGAATCGCGGAAGAGGATATCTTTGTAAACTACACACCCTTCGGTCATTCTGACTGGTCCAAGATCGTGGCGGACGTGGTCGCCTTGGGTGCGGATGGTAAAAAAGTCGGCGTAATCTCGACCATCAACGGTGACGCCAATATCGGCTTCTATAAAGAACTGGCCGCTGCGGGCGTATCGGCTGATGACATTCCTGTTGTTGCGTTTTCGGTCGGTGAAGAGGAACTGTCTGGTCTGGATACCACCAACCTTGTGGGCCACCTGGCGGCGTGGAACTACTTCCAGTCTGCCGATACCGATGCCAACGCAGAATTCGTCGAAACATGGAAAGCCACCATGGGCGAAGATCGCGTGACCAACGACCCAATGGAAGCCCACTATATCGGCTTCAACATGTGGGTGAACGCGGCCACTGCTGCGGGCTCGACCGAAGTTGATGATGTACGCGCTGCCATGTACGGCCAGGAATTCCCGAACCTGACCGGTGGTACTGCTGTCATGCTGCCGAACCACCACCTGGCCAAACCGGTTCTGATCGGTGAGATTCAGGAAGACGGTCAGTTCGACATCATCAGCGAAACCGACGTTGTACCGGGCGATGCCTGGACCGACTTCCTGCCGGAATCGGCGGTTCTGAAGTCGGATTGGAAAGAACTGGGCTGCGGTATGTACAACACCGAGACCGAGACCTGCGTTCAGACCCTGTCGAACTACTAAACCTTACGCAAGGCGGGTGTTATCGCCCGCCTTGCCCTAAAGACACCTCGGGTTTCACCACATGTTACGACTTTTCCTTGCGGGCCTCGCAATTCTATGCGCCTGCCTGACTGCCAACGCGCAAGAGGCCGGTCTGCAACCGATCCTGCAAGAGCATCAGGAGATCATCGCCAAAAGCTCGCGCAAGACGATCGGGCCAGCGATCGATGCGATTGCGTCCAGCGGGTTGCCGCAAGCGCAAGTGATGCTTGAGACATGGGCCGCCAAAGACATGTGGATGCGCAAGTCGGATGGTCTGTTCTTTGCCGGGAAAAAGGGTGAGGGGCGGTCGTATGAGCTGACCGATTTCGACACCGGAGAGGTTGTCGGCACGTTCGAGAAATCCGACCTGAAACAGTTGAAACCCAACAGCGGCATCCGCGCGTTGATCGGAACGGCGTTGGTGCAGTTCCAGCTGACTGATCCGGACCGCGCAAAACGACTGGCCGCACTTGAATCTATAGCACGCGATCCCGAAGGTGTTCTTTTGAACCCTTTGCGCGCCTCAATTGACGATGAACCCGACGCTGATCTGAAGGCTCAGAAACAGCGGCTCGAACGGTTACTGACGATTGGGTATGACGAGGATACCGCCGTGCGCGTGGCCGCGATTGAGCAAATGTCCGACGATCTGGGTGTCGACGTCCGTGGGGCGTTGAACCCCTTGATCGTCACGACACGACAGGCAGCGTCGGAATTGCCGTCTGATGCGAATATAGCCGCCGTTTTGGAGCCGGGCGGCAGTGAATTATCGCGCGATGAGGCGTATGACTTGCTGGTGACCAGCGATCTGGCACCTCCGCGCATTTCACCAGATGATATCCGGGCAGCTCTTGCGGCCAACATCGACGGTGGCCGCGTTGGTGACGTTCCGGTTGCCCAACTGAATATGGATGACACGCGCGCTCGGGCCTATGCAGCCTTGGCCGAGGCCGGGATCGTTCCCGCCTTGGTGACTGAGGCCGACATAGACGCGGCACTGGCTGAACATGTGTTCTTTGACACCTATACGGAACCTTCACCCGAAGTGACCGCCGCCGCGGTACAGGCACTGGAACAGATTGAGTTGAAGGTCGGTCTGAACCAGACCCTCGATCTGACGCTGGACGCGATTTCTCTGGCCTCGATCTATTTCCTCGCCGCTATCGGTCTTGCCATCACCTTCGGCGTGATGGGCGTGATCAACATGGCCCATGGCGAGTTCATCATGATGGGCGCCTATACCGGCTATGTGGTGCAGCAGTTTATCCCCGACCATACGCTGTCGATCATCGTCGCCATCCCGATGGCCTTTGCCGTCACTTTCGCCATGGGCGTCGCGATGGAGCGGTTGGTGATCCGTTGGCTTTATTCTCGCCCGCTGGAGACGCTTCTTGCGACGTTTGGTATCTCGATTGCGCTGCAGCAGCTGGCCAAGAACATCTTTGGCACGCAGGCCCGGCCGCTGACTGCGCCCGGCTGGCTGGACGGGGCATGGGTGCTGAACGATGTGGTCTCGATCAGCTATATCCGCATCGCGATCTTCGTTCTGGCGATGATCTTTCTGGGACTGTTTCTTTATATCATGAAGCGCACCCGGCTGGGGCTTGAAATGCGTGCGGTGACGCAAAACCCGCGTATGGCCGGGTCAATGGGGATCAATCCGGGACGGGTGAATATGCTGACCTTCGGGCTGGGATCCGGCATCGCAGGAATCGCCGGGGTTGCGATTGGCCTGTTCGCCAAGGTCACCTCGGATCTGGGCAGCGACTATATCGTGCAAAGTTTCATGACCGTGGTCGTTGGCGGCGTCGGCAACATCTGGGGCGCGCTGGCGGGCGCAGGCATGATCGGCTTCCTGCAAAAGGGGATCGAGTGGATGAACCCGTCGAATACCCTTGCAGCGCAGACCTACATGATCATCTTCATCATAATTTTCATCCAGTTCCGGCCAAGGGGCATTATCGCCCTCAAAGGCCGCGCGGCGGGGGATTGAGCCATGGAACGCAGCTTTGTCGCCAAGAACCCTTCCGTGCTGGTCTTTCTGGCCATCCTGTCCCTGTTCACCCTCGGCGTAACCGTCCTGTCCGAAGGGTTCGGGATCGGCGTGATCTCGACCAGTTTTGTCAAGACGCTGGGCAAGACCCTGTGCCTGTGCCTGATTGCCGTGGCAATGGATCTGGTCTGGGGCTTCACCGGCATCCTCTCACTGGGCCATTTTGCGTTCTTCGGGCTTGGCGGCTACATGATCGGCATGTGGCTGATGTATGAGCGCACTCGCCTGATCGTGGTCGAGTCGCTTTCGCAGGCCGACATCCCGCCAACCTCAGCCGAGGTCGTAGACGCCATCGGCACGCAAATCTTCGGCGTGGTTGGTTCGTCTGAGTTCCCGCTGATCTGGGCTTTCTCGGACAGTCTGTTTCTGCAACTGGCGCTGGTCGTGCTGGTGCCGGGCCTTTTGGCGCTGATCTTCGGATGGCTGGCCTTCCGCAGCCGTGTCACCGGCGTCTACCTGTCGATCCTGACACAGGCGATGACATTGGCGCTGGCCCTGTACCTGTTCCAGAACGACAGCGGCTTGCGCGGCAACAATGGCCTGTCTGGCCTGCAGAACCTGCCCGGCGTCACCGCCTCGCAGGATGTGGTGTCGATGTGGTTCCTCTGGGCCTCGGCACTGGCCCTAGGCCTGGGGTATATGCTGGCCGCGTGGGTCGTGTCGGGCAAATTCGGCTCGGTCATCCGTGGCATCCGCGATAACGAGGCACGGGTGCGATTCCTTGGCTACTCGGTCGAGGTTTACAAGCTGGCCGTCTTCACCCTGACCGCCTGCATCGCGGCAATCGCGGGCGCGCTCTATTACCCGCAAGCGGGTATCATCAACCCCGAGGAAATGGCCCCGATCGCCTCGATCTATCTGGCCGTCTGGGTCGCCATAGGCGGGCGCGGCCGCCTGTATGGCGCGGTGATCGGCGCGGCGTTTGTGAGTTTGCTCAGCACATGGTTCACCGGCGGACAGGCCCCGGACATTCCGCTGGGCTTCTACACGATCAAATGGGTCGACTGGTGGCAGGTGCTGCTGGGCGTGTCCTTCGTGCTGGTGACGCTGTTCGCCCCCAAGGGTATCGGCGGGTTGTTCGACCTTTGGACCAACCGCCGCGCGCCACAGCGCCACGGCGCGGCCCTCGGGCCTGATGACAGCGCATTGCGCGAAAAGGAGGCCACGGAATGAGTACTCTGCTAGAGGTCAGCGGCGTTTCGGTCACCTTCGACGGCTTCCGTGCGATTAACAACCTGTCTTTCCAGATCGGCAATGCAGAGCTACGTGCCGTGATTGGACCGAACGGGGCAGGCAAGACGACCTTCATGGATATCGTCACCGGCAAAACCCGGCCTGATGAGGGTAGGGTGATCTGGGGCGAGAAATCTGTCTCCCTTCTGCGTATGAGCGAGGCCAAGATCGCGCAGGCGGGGATCGGGCGGAAATTCCAGAAACCCACCGTGTTCGAGGATCAGACCGTCCAGGAAAACCTGCTGATGGCGTTGAAGAACAAGCGCGGCTGGCTGGGTGTCCTGTTCTACCGTCCGTCTTCGGCCGATCTGGAGAAGGTTGAAGAATTGGCTGCCGAGATCGGCCTCAAGGATGAATTGAGCCGCAAATCTGGTGAACTCAGCCATGGTCAGAAGCAATGGCTCGAGATTGGGATGTTACTGGCGCAAGAACCGCGATTGTTGCTGGTTGATGAACCTGCCGCCGGGATGACCCCGCAGGAACGGGAACACACCACTGATCTGCTGGTGCAGGCTGCCAAAACCCGTGCCGTGGTTGTGGTGGAGCATGATATGGAATTCGTCCGCCGCCTGAATTGCAAGGTCACAGTCTTGCACGAAGGCTCAGTTCTGGCAGAGGGCTCATTGGACCATGTCACATCAAATCAGGACGTCATCGACGTCTATCTGGGGCGTTGAGCGATGCTGAAACTGAATGATCTGACTTTGCACTATGGTCACTCGCAAATCCTATACGGCATTTCGATGGAGGCCGCAGTGGGTGAAGTGACCTGTGTCATGGGCACAAACGGCGTTGGCAAGACAAGCCTGATCAAAGCGATCTCAGGGACGCATCCGCGTTCGGGCGGATCGATTGAGCTGAATGGTGAAACCCTGCCAGCACTTCCCGCCCATCGAATGGCCTGGAAAGGTGTCGCTTATGTTCCGCAGGGAAGAGAGATCTTTCCGCTTTTGACAGTGCGCGAGAACCTGGAGACTGGGTTCGCGTGCCTTCCATCAGATCAGCACTTTATCCCAGACGAGATTTTCGACCTGTTCCCGGTTCTCAACCAAATGCAAAACCGCAGGGGCGGAGACCTGTCCGGGGGGCAGCAGCAGCAATTGGCCATCGCCCGGGCATTGATCACCAAGCCGAGCTTGTTGTTGCTGGACGAACCCACCGAAGGAATACAGCCTAATATCATACAGCAGATCGGAGACGTTATTCGCCACCTCAGAACCAAAGGTGAGATGGCGATCGTTCTGGTCGAGCAGTATTTTGATTTTGCCTACGACCTGGCAGACAGGTTCGTCGTCCTCAGACGGGGCGAGATTTTGATGGAAGGCACCCGACAAGAGCTGTCACGCGATCAGGTGCTACAGGGCGTCACGGTCTGACGCCTAATTTTGTTGATGTAGTATGTGAACTAAGGCCCGCCGAATACGGTGGGCTTTTGTGTTCCTCAGCTCAATACGATCACGCGACGCGTTACTTCCGTGAACTTACGCAGCATATGAGGTTCGCCACCTTAAATCTGTGAAAACTCCTTAAATACGATTCGACCACACCCTGATTCCGGGGAATCTCGGTGTATTTGATTGATTTCCACCAAACTCCGGCCACAAATCTGCCCAATTCGAAAGAAAATTCCCGTTATACGGGAAAACCTTTTCGTTTGGGGGGAGGTTTAGATGAACACCGATTGGTATCAATTTTATTAACGGGGATGTGTACCTCGTGTGTGTGCGGAGATTTCGCACTTGGTAAAACAGTCTGGAGTACAAATTATGAAGAATTCAATTCGCTCGATTTTCCTGAAGCTGCGTGACGACGAGCGCGGTGCAACCTTGGTTGAATACGGCATTGCGCTGTTTGTTGCGATTGTCGTTGGCGGCAGCGTTCTGACCAACCTGGCCGACACAACTAGCTCGAACTTTGAAGATGCGGACAATGCGGCTCAGCGCTCTGCGGCGTCGGGCTAAGACGAAGTTGGGCTCTTCGATTTGTAACAGATCGAAGAAGACAAAAAAATCTGATATCCCGCCTTTTTTGGGCGGGGCATCCCACCAAGATTTAGATGGTTTTTCTCAGTTCATCAGTCGACTTGTGAAGTTATAAACAGCATCTCGCCCCAGTCTGATGGCCTGAACCGACTTCGGAGTTTGGAGGGCACAATGCGTGTAAAGTCTTTTCTAATGACATTCCTGGGTGTCGGTTTGGCCGGCGGCGCCGTCCTAATCGCCCAAGATCAATTGCAAAGAGAGCAAGAAGCAGCTGCTGATGCGTCGATCGTCCGAGTTGTGGCGGTGGCGGAAGATATCGCGTTTGGCACACCGATCGAAGGTCACAAGTTGACCACGATCGAATGGCCGGTGGACTCGGTTCCAGCGGGCGTATTCACAAGTTTTGAGTCTGTGCTGCCCGAAACTGGTGGGGAACCTCGTCGTGCTAAACGTGCAATGGCGCAGGGCGAAATTCTATTGGCTTCGAAAGTCTCGGAATTTGGCGAGAAAGTTACAATCGTTCAGACGATTGGAGAAAACAATCGGGCGATGGCGATCAGCGTTAACGCTCAGACGGGTGTTGGTGGCTTTGTAACGCCAGGCGATTATGTTGATGTCGTTTTGACGCGTGGTCAAAACGATCAACTGCGAGCTATCACGATTTTGCAAAACATCCGTATCATTGGCGTTGACCAAACGGCGGATGAAGAACTGGATCAACCCGGTGTCGCGCGTACTGTCACCGTAGAGGTAACGCCTGATCAAGGTCAGCGGCTAGCGCTGGCGCAAAAGGCGGGACAACTGAGCCTTTCGCTGCGGTCCTTGCAAGGCGAGGAAGATAAACCGCTCGAGGCTGTACGTCTCAGCGACATTCTGCTGGAAAAATCGCCGACTGACGAAGAAACAGTGCAACCTGTTGTTACGGTTCGTCGCGGGATTACCGATGTCCAGGAACAGAAAGTAGCGATCACCGCGGATGAAGAGGAAGAGGTTCCTGTAACGGATACGTCCAGCACAGTGAACTAAGTTTAACGAGTGTTCCGGAGGGTTTGAGATGCGTACGGTTAAAAAGTTCAGGAACGACGAAAGTGGCGCAATTCTGGTTTTCGTCGGCATGAGCCTGGTGTTTATCTTCGGCTTCATCGCCCTGACTTTTGATCTTGGCCGTGTCGTCTCGACCCAGACGGATTTGCAGTCCTACGCAGATCACGTTGCCTTGGCTGCGGCGGGTGAATTGGACGGAAATGGTGACGCCATTACCCGAGCCGAGGCTGCTGCAGCTGCGATGATCGAGGACGAACAGCTTTTCGCGGAAGGCAGTCAGACGCTAAATTCTGCGGCAGATTTTTCTCTGAGGTTTTTGACAAATCTTCCGGACGATGCGCGTGATGAGGCTTCGGTAACTAGCTTTGTGACTACCAATCCCAGAGACGCCGTTCTTGTCGAAGTTACAGCGACTCCGCGCACAGTTTTCCTGCCGTTTACGAGGGCACTGGCCACTCTATTGGGTGCGACCCCTCGTGACTCGGAAGTGAGCGCTCAGGCGATTGCCGGTTTTACGTCCTACGCCTGTGATGTAACGCCACTGATGTTCTGCATCCCTCCGGGTTGGACGGCGAACGCCAATATTGGAACCGCAATCAAGCTGCGGACTGGCCAGGCAAACGCGCCTTGGGGTCCCGGCAACTTTGGCTTTCTTGACCCTGAAGACTTTGGCATCAACCCACTGGGTCCGTGCGCCGGTTTGAATGGCTCAAGCCTTTATATTTGTCTGATTGCGGCAGAGGGAAACATCGGGGGTTGCGTTGCTCAACGTGGCGTCGACACCGAGCCTGGACAGCGTCAGGGTATTGCCGGTGCGATCTACAACTCCAGGTTTGACTATTTCGAAGCGACTTTGAATAGCTTTAGAAACGACCCTGCCTATGCACCTGGACCAAACGTAATCTCTGGGTTTGTTCAACCGAGTGGTAACGGTAACGGTAACGGTAACGGCAACGGCAACGGTGGTGGGAATAGCTGTATCAGCGGTCAGCCGGAAATCTCGACAAATACTCTTCCGCTACAACCGGATGATTGTTTCGCAACAGATTCCTGCAGTTTCCCAGGCGGAGATGGTCGGTTCGGTGACGGTGATTGGTCCACTGGTCGGGCCCGCTATGAAGACTTTAACTATGGCAATGGACCAAATGATGATTTGACCGTCAACACAAGCTTGGCAGCAGACGCCATTCGGAATTTGCCGGCGAACACGACGCGCTACCAACTGTATTTGGAAGAAATCGCTCAGGCCGCCGGAGGACCAATTCTGTCACCCGATCGCGCCGAGAGCGGAATACCGCAGTGTAATACGCCGGCCTCTACAGACCCTGATCGTCGGACGTTCATCCTGGCGGCTATCGATTGTGCAGCAAACAACGTACAAGGCCGCGCTGAAGATGTCCCGGTGGAAGAATACATAAAAGGCTTCTTGATCCAACCTTTGGATAGCGACTCGGGCACCGATTTCGACATCTTTCTCGAAGTTGTTGAACAAGTCGGCGGTGGCGGACTGGGTGGTAATGATGATGACGGTATTTTCCGTGATGTAGTGAGGTTGTACCGGTGAAACGTCTTGTTGCTCAAATTCTACGTCTGAAGCGCTGCGAATCTGGCGCGCCGATGGTCGAGTTCGCGATGGTCCTGCCGCTGTTGATATTGTTTATCGCGGTAATCATTGAAGGCAGTCGTATAACCTGGGCCCATCAGGCCGCAGCTGCTGGAGTTCGCGATGCATCGCGTATGATTGCTCGCACCGCACCGATCGACTTGTGCGCCACAGCGACAGGCCCGGTCATACTGGGCGGGAGTTTTGAAACGACGGCAACTGAGATCGTTACCAATCAATTGGGTGGTACATCGATCATGCCCGTCGGAACGTCAATCGTAGACGTGACTCCAACTTGCGTGCGCCGCGATGGTGACTACAGGGTCAATCCGGCCTCGGTCGTTGAAGTTACGGCACAGGTTCGGGTCGATTTTCTGTTTGGCAACGTGTTTGGCTTGTTTGGTGATGCATTGGGCCCGCTGAACATGGAAATTTCGGATCAAAGCAGGGTGTTTGGCATATGAAACGCTTAACACATATACTCCGCGCGTTCCGCAGACAGGAACGTGGTGCCGCACTGGTCGAGCTTGGCCTGGTTATCCCAATGTTCCTGTTGTTGATGTTCGGCATCGTGGACTACGGCCGCCTGTATTGGTCGACAACGACGGCGCAGAAGGCGATGCAGAAAGCTGCACGCTTGGCAACTGTCGGTCCTGCACAATGTGGGGCGCTGCCTGCCACGCACGAGCTTGTCAACGGCGCGCCGGGTGACACAAGATTTGGCACCCTGTGCCGCACGGGCGGTATCTGCGCAACGCCGACATTGCCTGCGCCGTGTACGCTAGACATCAACACAGCTTATGGAGAGCGTATCTGGGATGAGATCGAGGCGCTTTTGCCGCCAGGTACAACGCCTGCCAACGTACAGTTTGCTTATACACATGACTCGCGCCTTGGTTTCCTGGGCGGACCTTACACCCCGGTTGTTACGGCCGAACTTATCAACGTCAATTTTGATTTCGTAATGCCGCTGGCTGGTTTGGCTGCGCTTGCGTCCAGCAGCCCGGCGGTCACTTCCAATACCCCAAACAGCATTTCCCTTCCCGCGATGAGCACTTCGGTACCTGCCGAAGACTTGGGCATCGGGGCAGCAGAGTAAGGAGAAGTATAATGAGTGGAAAAAATATTTCAGTATTGTTGATTTCGCCGGACGAAGAGATCTATTCGGCCATCGAGGGATCACTCGCCGAGCAGGAGAACTGCCAGTTCACGGGACGAAAAGACACTGTCTCGGGTGTGAACGGATCGGCAATTTCACTCACTGCGCTGAACGATGTTGTCCTGTTTGATGTCGAAGAAGACAGCGACAAGATGCTGGAGACAGCCAAAAGCATCTGTGACGCGCGGATGCCCAACGCAATCATCATCGCGCTGGCACCCGAAGATATGCCGCTGGAAAAAGCACGGCAGCTTTCGAAGTTGGGTGTGGATGAGGTTTTGCCGCGCAAAGCCATTAATGAAGAAATCGTACCCCAGGTCGATGCAATTCGGACCCGTCGTCAGGCGCAATTGCCTGCGGTGTGGGGCGGGCACGCAACCCTTGGGAAAGTAATCGCCGTTGCGAAATCCCGCGGTGGCGTCGGATCGTCGCTGGTTGCCGCGAATATGGCGAACGAGCTGCAACAGAAAGAGGGCTTCTTTAAGAAGAAAGCCGCAAATGAAGTTGCAGTTGTCGACCTGGACTTCCAGTTTGGCTCGATCGCGGCCCTGATGGATGTTGAAGAAAGCGACGCCATGTGGCGTATGGCGATGGAAGAAAGCATCCCCGACAGCGCTTTCCTTGAGCAGGCAATGACAAAGGCGCCTTGCGGTGTCGACGTTCTGGCCGCGCCTTCCCGCTATGGTCCTTTGTCGGCCATCAAGGACGAACAGATTGACGCAATTCTCGACAGCCTCAAGCGTTCGCATGACTATGTGATCGTGGACCTGCCGCGTGCCTTGGTGGAATGGATCACCCCGGTGCTGACACAGGCCGACCGGCTGTATCTTGTGACCGACGTGGCCGTTCCATCGGTACGCTCGGCGCGTAAGCTGATTGATTTTTACCACAGCGAAAACCCAGCGCTTGATATCCAACTGGTTGCAAGCCTTGAGAAAAAACCGCTGTTCCCAGCCGCACATCATCGCGCTGCGACCAAGTTGCTTGAAAAGGACTTTTCTTATTGGGTGCCGAAGGATGACCGGACTGTGCGTGAATCCGTAGACCGCGGAATTCCGCTCCAGGAAGTCTCCAACCGCGCTCCAGCGACACGTGCGATTAAAAAACTGGCGGACGATACCAGAGCATCGCTGCCACCGCGCATGAATAACTAACGGAACCCGCTTCTGAAGCTGTGACGGAAGATAAAGTAAAAGGTTGATATAATGTTTCGTGAATTTGACAGACCGGGTCGTCCAACTCCTAACGCTGCCAAGGTTGTTCCCCTGGATCCAAAGCCGGCAGAGGCCAAAGTTTCAGACATGGCTGCCTTTGGCGCCGAGAAGAAAGCTGCCATGCAAGAGCGTGAGCTTGACCGGATTGACCTGAAAGCCCGGATGCACAACTCGTTGCTGGACAAGCTCAACCTCGCCGTCATTGACAAGGTTGAAGAAGATACACTGCGCGGTGAGATCGGCAAACACGCCACAGATCTGCTTCGCGCTGAAGGCCGCGCTATGCGCAGCGACGAGATCAAGCAACTGGTCGAAGAGCTGATGCACGAGGTACTTGGCCTTGGCCCACTTGAGCCGCTGCTTGCTGATCCGACGATCAACGACATCCTCGTAAATGGTCATGAACAGATCTTCGTTGAGCGCGCAGGTATTCTTGAAAAGACTGCAGCACGGTTCCGGGATGAGCGGCACCTGCTGAGAATTATCGACAAGATTGTCAGCCGCGTTGGCCGTCGTATTGATGAACGCCAGCCTTGGGTTGATGCGCGACTGGAAGACGGCAGCCGTGTAAATGCCATCATTCGCCCCTGTGCGCTGGATGGTCCGGCCCTTTCCATTCGTAAGTTTGCACGCGTGCCTTTGACGATGCAGCGTTTGGTTCAGAACGAAGCTCTGAACGATAGTGCCGCTGAGTTGTTGAAGGGTCTGGTCGAAGCCAAAATGAACGTGCTGATCTCAGGCGGTACAGGTTCTGGTAAGACGACAATGCTGAACGCTTTGTCCTCGTATATTGGCCATAATGAACGGATCGTTACCATCGAAGACGCGGCCGAACTTCAGCTGCAGCAAGAACACGTGTTGCGCATGGAAACCCGCCCAGCGGGTCTGGACGGCACTGGTGCGGTGGCACAACGTGACCTGGTTCGCAACGCGCTGCGGATGCGCCCGGATCGTATTGTTGTAGGCGAGGTGCGAGGCTCGGAAGCGTTTGATATGCTTCAAGCTATGAACACCGGCCACGACGGCTCGATGACCACGGTTCACGCCAACAGCCCTCGGGACGCCCTGTCGCGTGTTGAGCAGATGGTGCAGATGGGCGGCATGGAACTGCCTCACGCGGCGATCCGCGCAACCATCGCGTCCGCTGTGAATTTTGTCTTGCAGCTCAACCGTTTGTCGGACGGTACGCGCCGCGTGACGTCGATTGCCGAGGTAACCGGTATGGAAGGTGATATCGTCACCATGCAGGATATCTTTGTCTTCAAGCGCGAAGGTAAAGACGAGAACGGTAAAGTTCTCGGCCGGTTCATGGCGACAGGCATTCGACCGAAGTCCAGCGAGGCATTGGCCGCCGCTGGGGTCGATCTGTCCACGGTCAAATTCAGCTAAAGGAGACCGGTCATGTTTGAACAAATTCGATCATACTTCGCTAACCTGAACATCAATGCCCTGGTGGGGCCCGAGATGGAAATTGCGGGCTTTGACGTTCGGTTTGTTCTTGCATTGGTCATGTTCCTGGGCGCTCTGATCGCCTGGGAAGGTATTCGACAGTTCCTGCGTCGCGGTGAAAACCGGGAAGAGGCCATCAACCGCCGCGTTCAGATGCTGAACGAAGGCAGAAGCGGTGAGGACGTCCTGAACCTTCTGAAGCCTCAGGAGGCAAAGCCGTTCATAAGGAATTTCCCATTCGTGGGCGATTTGCCGGCGGCTTTGAAGGCGTCAGGGTTGAATATGGTCCCTGAGATGTTTCTGGTGGCCTGCGTTGTGGCGTTCCTGATCTGTGCGATCGGGGGCTCGACAATCGCTAACCCGTATCAGGTGGTTCCAATTTCCGCTGTCGTGTTTCTAATTGGGCCTCTGGTCATTCTGGGGTCCACACTCAGAAAACGTAAGGCGAATCTGATCAAGCAATTACCGGATGCCTTGGATCTGATGGCGCGTGGTCTAAAAGTAGGCCACCCCCTGAACACGACACTGCAGAGTGTTGCCGAAGAGATGCCAGATCCTATCGGGACTGAATTTGGCCTGATCGTGGACCAGGTCGCTTATGGCGAAGAGCTTACGGATGCCATGAAAAACCTGGCAGACCGCATTGACGAAGAGGATATTCAATACCTCGCCGTTGCGCTGATGATGCAGCATGGTACCGGTGGCGATTTGGCCGGGATCCTCAGAACTCTGGCGCGGGTAATTCGGGCACGTATGTCCTTGCGGCGTAAGGTCAAAGCGATTTCCGCAGAGGGTCGTATGACTGCATTCATTCTGTCCAGCATTCCGGTTTTGATTGCCGTGTTCATGACAATCATGACGCCGACCTACTATGGTGACGTTGCAGACGCTCCGCAGTTCTGGCCGGTGATGGGTGTGATTGCCGTTGCGGTCGTGGTGAACGCCATCGTGTTGTTTAAGTTGGTGAATTTCCGGATATAAGGGGTTCTTTCGATGGAATTTGTAAATTCAATTCTTGAAAACGGTTTCGCATCGCAAATCCTTATTTTTGCCGTGGTTATCATCGGCGCTGTGGTCGCGTTTTTCGGAATTTCATCCGCATTCAGCGAACGTTCGACCGCTGCCGAGCGTATGGCTCCCAGTCGTCCGCGGCAGAACCTTGCGCGCACAACACCTGATAAACTTGAGGGAGAAACGCCAACCGGACTTAGCGCGGCGCTGATCCCGACAGACGCCAGCGAGCGGCTCGAAGTTGGTCAGGTGCTCGCGCGCTCTGGGTTTCGTGGAAAGAATGCCATCGCGGGATATTACTTTATTCGTCTGGGATTGGCGACATTCCTGCCGCTCACGTTCATTTTCCTGCTGAACTGGCAGCCTGCTAACAACTTTGGTGCTCGTATTGCGGAATATATGGCCGGTTTGGACCTGCTGACCACTTTACGTAATGTCGTAATCTTAGGGGCGATTGGCTTCTATGTTCCGCACCTTTGGATGAGCGCGCGCATTAAAGAACGCAAAAGGCTCATGCAAAACGCGTTCCCTAACATGCTTGATCTGCTGCAGATTGGGATAGAGGCAGGGATGGGTTTTGATCAGGCCTTGTTGAAAGTTGCCGTTGAAATGCAGTTGGTCGCGCCTGAGATGTCAGAAGAAATCCTAATTGCGCTAAGCGAGATACAGGCCGGTCGCGATCGTGATGCCGCTTTGATGCGCATGGCGCGTCGGACCGGGATTGAAGAAATGAGTGCCTTTGTCAGTGTGGTTCTGCAATCGACTCGCTTTGGTGTTCCGCTGGCGTCTGCTCTAAACACATATGCGGAAGAAATGCGAGAGTTGCGGGAGGTGCGTGCGCAAGAAAAAGCCAACAAGCTGCCCGTTCAGATGTCTGCCGTTATGGCGAGTTTGATGCTGCCAGCCATTGCCGGGCTCATACTTGCACCTATCGTCATCCGTTATATGGAGACTTTCGGCAACTAAGATCTACTGGGTTACCTGCGTGATCGACCAGATCACCAGGACCAACCCGGATGATCCGATGGCAATACCCATGGGAAACTCTCGCGATTGGGCCGTTGATGTGAAGCGTTGCGAAAACTCTTTAGCGAAACGGCGAAGCGTGATCATCAATGCAATTCCAAGCGCCATCGCGACCGCAAGCAACAAAAGATAGTCAGGTAGTGCGCGGACAGGAACGACAAGGAAGACGATCGGAAGCATTTTTGCATCCCCACCGCCCAACCACCTAATGGCAAACAAGCCGAAACAAACTGCAAAGCAAACCCCGCCGATGAGCGCACGGAGCAGCAGCTCGTTCCACGCCAGAAAGGGGGCGGTGACAAGAAAAATTGCCACGCCGATCATGCAATAGGTGTTGGGGATTCGCAGCTGAGTGAAATCAGTCCATGCGATTGCCGCAAAAAGCGGTGCGAAAAGCCAAAGAGCTATCCAAGTTTGCCAGTCTGTGTCAGGCATTAAGCCCTTGCTTGATGTAGTTTCCCATGAAGAGCTTCACGCTCTTCGACCGAAACTAGTCTGCGCGCCAGCATATGGAAATTGTCCAGACCGGTTTTTGAGTAGATATGTTTGAGGTGTGTTCTGACAGTTGCAGGTCCGATCCCCAGTTCGGCACCGATCGCCTGTGTGGAAATCCCGCGAGAAACCAGAACACAGACCCGCCACTCAGCGCGGGTCAGTCCCGTCGGGTTGTCTGTGCTCAGAATTGGGGCATCAGAACAGGTTTTGCGGATTGTCGCCACAGTCTGGCGTGACAAGGCTTCGGTCACCAGACCCGCGCGGCGGCTCTGAAAGGTTTCCGACAACTGTGGAGTGATCTGTTCGATCGCCTCTTTAAAGCGTTGATCGGAACCTGGTCCGAAATGAAGCTCCAGAAAATCGATCTCACCTGCCTGGTGGTCCAGGCACACAAACAGAATATCTGAAATTCTGCGGTTCGAAACCCAATCCGTCAGGACAGGCGACCATTTTCCTGGGTCCTCACCGTCTTCACGCAGGCTGAAAACAGAACCACGCTTAGGCATGTTGCGAAACGGGCCAAGCGCATCGTTCGCGAACGACATGAACAAGTTCCGACCGTTCGCGACATCGCGCGTGTCAGCACGCGCGGCAATGCGATGGGCACCCTTGTTCAGCCAAAGGCGACTTATCACACCGCACTCTGCACCAAAGGCTTCAACAATGCCTTTTAGCGCAGCGTCCAGAACAAGTCCGCCCTGACTCCAATGAATGAAATTTATGATTGCTCGTGCATGAAGCGCGTTTGGCAGCCACGCCCCACTTTGAGCCTTCCCCCCATCCATACGTCACCGTTCCATACTAGTTACAACAAATTGTGGCTTACGCCGAAATCGGGCAAATGCCCATACTGTCTTTCATCGATTCTTATCAGATATCGAAAGTATCACTTTAAAAATTAACTGAAAATTAACGGTACATAAATTCTGGCGTTATGCTGGAAGTTGTGACCAATTGGCCGCCAAATTATAGACAAAGCCACAAAATATGCTTCACTGTTCCGCCTTAGGCAGACAATAAAGTGCCTAAATACCCTTGGTATTGCCCGGAGTATTCCCCTTTTGTTCTGTTGGTATTCACGCGATGAGATCACCGAAATGCATGGATATTGCCAATTTCCCTAAGTGAACCGGGCACATAAGAAAAGCTCGGAGTAAACACTTTCAGGTGGTATCTGTTTAATAGGGTATGTCGTGCACTAAAGTTTAACGTCTACGAATAGAAACATCAGATTATTTGGTTTTTGAATGTGTGGCAGGTCGAAAGCCGGATGCATGCTATGTGTCAAAAATGTTTCAGAACCTCTCGTTTTTTGCTCTTTTATTTACAGACCATAGCGGCATTTTTAATTGGTTATTGAGCGCTTCTTCAGAAGCTCGTTTGTATTTTTAGAACGCAGGATGCGTTTTCATTCGCTGGAACAAGAGTCGGCGTATAGAAAATGGGAAATGGCATGAGCGAATGACTGGCAAATCTTTCACGCGCCGCGGCGTTCTAAGGTCCGGCATAGCTGCCGGTTCGGGCCTGGCCTTGCCAATGGTATTCACGGCCTCGTCCGCGGCTGCATACACCAACGAACCAACTGGCTCTTCGGTTACGCTGGGTTTCAACAATGCGCTCACAGGGCCATATACCGAGGAAGGGAATGACGAACTGCTGGCGCAACAGCTTGCAGTTGAACACCTGAATGGCGAAGGCGACGGTGGTTGCCTGAACACATTCTCGTCCAAAGAGCTTAGCGGGAACGGTATCCTGGGCAAGAAAGTCGCGTTTATTACCGGCGACACAAAGACCAAATCGGATGCTGGGCGTGCGTCGGCCAAATCGATGATCGAGAATGGCGACGCGATTATGATAAACGGCGGCTCGACCTCGGGTGTGGCAATTGCCGTTCAGGATCTGTGTCAGGAAGCGGGTGTGATTTTCATGGCCGGTCTGAGCCACGCAAATGACACGACAGGTAAGAATAAAAAAGCCAACGGGTTCCGTCATTTTTTTAACGCCTACATGTCAGGCGCCGCGCTGGCACCCGTGCTGGCCACCGAATTGGGCCAAGAGCGCCGTGCCTATCATCTGACGGCTGATTTCAACTGGGGCCGCAGTCAGGAGGAGGCGTTGGTTGCCTCGACCGAAGCCATGGGTTGGGAAACCGTCGACAGGGTTAAAACACCGCTCGGGGAGACTGATTTCGCGAATTTTATTTCTCCGGTCCTGGACGCGGGTGCGGATGTGTTGATTCTAAATCATTATGGCGCCAACATGGTGATCTCTCTAAGCCAGGCGATCCGGTCTGGCCTTTTGGAAAAGGTCGCAAACGGTAGAGACTTTAAAATTGTCGTGCCATTACACACCGAGTTAATCGCCGATGCTCTGGGAGAGAAAATCAAGGGTGTTCTGGGCTCAATGAACTGGAACTGGCAGCTGCAGGATGAAGGCACCAAGGCCTTCGTGAAATCCTTTAGTGACAGATACGGCAAACCGCCATCGAGTGCGGCGCAGACCTGCTACGCTCAGACATTGCTGTATGCCGACGCATGTGAACGTGCGGGTACGTTCAACCCATGTGGTGTTGTCCAAGCCCTTGAGGGATTTGAATTTGACGGTCTTGGAAACGGTCCGACACTGTACCGGTCAGACGACCATCAGTGCTTCAAAGACGTTTTGGTAGTGAGAGGGCGTCAGAACCCGACCAACGACTATGATAAGCTGGAAATAGTCGATGTGACACCGGTTGAGCAGGTAACCTATCCACCAGATCACCCGATGTTTGCGGGTGGCGAACTTGGTTCGTGCAATCCGGGAGCCTGAAAGCTGCCACCTTAAGCCAGTTGTGACACGACTTCGGTTACGAGGGAAGGCAGCTTATTGTTGTGGTCAAAACTCAAGGTATGCGGAATCTCAGCGACCGGGGTTTTTCGATACCCTTCCGTGAACAGCAAAAAGGGTATCTGAGCTCGCTGGGCGGTCTCGGCATCGACCTCGCTGTCCCCGACAAAAAGGCGCGGGCCTGTATTTTGCACCGCCTCAAAACTCGCATGCAGATGCGCTGGGTCGGGCTTGCGGGTGTCCAGTGTGTCGCCGCCAAAAACTGTGTCGAAATGATGCGCGAGGTTGAGGGCTTGCAGGATGTGGCGCGCTGGAGCTTCGGGTTTGTTGGTGCAGATACCCAAAACACAGCCCATATTGCGTAACTCGGTCAGTGCCTCGGACACGCCGGGATAAGGTACGGTCAAGTCGCTGGAGGCGGCCGTATAGTAGTCCAGCGTAATTTTTGTCAGCTCTCCGTGGCGTTCAAGGGGAAGGTCGCAATGCAGGATGACCCTCTCAACCAGCTTGGGCAGGCCGTTGCCGACGAATTGCTTGATAGTGGTTTGCGGCAACGGGTCCACATCCTGACTTTGCAGCATCTTGTTCGCGGCTGCCGCGATGTCGGGGATGGAATCAATCAGGGTTCCGTCCAGATCGAACATGATTGTCGCGGTCATTGATGCCTCGTCCTTGCTAGCTGCCGCGCCAGACCTATCCCGCGTGTTGAAAGAGTGCAAATCGCTCCAGCTCATGCGTGGTATAAATCGCACTTGACATACCTGACTAAAATAATCAGATTAATGTCAAGATCGACAGCCACCCCGGATTCGGGTCAGCCAGATATTTGAAATGCGAACAGAAAAAGGCCTTTCGCCGAAAGCGTCTGGAGTTGTCATTATGAATGTGCAGAACCCGAACCCCAGCCAATCCTACGCAGTTTCCATGCTGCCAGCCCATAAAGCCGAAGACCTGACCAAGGGCGGCAATCTTGCGCATATTGAACTGGGCGATCAGCTTTACACGCTGCGTATCACCCGCGCCGGCAAATTGATCCTGACGAAATGAGCGGGTCCACTACGCGCGGCGGTGCGGCGGTCGGACGTTTGGCAGACCTTAGCCCGCTAGAGGCGGGGGCTGTCATGTACTTGCGGCTATGGAGCGATGGTGCGCAGGCGCGGGCGGATGCTGCCAGTGATTTCGAGATAGCGTTGGGCACAGATCAAGGGCGCTTGGCCATGCTGACCTTGGACCGGTTGTGTTCCTTATGTGCACATCACGGGCGGCGTCCTTTGATCCGTCACGGATTGGGGTGTTCCTGCCTCGGTGCGGACGAGAACTGTTTTGCTCAGATGATCGCGGCTGCGTCCGAAGGCGCACGCGAAGATGCGATGATGATGGCTTCGCTGATTGTGCGCCCCGACTTTGCACCAGCACTTGCCTCTTTGTCCGAAGAGTTAGGGTTGGCACTGCGCAGAATGACGGTATCGCTGCCGGTTCCCAGTACCGGACATAAATCCCCCTCGGCAGTGCTTCATTAACGGTCGAGCAGGTTCAAAGCCCGGGCATTCAGTCCGGGCTTTGTTCCTTTAGCAACATCCGCATCCGGCGTGGTGATGCGTGTGGTCGCAATCAGGGGCAGGGGCGTAATCGCCAACTTCTGTCAGAACACTGCGCAGGGCCCACAGGATCATGTCCACATCATCGGCCTCAATGGTCAAAGGAGGGCGGATCTTCAGGATATTGTCTTTTGGACCTTCGCTGCCAATCAGAATTCGATAATCACGCATTCTGTTTTTGACGTATTTGCAAATCTCGGTGCCTTCGGACCCATCCGGGTTGATCAGTTCAACCCCAAGAAACAGCCCCATCCCGCGCACATCGCCGACGCACCTGAATTCCGTTTCGATCTGGCGTAAGCCATCCATCAAGCGGTTGCCCATCGTGCGAGCGTTGTCCTGCAACCCCTCATCATCGACGATATCCAGAACTTCCTTGCCGATCCGACAGGACAGAGTTGACCCCCCAAAGGTCGAAAAGAACTCGATCCCATTGTCAAAGCTTTGGGCAATTTCCTTGGTTGTAACCACGGCCCCCAATGGATGCCCGTTGCCAATCGGCTTACCCAGCACAACGATATCCGGTACCGCGCCTTGGTGCTCAAAACCAAAGTAATAGTCGCCCAGACGTCCCAGTCCGGTCTGAACCTCGTCGGCAATGCAAACCCCGCCCGCAGCGCGGATTTTCTCGTAGACCGCAGGCAGGTAGCCCTTGGGCGGAATAATCTGACCACCAACGGAAGGAAAGGTTTCGGCGATGAATCCGGCCAGGCCCTGACTCTTGTCCAGCAAAGCCGTGATGGCAGGATCGACAAGGTCTGCGTATTTTCGCGCGCGTTCGGGGTCATCACGCTTGAAAGAGCCGCGATAGTCATCAGCCACTTCTACCAGTTCGACCCAGTCAGCCTGTCCAACGCCACCGGGTTTGTTGAACTTGTACGCCGAAATCGCGACGGCTGCATTGGTGTTGCCGTGATACCCGTGATCAGGGGTGACAATGCCCTTGGCCCCGGTATGGGCGCGGGCCAAACGCAGCGCCAATTCGTTTGCCTCGGTCCCCGAATTGACGAAAAAGCAAACCTCGAATGGGTCTGGAAACTTAGAGAGTACTTTCTCGGCAAAGGCCGTCTGTGCTGGGTGTAAGTACCGGGTGTTTGAGTTCATCCGCTTCAGCTGATCCGCAGCAACGGCCTGAATACGCGGATGCGCATGGCCCACATGCGGAACATTGTTGTAGGCATCCAGGTAAGGGCGACCCCACTCATCAAACAAGTGGTGCTTCCACCCACGCACCAACATCACCGGGTCGTCATAGGTCAGGCTGAGATTGCCGCCAAAATGGGCTTTGCGACCCTGCGCGATTGCTTGCTTGTCGGTGGGTTGGTAGCACACCTTGTCATCCGGCAGGTTCAGCAACGCAGCTGGGTTCGGGCAAATCGCGTTCCACAACTCCATCTCGTCGGGGTCACCTACGCCGGGCCAATCGGCCTGCATTCCGTCTGTGGTCATGGCCAGTTGGAAATGAACATGCGGTGCCCAGCCGCCGTTTTGCATGGCGTCTCCCAGACGCCCAAAAGCCGCACCCTGTGCTACCGGATCGCCGGGTTTCAATCGGTCGCAGACTTCCGGATCCAGATGACCAAAGAGCGTGTAAAACGCATCCCCTTCGGGCGTTTCATGGTGCAAAATAATGACGCCACCGTAATCAAGATGTGCATCCCGGTTTTCGACGGCTTCGACCCGCCCGCTCATGGGGGCGTGCAATACTGTACCTGCGGAGGCGAAAACATCGACCGCCAGATGCACGGTACGCCGATCAGAGGCCTTCCAAGGACCCTTGCGAAACCCCGGTTCGGCGTAAATCAGGCGTGGTTCATTGTAGTAACCCAACCAAAACCCCTCACCATGTTCTTCGCCCACACGGGCAGCCTCGGCTAGAGGCATGTGGAACGGATTTTGAGGCCAAACACAGTTTTCCACTGACAGCGACCCCATCGGGGCATCGCTGAGATCCCTATCGAACATTGGCGCAAACGCGCCCCGGTGTTCTGACAGATAGGTTTGGACACGCGCCGCCCCGTCTGTGACGGGCAGCCCGCATGCAACGCGCAAGCGGGCAGGCATTAGCCCGCCATTGATGTTTACATTTTCAAGAAAGCGCCATGCGGGTGCCTGGCTGATAGTGATGTAAGGATCATCAGGGTTCTCGGTGGCCATCAAGGTCGAATTGACTACAGAAACTGCCAAGCGCATGCGCAGCAACGGCCAGATCAAATCGACCTCTTCTGCCTTTAACCGATTGGCGGCATGGTATCCACGGACCAATTCTGCCAGCGCTTTCTCTGGGTTTGGGTGGTCCAGAACTACATAGGCCCCCGCTATCGCCAAATCGCAAACGCGCGGTGCGACGCACATATCCCCCAGATCGATCAAGCCCGAAATGCTCTGACGCTGATCCAACGCACCTTCGACCAGAATGTTATAGTCGTTTGCATCATTGTGGATCGCCTGTTTGGGCAGACCGGCCAGTGCCTTCGAATGCGCCTGAAACTGCGCGCAGATATCCACCAGCAAAGCGCGGCGCGCAGGGTCAGTAATCGCATCCAATCGATCGGCGATCCAATGCGCTTGCATCAAATCCCATTTGAAATCCGCGCGGTGCAAACAATCGTGGCTAAAGGACTCCAAAACCCGATCTGTCGCGCCCAGAACGCGACCCAGCTTCAGGATCAATTCAGCCGACTTCGGTGCAATTGTGGCATAGCATTGCCCCGGCAACCGCTCCAGCATCCAAGCCAGCCGAGGCCGCCCTTGCGGGTCCGCAATCTCCGGCAGTTCGAGCCCGCTCAAGTCCGCAATAACTTTCGGAAACGGCAATCCAGGCGCCTCAGACGCGATGTGGTTCAATGCCTTAATCTGCATATCCACCAATTCAACCGAACAGCCCGGACGCATAACTTTCAGAACGTAATCCTGCCCGTTGGTCGCCTGAACCAGAAAGTTCAGATCATATTCGCCATCCAGGCGGGTCAGCGATGCGTCCAACCCCCAGCGCTGCCGCACCAAATCCGCCCAGAACGCCATTACGTCATCCATTCAAAATCCTGTCCCGTCAGACGCGGGATCCTCTTCATCTGGCCAAAAATATCCTCGGGGGTGAATTGGCCCAACGGGCCAAGAGGGGGCAGACAGCCCCCTTACCCTTAGTCCAGCGCGCGCAAGCGTTTGATCAGCGAGGATGTGTCCCACCGACCGCCGCCCAGTTTTTGCACATCTTTGTAGAACTGATCGACCAACGCAGTCACGGGCAGTGAGGCACCCGTTTCGTTCGCCGTATTCAGGCAAATACCCAGATCCTTGCGCATCCAATCGACAGCAAAACCGTGATCGAAATGATCGTCCAGCATAGTTTCATACCGATTTGTCATCTGCCAACTGCCAGCCGCACCCTGGCTGATGACCTCGACGACCGCACGTCCGTCCAATCCTGCTTTTTCGGCAAAATGCAGCGCTTCGCTCAAGCCCTGAACAAGCCCGGCAATGGCAATCTGGTTGCACATTTTGGTCATTTGTCCCGCACCGCTTTCCCCGATCCGGCGGCAGATCTTGGAATAAACCTGCATGACCGGCTCTGCGGCGTCATAGGACGCCTGATCCCCACCACACATGATCGACAGAACGCCGTTTTCGGCCCCCGCCTGACCGCCCGAGATCGGAGCGTCAACGAAAGCGACGCCAGCGGCTTTGCCGGCCTCGTACAGCTCGCTCGTGACTTTTGCAGAAACGGTCGTGTGGTCGACAAAGATCGCGCCGTCTGACATGCCCGGAAACGCTCCGTCGTCTCCTGTGCAAACCATGCGCAGATCGTCGTCATTTCCAACGCAGGCCATCACAAACTCTGCGCCTTCGGCCGCTGCGCGCGGCGTTGCTGCCATTGCGCCGCCATGCTGCGCAACCCAGGCTTCGGCCTTTGCCGTGGTTCTGTTGTAGACGGTGACTTGGTGACCTGCGGCCTGCAGGTGTCCGGCCATCGGATAGCCCATGACCCCCAGGCCCAGGAATGCGACTTTTGCCATAGTTAAGATCCTCTCTGCTGTCCGGACCTTATCTAGTGCAGCAGGCCGGGATGTTCAGCACTGACAAACCAAAGCTGCGCCCAAAGGGCAACCCCATGTCACGGCTTGCCGCCCAAATCCCGCAGGATGGGGCAGTCAGGGCGATCATCGCCCGCGCAGGCTTCAATCAAATGCCCCAAGGTGTCTCGCATGGCGTTCAGATCCGCGATCTTTGCCTCGATCTGCGCCATGTGAGCCCGTGCAACCTTTTTAACATCAGCGCTGGCGCGGGTTTCATCCTCGTAAAGCGCCATCAGGGTTCGGCAATCCTCGATCGTAAAACCCAGCGCCCGGGCCCGGCCCAGAAAATTCAGTTTGTGCAGATCCTGACTGCGAAACCGGCGATAGCCATTGTCATCTCGCAAAGGTTTGATCAGGCCAATGTCTTCATAATAGCGGATGGTTTTCGCGGGCAGTCCGGTCTGTGTCGATACGTCTCCGATATTCATGCCGGCACCGCCTGTGGCGCAGGGGCTTTTTCAGTCAGGTGAAAGCGAGTGCGAACGCGGCGCAGGCGCAATGCGTTGGATACGACAAACACGCTGGACAGTGCCATCGCACCAGCAGCAAGCGCCGGGGACAAAAGCGGTCCTCCAAACGGATAAAGAACGCCAGCTGCCACTGGGATCAGCAACGCATTATATCCAAAGGCCCAGCCCAGGTTCTGATGAATGTTGCGCATCGTCCTGCGGCTGATCTCAACCGCATTGATTACCCCCCGCAAATCGCCCGACATCAACACAACATCTGCCGTTTCAATTGCGACATCCGTCCCGGTACCGATGGCAATACCTGTATCAGCGGCTGCCAGTGCTGGGGCATCGTTGATGCCGTCACCCACAAAAGCCAGCGCCCCGTGCTGATCGCGTAGGGTGTTTATCGCTGCCAGTTTTCCGTCGGGAAGGACTTCGGCAGTGACGTGGTCGATGCCCAGTTTTTGCGCCAAAGCCTGCGCTGTGCGGGCATTGTCGCCTGTGATCATCGCCAGCGTCAGCCCCATACTGTGCAGCTCGGCCAAAGCCTCAGCGGTTCCGGGTTTGACCGGGTCTGATACCGCCAACAGGGCTGCGGCCTGTCCGTCGATCGCGACAAACAGCGGCGTTGCACCTTCGGTTGCCCTTAGCTCGGCCTCGGCGCTCAAGTCGGATAGGTCAATCTGGTTTTTCTCCATCAGACGGGAAGACCCGATCAATACCGCATGCCCTGCTGTCATGGCCTGCACACCGAGCCCGGTCAGAGACTGAAAATCTGCAAGGTCAGGCAACGCCGATGGACCGGCGCGGGTAATAGCCGAAGCAATAGGATGTTCAGAGCGGGACTCGACCGCTGCTGCCAGGCGGAGCACGGTGTCACGGTCAAATCCGTTGGTTGTCGTGATGCTTTCTAACTCGGGGCGGCCCATGGTCAGCGTGCCGGTTTTGTCCAAGGCGATGATTTTGGCCTGCTGCAGCTGTTGCAAAGCATCGCCTTTGCGGAACAGCACACCCAACTCAGCGGCGCGTCCGGTTCCGACCATGATCGACGTGGGGGTTGCCAACCCCATGGCGCATGGGCAGGCGATAATCAGGACAGAGACCCCTGTCACCATCGCCATCGGCAGTGCGGGCGCTGGGCCGAACAAAAGCCAGACTGCTATCGTCAGCAACGCTACTCCGATCACTGCGGGGACGAACCACGCCGTAATCCGGTCGACCATCGCCTGAATAGGCAGTTTAGCCCCCTGCGCCTGTTCTACCATTCGGATCACCTGAGCCAGAACGGTATCGGCCCCGACGCGTGTGGCACGAATGCGCAGCGCCCCCGTTCCGTTCACCGTGCCGCCGACGACCTGAGCCTTGGGGGCTTTGCCCACAGGCACAGGCTCACCGCTGATCATGCTTTCATCGACATATGAGGTGCCGTCCAGAACCTCACCGTCGACGGGCAAACGTTCTCCTGGACGGACCTGAATGATGTCACCAACTCTGATCTCGGCGATCGGCTGGTCGACTGTCGTGTCGCCCCGTTCAACCCGAGCGGTCTTGGGTTGCAGCCCGACAAGCTTGCGAATTGCAGCGCCGGTGCGCCCTTTGGCCCGCGCCTCCATCACGCGCCCCAAAAGGATCAGCACCACGATGACCGAAGCGGCTTCGAAATACACGTTTGCGCTGCCTTCAGGCAAAAGCTTGGGCGCGAAGGTGGATGTCACAGAAAACAAATAGGCTGCACCCGTACCGATCGCGACCAACGCATTCATATCCGGCGCACCTTTCAGCAGGGCGGGGATCCCCTTGCGGTAAAAGACCCGCCCCGGTCCAATCAGCAATGCAGTGGTCAGCGCAAACTGGATCAGATAACTGGCTTGCATACCGATGGTTGCGTGTATCCAGTGATGAAAGGCCGGGACCATATGCCCGCCCATTTCCAAAACGAATACGGGCAGGGCCAGAACGGCCGCGACGAGCGTCGTGCGGGCCAGAGATCTCGCCTCTTGGGTTTTTTCTGAGTTTGGATCATCTGCTTGCGCGACGTGCGCTGGATAACCTGTGTCTGTGCAAAGCGTGGCGAGTTCCAGCGGATCGGTTGCCGCGTCGATAAAGCGGATCGTTGCGGTTTCCGTGGCAAGGTTCACCTGGGCACTGACCACGGCCGGTGCTGCCATCAGCGCGCGTTCCAGCCGCGCCACGCACGAGGCGCAGCTCAGCCCGTCAATCTTTAAGGTCGTCTCGGTGGTCGCAGCCGGATAACCCGCGACATCCAGCGCGTCCGTCAAAGCGCCGAGCGGACCGTCATATTTCACAAGGGCGGTTTCGGTGGCAAAATTCACGGATGCTTCTGCAACGCCCGGTACACCGCGCAAAGCAGTTTCAACGCGCCCAACACACGACGCGCAGCCCATTCCCGTTATTTTCAATTGCGTCGATTGAGGGTTTTCCATCCGACTCATCCCGCTGTGCAACTGTTCTGTTTATGGGGGTTCCAGTCACGGGAAGGTCAAGGGGAAAGGGTGCGTTTTCACGCATACCAGCGTTGCAAATTCGGTTATTGGTCCCGCAACATTTCCAGCAAAAGCGAGTTGTAAACGCCAGGTGGTGTGCTGCGAACAGCTTCGGGGGAAGCGAAAAACGCGAATACCAACGCCACGACAAACAGCACCAGACCGATTACGAAAAGACCTGCAATGTTAATCGTCGAACGTCGCATTTTGTTTTCCGTTTACAGATAATTGGCCGGGCAATGTGCCATTCAGGATTTTTCAGCCAGCTTTCGCTTCAATTGTTCATTTTCCACCTGCAGCTGCGCCAATTGCTGGCCCAGCGTGTTCAGGTGTGGGCGCAATTCGGCCTCGGAATAACGGGGGGTGATGTGTCGGGGACAGTTCCAATCCAGCCCCTCGACACGAATGATCACGGCGCGTTCCGCCGCCGCCTCGGCCCCATCAGGATAGAGGCTGGCTGCTGCAGCCTCACCTTCAGTGAACGTGACCCGGCCCAGAATTTTCAGGCGGCGCTGGTTCGCATAATCCATCAGGATCATCGCAACCCGGTCATTGGTGTCCAGATTGCCGCGCGAAATGTACTGTTTGTTACCAGAGAAATCCGCGTACCCGAGTGTTTGCGGGCCCAGGACTTTCAAAAACCCAATGGGTCCACCGCGAAATTGCACATACGGCCAACCGGTTTCCGACACACTGGACTGGTAGAAACCATCACGCGCTTCAATAAATGCTTTCTCTTCCGCGCCGATCTCGTGACCTTGAAGGGGGCCGCCTTCGATAAACTTGGCATAGGTCTTGGCCGACCCCATTCGCTCTTGATGGGCAAGCACGGTCGGCGTGAAAGACAGTTTTGAAAAAGCGCGCGGCATGGTGAGTTTCTAGAGACCCAGATCAGAAAGACCGGGATGGTCATCCGGGCGTGGGCCGTGCGGCCAATGGAACAGGCGGTCTTCTTCGGCAATCGGCAAATCATTCAAAGACGCGTGACGTTTTGCCATGCGGCCGTCTTCCGCGAATTCCCAGTTCTCATTGCCGTAAGACCGGAACCACTTTCCGCTGTCGTCGTGCCACTCATAGGCGTAGCGCACGGCGATCCTGTTTCCGGAAAAGGCCCAAAGCTCTTTGATCAACCGATAATCCAGTTCTTTGTTCCATTTGCGCGTCAGGAAGGCGTGGATGTCTGCGTGACCCGAAATGAATTCTGCCCGATTTCGCCACGTGCTATCTTCGGTATAGGCAGGCGTCACAACATCAGGATCGCGGCTGTTCCAGCCGTTTTCGGCCATACGCACTTTTTGGATGGCTGTTTCTTCAGTGAAGGGGGGCAGAGGGGGACGGCTCATACGGTGCCTTTCAGATCAAAGTGGCGGCAAAAATTGCCAAAGATAATAAAATGGGGACGTACTGAGGTGGTATTGGGCTGCTGTGGCGTCGCATTGACAAGCTCCGTTATTTACAGATCGGTACACCTTGAATTGATCATGTACCGATCGGTAAACTTTTGCAAGTCTCGGGTTGAAAAAAAGACGCTGTGTCCCAGAACACTCATTTTTGATGCATCTTTTTGCAGATTGCGGCGCTGAAACTTGTGAGTTGAGCGTTAGGATATTATGTACTGATCAGTACATTCAGGAGCCGAACATGCGCCCAAACAAACGTGATGAGCTTGTCCGGAACGCATTGCAGGTCTTTTACCGCGATGGGTTTCATTCGACCGGTATGGATAAGCTGGTCACGGAAACAGGCGTGTCGAAAACGTCGATGTACAAGCACTTTCGCACCAAGGAAGACCTGATCCTTGCCGCTTTGCGCCTGCGGGACGATACGTTCAGCGCATGGTTCTTCGAGAGGGTTGATGCGCTTGCCGACACACCTGCCCAGCAGCTGATTGCGGGCTTTGACGCATTGGCAGAATGGTTTGAGGAAGACGGATATCGCGGGTGCATGTTCATCAAGGCGGGGGCTGAGTATCAGGACAAGGACCACCCGATCCACGCCCAGGCCGCCGAACATAAGCGCGTCTTTTTGGAATACCTCGTCAAGACGGCCCGAAAGGCTGGCGCAAAGGATCCTGACCAGTTGGGCTGTCAGCTTCTTCTTCTGATGGAAGGGGCCATCGTGACGGCGGTTCTGATCGATAATTGCGGCCCCGCGCGCGACGCGAAGGCCGCGGCACAGGTTCTTTTGGACAATGCGCTGATGGGCTAACGCCGGTTGATCGAAAAAGACGTTGCGTTGCAACCGCGTCCGCGCATTGGAATGGATCAACACCACAGCTACCCTTACCGAAACTTGAATCGGGAGGACGCGAGATGTCTCTGTTTACCACAACCGCCAACTGGGTGACGGAAGAGCACCAGATGTTTGCCGAGATGGCGCACCGCTTCATGGATGATGAACTGACGCCAAATATCGAGCGTTGGAACGAAGCTGGCGTTGTGGATCGTGCGTTTTGGCACAAGGCTGGTGAAATGGGGCTGATGGCCGGTGCCATCCCAGAAGAGTATGGCGGTGTCGGCGGCGACATCGGGTTTGATGCCGTCACGATGTACGCGCAGGCGTCGAGGGGCGACTCTGGCTGGGGATATGCCATCCAGTCGATCGTCACGCATTACATCACCGCATACGGAAGCGAGGACCAAAAGCAAAAGTGGTTACCCAAACTGGCCACGGGTGAGATAGTTGGTGCGCTTGCCATGACCGAGCCGGGGACTGGTTCCGACGTTCAGTCGATCCGGACGGCAGCGGAAAAGGATGGAAATTCTTATCGGTTGAATGGCTCGAAAATCTTCATCACCAACGGCCAATCCGCTGACTTGATCCTTGTGGCAGCAAAGACGGATAAAACCTTAGGGTCTAAGGGCGTGTCTTTGGTTGCCGTCGAAACGAAAGGCGCTGAAGGATTTCGCAAGGGTCGCAACCTCAAAAAGTTGGGCATGAAGGCAAACGACACGGCCGAGCTGTTTTTTGAGGACGTCAAAGTTCCAATGACCAACCTGATCGGTCCGGAAGAAGGCCAGGGCTTTTATCAGATGATGAAACAACTGCCTTGGGAACGTTTGACAATCGCGATAGGGGCGCTGGGTGCAATTGATTTCGCCATCGCTGAAACGGTCAAATACACGCAAGAGCGCAAGGCCTTTGGGCAACGTGTTATGGACTTTCAGAACACCCGGTTCAAGCTGGCTGAGTGCAAGACAAAAGCTGAGGTGCTGCGTAGCTTTGTCAACGACTGCATCGCACGGCTCGAAGCCGGAACGTTGGATGCGGCAACCGCGTCAATGGCGAAATACTGGGGCTCTGAGGCGCAAAACGAAGTCATGCATGAGTGTCTTCAGCTATTTGGTGGATACGGGTTCATGATGGAGTATCCGATTGCGCGTCTGTACGCAGATGCCCGTGTGCAAATGATCTATGGCGGAACGAATGAGATCATGAAGGAACTCATCGCTCGGTCATTGGACACATAAAATCCCCAAAGCGCTCCCGCCCGTCGTCGATGTTTCTGGCGAAACATCTCCTTCCGTTGGGCCGGGCAGTTTTCCCACAAATATCTAAACCTAAGTCTCTTGGCCGCGCGCCACTTGCTCTTTCAGCCAGTGTTTGAAGGATTTCAGGGGTTCAGATTCGGCGCGGGATTGGGGCCAAACCAGAAAGAACTCTCCCAAACTGATGGCAGGCCCTTGCCAAGCAGCCACCAAACGTCCGGTCCGCAGATCATCTGCAACGAGGTAGCTTGGCAAGAGCGCGACACCCAAGCCGTGGATCGTAGCCTGTCCCATTGTCGAAAACTGATCAAACAGCATGCCACGGATGCCAGACACGTACCGTCCCTGAGCGGCGAACCAGCGCTCCCAGGCGTCGGGTCGGGTTTCTAGGTGCAATAGAGGGGCTTTCAACAACCAATCCATGTCCTCTGCGTCCTTCGGCAAAAGCCCAGGGGCGCAAACCGGCAATACGTCTTCGCGCATGATCGGCAGATAGTTTACGCCGGCCCAATCCCGTCGGCCGAAATGAATGGCGGCATCAAAAAGTTCGGTCTCAAAGTCAAAGGGCTTAAGTCGCGTGTTCAGGTTCACTGTCACCTCAGGGTGGCGGCGGGCGAAATCCCGGAGCCGCGGCGCGAGCCAATGCATCCCGAATGCCGGAAGAATTGACAGGTTCAGAGACCCTCCGGTCGGGTTGGCCTTGAGCTTTAGTGACGCTTGCGCGAGTTGCTGTAACGCGGTGCGCGCGACTTGCACGTATTCTCTGGCAGCCGGTGTAAGGTGCAGTCGCATCTGGGTGCGCTGAAGCAACTCGACCCCCAACTGCTCTTCCATTGCCTTGAGTTGGCGGCTGATGGCGCTTTGGGTCAGGGATAATTCCTCGGCAGCGGCCGAAGCGCTGCCTAAGCGGTCTACAGCTTCCAGCGCCAGCAGCGACGGGACAGAGGGCAGGAAGCGGCGCGGGGCGATCATATAACAAATCCTCATACCTTTCGGACGGAATATCACTGGTAATTGCGATCCGCCAGACCGATACAAAGGGCCAGTTTCGCGTTTGGGGATGGGCACCAATGACATTAATTGAAAGCCGCAGTGATTTTCGCAGGGCCAGCCGCCTTGGCGGGATTGAGCTTTCGGAAATCGTTCAAATCTCGGAACACGCAGCCCGTCTCAGGGCGCAGGGTGCAGATGTGATCGCGCTGAGCACGGGCGAGCCTGATTTCCCAACGCCGGAACATGTAGTTGAAGCGGCACATAAGGCCGCGCTGGGCGGTCAGACAAAGTACCCGGCGACTGCGGGAACACCGCAATTGCGCAATGCCATTGCGCAAGACGCGGGCGTGCAGGCCGAAAACGTGATTGTATCGACCGGGGCGAAGCAGGTTCTGTCCGGCGCGATGATGGCGACGCTTGATCCCGGTGATGAGGTCATCACCGCCGCGCCGTTCTGGACAAGCTACGCGGACATGATCCGACTGGCCGGAGGTATCCCGATCGTCGTAAGTTGCCCGGCATCGCAAGGGTTCAAGATGACCCCCGCGCAGCTGGAGGCCGCGATTACGCCGCGGACGCGATGGCTTTTGCTGAATTCTCCATCCAATCCGACTGGCGCAGTTTATTCGGCATCCGAGTTGCAGGCGCTGGGACAGGTACTACAGAACCACCCGCAGGTCTGGGTGATTTCTGACGAGATTTACCAGCACCTGTCCTATGTGCCTTTCGCATCGTTTGGCGCGGCTGTGCCTGAACTGGCCGATCGGGTTTTGACGGTCAGTGGTGTGTCCAAGGCCTATTCAATGACAGGATGGCGCATTGGTTGGGGCGTGGCACCCGCGCCATTGATTAAGGCGATAGCCGCTGTTCAAGGGCAAGTCACTTCAGGTGCCTGTTCCATTGCGCAGGCCGCGGCGTTGGCGGCCATTACCGGCCCGCAAGATATTCTGGACGAGCGCCGCGATGCCATACGCGCGCGGCGTGATCTTGTTGTGGCGGGTCTGAACGCTGCAAGGCTGGATTGCAGTGTCCCGGACGGAGCGTTCTATGTCTTCCCCAAAACACCCGAAAAAATGCCGACAGATCATGAGTTTTGCCGCTTTTTGTTAGAAAAGACGGGGGTTGCACTGGTTCCGGGCCGCGCGTTTGGCATGTCGGGGCATTTGCGGCTTTCTTTTGCCTACGCGACGGAAAGCCTGCAAGAAGGTATGCGCCGCATCGCCGATGTGACCGCCAGTTTGAAGTAAGAGAGGCCGCCAATGGATCGCGCTCAGATCGTTCACGAGAATTTCCTGACCCGCGTTGCGCAGGGCGATCTGCCGCCGGGTGCCCGCCCACGCGATGGGTTGTCCAATGCCGAAGCTGTGTCCCTGTTTCGGTCACAGGTCCTGAGCCGGGCATTGGATCGGACCAGTCGCGCAATGCAAAAGGCGGGGCAGGGGTTCTACACGATCGGCTCTTCAGGGCACGAAGGCATGGCCGCTGTGGCACATGCGTTGCGCCCGACCGACATCGCCTTTTTGCACTATCGCGACGCCGCATTTCAGATCGCGCGGGCTGAGCAGGTTCCCGGACAACAGATTGCCTGGGATATGCTGCTGAGCTTTGCTTGCTCCCGCGAAGACCCGACCTCGGGCGGGCGGCACAAGGTGTTGGGGTCCAAAGCGCTGATGATACCGCCGCAGACTTCGACGATTGCAAGCCATTTGCCCAAGGCCGTAGGTGCGGCCTATTCGCTGGGGGCTGCGCGACGTCATGATCCTGAACACCGCGAGTTGCCGGAAGACGGGATTGCGATGTGCTCGTTCGGGGATGCGTCGGCCAACCATTCGACGGCACAGGGGGCCATCAACACAGCTGGTTGGACAAGTGTGCAATCCACGCCTCTGCCGTTGCTGTTCGTGTGTGAAGACAACGGGATCGGGATTTCCGTCAAAACACCCAAAGGGTGGATTCAGGCCTCGATGGAGCATCGTCCGGGGATCAAGTATTTTCAGGCCAACGGTCTGGACATATTCGAAACCTATGCTGTCGCCAAAGAGGCCGCTGATTATGTGAGGACCCGCCGGAAACCGGCGTTTTTGCACCTCAAAACTGTTCGGTTATACGGTCATGCGGGTGCAGATGTTCCCACAACCTATTTGCCCAAATCCGAAGTGGAGGCGGATGAGGCAAATGATCCATTGCTGCATTCCGTTCGACTTTTGGATCAAGCCGGGGCATTGACACCGGACCAGGCGCTGACGATCTACACCGATACGTGCGCCCGCATGGACCGTATCGCGGCCGAGGCCGCCTCTCGCCCGCATCTTGCTGATGCAAAGGATGTGATGGCCAGTTTGATACCGCCCAAGCGCAACTGCAAACCCACGAACGGCCCCAGTGCCGAGGCGCGGGCGGCGGCGTTTGGGGGCGATCTGCGGGCGATGAAAGATCCTCAGCCCATGAGCCGCCTGATCAACTGGGCATTGACCGATCTGATGCTGGATCACGGTGAGATCGTCTGCATGGGCGAAGACGTCGGCCGCAAGGGCGGTGTTTATGGGGTGACGCAAAAGCTGCAGCAGCGGTTTGGACCGGACCGGGTGATCGACACGCTTTTGGATGAGCAGTCCATTCTGGGTCTGGCAATCGGGATGGGGCATAATGGTTTTGTACCGATCCCGGAAATTCAGTTCCTTGCCTATCTTCACAATGCCGAGGACCAAATTCGTGGTGAGGCCGCTACGCTGCCGTTTTTCTCGAACGGGCAATTCACGAACCCGATGGTCCTTCGGATTGCGGGCCTAGGCTATCAGAAAGGGTTCGGTGGGCATTTTCACAATGACAACTCTTTGGCTGTTCTACGGGATATTCCCGGCGTGATTATTGCTTGCCCTTCGACCGGCGCAGATGCAGCGCGGATGTTGCGGGAATGCGTGCGTCTTGCGCGTGAAGAACAGCGCGTCGTGGTGTTTCTTGAACCCATCGCGCTCTATCCAATGCGCGATCTGCACGCACCTCAGGACGCAGCCTGGATGACAACCTATCCTGACAGGGATCAACGCATCCCACTGGGCGAGGTCGGCGTGCACGGCGACGGTGCAGATCTGGCAATTGTTACCTATGGCAATGGGCATTACCTGTCCAAGCAGGCTCTGCCCGAGCTTGAGGCGGCTGGTCTGAAGGTTCGGATCGTCGACATGCGATGGCTTGCGCCGCTGCCGGTTGACGCACTGCGCGCCGCGACCAAGGGGTGCGCGCATATTCTGGTCGTCGACGAATGCCGTCGCACCGGCAGCCAGTCCGAAGCATTAATGACGTTCTTCACCGAGGATAACCCAGCAACTCCGGTCGCCCGCGTTGTGGCCGAGGACAGTTTTATCGCCACAGGTCCTGCCTATGCCGCGCCTTTGCCATCTAAGGACGGCATCGTGTCAGCCGCACTATCCCTGACAGGAGGTCGATCATGACCCGCACTGCCGTCGTTATCTGCCCTGGCCGCGGCACGTATAACAAACCGGAACTGGGGTACCTGCGCCGCCATCATTCCAACCGCGCCGAACTGCTGCGCAGCTTTGATGCGCTTCGTCTTGAAAATGGTCAGGAAACCGTGACTGAGTTGGACGGGGCCGAGCGGTTTTCCGTCAGCACGTATTCTCGCGGCGATGTGGCCTCACCCCTGATCTACGCAGCATCGCTGGCAGATGCCCAAGCGCTGGCCGAAGACATCGAAGTTGTCGCCGTTACGGGCAATTCTATGGGGTGGTATATCGCACTGGCCGCCGGAGGGGCGGTGTCACCCGAGAACGGTTTTCGCGTGGTGAATACTATGGGCACCCTGATGCAAAAGCACCTGATCGGTGGCCAGCTTGTCTATCCCTTTACAGAAGACGATTGGGCAGACAACGCTGCGCGTAAGGCCGAATTGCTGGAAGATGTGGCGCGGATCAACGCGAAAGAGGCGTGTGATCTGGCTTTGTCCATTGATCTGGGTGGAATGCTGGTGCTGGCCGGAAATGAAAACGGGCTGAAGGCGTTCGAGGCCTCTCAGCCTGTGGTGCAGGATCGCTTTCCGATGCGATTGCCGAACCATGCAGCCTTTCACACGTCGCTTCAGGTGCCCGTTGCCGCCAAGGGTCGGGCCGCTTTGGGGCCCGAATTGTTTACTCAACCTGACCGTCCTTTGGTGGATGGTCGTGGGAAAATCTGGTGGCCCGGTGCAACTGACACGCAGGCCCTGTGGGACTATACTTTGGGCCATCAGGTGACCGAAACTTATGATTTCACACGTGCGATACAAATCGCCGCGCGCGAGTTTGCGCCAGATTTGTTTATTGTAACCGGACCGGGTGCCACCTTGGGCGGCGCTGTGGCGCAGTCTCTGGTTCTGGCAGACTGGCGCGGGATGCGCGATAAAGAGATGTTTCAGGCCCAGCAGGCAGCCCAACCCTTCCTTATCGCGATGGGGCGAGAGGATCAGCGAAAGATTGCGACCGGTTGATGCCGCAATGGCGGTAAGGTTTTAAGGAGCCCTAAGTGACCGACTATGACCAATCCCTTTGGCGCGAAACCTGTCGCGAGCATGTCGATTGCGCCCCGTTGGCCGGTGACCTAGCGGTCGATCTGGCGGTAATTGGGGGCGGCTATACAGGGTGCTCCGCCGCGTTGGCGGCGGCAGAAGCAGGCGCAACCGTTGCCTTGCTTGAAGCGCAGGAGATTGGGTACGGCGGTTCTGGCCGCAATGTCGGTCTGGCCAATGCAGGGCTTTGGTTACCACCCGATGAGATAAGGTCACATCTGGGTGCGGATGCAGGTAGCCGTCTGATCGACCTTCTCGGGCAGGCCCCATCGGACGTGTTTGAACTGATCGACCGGCACAACATCGATTGCGAGCCGACCCGGGCTGGAACGCTGCATTGCGCCCACTCGCCAGCAGGGCTGGCAGACCTGAAAAGCCGGTTTTTACAGCTCAGCGCCGCGGGTGCGCCGGTGGAATTGTTGTCCGCGGAACAGACGTCTCAGCGGACCGGCAGCGGCGTTTTTCACGGGTCCCTTTTCGACCCTCGCGCCGGTGCGATCCAGCCCCTTGGATATGTGCGTGGTTTGGCGCGTGCGGCAATCGAAGCGGGCGCGCAGGTCTTTACTCAAAGCCCGGTTTTGACAATGGGGCAGGAGGCAGGCGTTTGGGTTATCCAGGCAGCCGGAGGAACAGTGCGTGCGAAATCTGTGATACAGGCAACGAACGCATACCATCAGGGATTGAAGGATCACGCGCCAGCCTACGTGCCTGTGTATTACTTCCAGTTCGCGACTGCCCCACTCAGCGATAATCTCCGCGCCAGCGTTATTGCAGGTGGCGAAGGGTGCTGGGATACCGGGTTGATTATGACATCTTTCCGGTTGGATCAGGAGGGCCGGTTCATCATCGGTGCCATGGGTGATCTGGGCCATGCTGGCAGTAACGCGCATAGCGCTTGGGCCCGGCGAAAGATGGCCGAGCTTTATCCGCAACTGCGGGATCAAACGTTGATGCCGGGATGGCATGGACGGATCGCAATGACCTCGGACCATATCCCGAAAATCACACAGATTGGCCCGAACGGGTTGTCGGTACACGGGTTTTCCGGACGTGGTATCGGGCCGGGTACTGTTTTCGGGCGTTTGACTGCGCTTAGCCTAGTGAATGACGATCCAGACCTTTTGCCAATCCCGGCAGTGTCTACGCATACCGAAAGTTGGACAGGCTTGCGTCGCGCTTATTTCGAGACAGGGGCCGCGCTGACCCATTTGGTCAAGGCAAGGTTCTGATCTTCACGCGACTGTCTGCCCTGATGGAGCGTGTCTGATATTTAAAGTGTGGCCGCGATCACTTCGATCCGCTCGCGCAGCCAACGATGGGCCGGGTCATTCGCTGAACGCTGGTGCCACACCATATAGATCGAAACCGGTTCACACGCGAAGGGTAGCGGCGCGCAGTCTAGTGCGGCCAAGGGTCCATGTTTCATCAGGGCGGTGTCGGTTGAAATCAGGTTGCTGCCAGACACAAAAGACGGGATCGCGTTGAAATGGGGCAAGGTGACGGTCGGTGGTCGGATTTGCGTTTGATCCACGCCGCGCATCACCGCGCGTGAGCTGCGCCCGTCTGAAAACCGAACCTCAACATGGTCTGCGGCACAGTAGGTTGCCCAGTCTGACGGGGGCTCGCGTTGTGCGGCGTCGTAAAAGACCATCAGTGGACTTTGTAGCAATCGTTTCTGAAAGATATCTGGCCCGTCGGGCGGCAGCGGTGTCAGCATAAGCTGGCAGCGGTCACTGCGCAGCAAGTCAGGGTCTGGTACGCCGGACGGTATGAAACCCATTTGCAAACGGATGCCTTCTGCCCGTGTGGTTCGCAACAGCTTGGGAAAGATCAACTCTCGCGGCATATCATTAGTGGCGATCTGGATATGCATCTCTTCGGACATCGGATCAAAGGGCCGGTCTTCGGTCAATGCCCGCATCCCGTCCAAAACGCGCTGCACCGGATCTTTCAAGGAAAGAGCACGTTCGGTGGGCGTAAGCCCCTGACCTGATCGCACGAACAAAGGGTCGCCCAGAACGTTTCGCAATTTGGCCAAAGTATGGCTGATGGCCGATTGCGTAACTCCAAGCCGGTCCGCAGCTTTCGAGACCGAGGTTTCCTCGAGTATCGCCAGGAAGACTCGCAGAACCTTGCCGTCCAGTTCGGTAAAATCAGTTTTGTTCATATTATCTATGATTATTCATGAATGGTTTCGGTGTCTACGCCGGGTTATGGGAAGGGCGCAAACAAGGGGCTTGGAATGGGTATTCGCTTTTTTTCGGATAAAAACAGACCGGTTCATATGGGGCCTTACCCGCTGGAACGGCTGGCGCGCCAGACGGCAATGCCCGACTTGTCTGTGGCAAAGCCCGATCCTGCGCTCAGCTTTCACCGTCCGGACCAGCCGGAGAGTATTGTCAACGCCATGGGCGAGTTCCAAGCGATGATGGACGCGATCCGCGACGGGTTTGTGAATCCTGTCAAATCCGAGATCCCCCCGGATGCGGCAGAGCGCGCCAACCATTTGAAAGCTTTCGGGTATTTCAACGATGCTTCGATGGTCGGTTGCGGCCCATTATCGCCTGAAGCGCTTTTGCCTGAACCGCGCCGAAATCCTGACATAGATCGTTTGGCATATGCGCTGAAAACGCGTCAGACCAAGACGCTGGCGTCGGGGATCGACGTGATCATGGCCGACCTGAAAGAAAGCATGGAGGCCGCGCCAAGGCCAATGCAGGTGCATAAGCATGCCATCGTTTTTCTGTATGAACACAACCGCGACCCGGATGCATCAGAACCCGGGGCGGATTGGATTATCGATGCGCAGGATCACCGCGCTTGCTTGTTAGCCACAGAGAATGCCGTGGTGATCGCCAATTATATCCGTCTGCTGGGCTATGATGCGAGGGCACATACGGCGACCTCGTCAGAAGTGGACTTGGGCAAGCTGGCTGTCGCTGCCGGTCTGGCGTCGGTCGAGGGTGGAGATGTCGTTTCCCCCTGGCTTGGGACCCGTTTCGGATTGGCCGCCGTGACGACCGAGATGCCCATCGCACATGATCAACCCTTGCAGCCAATGGCACAGCAACCCTGGTTTCGCACGCAAGGCCCGGCGTGGTGGTTGGGGGCTGGGTTTGCCAAGAATGCGCTGAACCGGGATCCATATGCCAAACGCCGCTACGTCGACGGTGCCCACCCGTTTGAAAAGCTCAAGCGGGTCGAGACGCCGACCACATATATCGACGAAGAAAACGTTGCCCGTGTCCCCAAGCGGGCGGACATGTTCGCGCGGGCTCAGTTCGGGGATATGGGCAAAAACCTGCAAGACGCGGCAAAGGGCGGATATTACGCACGCAAGGCCGCGCCCAGCTTTGCCCAGCGCCGCGCGTTGGGGGCGTTTGTATTGTTGCAAGACGGGGATAGCGCCGATGCGGTGCCACCAAGCGATGCGGCCCGCAACGCGGCGAACATTAAGGCGGCGACGTATTTCCTTGGGGTTGACGCCGTAGGTCTCAGCCGGTGTCCGGATTGGGCGTGGTATTCGCATGATGCCACGGGTGAAGAGATCGTTCCGCCCCATGATCAGGCCATCAGTATGATCATCGATCAGGGTTATGAAACGATGGAGGGTGCCAGCGGCGATGACTGGATCAGCGTTGCCCAGTCAATGCGCGCTTATTTGCGTTTCTCTCTGTTGGGTGGGGTGATCGCGCAGCAAATCCGCAATCTTGGCTACAAGGCCAAGGCCCATACGGTGATGGACGGAGAGGTCTTGCAACCTCCGCTGCTTTTGTTGTCGGGGCTGGGAGAGGTCAGCCGGATCGGCGAAGTCATCCTGAACCCGTATCTCGGGCCACGTCTTAAGTCCGGTGCGGTGACCACCGATATGCCGATGGATCATGACAAACCGATTGATTTCGGGCTGCAGACCTTTTGCGAAAGCTGCAACAAATGTGCCCGCGAATGCCCGTCAGGTGCGATAACCGCCGGGCCCAAGCTGATGTTCAACGGCTATGAGATCTGGAAATCCGACAGCCAGAAATGTGCAACCTACCGCGTGACCACTCCGGGAGGAGCGATGTGCGGCCGGTGCATGAAAACCTGCCCCTGGAACCTCGAAGGACTGTTCAAAGAGCGCCCCTTTCGCTGGGCTGCGATGAACATCCCGCAATCCGCGCCCGCATTGGCAAAGTTGGACGACATGATGGGCAATGGCGGCCTGAACGACGTCAAGAAATGGTGGTGGGACCTTGAGTTGCAGGCGGACGGCGCCTATCGCCCCTCAAAGCATCCTTTGAACCGACGTGATCTGCAAACTGATCTCGACCTGAAATACGAGGACCAGACGCTGGCGGTTTACCCCGCCTATTTGGCCCCCCACCCCTGGCCCTATCCCTTTGCCATGGACCGAGAGGCCGGGATCGCAGCCTATCAGGCCATGGTCACAGCAGATGAATACAAGGCGCGCAAAGCCGCAGGCGATCTGTCGGTGATCCATCGCTATACAATTGCAGGCGATGCCCCGGTGATGCGCGTGGAACTGACCAAGGTCGACAAGATGACCGCCGATGTGACCAAGTACGAATTCGCGACACTCGACGGTGCGGCCTTACCCGAATGGACGGCGGGCGCGCATCTGGACGTGCTGGTCGCGCCGGAATTCCTGCGTCAATATTCGATGTCGGGTGATCCTGCCGATCCTATGACCTATCAGATCGGCGTACTGCGCGAGGACGAAGGGCGCGGCGGTTCTGCCTTGTTGCACCGGATTTTCAATGAGGGGCGCAAGGTTTTCATCTCGAAACCGATCAACCATTTTGAGCTGGACGAGACCGCGACCAAGACCTTCTTGATGGGCGGCGGTATCGGTATTACCCCCATGATAGCTTTTGCGCATCGGCTGCACGCATTGGGCAAACCGTTCCAACTGCACTATTCCGTCAGTACGCGTAACACGGCCGGGTATCTGGATGACTTGGCAAAGATGCCTTGGTCCGATCACGTGCACTATCATTTTTCCGACGAGGGAACGCGCGCCGATCTGAACGCCATTCTGTCCGGCTATCAAAACGGTTGGCATGTCTACACCTGCGGCCCCGAGCGGTACATGGACGGCGTGATCCAAGCAGCCGAGGCGCAGGGATTTCCCGAAGAGGCGCGGCATTTGGAGTATTTTTCGGTTCCCGAACAACCCGAATATGAGAATCACCCTTTCACTATTCGATTGGTGCGATCAGGCCGGGAATTGCACGTACCTGCAGACAAAGACGCCGCCGAAGTGTTGAACGAGGCAGGTATTCACGTTGACGTGAAATGCGCGGACGGCATCTGCGGTGTGTGCAAATGCGGTTTGGTATCCGGCGCGGTGGAACACAGGGATTTTGTTCTTTCCAATCAACAGCGCGAAGGGGCCATGATCCTGTGCCAAAGCCGCGCGGCGGAAGTGGATGGAATAATTGAGCTGGACCTATGAACGGTCACCTAAAAACGACATGCAAGAATTGCATTTTCGTCGCTCAGAGGCATGGACGCGACGGGGTTGCTGCATTAGTTTTCGCGCGAACCCAGTGAATCCTGATCAACAGGCGCGAGGACTCTTTCATGAACTACCACAGCCCCGCCAGTTTTGCCGAAGCCTCGGCACTGGCTGCAAACGCAACGGGCGTAACGCGGTTTCTGGCCGGCGGCACCGATGTCCTGGTCCAGCTGCGATCAGAGCTGGTTACACCAGACACGCTGATTGACATTAAAAAAATTGATGGTGTGCGTGATATAGCGCGCAATGCCGATGGCAGCTGGACGCTGGGCGTCGCTGCGACCGGTGCTGAAATGAGCGAGTATCCCGAGCTTGGCAGTGACTGGCCCGGTGTGGTCGAGGCTATGGATCTGATCGGGTCGACCCAGGTTCAGGGCCGCGCCACTTTGACCGGCAACCTGTGCAACGGCTCTCCGGCAGCGGACTCGGTCCCGGCAATGGTAGCTGCGGGCGTGACCGTGACGGTTACCGGTCCGGAGGGCACCCGCGAGATCGCGGTCGAGGATGTCCCGACCGGCCCGGGAAAAACGTCACTTTCCAAGGGTGAGGTGATTTCCGCCGTAAATATCCCCGCACGTGGCGCGAATGGTGGCGACGCATACCTGCGTTTTATTCCGCGCACCGAGATGGACATTGCCGTTGTCGGCGTCGGTGTGAACCTGCGGCTGGACGGTGACACGGTCACCGAGGCACGTGTGTCTTTGGGTGCGGTCGCACCAACCGTTTTGCTTGTCGAAGATTGCGCCAAGGCCATTATCGGCACAACGCTGGACGATGCTGCCCTGGATGCTTTGGCCACGGCTGCGTCGGCTGCATGCAACCCAATCGACGACAAGCGTGGTACGATCGAATTCCGCACCGAAGTCGCTGGTGTTCTGGCCAAGCGCGCTGCCAAGATCGCATATGCCCGCGCAAAGGGAGAAGAAGTATGAGCAAGCTCCACGTATCTACGACTGTGAACGGGGACAGTGTCGAATATCTGTGCGACCCCCGCGAAACGCTGCTGGATTGTCTGCGTGACAAGCTGAACCTGACAGGCGCGAAAGAGGGCTGCGGTACCGGCGATTGCGGTGCCTGTTCGGTTACCGTCGACGGCCGTCTGGTCTGTTCGTGCCTGATGCTGGGCGTCGAGGCCGACGGAAAGCAGATCGAAACCGTTGAAGGGATTGCAGATGGTGATGTTCTGCATCCGTTGCAGAAGAAGATGATCGAATATGCCGCTCTGCAATGCGGCATCTGCACTCCGGGTATTTTGGTGGCGGCAAAGTCGTTGCTGGAAAAGAACCCGAACCCGACCGAAGAAGAAACCCGGTACTGGCTGGCAGGCAACCTGTGCCGCTGCACCGGCTATGACAAGATCATTCGCGCCGTGATGGATACGGCGGCTGAGATGCGGGAGGCGTCATAATGGCTTTGGACGATCGCAAAACTGAATTCAATTTTATAGGCACGCGCCCCGACCGTCCCGACGGTTTGGACAAGGTCACGGGCCGCGCCAAGTTCGGCGCTGATATCTCGGCACCGGGTATGCTGCATGGCGCTATTCTGCGCTCGCCTCATGCGCACGCGCGGATCGTCAAAATCGACACCTCGAAAGCCGAGGCGCACAAAGACGTCAAAGCTGTCGTTACACGTGCCGATTTTGCAGACGTGCCGTTCTTTCCGGGTCTCGAGGGCGAGTTCTGGAACGTGCTGGAAAACGTCATGGCAGGCGAAAAAGCCCTGTATGATGGCCATGCCGTAGCGGCAGTGGCGGCAACGTCTGCGCTGGCGGCGCGTGATGCGCTAAAGCTGATCGAGGTTGAATACGAGGTCCTACCGCACGTGACCGACGTGGACAAGGCGATGGCTTCGGACGCGCCTGTTATCCGCGAAGGCGCTGCGGACTACTCGGTCCCTGAGGGTTTGCACCCGAACGTCGTGCGCTATCACGAAAGTGGGCATGGTGATGTGGACGCGGGCTTTGCCGAGGCCGATCTGGTCATCGAAGACAGCTTTACCACCGAGGCCACGCACCAGGGTTACATCGAGCCGCACGCCTGCCTTGGGTCTTTGGGCGCCGATGGCAAGGGTGAGCTGTGGTGCACCACCCAAGGTCACTGGATCGCGCAGAAAACCTGTGCGGCACTGCTGGGTATCGAAACCTCGCAACTGCGTGTGACAGCGTCCGAGATTGGCGGTGGTTTTGGAGGCAAGACTACCGTGTTCATCGAACCGGTCGCGCTGGCGCTGAGCCGTAAGGCAAACCGCCCCGTCAAGATCGTGATGACCCGGTCCGAGGTGTTCCGCTCGACCGGACCGACTGCTTCGGCGTCTATGGACGTCAAGATCGGGATGAAGAAGGACGGCACAATTACTGCGGCACGTGGCGAATTTCGCCTGCAGGGCGGTGCCTTCCCCGGCGCGCCATGTGACATGACCGCGATGTGCGCGTTTGCGGCCTACAACCTGACGAACGTCAAACAGATCGGCTATGACGTCATGGCCAACCGTCCGAAACAAGCCGCTTATCGTGCGCCGGGTGCGCCGATGGGGGCGTTTGCGGTCGAGTCCGTTATTGACGAATTGTGCAACAAGCTGGGTTTGGATCCGGTCGACGTGCGCTTGAAGAACGCGGCGCATGAGGGTACCAAGGCCAGCTATGGCCCCCGGTATGAACGCATCGGGCTGGTGGAAACCCTCGAAGCGGCCAAGGCACATCCGCATTATTCAGCGCCGTTGAAGCCGGGGCAGGGGCGGGGAATTTCCTGCGGCTTCTGGTTCAACCACGGGGGCGAGACATCCGTAACTCTGGCTCTGTCCGAGGACGGCTCGGCGCAGGTTATGGTCGGAACGCCGGATATTGGCGGCTCGCGTGCGTCGATGGCACTGATGGCTGCCGAAGTACTTGGCATTCCTTACGAAAATATCCGTGTCACCGTCGCGGATACCGCCACCTTGGGTTACAACGATGTCAGCCACGGCTCGCGTGTGACCTACGCATCGGGTTTGGCCACGATCAAGGCCGCCCGGCATGCGGTTGAAAAGCTGTGCGAACGCGCAGCGGCCAAATGGGATATTCCGGTCGAAGCGGTGAAATGGGAAAACGGCTGCGCGGTGCCTTCCGGCCCGAACGCAGGTGATTTCGATCCTATGCCTTTGGCTGACATCACAGCGAAAATGGGACGCACCGGCGGTCCGATCTCGGGCCATTTTGAGGCGACACCCGAAGGCGCTGGCGTGTCATTCGGCACCCATATCGTCGATGCTGAGGTTGACCCTGAAACCGGCAAAACGTCGATCACCCGCTACACTGTCATTCAGGACGCCGGTAAAGCCATCCACCCAACCTATGTGGAAGGCCAGTACCAGGGCGGGGCAGCGCAGGGCATTGGTTGGGCGCTGAACGAGGAATACATCTATGGCGAGGATGGTCGCCTGCAAAACTCGATCTTCCTCGACTATCGCATCCCGGTTGCAAGTGACTTGCCAATGATCGACACGGTCATCGTCGAAGTACCCAATCCCGGCCACCCATTCGGTGTACGCGGAGTGGGTGAAACGGGCATCGTGCCGCCTTTGGCCGCGATCGCCAATGCTGTGTCGAACGCTGCAGGTGTTCGGATGAAGCAACTGCCAATGTCCCCGCCGCGTATTCTGGCGGCGCTCAAGGACAATGGTTGAGGTCCATCTTTGGTCTGGTCTCCGGTCATTGACCGGGGGCCAGCAAGTGGTCGAGGTTGAGGCCAAGACCACAGGTGAATTGTTAAGAGAGCTGGTGCGGGTACACCCGCAGCTTCAGGCCCCAATAGATGCTGGCGTTTCTATTGCTGTTGACGGTCGGGTCATTGCCACAGGCCTCACCGAACCCATACCGGAAGGCGCCGAAGTTTATCTAATGCAGCGCCTCAGAGGCGGTTAAGCAGGCGACCAGGGTTCGCGATCGACCATGCGGTCGGCTTCTGCCGTTATGTCATTCATGTGTTGTTCAAGGCTTTGACGAAGCTCTTCGATCTGCTCTTCGGTCGCTTTGCGGGGCACTGTTTCAGTCCACTCGCGGCAAACAAACACACCTTTGTTGCGCCAGGGGCGGGGCATGAGCAACCTATCCCATGTGCCAGCCTCGCGTCCGTGTTGTGCGGAGAAGGTGATCCCGAACACCCGCTTTCCAGTCGTGCGTGCCCAGACCAGGGGCACCGTGGACAGCACCCGTTCCGGCCCGCGGGGGCCGTCGGCTGCGATGCCTATTGAAATACCCTGCTTGACTTTCCCAATGACTTCACGCGATACGGCGACGTTGCTTTTGTGTTTGCTGGTCATGGCAATGGTATCCATGCCGAACAGCTTTTGAACGCGGCCCACCATGCTGCCGGCCCGTGCAGAGGATGTGATCGAACAGATGCGGCCCTTGTCCAACGGGTAGAAATACGGGGATTGCGCTAGCCGCTGGTGCCAAAGCACAACGATAACCGGCTCGCCTTGGGCCGCCAGTTGATCCAGCTCTTCATACCCGATGCGCTGCCATTCCGTATTGCGATTGACCAGCCTGATATACCAGGCAATGCGCCGCGCAACCCAGTTCAAGACGGCTTCACTGTCGGCAATCTTCTTGCGAATACTCACAGGCGGGGTCCTTCTGTTGGGCAAAACGTGTCTTATAGAACTCGACGCGGCGCGCAACTTGTTTGTCATCTGCTGTTTGAGTGGCGGAATCTTAAAAAGCCTCTTGAGTCCGCCGCGCGGCTGTCATATCTGAGGCGCACCTTAGGGGTATAGCTCAGTTGGTAGAGCGACGGTCTCCAAAACCGTAGGTCGCGGGTTCGAACCCTGCTGCCCCTGCCATTTCCTCAAACACTTGAACGATAACGTGGCAATTTCGACAAATCGCCAGCATTGCGGTTTCCTCGTCCTGTTGATTGGCATATTGTCCGGCTGAACACCCAATGGTCGAATGAGGATACATGTCGCGTTTCGATGGATATTTCCTGCGGCAATTGCTGATTCTATTCGGCTTTTTCACCCTGGTTCTGGTGGGTGTCTTTTGGATTACCCGATCTGTCAGCCTGTTTGATCGCGTAATCAGCGGCGGCCAGTCGGCTGTTGTGTTCCTTGAGTTCACGGCGCTTACGTTGCCGACTCTGATCCGCACTGTCATGCCGATGGCTGTCTTTGCCGCCGCCGTCTACGCGACAAACCGCTTGAGCCGCGAAAGCGAACTGACGGTGATGTTGGCGACAGGATCCAGCCCCTGGCGGCTGGCGCGCGCCGTGTTCCTGTTCGGATTAGTTGCCGGAGCAATGATGGCCTCCATCAGTATTTTCCTGCGCCCCGCTTCGGTTGAACAGTTGGAGCGCCGCCAGGCCGAAGTTGCCGGTGACGTCACAGCGCAGCTTTTGAATGAAGGTGAGTTTCTGCATCCCGCCTATGGCGTCACCGTGTATATCGGGCAAATTGATCTGGACGGTACCTTGCACGAAGTATTTGTGTCTGACCGACGCGACGAAACAAGCCCTGTCAGTTATTCCAGCAAGACCGCCTATCTGGTTAACAACGGCTTGGGGATTCACCTTGTCATGGTGGATGGCGTGGCGCTGCGTCTGGATCAGCAGGGCCGTACGTTGTCATCGACGTTGTTCGAGGATGCGTCTTACGACATCTCGGGACTGACCAATACCAACAGAATGACGGAACGCAGCCTTGAGGCCATTCCGACCGGAGAGCTGTTGCAAAACAGGTCTGCGATTGCCGAGGCGGAGGGGTTTACTGAAGGTGAACTGATCGAAGAACTGCACCAACGGTTCTCATGGATCGCCATCTGCGTTGCCGTTGCTATGGCGGGATATGCGACCTTGATGCTGGGCAGCTTTTCGCGTTTCGGATTGTGGCCACAGATTTTCGGCGCGTTCACGATTCTGGTTTTGCTCGAAGGCGTCCGCGGGTTTGTTTCCCCAATCGTAATTGATGATCCGGGTCTATGGATCGTGCTGTATCTGCCCGCAATCATGGGTATTTTGATCTCGTGCGCTTTCCTTCTTATCGCGGGGCGTCCGCTTATTCGCGCCCGTGCCCAGGCTTCTTCCCAAACGTTGGCAAAGGTTTAACCGGGTTTGCGAAGTTCAGTCAGACAGGTCCGGATATCATCAAAATTAGCGCTGTCAGGTCGCGTCACTAAATACAGCGGTAGCATGAGGTCACGTGCCCCACGTACAGGTTTCAGCGCGCCGGACTGTAAGTGTTCAGCGATGACATATTCAGGAAAATACCCAATGCCGCTCCGCCGCAGGACATAGCGCAGGGCCATGGTGCAATTCCCAAGAAATACCGTTTGGTTCGAGGCCTGTCTTGCGGTTTCTCGAATATGGTCTTGGTAAACTTGCCCCAACTCCAGATTGGCGAATACGGGTTCACCAACGCTATCAGGTGTTTCCACCAGCAGCAGCCGCTCGGCGTCAAGCTCTTGAAAAACAACGCGAGTATCCGAAGGTTTTTCATGGGTCAGCGCGGCGTCCAGTACATGTGTGGCAACAGCGTCGATCATGTTTAGGTCATGATCATAGTTAAGCGTCAGCAATAGCCGTCCCAGCTTTTGCTCAAACCTTACTGCCAGGTCGACCAGCAAAGGGTCCCAGATGCTAAGCTGGGATCCAAGCCTCAGCACGATCCGATTCTGGGTCTGCGCAGGCAGATCCCGAGAAGCAAAAGACCACAGCGATAGCATTTGTTCTGCATAGGGCCGAAACTGACGGCCGAATTCGGTCAGATTAGTGCCACCCGCGCCGCGGCTGAAAAGGGGTTTGCCGGTTTCCTCTTCCAGCGATTTGATGCGGGCGCTGATGGCCGTTTGCGTCACGTTCAGCTTACGCGCCGCTGCGTGAAAGCCACCCGTTTCCGCAACGCATAGAAAAGTCTCAAAAGCTTTGATTTGCATATTGAAAGTATTTTTTCATCAAATTGATAAAATCAATTCATTTTTTTGCTAATGTGTGAGCGGTTAAGATACGACAGACCATCAGCTAGGGAGTCGCGTCATGCTGGACAAAAGCCACAAACCCTCATGGACAAGCTTTGAAGAGGCGACCAAAGCAGATTGGGACGCCGTTATGGAGTATGAAGAGGCCTATAATGCTGCGCTGCCCGATCGTATTCTGGACGCAATCCGATCGCTGGATGAAGAGTGGACGCCTTACCCGGTGAACCGCTACCAGCACAGCCTTCAGGCCGCGACCCGCGCCTATGAGGATGGCGCGGATGAGGAATTGGTAGTCGCTGCCCTGATCCATGACACTGGCGATATCCTGTCGCCTTACAATCATGGCGAACTGTCAGCGGCGATGATGAAACCCTATGTCAGCGAAAAGGTTTATTGGATTTTGAAACATCACTGCGTGTTTCAGGGCTACTACTACAACCATCACCTGGGCGGAGATCGCAATGCGCGCGACAAATACCGCGACAGCCCTTATTGGGAAGACTGCCGCTATTTCTGCCATGAATACGATCAAAAGGCGTTTGATCCTGACTATCCGACCAAGCCGCTGGAATTCTTCGAGCCCATGCTGCGCCGCGTGTTAAATAAGGGCGAAGGGCATATGGAACTGAATGAGACAGCCGAAGATTAACAGGACGCCATTAGCCGATAAACGATCTGCGCGGCGGTGAAATCCCACGCCGCGTTGCCATCGGGGGCCAGTTCTACAACGTCGAAGCCCACGCATTTGCGGCCTTTTAGGGCGTGTTCGACCAACCGCAGCGCTTGGTAATACCCCAGCCCGCCCGGAACCGGTGTGCCGGTGGCGGGCATCTGTGACGGGTCCAGACCGTCAACATCAAAACTGACGTAGACCAGTTCGGGGAAGTCTTCGGGCAGGTCGACAGCGTGGATATTGCCAGTGACCAGCTCTTCGGCGTCCACATGGAAGACGTGGTTTTTCAAACGGCTGTGTGCTTCTTCGGTGGAAAAGGCGCGAACGCCGAATTGGGCCAGTTTGATGCCCTCTTCGGCCAGCAGATGCATGACTGATGCGTGAGAGTGCTTCTCGCCCTGATAAGCATTGCGCAGGTCTGCATGTGCGTCGATTTGGACGATACCGACGGGCTGGTTCAGCGCGCGCGCCACGCCCATCACCGCGCCGTAGCTGAGCGAATGCTCTCCGCCCAGCGTCACCGGCACCTTGCCTGCGCGCACCGCTGCCTCGGTGCGTTGCGCAAGTCGTTCCATCACCTCGGGCAAGGGGCCGTCGCAATCCAGCGTGTCTTCTGTGAAGATGCCTTCGACGCAAGGTTCCGCATGACCGGTGATGCGTTCCAGTTCGTTACTGGCTTCGATGATGGCTGCGGGACCGTTGGCGGTGCCTGACCCGTAGGACACAGTACGCTCCAGCGGCACCGGGATCACACGGAACCGGGCGTCTTCGCCGCGTTCAGCGGCGGTCAGTTCACTGTCGAGAAAGATGCTCATGAAAGGCGGTCCTTGAAGTCGTCATAGCCGAACTGTTTGATGATCTTTAGCTCGTCCGTTTCGCTGTTCCACAGCGCGATGGTGGGCAGCGGCACGCCGTTGAACGTGTTGGTCTTGACCATCGAGTAATGCGCCTGATCGAGGAAGGCAAAGCGCTGGCCGATCTCCAGCGGTTTGTCCCACGTGTAATCCCCGATCACATCGCCTGCGAGGCATGAAGGCCCGCCGAGACGGTAGGTATGGCCGGCTTCGGCCTCGTCCATAAGGGCGGGGCGATAGGGGGCCTCGATCACGTCGGGCATGTGACAGGTGGCGGAAATGTCGGTGATTGCCAGGTTCATGCCATTGGTGGGCAGGTCGAGGATTTCGCCGACCAGAATGCCTGCGTCCAAGGCGACGGCCTCGCCGGGTTCGAGATAGATTTCCACGTTGTAGGTTTCGCGGATGGTTTTGATGAAGGCCACCAACCCGTCGCGGTCATAATCATCGCGTGTGATGTGGTGGCCACCGCCAAAGTTCAGCCATTTGAGCTGTTTGAGGAGGGGTTTGAGTTTGGGTTCGACCGCTTCCCACGTGCGTTGCAAAGGTTCGAACCCCTGTTCGCAGAGTGTGTGCATGTGCAACCCATCGACGCCGGTCAGGGTCTCGGCGCTCAACTGGCTGATCGGAGTGCCGAGGCGCGAGCAGGGCGCGCAGGGATCGTATTTTGGAATCTCGCCCTCGGAATGTTCGGGGTTGATACGCAGGCCGACCTGAACGTTCGCGGCTTGGGCTTTGGTCAGGAAACGGTCTTTTTGCGCGGGCGAGTTGAAGATGATGTGATCGGAGAGCGACAGGATTTGGCCGATGTCGGCATCTTTGTAGCCGGCACAGAAGGTCGCGACCTCGCCGCCATATTCCTCGCGGCCCAGACGTGCCTCGTAGATGCCGCTGGCGCAAGAGCCGCCAAGGTGCTGTCGGACAAGCGGGGCCAGCGAGAACATCGAAAACGCCTTGAGCGCGCTCAACACATGCGCGCCGGAGCGAGTGCCGATGTCAGAGAGGATGCGCAGGTTGCGTTCGACGGCTTTTTCGTCGACCACGAAGCAGGGTGTGGGTACGCGAGCCAGGTCGAACTTGCGGAAGGCACCGGCGTCTCCGGCTTGGGTGGTCATCATGTCAGACATGTCCGGTGTCTCCGATTGTGGAGAGGCCAGGGGCATTGCCCCCGGACCCCCCGGGATATTTTTGGCCAGATGAAGTTCTGGATCTAGAATTCTACTGGGCCGTCGAGTTCGTGGACTTGCCACGGCAGGCCGTGATTGTTCAGCATGTCCATGAAGTCATCGGGGTCGAGTTGTTCCATGTTCCACACACCCGGCTCGCGCCAGTTGCCTTTCAGCACCTGTGCTGCGCCAATCATGGCGGGGACGCCGGTGGTGTAACTGACGGCTTGACTGCCGACCTCGGCGAAGCATTCCTCGTGGTCGCAGATGTTGTAGATGTAATAGGTCTTCTCGCCCGAGCCGTCCTTGGCCTGACCAGTGGCGATGTCGCCGATGCAGGCCTTGCCCTTGGTTTCCGCGCCCAGATCGCCGGGGTCGGGCAGCAGGGTTTTCAGGAACTGGATCGGGATAATTTCCTTGCCGTCATGCATCACCGGGTCGATGCGGGTCATGCCGACATTTTCCAGCACCTTGGCGTGGGTGATATACGCGTCACCGAAGGTCATCCAGAAGCGGGCGCGCTCGATCTCGGGGAAGTGGGTGCTGAGCGACTCCAGTTCCTCGTGATACATCAGGTACATGTTCTTGGGGCCGATGGCGGGGAAGTCGAACTCGACCTTGTGGGTCATGGCCGGGCTGGTTTTCCACTCGCCGCCTTCCCAGTGGCGGACTTCGGCCAGCACTTCGCGCAGGTTGATTTCCGGGTTGAAGTTGGTGGCGAACTCCTGATCATTGCTGCCGCCATTGGCGTCCAGCACGTCGATCTGGCGGATCGTGTCCAGCTTGTGTTTCTTGAGCCATGTGGCGAAGACGGATGTCACGCCCGGATCAAAGCCCGAGCCAAGGATGGCGGTCAGGCCGGCCGCTTTGAAGCGTTCCTGATAGGCCCATTGCCAGTGGTATTCGAACTTGGCCTCATCCTCGGGTTCATAGTTCGCGGTGTCGAGGTAGTGGATGCCGGCCTCCAGGCATGCGTCCATCAACACCAGATCCTGATAGGGCAGGGCGAGGTTCACGAGGATCTCAGCGCCGGTTTCCTTGATCAGCTTGACCGTGTCTTCGACCTTGTAGGCGTCCAGTTCTGCGGTCTTGATCTCGACGCCGACGCGATCCTTGACGGCCGCTGCGATGGCATCGCATTTCGATTTCGTGCGACTTGCCAGTGTGATCTCGGTAAAAATGTCCGAGTTCATCGCCATCTTGTGCACGGCTGCGTGGGATACGCCGCCCGCGCCGACAACCAGTGTTTTGCCCATGGTCTGTCTCCTTCTTATTCGTAATAGGTGTAGCCGTTGATCGAGTCGCGATAGGCGCTCATCAGGGTTTTGCGGTCCTTGGCTTGCAGAGTACCGGTCGAGATCGCCTCGTCCACCATTTTGCGGAAGGCCGCGACGCAGTCTTGGGGGTCGAATTCAACGTAAGACAGGACCTGGCTGATCGTGTCGCCCTCTTGCTCGTGCAGCAGGTCGAAGCCGCCATCGGCGCGCAGGTCGATGGTGACGACGTTGGTGTCTCCGAACAGGTTATGCAGATCGCCAAGGGTTTCCTGATAAGCGCCGACGAAGAAGACGCCCATGAAGTACTCGCCGTCCTCGGGCAGGGAATGCACCGGCAGGCTGGGTGAGACACCGTCGGCCAGTATGAATCGGTCGATCTTGCCGTCGCTGTCGCAGGTGATGTCTGACAAGACGGCGCGGCGGTCGGGGGTTTCGTTCAACCCTTGCAGGGGCACGATCGGGTGTAGCTGGTCGATGGCCCAGACATCGGGCAGAGATTGGAACAGCGAGAAGTTGCAGTGGTAGATATCGGCCACTTTCTCAAGCTGTTCATCCACATCCGTGTCCAGTTCATCGCTGGCCGCCAGCGCCTTGAGGCGCGCCATGAGCGACAGGTAAATCCGCTCGGCGCGGGCCATCTGGCGCAGGTCGACATAGCCGCGGCGAAACAAGGCACGCAGTTCGTTGCGATAGAAGGTGGCGTCGTTCCAGCATTCTTGCAGACGATCTTGGCTGAGGTATCCGTGAACGGCAGCAAGGTCCGAAACCAGATGGTTGTCGTCAGATTCCACATCCGGTGCGGTCGGTGCATCGTAAAGCGTGCTTTCCAGCACATTGAACACCAACATCGAGGATGTCGCCACGACCGCACGGCCGCTTTCGGTGACCAGCGTGGGGTGGCTGATCTCAGCCTCATCCATCGCATAGGCGACGGTTTCGACCACGTTGGCGCAGTATTCTTCGACCGTGTAGTTGATCGAGTTCTCGGCGGCTTTCTTCTCGCCCGTATAGTCCACACCCATGCCGCCGCCGAGGTCCAGATGGGTCAATGGTACGCTTTCGCGCGTCAGTTCGGTATAGTAGCGGCACGCCTCGCCCACGGCGCGGCGCACGTCGTTGACGTCCTGCACCTGAGAGCCAAGATGCGAATGTTGCAGTTTCAGACAATGCAGCAGGCCCGCCGCTTTCAGTTTGTCCACCGTGGCGACAAGCTGATCGGTGTTCATCCCGAAGGCCGAGCGGTCGCCCGAGCTTTCTTCCCACTTGCCGCTGATCTGGTTGGTCAGCTTCACCCGCACGCCGATCAGGGGTTCGATGCCGAGTTCCTTGTAGACCTCGATCACCGTATCCGCCTCTTTCGGGCTTTCCAGAACGATGACCGTGTTGAAGCCGATCTTGCGGGACAGGATGGCCAGTTGGATGAACTCGGCATCCTTGACGCCGTTGCAGACGATCAGCGCCTCAGGGGCCAGACGATGGGCCAGCGCCACGACCAATTCGGGCTTTGAACCCGCTTCCAGACCGTAGTTGTATTTCTTGCCGAACTCGACGATCCGGTCGACTACCTGTGCTTGCTGGTTCACCTTGATCGGGAAAACACCGCGATAGCTGCCCTTGTAGTTCACGCGCGCGATGGCGCTGCGGAAGCTTTCGTTCAGATGCGCGATTTCGTGTTCCAGATAGGACGTGACACGCAGAACCATCGGGGCCTTGATGCCCCGGTCATCCAGATCGGACAGAATACCGGGCAGGCTGATTGCGGCGGCCTCAGGGTGCATGGGATTGCGCAGACCGATCTCGCCCTGCTCCGTCACCTCAATGAGGCCTTTGCCCCATTTCTCAACCCCGTAGATGGAATGCGGTGCGTCGGGCGTCTGTTTCAATCAAGTCAGTCCTTACTCAAAGGGTGCCGGTTTTGCGCCCGCCAATACGGCAGCTATTTGATTCTTCCAAGTGTAATCTATGTGACGGGAATTGCCGAATTTATGTTACGTGGCTGATCGGGATCAAGTGGTTGTCCCACTGGCAGTCAGGGCGGGCAGATACTTGCGGGGTCGCTGACACTGCGCCGACTAGCCCCGTTCCGGTGGTAAAGAAAAAACCGTTCTTGCCGGTGCCAAGGCCACAGACATCTTCCAACGTAAATGCGTCTTGTAGCTGACCAGTTGCAACGTCAAAACGATGCAGAGAATTCCCCCGTGGGCAGGTGATCGCAACTGTTTTTCCATCCCCGGAAAACGCGATACTGCCAGCGTAACCTTGCAAAGTGCTTTGTTCAGCTTCCGGGGCTTTTAGTAAGCGAGGAACCTCACCCCGTCTGTGAAGGCCAAGTAGCGCGGGTGACTTTGCGGTGTCACCTTGCCATTGCATGGCAAAGCCGACCAATCCATCGGGCCGCACAGCCAGATGTCGGATCGAGTTTTTATGGAGCTTCCGGGGAAGCTCTACCTGCTCTAACACCGCGCCGGATTGATTAAGATAGGTCAGGTTGGGTTGCATCACTGGCAGGTTCAGCTTGGTTCGGCCCGTGTCGGGATGGGTTTCGATCCCTCCATTGGCAACCACCAGCGTTTGGCCATCCGGCATGAGGCGAACGTCATGCGGACCCGTTCCGCCCGACGAAAATTCGCCTAGTCTTGTATAGTTGTCCGTATCCCAGACCCCGATGATGCCTTCTCCGGCCTCAAAGTCGTTTTCTGTGGTGAAAAGCGTTGCGCCATCTGACGAAAACGTGCCGTGCCCGTAGAAATGGCGCTCATCGGGTGCCTGTAGGCGCTGGATTTCCTGACCAGTTACACAGTCGATAACCACCGCAAATCTGCCTGGGCGGCGTGCGAATGCCACTGCCTGTGCCAGGTAGGGATGCGCGGCGGCGGCATGGCCTCGCGCGGGTAGGGGGAGTGTGAAAAGGATGTCACCGGGTTCCGTCAAACCCGCCAGCCGGTACGTCCCATCGGGAAAAAGTGCAGCTGCGAGAAAGTCTGGTGCCCCGACCATCGACCAACCACGTATCGGAGACAGGCTGGCTGCGGCAAGACCGGCAAGAAAAAGTCGACGGCTGGCCATGCTTCAATCTCCGTCCAGCGAATTGAACCCGGCGCTTATGCCGAGTGTCGGGCCAAGGTCAGCGGACGCGATTGCGCGGATGTCGTTGATCGACTGTTGCAAAGCCTCGATCCGCAATCGTCCCTGAGGCGTGGCAACTCCGGACAGGTCCGGGTCCTCCAGCTTGCTTGCGCGGCTAATTGCCTTGTCGAACGCGCGATCAAGGTCGGCGGCAATCTGAGGATGATCCGAGGACAACCGGTTCGAAAGGTCCCGCAACGCAAGCAATGACAGCTCGATATGTCGAAGCGAACGCGCGGATCGGCGGGCCTCGGCCCGTTTTGGACGGGGGCGATCAAATGTACCCAACGGTCGGCCCAGACGTGTTTCAGCCGTGAATTCCAAGCCTGTGACAAGGGATTTAAACAGCTCCTGCATGGCTTCGTCACCAGTGCGGTACGGGCTACCGTCTTCGCCCGGTTTCATCAGGGCCGGCGCGTAGCTATCCCATCCTGCTTGGATGGCGTTTGCGTTGCGATGAATGTCCGTTGCGATCGCGCGGATCAGCGCGCACCTGTAATCGGCATCACCCTGATCAAAAAAGGCTGGATCATACAGCATCATTTCCAGGGCAAAGAACCCACGGCCTGCGACGGATGTTTCGGCGTATTCATCAGGGTTTTCAACCGCTGTATCCCGTGCTGCGATCAGGCTGGATAGCGCCTTGGGTGTGAATCCTTTGGTGTCTGGCCAAAAAGCCAATGCAAAAGCGCGATCATCGGTTTCGGACGGGCCAAACCTTAGGTGACTGACCGAGATCCAGCTGTCGAAAGCCGTATGATATGCCCTGCGCAAATCACTGGATGCCAGGTCGCAGTTTGGCAGCGCCGTTGTCTCAAGGGCCTGCGCCGTGCTTGTGAGCGCGGCATAACCGGGAAGAATATGGTTTTGAACAGCGTCCGTCAGGATCGGCGCGCGATCCTGTGCCATTGCTGTAATCGGCAGGGCAAGCGCAAAGACGAGGAGTAGGGGGCGCATCAAAGGCTCTCCAAAAAGCGGATAAGGGCATCGCGATCGGATTTAGGCATCGACACAACCGCGTTCCGAGCGGTCTGGGCTTCACCACCATGCCAGAGAACCGCCTCGAGCAATGAACGCGCGCGGCCATCATGCAGGAATTGGGTGTGGCCCGAGACCTGTTCCGTCAAGCCGATACCCCACAAGGGCGGTGTTCGCCATTCGCGGCCCGTCGCCCGAGCCTCGGGGCGGTTGTCAGCAAGGGCCTCGCCCATGTCATGCAAAAGCAAATCAGTGTATGGCCAGATCAGTTGAAAACTATGCTCAGGCCGATCCGACATGCGATGGGTCACATAGGACGGCGTGTGACAAGCGACGCAACCTGTTTCGTTGAACACCTTCTTGCCCTGCAATACCACCGGGTCATCCACATTCCGCCGTGCCGGGACACCAAGATTGCGGCTGTAAAAGACAATCAAGTCCATACCCTGTTGGTCGACTTCGAATACACGATCATCGCCATCACCATGCGGGGCGTTCACGCATTTTTCCTGCCGTTCCGTGCAGTCGCCATGGGCCGCCGGATATAGCGGGCTGGAGATCCCGATATCGCCAGCAAAAGCGGCGGCCGATTGCTCGGGGATTGTTGGCATCCCGGCTTTGTGACCAAACCGACCCAACATCGGCTTGTTATATTCCACCGACCAGACGATGTTGGGGCGTCCGGAAATCCCGTCGCCATCCATGTCATCAGGGTCTGCATTGGCCAGCAAATCCTCTGCTGGAATCGCTTCGAGCAAACCAAGGCCGATCATCTGCGGAGCGACACGTGGGCTGATCATTGCCTCGGGATGCAGCGGGCCGTAACCCAGATCAGCAGCTTCGTATGTCGGTTGGCGCAGAGTGACCGTTTCGCCGCCCGAGAGTTCTACGATTACGTCCTCATACGTTATGTCCAGCCGGTACTCGGCCGCGTGGCCGGGTAGGGCGAGGTCTTGCATCTGACCGCCGTAGTTGGGTTCGGGTTGGGTTGCGATGTAGTCTTCTATCTGGCCGTAACTGACGCCACCGGGGATCGAGACGCGCAAAAACATGGAAATCGCGTTGTCCTTGGGGCTTGACGGCTTATGGCCGCGTCCGTCTTTGATGTGACAGCGTTGGCAGGATCGGGCGTTGTACAAAGGACCAAGTCCGTCGGACGCCAAGGTTGAAGAGGGCGACGAGACCCAGATCTTTTTGAACAACCCGTTGCCAACCTTAAAGTCCAACTCTTGTTCGAATTCCAGATTGCCGGAAGGTTGGGAAAAGGCATCCGCGTCGCTGCGTACCCGAACCGTTGCTGCCCCGGCGGACAGGTCTTCGAACCGTTGGGGCGCGCTGTAATCCGTTGGCGGCGCGGTGACCGCTTCGATGCGCGCACGCTCGTCTTCAGTTCTGGGTTGATAGTTTAGGTGGAGGTCTTGCAGTTCCGTAGACTGCGAAGGGGTGGCCGCAAGAGCGGCCACCGACAGAACGGCAAGGCTAGTCGCCTTCGTCCATTTTTGCTGCGTTGAGATGCGCATAATTGGCTTCGCCAATCCTTTCGTACAGATCAAGCTGCGTTTCGAGGAAGTCGATATGTCCTTCTTCGTCGCTGATCAATTCCTCGAACAGCGACATGCTGACATAGTCCCCTGCTTCGCGGCAGTATTCGCGGGCTTCTATATACAAAGCGCGCGCGTCATGTTCGGCGGCCAGATCACATTCCAGTGTTTCTTTCGGGTTCTGTCCGATCCGCAGGGGATCCAACTTCTGAAGATTTGGGTGGCCTTCCAGAAAGATGATCCGCTCGATCAGCTTGTCCGCGTGGCCCATCTCTTCGATGCTTTCCTCGCGGCTTTTCTTGGCCATGTGGACCAAGCCCCAATCTTCCTGCAGGCGATAATGTAGCCAATACTGGCTGACCGCTGTCAGCTCATGCCGCAGGGATTTGTTGAGGTATTCGATTACTTTGGGGTCGCCCTTCATCTGCATTCTCCTGTGATACTTCGCTGCGCAACGCACGAAGCTGCATGGGGACTTCCAGCTTATCGCTTGCGCGCATGGTGTCTAGGAAAAGTGGCATGCATCCGCCACAATCCGCTGATTTTCCAAGGGCATGATAGATTTTTCCAGGCGTGATCACCGCATGAGGATCCGATAGGCGCATCCAATCTATTGCGGCGTAAATATCCGCGTCCGAGATGTTTGTGCAGTGGCATATGATCATGGCGACACACTCTGGGTTTATATTCTGACTATATTAGTCAGTTAATTGCCGTAAGTCATCTATAAAGCTGTTTGCGGGTCTTCAAATGGCTGCGAGGCGGCGGTTTCCCGCCACCTCGCAATCAGAGCGGTTCAGTGGAAAACCGCGTCGGGGTTGTCCAGGCTGTCCGAGCCTTCAAATTCGATCTGATCCAGATCCAGCGTGGTCACGATACGTTCGATCGTCTTCGTCTGATCAACCAGGCCGTCCACGCCGCCCATAATCAATGCCTCACCACCAGCGTTTCCGCGCTCGAGCATTTGGTCATATGCGAATCCAGCTTCGGCAGTGGACTTAATCCGGCCCAAAGCCTGCATGGTGTTCGCCAGTTTCACTTTCATCTCAGCGTCCAGCGCAGGATCAGAGGCAATCACCAGATCCGACAACGAGGCCCCGGTGACCGGCGTGCCGTCGATGCGGGCGTAGCTGCCCAGATAAACATTCTGGATGCCAAGGCCATCATAGTAGTGGCTGTTGTGCGTGTTGTCCGAGAAACAATCATGCTCTTCCTCTGGATCGTTCAGCATCAGGCCAAGGCGCATCCGCTCACCCGCCTGCTCCCCATAGGACAGCGACCCCATACCGGTCAGAATGGCGGAAACGCCTGCGGCCTCATTGGCTGTCAGGGCGGCGCGCGCCTCTCCGCCTTGCTTCCATTGATCCGCCATCCAGGCAAGATCGCTAACCAACAGGTCGGTCGCAGCGCTCAGATACTGGCCCCGGCGATCACAGTTGCCGTGTGTGCATTCCTCACCCTGGACGTAGTCGGTATACGGACGGTTGCCTGCACCCGCATCGTGGCCGTTCAAATCCTGCCCCCACAACAGGAATTCGATGGCATGGTAGCCGGTCGCTACGTTTGCCTCGATGCCATCCGCTTCGTGTAGTGTTTCTGCCAGCAATTCAGGCGTGATATCGGCCGCGTCGATTGTCTCACCCGACAAAGTGAAGCTGGGATTCGCAATGACATTCAATGCGGCGAACTCGTTTTCATCGGACGGCCCACCATACGAGGCGTCCACGTAGTCGATAAGGCCTTCGTCCAGTGGCCAGGCGTTTACCTTACCTTCCCAGTCATCCACGACCGCGTTGCCAAAGCGATAAACCTCGGTCTGCTGATAGGGGACGCGCGCTGCGATCCATGCGGCGCGCGCGGCGTTCAAAGTCGCGTCTGATGGTTCTGCGATCAGGGCGTTTACGGCGGTTTGCAGAGTTTTTGCGGCGATCAGGCTGTCTTCGTATTTGGCTTCGGCAATATTGGCATAGGTCGCCAGTACATCGGCCTTTGCCGGGCCGTCAGCAGCGATAGCTGATGATGCGGCACAAAGGGTCAGTGCGCTTGTAGCGGCAAGAAATCTTGTCATTGGGATCGGGTCTTTCATTTCAAAAATCACGTCAGGCACACAGTCACGGCGCCGTGTGTAAGATAACTGAGTGAATTAGTCGACTATGTCAACCCGAGTTTTATAGTCAGGTATCTCCGATGCCATGCGCGCAAGGCAAATCTACCGTGATCCCAAGCTGTAAGAAGGATAAGTAAGTTGGTTAGAAAACCAAGATTGGCCAAGACGCACACATTCTATGCAGCCTTGGCCGTATCCGTTTTTGGAGCTGTCCCAGGGTTTGGTCGTGCTTATCATGACCTCAAACTGCAGAATCGTGGAAACCGATTAGGCAGCGTCCTCTTCCGGAGGTTCCTTCGCACCTGTCATAAAGGCGACGGCGTCAGACATCGTGTAATCCTTGGGGTCAATGGTGCATAACCTTCGTCCCAAGCGATGAACGTGAATGCGATCGGCGACTTCGAACACATGGGGCATGTTATGACTGATCAGGATGATCGGGATTCCGCGCGCGCGAACGTCCTGAATAAGCTCTAACACCTTGCGACTTTCCTTGACGCCCAAAGCGGCAGTTGGCTCATCCATGATAATGAATTTCGAGGCAAATGCAGCGGCCCGAGCAACTGCCACACCCTGACGCTGCCCGCCCGAGAGGGTCTCGACCGCCTGATTGATGGACTGGACCGTCATAAGACCCAACTCGGTCAACTTGTCCCGGGCGAATTTCTCCATAGCTGGGCGATCCAATTGCCGCAGATACTTTCCCATGAAACCGGATTTTCGAATTTCCCGGCCCATGAACATATTGTCTGCGATCGACAGGGCCGGTGACATGGCAAGTTGCTGGTAGACAATCTCAATCCCCATGTTCCGCGCGTCGATGGGCGAGGTGAAATTTACCTTTTTGCCTTCAATGAGGATCTCACCTTCATCCGGGATCGTCGCACCGCAGATCGCCTTGACGATCGAGGATTTACCGGCTCCGTTGTCTCCGATGACCGCCAGTATTTCGCCCTGGCGCAGTTCGAAATCAGAATGGTCGATAGCGGTGACATGGCCATATCGTTTTACGATTCCGCGACCTTGTACGACAGGAGTTTGATCTGACATTAGCCCGATACCTTTCTGATCCACTGGTCCACTGCGACGGCGGTAATGATGAGAAGTCCGATCAGCAGGAACGTCCATTGGGCGTCTGCACCAAGCAATCTGAGCCCAAGCGTGAATACGCCGACAATAAGCGCGCCAAATAGCGAGCCTAAGATTGATCCTCGCCCGCCAAACAATGAAATTCCTCCAATCACAACGGCGGTGATACTTTCGATATTGGCAAGCTGTCCTGACGTCGGCGAGACTGAACCGATACGCCCAATCAACGCCCAGCCCGCAAAAGCACAAATCAGACCGGACAGCATGTAGACCGACATGAGCGTTTTGTGGACATCCACACCAGACAATTCCGCTGCTTCGGGGTCGTCCCCTACCGCGTAAACATGTCGTCCCCATGCCGTGTGCTTAAGCGCATAGGCAAGCACCGCAACCAAAACCAACATAAAGATGACACCAATGGTGAAGGTCGCACCCCCAACGCTGAACTTCGTGCCAAAGAACTGAAGGAAAGGCGCATTCGCTTCAATGTCCTGACTACGGATTGTTTCGTTGGCAGAGTATAAGAAGTTAGTGGCAAGGATAATCTGCCACATCCCAAGCGTGACAATGAAAGGGGGTAGTTTTACGCGGCTGACAAGCCATCCATTGATCGCTCCTATAGCCGTTCCGATTGCAAGCCCGCAAAAGACGGCGACCGGTACAGGTATCCCATAGCGAAATGTGAACTGACCCATGATCACGGAAGAAAAAACCATGATCGCGCCGACGCTCAGGTCGATTCCTGCCGTAAGAATTACCAAGCTTTGGGCAGCGGCAACGATACCCACGATCTGAACCTGCTGTAGGATCAAAGTCATCGCAAAAGGTGAGAAGAACTTTGATCCTAGAAGTAATCCGAAAATCAAAATTGCGCCGACCAAGACTATCAGCGGTACAAAAGACGGGTTCGCGTGAAGAATGTGTTGTATCCGACCGATTATTCCGGTTCGCGGGTCTTCGAATTCGGCGACTTTCTCGGCGCGCGCAGCAGCGGTTTCATACTCTTGTGCGCCTTGGTTTGCGTCAGACATGTCTCCCCCTTTTGGTGGCGGAACCGATAGCCGGCATGTGTCGATGAAAAATCTATGATGGCTGGTGCAATGAAAACGACGAGGCGCAGTTTTGCGCCCCGCCTGTGCGAGCGGGGTTTATCCCCAGCAGAGGTTCAATCCCTCCGCCACCGAAATGGATTCGACTCCATCAACTGGCTGGTCGGTAATCAGTGCGACCCCGGTGTCATAGAAGTCTTTTCCAGGTGTGTTTTCCGGCTTTACGCCTTCATCGGCCCATTTTTTCACAGCTTCAACGCCCAGCGACGCCATTAGCAGCGGGTATTGCTGGCTAGTGGCACCAATCACACCGGCTTCTACGTTCTGAACGCCGGGGCAACCGCCATCAACCGATACGATCAAAACATCGTTTTCTCGACCGATGGATTTTAGTGCTTCATAAGCCCCTGCTGCTGCAGGTTCGTTGATCGTGTGAACGACGTTGATTGATGGGTCCTTGGCCAACAGGTTTTCCATGGCCCGACGCCCCCCTTCTTCGTTGCCGTCTGTGACGTCACTGCCAACCAAACGTGGGTCGTTTTCGTCACCAATGACGTTGGGGTCAGCCAACTCGACGCCAAAACCATCAAGGAAACCCTGGTTGCGAAGAACATCCACCGTTGGCTGGCTGACGTTCAGGTCCAGTGTCGCGATCTTGGCATCTGCGGCGGCGTCACCCATCTTGGCCTTTGCCCATTGCCCGATCAAAAGTCCGGCCTTGTAGTTGTCGGTTGCAAATGTTGCATCCGCCGAGTCGATCGGGCTTAGGGGCGTGTCCAACGCGATGACGAGTACGCCTGCATCTCGAGCTTGCTGTACGGCTGGAACAATCGAACTGGTGTCGGATGCGGTCAATAGTATGCCTTTCGCGCCATCCAGAATGCAGGTTTCAATGGCTTGAACTTGCGTTTCATGGTCACCGTCGATCTTACCGGCGAATGCCTTCAGGGTCATGCCCAGCTCTTCGGCTTTCGCGGTCGCACCCTCTTTCATTTTCACGAAGAACGGGTTCGTATCTGTTTTAGTGATCAGACAAACAGTCTCGCCTGCGGCCTGCGCAGATGTCGCCCCGATGGTAAGGGCTGCGGCGGATGCGGCAAAATAAAGAAGCTTCTTCATAGTTTCCTCCCGGGTAATATCTTTGATTGCACCGAATTTCCGGTGATGACCCACATCTAACCTCCATTGCGGGTCTCCGCATAGGAAAGGTGATTCTCGTTTTTCTGTCAATAAATAAATAAACTTGATTTATTAATTTAGATTCCCATCTTTCCAAAGGGATACGGTGCGTTTATGGTCGGGCACATGGAGAAAGAGGCGCTGATAAAATTGACCGGTGGGGTCAACCAAAGTGGGGTGCGCAACCACAATGAACGCCTGATTCTCACGATTCTACAAAGGCATGGACCTACACCAGGTGCCGATGTGGCGCGGCTTACGGGGCTGTCACCGCAGACCGTTTCGATCATTCTCAGGAAGTTGGAAAAAGACGAAATTATTCGTCGCGGCACGCCGAAACGCGGCAAAGTTGGCAAGCCCTCAATCCCCATGGAGCTTAACCCCGAAGGCATATTGTCTGTGGGAATGAAGGTTGGACGCCGGAGTGCGGATTTGCTTTTGATCGACTTCTTGGGAAGGCCGCGCCGCCAGCTTTCAATATCCTACGACTACCCGTTTCCTGAAACTGTGTTTGGTTTTCTCGAAGATGGTTTGACCGAGCTTCTGGCGCCAGAGCCCGACAAGCTGCGTAGCAGGGTATGTGGGATCGGAATAGGTACTCCGTTCGAGCTTTGGAAATGGCACGATCTTAGCGGCATTGCCGCCGACAGGTTTCGTACTTGGAAGGATGTGAACTTTTTTTCCGAGGTCGCCAAGTTCAGCGATCTGCCCGTTTTTGTCGTAAATGATGCGACCGCTGCTTGCCACGCTGAACACCTGTATGGTCGCGGCGGCGAATACAGAGACTATTTCTATTTCTTCATAGGCTCGATGATCGGGGGAGGTGTCGCGCTCAATGGAACAGTCTTCGAGGGCAATCAGGGTAACGCGGGTGCGCTGGGCGCCATGCGGACGACGGGGCCATTGGGTGAAAGTCAGCAATTAATAGATGTGGCTTCTCTGCATCTGCTAGAGGACCGTCTGATTGAGGCCAATGTTGACCCGGGAATCCTGTGGTCCAAACCGCAGGACTGGAGCAGCATCGCGCGTTATGTCGAGCCGTGGATCGGGAGTACAGCGCAGGAATTGGCCAAGGCTGCCCTGTCGATCTGCGCAGTCATTGATTTCGAGGCTATTTTTATCGACGGAGCCTTTCCCGCAGGTGTCCGAGAGGAGCTTGTCCTTCGTGTGAGGCGATATCTGATAAATCAGGACAAACGCGGCCTCATTCCGCCGAGAGTTGAGGCCGGTTCGATTGGAGAAAACGCCAGAGGTATTGGTGCCGCGAGCAGTCCGATCTTTCGGCAGTTTCTTCTGGATACCAACGCTGGTTTGTCAGCGTTCTGAAACGCTCTCAATCTGGGATAGGTTCCCGCGTTTAATCCATAGATCGCGTCATAAACAATCGAAACGAATGCGGGTAATTGGCCGTCCCTCCTTGACAACGTGTAAGCCGCTATTTCGCGTTGACGTAAACTTGAAAAGCAGGGTTCAACGGCCCGAATTTCGTTGGGTTATTGCACATAAGCCATTGCAATAAGAGCTAAGAGAGACTTCGCAACAGCACGTAAAAATTGCGATGTGTGTCAATGCGATACACTTTTGTTGCCGACATGCGCCAAGAGAAAAAAATTTTCGATTTTAACCGAATCGTAACTTTGTCATTCTTGGCGGACCGGTCTTACTTGTGCGCGAAAATCCGCGCACGGCCGGATGCGTACAGATGAGTAACGAATTAGTTGAGCAAGGTATATGTCGGACAAAAAATATATGAACCGCAAAGCGCGTCGTCGGAATGATGCTCTGGCTCGGAGTAAACGAGCAATTTCTCTCAAATCCAATAACGTTTCTTCTCGCAGTTTTCTGACAGCAGGTGCCATAAGTCTGGGTGCCGCGATTGGCGTACCGCAAGCGTCGGTTGCGCAAACGGTTGTGCCGCCCGCGAATGGGCCTTGCGACGTTGTTGGAGCCACCGCAACTTGTACAGGCGATCTTTCGGCGGGTGTTGAGGCCAACGGACCAACGATTGATACTTTGAACATCAATTCCGTCACAGCGCCGGGCATCGCGCCTGCAGCGGGTGTTCCCGGGGTAATATTCCTTACGCCCTCGGGTGACGTGAATATCAATGCAGATACCAGCGGTACGGTCGGCATTGCAACCACTGGAGACGCAGCGTCGGGGATTATCGTTGATGCACAGGGAGTTGGCGACGTTAGCATCCTTTCGGTTGGCAACATTGGTACGGAGACCAGTAACTCTGATGGGATCAGTGCTACAAAGAATAATGGAAACGGCAATATTACGGTGAATTCGGCAGGTGATATTTTAGTCGGTGGTGTAGCAGTATTTGCAAATATCGCAGATGATGGAGATATCAAGCTGACCCTTAACGGTAATGTTTCGTCCCAAAACGAAGACGCGATCGAAGCTAGTATCGATGGAAGCGGTAATATCATTGCGAACATCACTGGAAACGTGACCGCTGACGACGGCGATGGAATTATCTTGGACGTAGACGGAACCGGCGATGTCGTTTTGAATTCCATTGGGGACATCATCGCGGATGGTGACGGCTTTGATCTTTCGACAGGTGCGGGATCCGTAACGATCTCTTCGAGGGGTGATATTTCGGTAACGAACGGCGAAGCTATTGAGGTTGACGTCGATGATGGAGATATCACTGTTTCGTCCGTTGGAAATTTGACAACTGCAGATGGCGATGGATCCGAAGCCATCGAATTAGACATTGATGGGGACGGAGACATTTTTGTTAGCTCAACTGGCGATATCAACTCTGACCAAGACGGGATCGAGGTGGATATTATTGGAAGTGGCAACATTACAATTGTTTCGACTGGAGATGTTACCGCAAATCAGAACGATGGTTTGGAAGGCGATACGGGTAGCGGTGATGTGTCGATTTTTTCAACCGGCAATGTGACCGCAGATGACAATGGATTCGAAGCCGATGTAGAGGGTGATGGTAACGTCATCTTCGAAAGCACCGGCGATGTGACTTCGGCGGATGGGTCCGGCTTTGATGCTAGTATCGAAGGTAGCGGCGACATCGCTATCATAAGCAATGGAACTGTTGACTCTGTAGAGGACGGTATTACTGCCCTCATTGAGGGCGACGGGAATGTGACGGTCTCTGCGGCCGGCGCAATATTGTCGGAAGAGGATGCGGTTCAGGTTAACCTAGATGGGGACGGCAATATCGTCGTTAACAACGCGGCAGAAGTCGAGGCTGCAGACACTGGCCTCTCTGCTTTTGTTGGCGGCAGCGGTAACGTTTCCCTGACCAATTCCGGTAGCGTTACGTCGGGATTTGATGGCCTCTTTGGTGAAGTCGCTGGTGAAGGCGGAACGGGTAATATCACGATCTTAAACACTGGTACGGTAGACGCGCAGGGAACTGGATTAACTGTTCAACATAGTGGCAATGGCCAAGTCGCGATCACGAATACTGGCGAAATAACCGCGGTGGAGGAAGCAATCCGAGCGGGCTCCAACACCACTGGCACGTCGCCCGTAACAATTACCAACTCAGGCGTTTTGACGGGGGGTAATGGCTTTTCCATCAACCTTGAAGGGGACAGTAACGACACGGTGACGTTGATGTCGGGTTCGCTACTGAACGGAGCCATCGATTTTGGTAACGGCAACGACGGCTTGGGTGGAACCAACCCAAATGACGTTGATACACTGAACTTTTCCAGCGGCCTGAATGCCGTAGTTGATTTTGCCGATGCGTCCGGTGGCGACAATGACCTTGCTTCGGCACCTGAAATTATCAACTTCGGTGGCGCAGGCGCGGTTGTGAATGGCGGGTTGACTGCCATTGCCGTTGATACGACCGGGTTCACTGCACAGGCCACTGTCATCAGCGATATTACCGACGCAATTTTCAATTCGTTGGAAGCAGCCAATCGTGTGCCCTCGGATACGCCAGCGCCCGAAGTTAGCCGCGGTTTCGGCGACATTGCTTCGACCCAAGGCCCGCATGTCTGGATTTCTCTTTTGGGCGGTGATCGAGATGTAGAGGCCGAAGGCTCGAACGTAGGTTTCGAGCACAGCTACGGCGGTTTGATCGGAGGCGCGGAATCTACCGAGATTGTTCAGAATGGCAGTCTTGGGTTCCTGGCAGGTCTTACAAATAGTTCGGTTAATCTGGATGATAACGCCGGTGAGACCGACGTGACGTCTTATTTTGGTGGTGTCTACTGGGAGCGGGGCTTTGATGGCTTCCGTTTGAATGCGGCTCTGGTTGCTGGTTTCACCGACAATGAGACTTCGCGGACCGTCGGCACCGGAGAAGCGGAAGGCGATTTCGACGGTACGTTCGTGTCACCGTCACTGGCCTTTGATGCACCTATCACCCAATGGGAGACACCGCTGACCTTCAGTGCACGCGCTAACTACGTTTATCTGCGATTGGACGATTACACCGAAACCGGAACGGGCACCCCGTTAACTGTCGAGGATCGCGATGTGTCTCTGTTCAACACGCGTGCGCAGGTGAATCTGCCAAAGACATTCGCAGGCGCTGAAGGCGGGAAAACGGACCTGAATCTCTCAGTTGGTGTGGACGCCACATTTGATGCGGGCTCGGACGATGTTGAAGCGATTGCTGCATCCACGCCTTTTGCCTTTGTCGCAGATTTTGACGATGCGGCCGCTGGCTTCCTTGGGCTGGATGTTGCGTATTCCTCAGAGGATGGGCTGCGCAGTGTCGGCTTCAACACCGAGGTTCAATCCACATTTGATGGTGGCTATGGTGTAACCGCAGAATTCCGAGCGACCTTCAGGTTCTGATCGAACTGACCTTAAACTCAGCTCGATCGCAATGGATGAGTGAAAAACGGCGCCCAGATACGGGCGTCGTTTTTTCGCTGCCGAATATCTATGACTAGCGGAAATTGAGGGCGAAGGTACTGTACCGGCAAGCAATTGGCATCGAAGGACAGTCGCATGAACTGGGATGAGTTTTCACACTGGGGTCAACACATTGCCAGATGGGCGTCTGAATACCACAAGACTCTGCCCAACCGTCCTGTAAGGGCGCAAACCGCGCCCGGTGAGATATTTCAACAGATCGATGCGATTCCGCCGGAAAGCGGTCAGGCGATGGAAACTATCCTAACCGATTTCGAACAGATCGTTATGCCCGGTATGACCCATTGGCAGCACCCGCGGTTTTTCGCGTATTTCCCGGCCAATGCAGCCCCTCCATCCATTCTGGCGGAAATGTTGGTAAGCACGATCGCGGCGCAATGCATGCTTTGGCAGACTTCGCCCGCCGCAACCGAGCTTGAAGGTGCGATGGTTGACTGGTTGCGACAGGCGCTTGGCCTGCCAGCAGATATGACGGGTGTCATTCAGGACAGCGCGTCCTCAGCGACGTTGTCGGCTGTTCTGACGATGCGCGAAAGGGCCACGGGATATACCGGAAATCGAGACGGCTTAAACGCAAAAGGTGCGCTGCGTGTCTATTGCTCGGAACAGGCGCATTCGTCTATTGACCGGGCTTGCTGGGTGGCCGGGATCGGTCAGGAGAACCTGATCAAGTTACCCGGGCAGGGAACGACATTTTCCGTCGATGCCAACGCTTTGAAGGCAGCTATACAATCGGATCTTGCGGCTGGTCATAAACCGGCGGGAATAGTGGCGATTACAGGAGGAACGGGGATCGGGGCATGTGATGATCTCAACGCCGTTGCTGACGTCGCGCAGGAATACGACCTCTATTCCCATTTGGATGCGGCTTGGGCGGGGTCGGCGATGATCTGTCCGGAGTTCCGACAATCGTTCTGGTCGGGCTCTGATCGTTATGACAGCATCGTTTTCAACCCGCATAAGTGGCTGGGGGCACAGTTCGATTGCGCAGTTCAGTTCCTGAAAGACCCGTTGCCCCAGCTCAACACCCTGAAAATTGAGCCGGAATATCTGAAAACCACAGGCGCTGAGGTTACAAACTATTCCGAGTGGACGATCCCACTGGGTCGTCGCTTTCGCGCTTTGAAAATTTGGTTCTTGATCCGGTCTTATGGCCTTGAGGGGTTGCGGATGCGCATCCGCAATCACGTCAACTGGGCGCATGAACTAGCCGAGATTATTGGCGCGATGGATGGGTTCGAAATCACGACAGATCCGATCCTCAGCCTGTTTTCATTTCGATGTCCCGGAGACGACGACATGCAGCAAAAACTGGTTGATGCCTTGAATGACGATGGCCGGATTTACCTGACACAAGCAATTTTTGAAGGCCGCAAGATTATCCGCTTTCAAGTTGGTCAGTTTGAAACAACCCGAGATGATGTGTTGATGGCTGCAGATGTCATCCGCGAGGTATGGGCTGAAATTTCGTGAAATTTGTGTACTTCTGCCATCTAGCTACAGCCTTTTGGGCCACCAATTTATTGGCTAGGTTGAGTAGAACAACCGAAAAATCGACGCACAGATCAAATTGCTTTGTCTTAAGGAAGCCAATAACCGCGGAAGAGAGTCAGATATCCTAAACGGAGGGTTGGCTTGTTCAAATTGTTACCAAAAACGATAATTAGTCGTGGCTTTCAGCCAGCTATTTTATTGCATTGGGAAGAAATTATCAAAATATCGGCGCAAACAGTCAAAAAGGTCTGACCTACCTCCCAAGGCTCTCTCCTTCATAACGAGAGTCTGCGGGTTTGGTTTTCATATTCTCCGTCGTCTGATTGGGCAAGCGCGCCGGGCGCGGAGC
>NZ_JBQFSZ010000009.1:0-196192 GCF_056538325.1 Ruegeria sp. BG8 | reverse complement strand
CGGAAGTTAAGCACTGCCGCGCCAATGGTACTTGGGCTTAAGCCCCGGGAGAGTAGGTCACCGCCAAACCTAGTAAAAGCCCAATCCTCTCTAACGATGAAAAAACACGACCCGGCCTCAAACAGCGCAAGCGATAGGCCAACAAACGGTCTCAAGTAGCCGAACAGGCGGTAGACCACCAAAGTGTCGCGGGATGGAGCAGCCCGGTAGCTCGTCAGGCTCATAACCTGAAGGTCGTAGGTTCAAATCCTACTCCCGCAACCAGCGTCACAGAACCGCCCGTAGCACCAACGCTGCGGGCGTTCTGCTTTGTACCGAGCGCCAAAAGACCGGCCAACTCCCCAATAAGTTCTATGGCAAGCCGCCCTTCGTTGGGCAGCAGCCGTATCTCCGACAACAATCCACGAATGATGGATGTCGCTTCAGTCTTCGTGGCCGGGTTGTTCAGCGCATCGCTCAAGTCCTCCACCTTTTCTTGATAGATGTCAGCGAGACCGGGATGCAAAAGAACGGGTCGCTCATGAGACGAAGCGGACAGTACTGCATCCAGCTCTTCCTTGCGGGCTTCGAGTTCGTCCATCTTCGCTTTCAAACTGGGATGGAACATACCTTCCGCGATAGCATCAACGATCTTTTTGATTTGCATGGTGGTCTTGGCCAGTTCTTGTTCGGTTCTGGTTTTGCTCTTGGAAATCTCGTTAGTCAGACGATTGAACTCCGCTTGGTATTCCGACACAAACTCGGAGATGAGGTCCGGATGCAGCAGATGGTCCTTGAGCCCCGTGAGCACGCGGGCTTCCAAATCCTCCCGCTTGATGGTCAGCCGGTTGTCGCAAGTGCCTTTGTTGCGAGAGTTGGCGCAGCCAAAATGGGATTTGCCAACAATGGTGTAACCCCCGCCGCACGCGCCACACTTCAACAGCCCTGAAAACAGATGTTTGGCGCGGTGCGCGCGTTCTGGGCGGTTGACACCGCTGCTGATGACAGCACTTCGGGTGGCTGCCTGACGGTCTTTGACTTGGGACCACAGGTCTTCTGAGATAATGCGAAGGTCAGGTACGTCTTCAATGACCCATTCTTCGGGAGGGTTTGGTCGCGCTTGTCGCTTACCGGTGTTTGGGTCTTTCACAAAGCGCTGGCGGTTCCAGACGAGACGGCCAATGTAGAGTTCGTTATTGAGAATGCCGGTGCCCCGCCGCCAATTCCCGTAGATTGTGGATGCGCCCCAGCCCGCACTCCGAGGGCCAGTAACACCTTCGTTGTTCAACGCTCCTGCAATAGCGCGAGGACTGCGACCATTCGCGTAATCCTCAAATACGCGGCGAACAATGGCAGCTTGCTCTTCATTGATGATCCTTTCGCCAGTGGACATCTGTCCGTCCGGGTTGAAATTACGCACGACATCGTAGCCGTAGGTGATCCCACCGGCTGATTTGCCTTTGCGCACACGTCCTTCAAGGCCGCGATGGGTCTTCTGAGCTAGGTCTTTCAGAAACAGGCTGCTCATTGTGCCTTTGAGACCAATATGCAGTTCAGAAATCTCACCTTCAGCCACGGTGACAATCGGGATGCCCTGAAACCGCATTTGTTTGAAGAAGGCGGCGATATGTTCCTGATCTCGGCTGATCCGGTCGAGGCCTTCGGCTACGACGACATCGAACTGGTCGAGGCGCGCGTCCTCCTGCAACCGTTGATATCCGGGGCGCAGATGCGACGCCCCGCTCAAACCCCGGTCGGAATAGGTCTCCGCCTCTTGCCAGTCATTGCCATTGATCAGACGTAGACACAGCCGATGCTGGTCCTCAATGGAGGCGTCACTTTGAAGATCGGTGGAGTAGCGGGCATAGATGGCGGCGCGCATGGGGTGGGCCTTTCGGACTGAGAAACTGGTTGGCCCAACCCATTATAGGCATGGATTGGGCTGTGTCTTCCACTTTCGATTGCAACCCGTTGCAACGAAAAATGCTTCGGTCATAAGTGTTTGGCCAAAGCGAAGATCGACGTGTGGGCGCAAAAGCCTACCGTTTGCGCCCCAAGGCTTTCATCTTTGCCTGCAAGAGAGATTGGTAGTCGTCACAGGCAGACAGCCCGGTGGCCCGGTTGTAGTGCTTCTGGGACATGTCCAAAGTGGCATGTCCGAGGATATCCCGGATGATGTTGACATGTTCCGGGTCCGTCTCGGCGATGCTGGTCGCCGCAATGTGTCGAAACTTGTGTGTGCGCAATTCTACTCCAAGCAGGCGTTTGACGACCTTGGGAAACTCACGCGACAGGCCATCGGGTGTGATCGGGTCGCCATACTGACTGATCCAGAGCGCATTGGATGAGTTTGGGCCGAGAAGGACCGGACGATGGACGCCCAGATAAGACTTCATCGGTTGCACCAGAACTTTGGGCAGAGAAAACCAACGCGCTTTTTTGTCCTTAGTGTCATCAGCCGAAAGGTGTACCTCGTACCCGTCGGAGGTTTTGCGCAGATGCTGGTCCGTTGTCAGCGCTAGCAACGTGCGACGACGCACGGGCCGCGAGATCAGAAAGGCGATCATCAGGCCAGCGCGAAAGTGAATTGCGCGCTTCAGATCACTAAGGGACGGATCATTCTCCACATCTTGGAGCCATTGCAAGCTTTTGGTCAGAACGTCACCTGCCAAAATCGGAACCGGCTTCGGCAGGCTTTTCCGGTCCGCCAAATGTATCAGGCGGTTGGACAGTTTGTTCAACCAGTCCCAATCTCCTGCCGGGTGCATGGCTTTTGCAAGCACATAGAGGTCACAGATCATGTTCTTGCGGGTCATAAGGCCTACGCGCGCTTCCGCTTCCTCCAGATATCCCCGCACGGCATCTTTGATAATGCGCTCCGGCGGGGATTGATCCAAAAGGGCAGGCTGATGGCGCGTCAGCCATGACAGCCAATACCCGTAGCTTTGGCAACGTTTTTTACGGCTGCCATCAGACCAGCTCGCACAGGGGCCTGTACCGTCAAAGATGTCACCTTCCGCGAACAGGGCCTCCCAGGCGGTTTTATCCGCCTGTGGCCAATCTTGATAACGAAGAACAAGAGGAATGGCGTTAGTCATCGGTCTTACCTTTCCACTTGGACAGAACCACATCGTCGTAGTGTTCATGCGCCCACTGGTTGTTGAACGGTGCGTAGAAATCCATCGTGGTCTGTTGACGTTTGTGTTTGAGCAGGCGGCGGACGGTCTCGAAGTCACCGGGGCGCTCTGCGAGGTAGAGCTTGGCGGCGATGTGGCGGAACAGATGCGGATGAACCTTCAAACCCGTCTCTCGATAGACCCGCTGGGTGAGTTCACCACCAAAGTTGCCGGGTGCGCGTGGCTTCCCATCGCTGCTGCGCGGGAACAGAGCGCGCCCACCGGCTTGCGACACCTGCGGTCGGAATTGCATGATATAGCGGTGCAGAAGCTTGGAACTACGGGCGTTCAGTTTGACCTCAATCGGCTCTCCATTTTTGACCTCAATTCCCTCGATACGAATGGAATACAGAGTATGGGTACCGGAGCGAGTTGCGATCAGATTTTTTTCCAAATCCAGCCCTGCGAGGTTTTTGACACGCATGGGACAGCTCAGGAGGATCGTCAGCGCTGCTGCATGCATTGCCGCCAGTGCGCTGTCGCGTCGGATCGGACTGTCATCCGCCCGTGCCATCAGCGTGTCCGGCAAGCTCAACAACAAGGCCACGTTCTCCCAATCATTGAACTGGGCAAGACGTTCCGCGTTCTTGGGGCTCATACCGCGCGGGTTTGCAGCGACCCGTTTATGAATGACTTTAAGCGCCTTGAGGGTGTCTTCCGGTGCGGTCAGGTGGTGCCGTGCAATGGCGATGCAGGTTGCAGCAATATTACTCAGCCCGGACGGCAGACCGTCGCTCCCACGCCGATCTATGATCTTCAGGATGGCTGTTTTGAGATTTTGCGCCGTAACCAGCACAGACAGGCTGGTGAACTTCTCCGGGCTTTGCCCTGAGGTTACCAGCGCGTCCAGCATCTGTCGCAGATGGGCTTCGGTGTTGCGCAAACTGGTCTCGCGCAGCGGTTTGTCAGGGCCGTCTTCGCTGAACAGATCACGTTGCGCCAAGCGGTCGATATAGGCTTTGATCTCTGCTTGCAGGCTTTCCGGGTAGTTCGTCAGCGGGCGGGCCATGTAGCGGTGTGACGACAAGCGGTCTAGCCGGGGAAGATCGAGACCGTGTTTGCCAATTACATGGTTCCACGTGTCGATCATGGATTGAATGTACTTGACCGGTTCATTCTTCAGCAGCACAGCGTCGAGGACCGTTTGAAACGCCTGAACCACTTCGCGACTAATGTCCTTGGGCGAGATCGACCGGGCACTGCAATAGCGTGCAAACCGCATCAAGCCCCAAACCTGATGGGTGGACCGCACAGTCGTCAAAAACGCATCCCACTCCTGGGTCAGTTCAGATTTGGCTTCAAAATCTTGCAACACCCCGACCGCTCGCAACGCGCTTGCCAGATCGCTTTTGGTGGTGCTGAGGGTTTTGGGCTTCACCCCGCAGGCGGCGGGATGCAATGTTGCCAGAAGTTTGCGCAGTTGCGGGATGTCTGTCGGAATGTCCGATGGAGGACGGTTAATGTATGTACTGATGCGCGAGATCGCGGACAGCTTGGACTGTTGACGTTTCTTGTCGGGGTCTGGATTGGACTTCAGAACGTCCAGAACCTCGTCCAGCGTTGTTGGTAGCTGGATCTCTTGGTGATGTGTCATGATAAACCTCTTGGGTTTTGTGATTGGGGACAAAAGGGGACAAACGAGGACAGGCAGACCCATGGTGGTCCTCTTGCGGACATTCGGGAAACCAAGGGCGTGAATTTGAACCCAAAATCCATGACCCCGTTTTCCCGAACGCCGGAAAAGCGGATGAATATGAATACTTTAGAGAACATGGGCCGCAGCCTGATTGCCGCGTCGCTTGGCAAGGGCGAGCAAATCACTGCGGGCAACACGCCAATCGCGACCTAGCCGAGTTGCAGGCAAGTCACCGGACTTGATCCAGCGACGAACGGTCTTGGTGCTGATGCGGAACAGAGCGGCGATATCGCGCACGCTGAGATAGACGGCCTCCTCTGAAATCGGCAGATCAACCATGATCCGCCTCCGGGCCTTCGCGGTTGCAACGGGTTGCAAAATCCGACCGTGCAGCCTCGCGCGCCAACAGGCGCACAAGGTTGATCAGGGGTTCAGGGATATCGAGTTTGGGCAGGTTGCCCGAGGGAGCAGAAGACGAACACGTCATCGATACGTTCCTTTTAAAGGAACCGCTCGAGACAATGATCGCGATGTTTTGGCTTAGGAGTGCACTCCAAACGACAAAACACTGATCTCAATAGAGATCAGGATCATTGCCATCGAGTGCGTCAAGGACGAAGAGCCGTCCTATCCAATCCCAATATTGGCGGCCCAGCCAACACGGCTGGTGGTTACAAGTGGGGTAAGGATATTTGATGGGTCGGGACTGTCAAGGGCTGCACGGCGTGGTTATTCCACGGTTACCAACGCTGAGATCAGGTCGGGCTCTACATGTGTAAGTTAATGAAAATAAGTATTTTTATCTGTTTTGGCTTGGGGCGATCATCCCAACGTGATACCTTCATGCGCAAGGGTGCCGGGTGAGTGCCTGGGTACCTCCTCTCTCTGACAAGCGACGAGGCCACTCCAGTCGACTAACGTCGATATGTGTCAACCCGGTACCCGATCTCCTTCGCGCAACGGGCAACAGGATCAGTCCCAACCTCGCTTGACCGCACCGGACAGCATTACAGTGATCTTTTCCCCTATCGTTTGATCGGGATTGCGCTTGAACATGAAAATATTGCTGAACCCACACCGTGTTCCAAGACCGCGACTGTGCTGGATGCGGTAGCCTTGGCTCACACGCTCGCGGACTTCTTTTACCATGTCGTGGTCGTTGATCTTCAAGTCCCGGATCGCGTCTTCTTTCAACCGACGCTCACCTAGCCGACCATCCAAGCTGGTGGGGCGACGGAAATACTCCGAAATCTGGAGCAGGATTTGGTTTGCACGTGGTCGCAAATGCGACGGCAGGTGACCAACACAGTGCAAGTATGCAGCGCGGTTCCGAGTGTCATCGCGCAACTTTTGGCAATTGGTCAAATCGCCGAAAAAACGCCCATAGAGTCGCGACTTGTCCACTGGTGGGGTCCGTTTGCGGGGCACAAAATCGAAGGGTGGTTTTGGGGCGCGCGGGTCAAAGGTCATATCGGTCTCCGTTCGTGCGATGTCGCAGAAAAACTGCGAATAATCATGGGGGTAGTAGATGCCATACACCCCCAATTTGGGGTTAATCCCATATCAGGGGTAGCTGCTTGTGTCCACACTTTTGAGGTCATGAGCAGTGGCTGGTGCCGTAAGAACAGAGGCCTATCAATTCCTGCTGAGCGAACTCGTCAGGCTCAGGCAGGAGGCGGGGCTGTCACAAGCCAGGTTGGCCAAATTGCTGGTCAAGCCACCATCTTACGTTGGAAAGTATGAATTAGCGGAGCGTCGTTTGGACATCGTGGAAACGATTGTCATATTGAAGGCTCTGAAAGCTGATGTCTCGACTATTACCTCGGCAGTTTCTGACTTGGTTCCTCACAATTTGCGGTGACAAAAGAACTGCCGACTGACGCGTCGCATAGAGGTTCGAGAAAATAGGCTTTCTCAAGATAACTTCAATTACTGCTTTTTCACTGGATGCTTTGTCGTGATGCTGCCAATGCGAACTACAGCTTGCTCGCCCCATCGACAGAATGATCATGTCCGCTTTGGGCTGCGACCAGTCAAACATCCAAGCGGTAGAGAACGGCAACACAGAGCCCAACCTGAGAATTCGATTTTCTCGCTGCGCGCGCTCGCAGCGCGAGTTTTGCCGCACTGGCATCATCTTGAATACGGCGCTGCGGCGACAAGGGCGACCATTTGTGCTGAGCGCAGCGAAACTTTATCAGGCAATGCGCGATACGCGGACGAGGCTACCGTTCAATGTACTGCGAACAAGGTCTGCTTTGGGCAGTGGACACATTGTACGGCGGGTGCGATGTTCGGATTGAGTTAATCAGAGGATTTCGGTTTGGACAGTCTTAGCATCGTAGCGGTTTTGGGTGGTTTCTGGCTGTTTCATCTGCTCGCTGTCATCAGCCCTGGCCCAAGTCTCATCGTAGTCACTCAGACATCAATTTCCGTATCTCGGCAAGCAGGTGTTGCCAATGCGCTCGGTTTCGGCGTCGGCTCAATTATCTGGGCGTTCGCTGCAATCTTTGGGTTAGGAATTCTCTTTACAGCGGTGCCGTGGGTGTATGTCATTGTAAAGACAGCCGGAGCGCTGTACTTAATTTTTCTTGCGTTCAAACTGCTTCGTTGTGATGGGATTGTTGATACAGTCGGAGACCACACGGTCGCGGCGAAGACCAGCTTGGGAGCATTCAACAAGGGGCTCTTGATCCAGCTTTCGAACCCAAAAGTTGTAATATTCATGGGCTCGATATTGACAACGCTTCTTCCCCAATCTCCATCACCCTTGCTGCTTGCATTGGTCTTGGCAGTCATCTTCTTAAATGAATTCATCTGGTACAGCTTGGTTGCAACCATGTTTTCGATCAGACGTATCCGCGAACTCTATGCTAAGGCATCAAAGATCATTGATCGCATAGCTGGTTTCTTTCTGGGTGCGTTGGGAGTTCGTATTTTGAGTCAGTAAGCGGGTACTCATGCAACGCGCGGCATCTGATACATTGGGCTCTGAGTTGTCTATTGATCCAGCGGCGATGACAAACCTCATGCATCTCTGACTCCAGCGCTTCGCTCCAACTGTAAAATTGTCCCGTCAGCGCGGTGCTGATGAAGGGCGCGGAGGGGGGATCGGAGAGCAAATCATGCCAAGAGTCCAACTACCCGCAGTCACCCCCAAACGAAAAGCATGGAACAAAGGCCGCATCATCGGTCAGAAGCGGCCCCTGTTGCCTAAACAGGTTTGGGCGATCCGGGCACGGCTCGAACTAGCCAGTAACCTGCGCGACCTTTGTTTGTTCAACGTCGCCATCGACAGCAAGCTGCGCGGTTGTGACTTGGTGAAACTGGCTGTGTCTGATCTGGTGAAGGATGGTCGCGTTCGCGAACGCGTCTCTGTCATCCAAAGCAAGACCAAGCGACCGGTCCAGTTCGAACTGACAGAAAACACGCGCGAAACTGTCCTGGTTTGGGTCAAATCGCCCGAGATGTTTGCGTGTCGTTTCATGTTCCCCAGCCGTTTCCATGACCGCCCGCACATCTCGACCCGCCAGTACGGACGGCTCGTTCGCGACTGGGTGACGGCAATCGGACTTGAGCCGAGCGGATACGGTACGCATTCGCTCCGCAGAACAAAGGCAGCGGAGATTTATCGAAAAACTGGCAACCTCCCGGCCGTACAACTGCTACTGGGTCACGCCAAGGTAGACAGCACTGTCCGATACCTGGGCGTTGAACTCGAAGATGCTTTGAGCATCGCTGAGCGCACCGATATCTAAGCCACCTTGGCGAACGGCCTTGCCGTTCGCCATATCAAAGCGGGTGTCCGTCTATCGCGCGGCGTTGGTCGGTGGCAAGCCCCACTTCCACCGGTGCTGCGCGTTACTCAAACGTCAGCTTTGCGCTGAGCATTCTAGGTGCGTTGTGAGTCTCATAAAATATAATCAAAATCTGGTTCCAGTGGTTCTAACCCCTTGGAATAAAAGTGCTATCTGCCATTTCGATAACGTTGTAGTATCTGAGGGTAATTCGGTGGAAAACTCCAGACAGCTTCGCCGGGAGCACGCACAAGCCCGCGCGCTTTAGGATCTCGCTCTGTAAGCAGAGAAATGAACAGGTCACTGCTGGCCCAGGGCGAAGACCGAAAGTACCAATGCCCGTTTCCTGTATCGGCCGCTTCGGCCTCGGTCACGTCGATGATGTGTAGGGTTTTCATCTCAGACAGTCGACGCTGGAACAGAGACCCATTTATGGCTTTATCGGAAACCTGACCCAGACGGTCGCGACCGAAGACCAACCGCGACATCGCCAGCGCTGAATCGGTCTGCGATTGATAGAGTGTCACATCTGTAACGGCATCCAATAGGCCGTCTTCAATCGATTGCAAAAAGTAGCTTCGATCAAGATCGCTGCTGATCAGGATCAGCCGTCCCAGCCGCGGCTTTGGTTCAGGCTGCAAAGCAATCTGATAGGCGGCTTCAAATGCGAGCCTGGACCCAGCGCTGTATCCTATAAGGTGAATGCGTCGGGCGTTGGTGTTTGCCGACAGGTATTCGACAAGAGACCGCAAATTGCGACGCGTCGCCAATGCAGATTCCTGATCCCGAAAATACGCCAGGCGTTTGGGTGTAGCGGGCCAGTTGTAGCTGATGAAAGCGCCCTGATAGCCCAAAAAGTGCTGCAACTCTTTGGAAACAAGGGTCGAGTAATCGAAATCGACATTGTAGCCATGTATATAGATGAAAACGTCTTTGTTGCGAGAAGCTGCAAGCTGATCGTCAACCCGTTGGGCAAACCGAAGACCGGCCGCTTTCATCTCCTGTTGCGAAGGTGGATCGTTCATGTAGCGCGTGACGCTGAACGGCATGATACCAATCTCTTGTACGTCAGATAAACTGAGCGTGTAGTCCTTAGCGCGGTCGCGCGTCATAGTAACGTGGCGAAGCTTTTCCAACGTCGCCAGCGGGGGGTTGCTTTGCACATCGGCAACGCCGGTGCGCAGAATGTGACCGCGCTCATTGTTGTAATAGGCTTGTGGGTCGCCGGGAACCGCCGGCAGCCGATCTGTGGCGTAGAATAGCTGCGAACGCTGCACGAAATTGTCTGCCGTGATGTCCGTGTAAGGGTCAAAAGCAGCTTCGGCATAGACCGTTGGGGAGGGCATCAGCTCAATTTCGTCATAGATATTTGGCCCGCAGGCCGCAAGGACACAGAACGAACACACGGTTGCCGCAGGTAAAGCTCTGGCAATCAGTCGCCTCGTCGTTCCTTGCCTCAATTGCCTTTGTCCGACTGTTCGCATCCGGCTGCAATTGCCTGGCCCCAACATGTCAGAATCGCTGCTCGCGTCTTGGCGCAACTTCGACACTTCAGACCTGTTTGTGTTCGGCATGGCCACCTTTCGCATAATACCTTTACTCAGAAGCTGTATGTCACACCCAACACGGGTCCGGATTGTGAGAGCTTGAACCTGCTGTCACCTTCACCTTTGTCGACCATGATGTAGCGATAACCTGCGCGCAAATTCCACTTTGGAGTGACGGCATAACCTATGGTAGCTACAAATTGCGCCGTTTCGCGATTTGAGCGAAATCCGCCATGGTCAGCCAAGGCAATTGCCGACCAGCGGTCATTGATCTGATACCGGATACGGGCTGCAATCAGGGGGTCGACCCAATCGCCGCTGGATTTTGAACTTAGTGCCGTGGTCGGGCCACCAACTAGAGTGATTGTGCTGCTGGTATCAAACCAACGAAACCCACCCCCGAGATCCACACCCAGAGCTTGGTCCTGATAGACCGTGTACGCCGCATACCCGCTGAAGAACTGTGTCTTCAGGCTGGTTTCTGCGCCGCTGAACACCGGGCCAGGGGTGTCGCCTTTAAATGTCAGATATGTGCGCATATAGTCTGCGATCAGTGACCATCGACCGTGTCGCGCCTCAACTGTGCCCATAAAGGCGAGGTCCAGATTCTCAAGTGCGTCGCTGAAGCTCAGTTCCGATTCCAAGGGGCCAATGGTTGTCTCGGTATCCGCGCCATAGATGTAGAAGCTGCCGTAGAAGCTCCAACTAGAGTCCTGAGCCACTGCTGGAGATCCGTAGAGCAGCGTAGTCGACGCAACCAGAAAGCTGCCCAAGAAACTCCTTACCTGTGTGAATTCCATGACCTGCTCCCCTTATTTCAATCCCAAGTTTGAAACGCGGCAAAAAGATGAGCCGCGTCGTATTCCTGTTACGTTTCACAATTGCATTCGACCGGGTCGAGTATCGGAACAGATGCCTTAACGAAGTTCATTTCACGGGCGCGAAACTCCGACGGTGTCTGACCCGTCCATTTCTTGAAGGCCCGTGTCATTGCGGTAGCGTCAGAATACCCCAACTGAGCAGCGATATCGCCCACCGACAATTCAGACTTGGAAAGCAAGTATTTTGCCTGGTCACATTTGGCTTCGATGACGATGCGAGACAGTGATGTTCCATAGGCAGCAAGCCGTCGGTTGAGAACCGCGCCTCGAAAACCGCATGCTTTGGAGAGGGTTGTAACCGACAAGTCCGTGCGTCCGACCATTGAATTGGCAACGCTTTGGATCGAACTCAACAGGTCTGTAGGCACAGGGTTTTTGTCGTCCTGAGTGGTCGACACGTAATCGGTCGCAGTTCGGTTAACCAGTTCAAACAAAAGCCAGGCACTTGGGAAGCGGATGGAATACCCGTCTGTTCCCGCGCCTACCGCCCGGATACCGTAGAAGTAAGACGGGAGCAGATCAGGACGGTTCACCCGCACAAGAACCTTATTCGCCTCCCAACGTTGGCCTGCGGTTTCATGCAGCAACGTAGCCCATCGACTGATCTGAAACGCATCCATATAGGCGGGCGAACAGCATGGCGTGAACCTGCGTTTGGCGGACAGCACGGCGAACTCGCTAGAGACATCAAGTGTTATGGTGACCGCATTTGTATTGTTTCCCGCATGAACGCAGAACCTGGCAATGAAATCAGCCAGCGATTTTGCGACGCGAAAGGCCTGTCCGAATGGGGATGCAATCGTCGGATCTGAAGTTTGACCAACAAGTGCTGGAAAGTCTGGGGATGTCTTTTGTGCGACGGCTTCAAACACGGCATAGACAGTGTCGTGCGGAATGAAACAACTCGGAGCGCTCAACTCCGAGAAGGATAGATCGAATTCCGCAAGGAGATTTTCTACAGATTGACCGGATTCTTGAAACGCAAGCAAAAGCGGGATGATGACCCGCCCGCGTGTAAGCGGTGGTGTTCTGTGTTGAGCATGCGCGTCCTGCCCTGTCATCATAACTCCCTTAGGTATCGCAACTGAAAGGCCGGGCAGGTCAAGCATAGACCAGCGCGGCTCAGTGTCCCTGACCTGCGTCAAAGCTGAAGTCACTTTTTGAGGTAAAAAGGTCAGGTGCCCGCTGGTAGAGGCACAACCGAATGGAACCACGCTACCCGCAGAGAGTGCGCTCTAACAGGCTGACATCACAACATGAATAATAGGCCCGCCGCTGGGTCAATACACAAAGAGAGTATCTAGTTGCTGGCCGGCGCGCTGCCGCTACCTGTCATTTTGGGCCAGTTTTCGGAGGTGGCCGCTCCAATCTGTCAGGGCATACATTCGAACTTTGTGGTTTGTTGGAGAGAGATGGCCACGGCTTCAATTGTAGCGTTTCAAAAACAACAAAATGAGAGGCGCGAGAGTGCGCATTTGATCAGCTGCCGGGACCATCAAGCAATACATTTCTGTAATTGGCTAGTGGAGCGGACAAACTATGAATCCCACGCACAAACACTGGAAACTTGCTGCTTTAGCTGCTCTGATCGGAAGCACAGCGACCGCTCAGAGCTTTGATACCACGGTCGATGCACTTGCAGAGACATACGAAGTGCCCATTACCATAAACAACTTTGTTCGGGCTGCTACAGACAACGAACTGAAGACGTACAATGGCCTGGCCGGAGGCGTAAATCAGTTCTTTCATTTCAAAGAACCCACCCCCATCGACAATCAGCCCACCATTCGGATGAACCGCGACACGCTCTACAGCGTTGCGGTAATTGATATCAGCAAAGGCGCAACCTTGACTCTGCCCGATGTGGGCGACCGATACATGACGACGATGGTGGTCAATCAAGATCATTTTATTAATGAAGTGTTCGACGGTGGCGGTGTGTTCCAGCTTGACATGGGTACATTCCATACCCCCTACGTGCTTGTTTTCATGAGAATACTGGTGGATGCTGAGAGCCCCAAAGATGTTGCGGCGGTCAATGCAATTCAGGACGGTTTCACCATTGATGCTGCCTCCGCGACACCCTTCGAGATGCCCAATTACGACGCGGATAGCTTTGAGGCCCTGCGCCAAGCCGCAGTTGAGCTGGGCAGGTTCGCCACAGACAGCGCCCGGACTTTTGGCACGGCAGATCATATAGACCCATTACGCCATTTCCTTGGCACAGCAGTCGGCTTTGGTGGACTGCCCGAAGACGAGGCCTTTTACCTCAATATCGAGCCCGGCCTGCCGCTTGGAGAATACAAAATCCAGGTCCCAGCGGATGTGCCAGTGAACGCGTTCTGGTCCGTGAGCCTCTATAATGCAGACGGGTTTTTTGAACTCAATTCCCTCGACTCGTATGTGGTCAATTCGGTCTCTGGCACCAAGAATGATGATGGCAGTGTGACCGTGCATTTCGGCGGTTGCGACGACGGACGCGTGAACTGTCTCCCGATCATGGATGGCTGGAACTATGCCGTGCGCCTTTATCAGCCGGGCCCAGAGGTCATCGACGGAAGCTGGGTCTTCCCCTCCGTAGAACCCGCAAACTGAACAACAGGATGCTTACGATGAAAAAGCTTCTTCTGACAGTCGCGCTTACACTCCCGACAGGCGTTTGGGCCGAAGACATGGTCGATGTGACCGTCGACACGCTTGTGCGTGCCGAGACAGATCACATGTTTCGCACCAACATGGCCAATCTCGGCCTCGCTGTTGGCGAGTTAGGGCATATGCGCGAAGCCACCACACCGGACAACCAGCCGGTTATCCGCATGAACCAGGACACGCTCTACTCCGGCATCTTGCTGGATTTGAGCAAACCCGTCGAAGTGACGCTCCCCGAGGCGGATGGCCGCTATATCTCGATGCATGTCATCAATCAGGACCACTTCATGTATGCCGAGGCAGAGCCCGGCACCTACCAGATCACTGAAGAAGACCTAGGCACACAATTTGGTTTCATCGCGTTTCGCACATTCGTCGATGTGACCGACCCGGATGATATTGCCGCCGCGCAAGCGGCACAGGATGGAATTATCGTCAGTGGCGGTGGAACGGGCCCGTTTGATGCGCCCAACTGGAACACCGAACAGCTTGCCACTGCGCGTCAGGCGATAAACGACTTATCCTTGCTGGGCACCGATACAGCACGGGCCTTTGGCAGAACCAAAGACGATATTGATCCGGTTCAGTTTCTGGTCGGCGCGTTCTCGGGCTGGGGCGGGCTTCCGCCTGAGGCCGCGATCTACATGTTGGACGCGGTCGATCAGAATGACGGCGAGACACCACATGCGGTAACGGTCAAGGATGTGCCGGTTCGGGCGTTCTGGTCGGTGACTGTCTATAACGGTGACGGCTTTCTGGAAGCCAATGATCTGGGCGTAAACAGCTATAACGGCTACACAGCCGAAGCGGCAGAGGACGGCTCGGTCACGTTGCATTTCGGCGGGTGCGACGATGGCCGCGTGAACTGTCTACCGATTACTCCGGGCTGGAACTACGCGATCCGCCTCTATGAGCCGGAGGATGCAATCCTGAACGGTAATTGGGCCTTCCCGAAGTTGGAGCCGATCAACTAGGCCACTCGCCCAACCCGCATTTCAAAAGGAGTACACGGCTATGCGTCGATCCCCTACTCTTTTGGGGCTGCTTTTTGCAGCCAGTGCCGGAACCACAACCGTTGCAGACGAGGCATCCGATCTGGCCCAGGAACTAGCCAATCCACTTGCGGCAATCGTCTCGGTTCCGTTTCAATTGAACTATGATGAAAATCTGGGCGTCTCTGATCAGGGCTCGCGCACCACGCTGAACTTTCAACCAGTCGTGCCCTTTCAACTGAACGATGACCTTAACCTGATCACACGAACTATCATTCCATACATCTGGCAGGAAGACGTTGTGCCGGGCACACGCCAGGAAGGGTTAGGAGATATCCTGTTCTCTGCCTGGTTCTCGCCAATCGGAACCGGGGACGTAACGTGGGGCGTTGGTCCCGTTGTGCGCTTTCCAACCTTTAGCGACGTATCGAGTGATACATGGGCCGCTGGGATTACCGGGATTGCCCTGCGGCAGACGGGGCCGTGGACCTATGGTGCGCTGGCCAATCATCTGTGGGACTTGGAAAACAACCCCGACACCCCTACGAATGTGAGTTTTCTTCAGCCCTTTCTTGCTTATTCCACCGAAGGCGCGTGGACCTATTCGCTGCAAAGCGAAAGCACCTATGACTGGGAAACTGAAGCCTGGGCTGTGCCTATAAACGCTTCGATCTCCAAGCTGGTCCAATGGGGGGCGCTGCCAGTCAATCTGCAAGCGGGGGCGGGCTACTGGCTGGAAGCGCCCGAGGTGGGTGCCGAGGGCATTCGCCTACGATTGCAGGCTCAGGTCGTCTTGCCCAGAGGCCGCTGACGTTTGGCTGAAGGATTGTTCATGAAACGTCGAAAATAGGGAGGTCTTGATGGCCGATCAGATGCAACGCAATGCGCAAGCGCATGTCGAGCTTGACCCAGACCATGAGGATCTGATTGTCAGAAGCTGCAATCGGCTCATTCGACATGCCGTTCGTGTGATGTCTTTGTTCATGGTCGTTGTAATCGGATTTGCCGTCATCGACGCCGGCTACTCGTTCTACATCAAGCTTATAAGTCCGCCGGTCCTGGTTCTTGACGTCAGTGATCTGTTGGAGGTTTTTGCGGCCGCGCTTGTCGTACTGATCGCCATCGAGATTTACACGAATGTCACGCTTTACCTGACGGCCGATGTCATACATGTGAAGCTGGTAGTTGCAACTGCCCTGATGGCCGTTGCCAGAAAGGTCATCACACTCGACACGACGGACCTGGAGCCGCTTTATTTCGTTGGGTATTCTGGACTCGGTCTGGCGTTTGGAGTCACGTATTGGTTGTTGTGGCGTGGCAAGTAGGAATTTCCAAGGACGCCTTTATCGATGCTAGCCTAAGCGAAATCGTCGACATTGGTGTTTTTTTGAAGCTGCAATTTGCTACTTATTCAGCCAAAGAAAAAACGTTCGACAATCCCAAAAATCCGAAAGCAGACCTTGGGACTTGTCCGACGAAAGATCGCTTCGTCCGCGTCTCGAACGTCTGTACCACCAGCAGCGAAAACGAGGTGCCGGTTCGGTCCAAATTGGTGCCAGTTAACGACTGCTTCGGTGACATGCGCTGCGTCGCAGCAAGGTGTGTGCCGCGACTGCTAAAATATGCTGCGTCAGCACCGTCCAGAAAGTGAACTGCGGCTTTGTCCGCACAACAGAAGTTTAGTGATAAGTTGGGTATGTCGGGTCCGCGCCTATACCTGACATTTCAATTGCGTTCGGCAACGGTGGTTGCGCCCTCCCGCAACCAAAATTTCATCAAAAAAGCAATATGTTAAGGGTCGGATAGAGCGGCGATGCCGCCACGCGCCATTCCCGCTGGAAGCACTGTGGAAGCAATAGAGCGACGGTGGGGTTTGTGGTAACGCTTTTACGCAAGCTCCCCAAAAAGTAGTGGTAGAACCCAAGGCCATTCTAAAACAACGAGAAACGATCAAAGTGAAGGGCATCGAAAAGCGATTTCTACTTCATCTCAAATCAACCGCGTAGTCAAACAGATCTGACAAGCCAGACATTTCTTTATTAAAAGCGCTTAACTTGCCAAAAAATCTCGGACCACAAGAAAACAAGCTTGAGTGCACAGTAAAAAATAATGGCATTTAGTGTGCGGACCAGAATTTGTTTTATTGCGTTGAAGGATATTGATCGTGTCTTCGTTGAGTTGCCAACGTAACGTGCTAGAGATGTTGCTTTGAGAGTTAGAAGTACGAGGTTATCAGAATCTCTATTTTACAGTACTGCTTTGAATGGCCAAGAAACCAATGATCTGGATCAGCGATGCGATGTCCACCATCTCCAGCATCAAGGGGTTTGAGGCAGACGTCGTTCTAAATGATAAAAAACGCGCCATCGAGGCCATGGAGCAGAACAGACGTGGGGTACGTCAGCTGCCTGAAGGCTTCCCTAAAGAAATGTGCGCAGAATAAAGAGCAAGAACGAAAAGAAACAACCCAATCTTTTTATGGGCGGCGGGCTGTGGACGGTTTCGTCTGACTGCGCCGATGTTTTACGCCAGTTCGATCTTGGAGAGGGTGAACTATATCCTGTCAAGCTGTTTCAGCATGACCGCACGACCCCGGTTGAAGGGGAGTATTTTTGCCTAAACTTTGGTGTCCAGAAGACTGCTGTTCTGACGGATCAATCGCTGCGCTTAGGAAAACCCTATCCAGATTATGATATCTGGCAGCCGCCGGGCGCCATGCAGGACAAGGATATTGCGGTTAGTTCAGATGCGTTGGAAGGGCCCGATTTGTGGATGGATACGCAAATGCGCTCCGCATTTTTTGTAAGCGATGCATTGGCTCAGGCCCTGCGTGCCGCGAAGGTCTCACGCCCTTTAAAACTGCGTAAGTGCATCGTGATCTAGGACTATTTTTTCGGCGCAGAGATCAAGTTTAAAGAGGATTTTATGGCGGCCCCTATTGGCTAAAACGTCCATAGCTTTTGTCCCTAGGCGCTGCTTCAAGATAAGAACATTCGCGATGAGCTGCAGAAGCTCTTTCGAGGCGACGATGTCGGCTGACCGATATGACGTCCGCAAGACTATAGGTTCTGGTCAAGCCGTTCGGACGTATACAAAGTCCGCTCTTAGGACTCAGCTGGCGCATAACTCCCGTCTTTGCGGTGCACTTCACGCCCGCTAAGGGCTGGATTGAAGACGCAAACGAACCTCAGGTCAGTTTCTGAGGCGTGTATTACATGCCGATCATGTTGATCCAACGCATAAAGCGTAAAAGGCTCAAGTGGGTGCCACGTTTCGCTGTCGGCTGCTTTGATTTGGCCTTTGCCCTCGATACAGTAGCAGGCCTCAAGGTGATGCGTGTATTCTAGTTCAAGCATGGCACCCTTTTTGACGATCGTATCCGTCAACGAAAACCCCATGCCGTCCGAGGCCAGAAGCAGTCGCCTGCTGCTCCAACCCGGTCCGGACACATCTCGTTCTGTACCTAGAATATCATTGAGCGTCGTTAAAATCATACTGCACTGCCTTTCAGTTACCGTACTGCGCGGTTCATACCGCCATCGGACAAAATATTCTGACCGTCGATGCACCTAGCCCCTTCGCTGGCAAGAAATACTCAGGCCTCCTCGATCTCTGCGAAGGTTGCAGGGCGACGTGCAGGAGTTTCCTTGCGGGACCGTTCCGCCAGGGTCACATTCGCGCAAAAACCGGGAAGCACGTTGTTCATGCGAATATTGTGCCGTGCATAGCGATCTCCGTAAAGCTTTGAGACGCTGTGCAACGCATCGCCGGCTTCCGTGAGTAAGATCGGTGTGACGATACGGACGATATTGACGACGCTCAGCACGCATACATGCTCAGACTTTTATGCCACAGCTCACTGCTGGGTTCCAAAAGCGGTCCGCCCAAATCCGGATTAAATCCGAAAGGCTTGGTGACTTCAGGGACCGATCCGCCGTTACCCATGGTGATGCCGATTGCGTCTATTCAGCCTTACATGGCCATGGTGCCATTAACCGTCGCTTGCAGATTCTTCGCCCTCAGAGTCTCCCCAAGGCAACCGATGACTCCAGTTCTGTAAACAACCTTGTCCCTGTGTCTACAGAATACGGCATAAAAGAACCGAAACAAACGATGCGGAGCTTTGTTCGAACAACAAAGCCACCACCTTCTGGACTGCCGCAAGATAGTTAGGTTAGCTTGTCCGTTGCTTGTAGTAAGTGTCCTTGTGAACGATCAGACCGTCGCGATAGGTCAGAATATCAACGCTTAGGAATTCTTCTTTGCTGCCATCCTTGTGCGTCGCGGTGCGGCGGTATTCGCAATAGGCTTTGTTGCCGGAGATGGCGCAATCCAGTGTCTCCCAATGGACGTTCTGGACTTTTTCAAACAATGCGGAAAAGGCCCCTCGGATTGTCTCGGCCCCTTCAAGACGAACACCATGTTCATCGGGGCCAATAGCATGATCAAAGGTGGCATCCTCAGCAAAATGCTTCATCACGGCATCGATATCATTTGCGTTGAAGGCATCGCCGACAGAGTCGACAAGCTCTCGGGTCAATTCGGTCATACGCGTGGTCCTTTTCCTTGAAGCATTGTGCAGGTGTGTTTGAAGAAGGGGCTAGTTGGGTCAACAAGCGTGTTCAGCTCGTCAAAGTGATCGACATCAGGCACGACATAGAGGATCATCTGGCGGTCTGGGGTCTGGTATTTTTCAACATACATTCGCGCTTGACGGTGGAACTCATCCGTTTCCGCGCCGCCGACCACGACCAGTTGAGGGGCGTTTGTAATCGGGGGATGGTTGGTCATCGGGCTTTCGGCTTCGGCCTCTTCGGGGGTCATGCGGATACCGGCATTCAACGCCTCGGTCAGACGCACCGGTTCAAGGTAGCTGAGCGGTGAGACCGGGATGCCGGATTTGATCAGGTTCGCTGGAAGGTCAGCGCCAAACACTGGCCAGTTGGTCGCCATCATCATCTGGGTGATATGGCCGCCAGCCGAGTGGCCCATCACAGTGATACGGTCCGGGTTGAGGCCCAGATCGCGCGCGTTGCGCCAGACATAGGCGATGGCTTCTCGGATTTCTTCGGAAATACGCGTGATGGTCACGGATGGGCAGAGGTCATAGCCGATGATCACAACATTGATCCCTGCTGCAACAAAGGGCGGTGCGATGAAGCTGTAGATCGACTTGTCGCCGCGCTGCCAATAGCCGCCATGCACGTAAACCAGCGTCGGCGCATCCGCATCTGGGCAGCGGAAGACATCCAGCTTTTGCTTCTCGCCTTCCCCGTAACGGATATCGAGGCTGCAATCGGAGGTCGCGCGCGCGGCCTCGCTGTCGCGGATCCAAGCGGGAATTACGGTCTCTTCATAGTCAGGCCGCCCGGCCCGTAGATTGTATTGCGCGTCGAACTCCTCGGGGCTGAAGCTGGTGTGATAGGTCAGATGATCTTTCATGGCGAAGCCTCGGGTTGGGGCGCAGAGAAGAACGCGCCGCGGCAAAAGACAAGTGGCGGAACGGGCACGTGGGTGTAGTGGACGACGCGGCCCAACAGGATCTCATGATCATCTGCGTCGATTCTGCCGTGAACGACGCACTCCAATTGCGCCGATGCGCCAGGGATCAGGGGCGTCGCGGTTCCGGGGGTCCATTCCGTGTCGGTAAACCGATTTTCGACATCACTGGCGAAGTGCATCGCAAGATCTTTCTGATCGGCCGACAGGATATTGACGGCGAAATGATCGGATTGCGACAGGGTCGGGAAGACTCGGCCCGATTTTGCAACACAGACCGAGATCACCGGCGGCTGCAATGAGACCGACGTGAAGGAATTGGCGGTCAGGCCCCACGGTTCGCCGTCCGTGTCATAGGTGGCCACGATGGTCACGCCTGTCGGAAAAGCGCCAAGGGCGCGGCGGTAATCCCGGATGTCCATCACAACACCCCTTCGCTGGCACAGGCTTTTTCCAAAGCGGCCCATTCATCAGGGTTTGTCCCGAAAGGACGCATCACGTGATCCTGATAGGCTGGGCGTTGCGTCAGCCGTTGATACCATGCCTCGACATTCGGCAAGGGCGGGCGATCGACCTCGACGTTGAAATAGCGGTAGGCCACGCAGCCCAGTGGGATATCTGCCATAGTAAAGCTGTCACCGCAGACATAGGGGTTGTCCGCAAGGTGTTGGTCCAAAATGGTCAGGGCGTCATGCGCTTCGTCACGCAACTTGGCGATCTTTTCCGGGTCACGCTGGTCGGGTTGCGTGCGTACCGTGGCAAAGAACAGATAGATCACCGGACCAAAGGCACGGCTGGCCGACCACTCCATCCATTGATCCGCAATCGCGCGGGTCTGGATGTCGGACGGGCTGAGCGTTCCGGCACCATACTGGTCACAGAGATAGCGCACGATGGCAAGGCTCTCCCACAACGCAAAATCCCCGTCGCGGATTGCAGGGATCATTCTGTTGGGGTTGATCTGCGCGTACATTTCAGTGTCGAGCTTGCCAAAGCTGCCACCGGCCAGGTGCAGGGTGTAGTTCAAACCCAGCTCATTCGCTGCCCAGATCACCGGAATGACGTTCGATGAATAGGGGCGCCCCCAAATCTCAAGCATGTTCCAGCACCCTTTTCTGAGCAATGGATTGCGTGCCGAACCTGGGCACAACCTGCTCGAACAGGCGATGCCAGCTGGCGAGGATCTTTTCGTAAGGCACACCGGTATATTGCTGCATCAGCATGAGGTGATCGAGGCCGATGGTTTCCTGCCGCTCGGCAAAGCGATCCGCAACGTATTCGGCATCGCCCACCACAATGATCCCGCGCTTGTTGAGGAAATCAAACCAGTCCATATCCTCATCCTCGGACGTCATGTCTTCGCCCACGTCCAGATAGCCGTGTTTGGTCCATTCGCCCTTCGGACGCGACCCTCCAAGGAATTCGTAATAAGCATTGATCGGGCCCCGGATGGTGTTCACCGCCTCTTCCATGCTTTCACCGACATAAAACGCCGTGCAAACACCAACACCCTCGCCCAGCTTCACCTCGCGCCCTTCGCGTTGCGACAGGGCCTCGCGATAAGGTTCCCAACAGGCCAGCGTCGCCTTGGGGCCAGCCGCCATCGAAATCACACCCCAGCCGCGTTCTCCGGCCAGTTTGAACGTGGGCGGAGCATTCGACATCAGCCAGACAGGCGGATGAGGGTTGGAATAGGGGCGCGGATGCACATACATCGCTTTGTACTCGCCATCTTCACTGTGATAGCGCGGGTCCAGAGGGTCAAAGAACCGGTTGGTCTCTTTCCAGCCGGGCACCGGAAACTGGTAGAATTCGCCGTGGTGCGTAAAGGCCTCGTTGGTCCAGGCTTTCAGGATAATCTCAAGGCTTTCCTGATACAGCCGCATGACTTTGGCATTGTCGCGCCGGTCTGCATCGCGGTTGAACTGAAGGGTCGAACGCTCATTGATGCCCTTGGCAACACCGAAATCGAACCGGCCTTGCGTCATGTTATCCAGCATCGCGGCATCTTCGGCCACCCGCAACGGATGCCAGTCCGGCAGGATGATGGGGGCCGTGCCAACCCGCAGTTTTTTGCAGTGCGCGGCCACATGTGTACCCATCTGGATCGGGTTGGGCGGCGCATTCATATAGCCGTTATGGGCAAAGTGGTGCTCAGTAAACCATGCAGTGGTGAAGCCCGCCTGTTCGGCCAGCGAACACTGTTCGAGGATCATCTCCAGCGTGCGCGTCCATGGAATCGTCTCGCCAGGGCTGAAATTGGCAATCAAATCAAAGCGCATAACATCCTCCCAGACAGTTCAAGCGTAGTTGATTTTTTCTACTCTTTTCAACTAAGTTGATTTTTGCTCGAAAAGTCAACTAAAATCATTTATCCTGAAGTTATGAAAAATGACGTGTCCCAAACTGACGCCGAACGGCTTGGCAGTGAAATTCGCGAAGTGCGCAAGGCTCGGGGGTTAACCCTGCAGCACCTGTCCGAGGCCGTGTCTTGTTCCAAAGCCTATCTCAGCCGGATCGAGCTTGGGGCGGCCAAGGTGTCGGACGATCTGCTTGGCGAAATCAGCGCGGCACTTTCGGTTGATCCCAATTGGTTTTTTCCCAAACAAGCGGGCGAGGGACCGCTTGAACGAAAGCACGTCGTGCGGCGCGAAAACCGCCGGGCGCTGTCCGCTATGTACACGCGCTCAACCGAGGAATTGGGTTTTGAAGATGAACTGCTTTCAAGCACATTATCCGGCCATTGCTACCTGATCCTGTCACGCTTCCGCCCGGGTGCAGGAGAACCGCCCGAACCGTTGGAAGGCTATTCTTTCGAAGGTGAGCAACACGCCATCGTCCTGAGCGGCGAAGTCGAACTGCGATTGGGGGACGAGGTCATTTCATTGCGCGAAGGAGACAGCTTTTCCTACCCGTCCATGATCGCCCACCGATTTCGCAACAAGACTGGGAAAGAGGCCACAATGGTCTGGGCAATGTCGCCGATACGTATCACTTGGTGATTTTCGACGATCGACTTTTAGTAGTACGAAGCCGCCTGGGGGCTGATCGGACAAGGAAGTTGTTTGAAAGCCCTAGTCCAAGAATAGAATTCTTGTTTCGCGCACATCTCAAACGTCAGGGCGCATCTGATGCCATTGGGTCAACTTTTGAAACTCCTCCGCCATCTCCAAAAGCGCAGCTTCCTGAAAATGGCGGCCAACCAACTGTAGTCCAATCGGAAGGCCAGCTTTGGTTTGACCACAGGGAACGCTGATTGCGGGGTGACCGGTCAGATTGAAGCCGCAAGTAAAAGGTATCAAGGTCGCCAATTCCTGTGTTGGGTCAAAACGCGCAAGAGGCATGGCCGGGCGTGGCGTCGTCGGTGTCAGCAATACCTGAGCCTCTGCATTTTCCAGCACGGCAGTCACTTCCCGACGCAACTTTGATCGCGTGTTTATGGCATTTACCAATTGATCTTCGGGTGTCGCCAACCCGGTTTCGATCATCGCTGCAACCGCAGGTGAAAAATCACCTCGTCGCTGGTGTAGAGTATCAGCATTGGCCCACGCGAGTTCGGCCGCGAAAAACGTGACAATTGCGTCAACGGCCTGAGGCAGTGTAGGAAGGTCGACCTCGACAACGTCTGCACCCGTTTGACGAAAAACAGCACATGCCTCGGAAAAGGCGGCGTTGATTTCCGGGTCGAGGTCGCAGGTTTGGGCAATTGCTTCCAAAGTCGCTTCGCCCAGAATCGCGACTTTTTGGGAGCGGAAGACAGGGTCGCTGTGTCGGGGGCGGCTTTGCAGCGTCGCTGTATCCCAGGGATCGGGGGCCGCGAGGATTGGCAGGATTTGGGCGATCTCTGATGCTGTTCTGGCGATGATACCCACGTGGTCAATAGATGGGGCCGACGCCTGACGCATAACCCCGTGCGAGCTGATGAGCCCCCAGGTCGGTTTCAAACCCGTTGTTCCGGTCATCGCAGCGGGAATGCGAACAGAGCCTGCCGCATCGGTACCAAGTGCAAACCGCGCAGAGCCGACGGCAACTGAAACGCCAGCACCCGCACTGGATCCGCCCGGATAGCAGGACAGATCCCAAGGGTTTCGTGTTGGTGGTTGATCGAGGCCACAGGTCAGTTCATGCGCGATCTGTGTGCCGACCAGAATGCCCCCTGCGGACCGCAGCCGTTTGACCACCGTAGCATCTTGCGAAGGTATGCGGTCTGCGTATGCTTTCGAGCCTCCGGATGTTGCGACGCCGGCCACATCGAACACTTCTTTTACAGCAAATGGCCATCCCTTAATGGTCGCGGTGTCTGGGGTTTTGGGAATGTCGTCCTCGGACACCAGAATGTGCCGGTACGCGTGCACCATTTTTTCAGTACGCGCGACGGCAGAAAGGGTATCTGCTAGCTGATTATTGGTAGTGGAGGACATGGGTTTCCCTTCGCTTCCCGCCGTTGCTTAGGTCAACGGTAAGGCTAGCCAAGCAGCGGCCCTGCAGATGGTAACTGCCATCTTACGGCCCGTAAATCACGATGATCGAATTTGTGTCGGCATTGCTGCAAGCAACTGGTGTTGGGTGCTGGGCTCGGCCATTAAGTGGCCGCATCCGACAAAGCCCGATCGAGGCTTGCTGTAACCTGATCCACGTCTTCCATCGACAAGCACAGGGGCGGAACCATACGCAGGCATTGCTGGAAAGGCCCGGACTTGGACAGGATTATGCCCTGAGCGCGGCAGGCTTCGAAAACCTCTGTCGTCATCTCTTTGTCGGGGGTTTTGCTGTCGCGGTCGGTCACAAATTCCAGAGCCAGCATCAACCCGTGCCCGCGCACGTCGCCGATGGCTTGATGTTTGTCCTTCAGATCATGAAGGCGCTCTAGCAGTTTACCCCCGACGGTCTTGGCGTTTTCTTGCAGGCCCTCGTCGCGCATAACGGCAAGCACTGCGCGGGCGGCAGCAGCGGATGTCGGGTTTGCACCGTAGGTATGGAACATGAACTTTTCTGCCATCGGCTCAGCCACATGTTTCTTTGCTACGACCGCACCAATCGGGAATCCATTGCCTAAACCTTTGGCCATGACAATGATGTCAGGCACAACGTTGTCTGCCTCAAATCCCCAGAAATGATCGCCAGTGCGACCAAATCCAGACTGAACTTCATCAGCAATATAAAGCCCACCCGCTGCACGCACACGCTCTGCAGCGCCTGACATATAGCCGGGGGGCATCTGGTGAATACCGCCATAGCCCTGCACACTTTCGACGAAAATCCCGGCGACCTGACCGGACGTGGCGGCATTGATCGTATGAGTGATTTCGTCGAGATATGGGTCGGTGCCCGGCCCAAAGATACCGCGATACTGGTTCGGATCGGCAACAAAGGCTACGTTTCCGGGCATGCCGGGGTGACGCCAACCGGATATCCCGGTGATGGACTGCGCGGCGGCCGTTGGACCGTGATAAGCCGTCCGCAAGGCCAAAAGATCTAGGTTTCCCGTAAAGGTCCGCGCCATAGTCATGGCAAGATCAATGGCCTCAGAGCCTGAGTTTGTCAGATGCACCACCCAGTCGTGACCTTTCGGCATTGTCGCGGCCAGTTCCTCGGCCAGATGTGCGGGCGTCGGATGATAAAACATGGTCGTGCAATGTGTCAGTTCCTGCGCCTGCGCGGTGGCCGCGGCCACGACGCGCGGATGGGAATGGCCGACCGAAATGCAGACATTCATGCCCAGAAGGTCTGTGTATTTTCGTCCCTGCGTGTCCCAAAGGTACTGACCGCGGCCTTTCTGGAATACAATCGGTTCGCGAAAAGGCGTAAACCGCGTAAGCGAGGCCGCATAATACTGATCGCGCCGGGCGGCGGTACTGTCAAAGTTCCAATCGGTGTGAAGGGGGTGATCAGTCATGAGTTGGCTCCGGCTTTCATACGGATGTTTTCGGGATCAAACGGGGGTTCTGGCAGTATTTTTGCCTTGCGCTGCTGCCCCAGAATCGAAACGGTCAGGTTGTCGCGCGCAGTAGTGTCACGCAGATAGGCCAGCGCCAGAACCCTACCAGTGCGGTGGCCGTATGCGCCTGAGGTGACAATCCCCACGGCACGCCCGTTTTGCCAGAGGGTGTGAGCGTAGAATGGATCGACCTCGCCCGCCTCGATTTCGAGCAAGACCATGTCCCAGGGATTCTCACGCGCAAGCGCGTCGCGCAGATCCTTGCGGATGAAAGGGGTTAGACCGGCCTCAAGCGGGCTACGTTCTGTAGTCAGGTCGCTGCCCCAGCCGCGATAACCCTTTTCCAGCCGCATCGAGTTGGCGGCATACGCCCCGTAATAGCCAAGACCATGAGGCTGCGCTGTTTGTTCCAGGGTGAGAAACAACTGCACAGCATTGCCACGCGGAACATGCAACTCCCACCCGCATTCGCCCAGATAGGACATGCGCAACGCGCGCAGAACGACCCCGTTCACTTCGGTTTCGCGCGCAGATAGCCACGGCATATCGGCTAGATCCGGCAGGACATTCGGGGCTTTTGGCCCCATTACCCCGATAACGGCATAGTCTTCGGTCACGTTTGAGATCGTGACGTCGAACCCGGCAGCCCGGTTTCTAAGCAGATCAAAGTCGATCTCTTCCGCCGCAGCTGCCGATGTCAGATAGGCGCGGTCCTCGGTTAGCCGGGTCACTGTGAATTCGGACAACACGCCACCCGCAGGGGTCAGCGCGTGGGTCAGGCCGATACGTCCGACACCGGGCGCACGGTTGGCCCCAAGTGCCTCAAGAAAGGTGGTCACGTCCGGGCCGCTGGCCTCGAACTTTGAGAACACAGACAGGTCCGCCATGGCCACGCGGTTGGTGGCGGCGTCGACCTCGGCGGCAACGGGGGCGAACCAGTTGGCCCGGCGGAAAGTCTCATCTGCTGAGGCGTCAGGTGTGTCCGAGAACCAGTTGGGCCGTTCCCACCCATGGGCGGCCCCCATCACCGCGCCGCGTTCCACCATCAGGTCATGCAGAGGCGACAGACGCAGGCCACGCCCGGCGGGGCGTTCTTCGTGCGGGTAATGCACGCCGAATTGCAGACCGAAACACTCGATGGCCTTGGCCACGCGATAATTGCGATCCGCCCATGAGCCAAAGCGGCGGCTGTCCACCGCCAGCGCATCCATCGGCGGCGCGCCGTGGGTCATCCAGTGGGCGAGGAACCAGCCCGCGCCGCCACCCTCCATCACGCCCATAGACGAGCCAGTCAGTAGCCAAGCGTTCTGCAGCCCATGCGCCGGGCCGATCAGCGGGTTGGCATCCGGGGTGAAGGTGATCGGGCCGTTGATGACCGACTTCACCCCACCTGTTTCCAGCGCCGGGATACGCTCCATCGCGGCCATGATGATATGTTCTACCCGGTCCAGATCGGGTGGCATCAGGTCCGCACCGAACTCGGGCGGGACGCCATCGACGGACCAGACCTGCGCCTCTTTCTCGTAGGGGCCGAGGATCAGCCCGTCGCGCTCCTGACGCACATACCAGCTTTCCTCCGGGTCGCGGATGATGGGCAGTTCGGGCAGGCCTTGCGCGATCCGGTCTGTGACCGCCTGCACGGTGTCCGTGACCAGATACTGATGCAGCACCGGGACCGAGGGGATGTTGAGCCCCATCATATGCCCGATTTCCCACCCCCAGGTGCCCGCCGCGTTGACCACATGCACGGTTTCCACAGCACCTTTAGGCGTATCGATCACCCAATGCGCGCCTTCGCGGCGGATGGCGGTCACAGGGCAATTGCGCGAGATTTGCGCGCCACCCTTTCGGGCAACTTCCGCCATTGCCTGCGTGGCAAGCGTGGGGTCGACGTGGCCGTCATCCGGCTCATAGATGCCGCCGATCAGCCCGTCGAGGCTCGCCAATGGGTGCAGTTCGGCAATACGCTCGGGTGTCAGGACCTCTAGCGGGTAGCCGGTGAAGTCCGACAGACCCGCCACGTGGCGGAATTCGTCCATGCGATCCGGGTTTCGCGTGATCCGCATTGCGCCCGAGCGGTGGAATCCGCAATCCCGCCCTGTCTCTTCCGGCAGGATATCGCGGTACAGCCGGACCGAGGTGGCACGCAGTTCCTGAATGGTCGGGTTATGCGCGAAATGCGTGCACAGCCCCGCCGCGTGCCATGTCGAGCCATGGGTCAGGTCGTTCTTTTCCACCAGCAATACGTCCGACCACCCGGCCTTGACCAGATGGTACATCAGCGACACGCCCATTGCGCCGCCTCCGATGATGACAACCTGCGCTTGGGTCATGCGCGCATCCTTTCGTTTGTCGGGTCGAAGGGTGGGCGGCGCAGCGGTATGGCTGCGTAGGATTTCCCGGCGACCTGTACGGTGAATTGCCGCGCGCAGGTCTCGGCCAGTGTTTCACCCTGTTGGGTGGAGACCAGCGCGAAGCACAGGTTCAGCCCAGTGCGCGGTCCGCGTGCGCCCGAGGTGGTGAAGCCAACATGATGCCCGGCCTCAAAGATAGGCTCATCATGCAGCATCAGCGCGTCGCCTTCGATCTGCATTGGCACCAATCGTTTGCGGACACCTTCTTCGCGTTGCGTGACAAGGGCATCCTTGCCGATGAAGTCCTTGGTCCAATCGATCGTAAAGCCCAGTCCGGCCTCAAGCGGCGTGGTAGTTGGATCAAGCTCATGACCCCAATGCAGGAACCCTTTCTCCATCCGACAACCGTCCAGTGCGAAGAAGCCCATCGGTCGCGCACCAAGCGCGTGCAAGGCATCAAATACCTGTCCCGGTACAGGGCTGGGGCGATGGATTGCCGAGGTGGGCAGCCAGATTTCATAGCCATATTCGCCCACGAAACTCAGCCGCTGCACCCAGTGAGAACTGTCACCAAGCATAAGCCTGCGCACCTGCCCCAGCTCGAAATTGCGCAGATCGCGGCCTGTCAGGTCCTCCATCATCGCCCGCGCGCCGCCGCCCATCAAGCCGAGGATCACGAAGTCCTCGGTTTGATCCGTTAGCGAAACGTCGAAGCCCTGTAGTTGGCGGCGCAGCCAGGCCAGATCGCGCTGCCGGGTTGCGGCTGGGCTGGTGATCCGCGCCCCTTTTGGTGCGTAGCATTGCACCGTGGCGTCAATCTCAACCCCGCCCTGATCGTTCAAGAATGGCGCGTATCGGACGTGACCATCAGGTGCGAGGCTACGGCAGGAGAGCCAGTTCAACGCCTCGTAAACCTCATCCCCGTCCACGCGCAGCTTGGTCATTGGGGCAAGGTCCAGCAGGACGGCCCCTTCGGCCATCTCGCCCGCTTCGTTGGCCGCGTTGGGCCACCAGCCTTGGGCCCCGACCGAATAGGGCTGCGCATTACCATACCAGAGCCCACGCTCCCACCCCGCGGTTTGACCGAACTGCGCGCCAAGTGCCGCCCAGCGGTCGTGCAAAGCGGATTTTCGCAGGCCCCGCCCGGCTTTGGGCTGCTTGTAAGGCCAATGCAGCGCGAACAAGTCGGATACAGCCTCTTCCACGCGGGCATCCATATGATAGGGCCTTGCCGAGATCGGATCGGCGCGCGCCACGTCGACCTCCCACATATTCATCGGAGGGTGGCCGTCGACCATCCAGTCCGCCAGCGCCCGCCCGATCCCGGCTGAGGACATCACGCCGACCGAGTTCATGCCAGCCGCCACAAACAACCCGTCTACATGGGTTTCACCGACCAGAGGGCGGGTGTCGGCGGTAAAGCTTTCGGGGCCGTTCATGAAATGCTGAATGCCGACGGTTTCCAGGGACGGGCACAACTCCAGCGCAGCCTCCATGAAAGGTGCGAACTGGTCCCAGTCTTCGGCCATTTCCAGGAAGGCGCGGTTGCTCTCGGGGCCGTAGGCGTCCCAGCATTTCGCATTGGGTTCAAACCCTCCGATGACAAGCTTGCCCGCGTCTCCTTTGAGGTAGATACCCCGATCCAGATCGCGGATCACCGGAAACGGGTCGGGTAGATCGGGCATCGGTTCGGTCACGACATACATATGCTCGACCGCCTGCAGGGGCAGGGCAACACCCGCTGTCGCCGCCAGTTCACGCGACCACGCGCCGGTCGCAATCACCACCTTGTCGGCCAGCATCTCGGTTCCATCGGACAGGGCGACACCGGTGACGCGTGTGCCCTCTGTCAACAGCCGCTCGACCTGTACCTGTTCGCGGACTGTAACGCCCCGGGTTTTGGCCGCACGGGCGTAGGCCATACAGAGGTCCACTGGATTGACATTGGCGTCCTCTGGCACGTGCAGCGCACCTACGTGGTTCGTCAGGTCCAGCATCGGCATCGGCACGTCGTCCGCCGAGATCACTTGTGGGGACAGCCCCTGCACCGCGCCCAGATCGGCGATGCGGTGCAACTCGTCCATCCGCGCGGCCTCACGCGCCAGCCAATAGCCGCCGGTGCGGCGATAGCCGGTGGACATTCCGGTATCGGCCTCAAGCGCGGGGAAGACTTCCAAAGCGGCCATCGCCAGTTGTGTCATGTTCGGGGTCGCCCTCAGGGGCCCGACGATCCCCGCCGCATGCCAGGAGGTGCCGGAGGTGAGCTGGTTGCGTTCCAGCACCGTCACATCCGTGGCTCCGCGCTTGGCAAGGTGGTAGGCCACGCTCAGCCCGATGACACCGCCGCCGATGATGAGGGTGCGCGACATCAGAAGTAATCCCGATCTGGCTGTTCCGCCTTGCGCATCGCGATGTAGTCTTGCAAGGCCTCGTCAATCTCTGGATCAAGGCCGGGGTCTTCGTAAGCCTCCAGCTGCTCTTTCCAGATCGCGTTGGCCCGCATCGCGGCGTCCTTTTCGCCTGCAGCCTGCCATTGCTCAAAGGAATTGTCATCCGGCGTCCATGGGCGGAACAGGGCGGACATGAAATTGGCCTGCGTGTGTTCAGACCCCAAAAAATGCTGCCCCGGCCCGGTTGCAGCAATGGCCTCCATCGCCTGTGCGTTCTCGCTCATGTCGATGCCGTCAAAGAAACGTCCGATCTTGCCGCAGAGATCGTGATCGATGATCGTTTTCTCGAAGGATGTGACGAGGCCGCCCTCCAGCCAGCCGGTCGCGTGATTGATAAGATTGGCCCCCGCGAACATCGACATCATCAGGCCCCACGCCGCCTCTTGTTGGCTTTGGGCATCGGGCAGCTTTGACGAACTGAGTGTGCCCACGGTGTGCAAGGGCACCCCCAGTCTGCGGGCAAGCTGTCCGGCAGCCAACACCATCAACCCGGCTTCGGGCGTGCCGAAGGTAGGCGCGCCTGATTTCATCGACATGGTCGAGGCAAAACTGCCCATCAAACAGGGCGCGCCGGGGTTTACCAGTTGGGTCAGCGCCATTGTCGCCATGGTTTCCGCCAGTACCTGCGCCAACGTCCCGGCAACGGTTGAGGGCGACATGGCCCCGGTCAGAACCCAAGGCGTGCAAGCCACAGGCTGACCCGCCCGCGCGTACGTTTTGAGAGCTCCGGACATATGACTGTCCATCACCAGCGGTGCGTTTGTGTTCGACACGCAGTAGAGCACCGCGTTTTCCGCCAGAAAATCCTCACCAAACACAATCCGCGCCATGTCAATGGCATGACCGGCACGTTCGGTTCCGATGAAAGCCCCCATAAAGGCCCGGTCGGAATACCGAATATGGCCGTACAGCATGTCGAGGTGGCGTTTGTTGGCTGGCAGATCGACCGGTTCACACACGACACCGCCGGAATGGTGCAGCCATGGCAAACTGTGGTGGAGCTTTACCAAATCAATGAAATCCTGATGCGAGGCATAGCGACGGCCGCGATCCAGATCGTGTACGAAAGGTGGTCCCCAGGCCGGGCACAGCACGCTGGAATCGCCGCCCAGCTGAACGCTATTGGCCGGATTGCGCGCGTGTTGAGTGAACTGCGCGGGCGCGGTTGCGGTGATGGTGTTGCGGCAGAAACCAGGGGCAAAGCGCACGCGGGTGCCGTCCACATCACAGCCCGCCTGCGCGAAGATCTTGAGGATCTCAGGATCATCCTGAAACTCCATCCCCGTCTCGGCGAGGATGGTATCGGCATTGGCCTCGATTTGCTCCAGTCCCTCGTTACTGAGCACATTAAAGGTCGCAAGTTTTCGCCGAATGAATGGCGCACGCGGCTCTAACCCCAGGCGATTGGACGCGGCCTTACGGCGTCGAGATGACCGAGAAGTAACCATGCCAACAGTCATGCAGCAGCACTTGACGCAAACCAAGAAAATCTCAACTGTATAAAAATTATTTATACTAAGGATGCGTAGATGCTGGATCGCCGTAGTTTGCCACCCGGGCTGATGCGCTCGCTTGAGGTTTTTGTTGCAGTGGCAGAAACCGGTCAAATGCGCGCGGGCGCAAAGCTTTTGAACCTTTCGCAGCCCGCGGCCTCGCAACATATCACGGCACTGGAGAAAGCCTTTGGTACGGTGCTACTGGATCGCAGCACGCGCCCGGCACGGCTGACCTACGCCGGGGCACGACTGCACGGGAAAGCACAGAAAATTCTGGACGCGCTGTCGGACATGGAAACGGAATTGCGCCATGTTGGTCAAAAGTCTCTGACCTTGCTGCGTGTCGGCATCCAAGCCTCAATCGCGACCACCCTGACACCTGCGTTGATCGATCTTGCCCAACGGGTGTTTTCGGTCGAAGACATAACACTCCACGCCGGTCAGAGCGGCAACCACGAACACCTTCTGCGGACCAAACAAGCCGATCTGGCGATTACTTCGAACCCGTTTTTGGATATGGATGGGTTGGAACGCCATCACGTGCTGACCGAGAGGTACCTGCTGGTTCTGCCAAAGGCATATGACGGTCCGACGAACAGTTTGGATGCGATCCAAAGGCAACTGCCACTGGTTCGCTTTGGCGATACCACAAATGCCGGCCGCCAAATCGCCCAGCACCTGAGGCGCTTGAGGTTTGAACCGGGCAAGGTCATTCAGGCGGACCGCTCCAGCATGGTGACGTCATGTGTGTCCGCGGGGCAGGGATTTAGCCTGTTGACCCCCACGTTGTTGATCGATGGGCTGGTCGAAAACATGAGCCTTCGAATAGTAGAGCTACCGGTTTCTGGTCTGTCGCGTACTTTGACAGTCGTTGCCAGAAAGGGCGAGTTGCAGAACCTGCCAAAGGCTTTCGCAGACCTGTCGAGCCAAGAGCTGTCGAAGCAGATCAAAGCACAGATGGGAAATATCGCGGAAACGAGCTTGGATTGCGGCTGAACCAGATCCTTTGAGACAAAGAATACACGGCGGTGCTCGGTGCTTTTCCCAAGTCACCACGTCTTTGTTCAGGTGGATAAGATGTCGACCTGGCCTAATTAATGTTTCGTCTTAACAATGCGCAAGGACGGGGCAATTGCAGGTCGTATGGTTCAAACGCGACTTACGTATGGAAGACCATCGTGCGTTGGTGCAGGCCGCGCAACATGGACCTGTTCTGCCGATTTACGTTGTTGAGCCCGAGCTTTGGCAGCAACCGGATGCGTCCGCGCGGCATTGGAGTTTTGTGGCCGAGACGCTTGTGGAATTACGTGACGATCTGGCTCGAATGGGTCAACCTTTGGTCGTGCGTTTTGGGTCCATTACCGAAGTTCTTGGGACGTTAAAGCAAAGCGGGCTTCTGCAGGCACTCTGGTCCCATGAAGAGACGGGGAACGATTGGAGCTACAAGCGTGATCTGCGTGTCGCAGCGTGGTGCCGCGAACAGGGCGTGCCCTGGTTCCAGGTGCAAAACCACGGCGTTTGGCGAAAGCTAAAGTCCCGGGATGGTTGGGCGACACGTTGGGATCGGGTCATGGCGGAACACGTCAGCCGAGCACCATTTCTGCACCCCGTCAGCGTCGAGCCGGGGCAAATACCAACGATCCGCGATCTGGGTCTGTCCGATGATCCTTGCCCGCAGCGTCAGGCTGGGGGTCGGCGCGCTGGCATGGAACGCCTTACGAGTTTTCTGAGCGATCGCGGAGAAAACTATCAACGCGCGATGTCCATCCCGGTTGACGGGGCGATGGCGTGCTCAAGGCTCTCGCCGTACCTGGCGTGGGGCGCCATTTCGATGCGCGAAGTTGCCCAAGCCTGTGAAAAGCGCCGCCATAACCTGCCGAAAGGGGCGCGAAACTGGCAAAAGTCGTTACGTTCATTTTCCGGACGATTGCACTGGCACTGCCATTTTATCCAAAAGCTTGAGGACGACCCCCGGATCGAGTTCGAAAACATGCATTCGGACTACGACAGTCTGCGTCCTGACATCCCTGACGCTGAACTTTTGCGCGCTTGGTGCGTAGGTGAGACAGGATACCCGTTTCTGGATGCCTGTATGCGGTCATTGCAGGCGACAGGGTGGTTGAATTTTCGGATGCGCGCGATGGTGATGGCAACGGCAAGCTATCACCTGTGGTTGGATTGGCGCGCGCCGGGGCAGCATCTGGCGCGGATGTTCACCGACTATGAACCCGGCATTCACTGGAGCCAGGTTCAGATGCAATCGGGCACGACAGGCATCAATACGGTGCGCATCTATAACCCGGTCAAACAAGGGTATGATCAGGACCCAAGCGGCGCATTTATCCGAAGGTGGCTGCCTGAATTGGCGGAAATTCCTGACCAATACATTCACGAACCTTGGAGGTCGGAAACGCCCTGTACCGTGATAGGGCGGCGTTACCCAGCTCGTATCTTTGACCACCTTGCCGCGGCAAAAACCGCGCGTGAGCGTGTCTGGGCAGTGCGACGTGGTCCCAGGTTCCGGGCTGAGGCGCAAGCGATCGTTGCCAAACATGCGAGCCGTAAGACAGGGCGTCCAAAGCGTGGGCGGGGGTCAAAAAACGGGGCGGTGCAGCTGAGTCTTCCTTTTGGAGATGCCCAATGAAAATGCGCAAGAAATCGGAGCTGCCTCAAAAAACATGCGCCACATGTGGTCGTCCGTTCGCATGGCGCAAGAAATGGGCGAAGGTGTGGGATGAAGTTCGCTATTGCTCGGTTCGGTGTCGGCGATCTTCTTGAATCCTGTGCTGCCGAAGCAGTCTTTGGTCTTCGAAAGATACGGCTGATCTTCAGCCCGTTTGCTGGGGTGCAAGTTCATCAATGCGTATGGCGCCGCGCCAACTCTTGTTTGCCTTGAGATGCCAGCGACTTAAGTCGAACTCAAACAGAACCCACGAGACGATAAATGCCCTCAGCCGCAGTGCTTCTGCCCAATCAACTGTTCGCTGAACACCCCGGTTTAGATGAGAGCCGGGATCGTGTGGTGTTGTTTGAAGACCCGCTATTTTTCGGCGACGCGCAATATCCGATGCGGATGCACAAGCAAAAGCTATGGCTCCACCGTGCAAGCATGGCGCGCTTTCATCAGATCTTGCGCGCCAAAGGCGTCAATGCCGAGATCTACCCTTATGAAAAGCGAGCGGATGCCTGCCTTCGACTGTTTCAACGCCTCGCCTCAGAGGGGATTGATCAAATAGTCATGGTAGATTCTGTGGACTTCATTGCACGCAGACGCCTGGAAAAGGCTGCGCGCGCTTTGGACTTAGTCCTGGACTTCCGCCCATCGCCGGGCTTTTTGAACAAGCCTGACGACAATGAGTTTTGGATCAAGGACCGCAAACGCTGGTTCATGGCCGACTTTTACAAACACCAACGCCGCCGGTTTGGTGTTTTGATGGAGGGCGATCAGCCTCTTGGTGGTCAATGGAGCTTTGACAAAGACAATCGCAAAAAGGTTCCCAAAACGCTGATCAACAGCTTGCCTTGGATAGATTGGCCTGAACATGACGCCGTGGATCAAGCTGCCAAGCGCAGTGTGTTGTCTGAGTTTCCAGATGCGCTGGGCACGATAGAAAAGCTCTACTATCCAACGTCTCATCAGGCTGCGGAAGCGTGGTTGCATCAATTCCTGGAACGCCGCTTTGACAGGTTTGGCGACTTTGAAGACGCTATTTTGGAGGGTGAAAGCTGGCTCTGGCACGCTGTTCTCACGCCTGCGCTGAACATCGGACTGTTGACGCCAAAACAAGTGCTCGACGCAACGTTGTCATTTGCACGGAAACGAAACGTTCCGCTCAATTCGGTCGAAGGTCTTGTGCGCCAGATCATCGGGTGGAGAGAATTCATGCGCGCCACCTATGAACACCTTGGTGTTCAGATGCGCACTTCAAACAACTGGGGCCATACCCGCAAGATGCCCGCGTCTTTTTATGACGGGACGACAGGCATCGGCCCGGTCGACGACACGATCCAGCGCATCCTGCAAACAGGCTATTGCCATCACATCGAACGCCTGATGGTCCTGGGGGGCTTTATGTTTCTCTGCGAGATTGACCCGAATGAGGTGTATCGGTGGTTCATGGAGATGTTCGTTGACAGTTATGATTGGGTTATGGTCCCGAACGTTTATGCCATGAGCCAGCATGCCGACGGCGGGCTTATTACCACCAAGCCTTACTTTTCAGGCTCGAACTATGTCCGAAAGATGAGCCATTGGGGGAAAGGTCCATGGGCAGAGACCTGGGACGGTTTGTACTGGAGGTTCATTTTCAAGCATCAGGACGATCTTGCCCGCAACCCCAGATGGTCCATGATGTGTAAAGCAGCGGCGCGAATGGGGCCAGAGACCAAACAACAGCACCTTAATGCCGCTAACACATTTCTGGATCAGCAGTTTTGAAAGCCTGTTTGCTGGACTCTTGAAGCTCGGGCTATAAGCTTGGTTTGACTTTCAAAAGAGGTACAGAATTGCTGGCTCGGATTGCTTCATTCATGTTCACGGCGGGGGTTGGGATTTGCGGGACCGTTACCGCGTTGGCCGCGGACGTATTGCATCAATGGGTGCAATTGGGACCTGATAACACAATCATAGTTCGTGCGATTTCGACGACACCCGACTGTCCAATGATTGAAGTCGACGGGCAGTTTTTTGCGATGGCCAAACGTGCAGAACCGAACAACGCTTTCGACGAAAGCGTCTGCGAGCACCGCGCGTCAATAGCCACGGAAAGTCTGTCGCTCAATGGAAGCCCGCTGCCAATTCTGCGCCCAAACGCAGAACGCATTATCGTGCTTGGGGATACCGGATGCCGCATTCGGGGAAGCCGCGTTCAGGATTGCAATGATCCAGCCGCCTGGCCGTTGAAATCCATAGCGGAAGAAATTGTGTCGAAATCACCGGATCTGGTAATCCACGTCGGAGATTATCTGTACCGATCATCGGAATGCCCGGATCCCGAGAAATGCGGAGGATCTCCATTCGGTGATAATGATCAGGCTTGGTCCGCCGATTGGTTGGAACCTGCAGATAAGCTGCTGACAACCGCCCCGTTTATCTTTCTACGCGGAAATCATGAAAACTGCGGGCGCGGCGACAAAGGATGGTTTCGCTATTTTGCATCTGGTTCTTTCCCGGCAAACTGCCCTGCAGTGACCGAACCCTGGAGCGCCTCGGTGGGTGATCTTGATTTTGTGTCCTTCGATTCCTCTGCTGGTCCCGCACCGCTCAGCAGCCCTGATTTGTTGCCGGTCTACGGGCAAATGGCCAGGGACGTGTTTGCGAATACCAGCAATGAAACATGGCTGCTTACGCATCGCCCACTATGGGTGAACATGCACGCCTTTGGCGAGCTGATCGATGGCGACGACACACAGCGCGAGGCTTTCGGCGCAATTATTCCAGAGACTGTCAGCCTTATTCTGTCCGGCCATATTCATGCCTTTCAAGCAATAGACCTGTTGCATGGACCCGTTCAGGGCATCGTCGGCAACAGCGGAACGCAGCTTGATCCCATGCCTTCCGGCATTGCCAATGACGTTGAAGTTGCGGGAAGTCTGGCGCGCACCATCGTCAACAACGGTGAGTTCGGTTTTCTGATGCTGAACAGGCAACCTGACGGCGGTTGGCTGATTGACGCGATTGACGCAAAAGGGCAGGTGTTAAACCGCTGCGAACTGGAGAGACGATCGCTTTCTTGCGAGTGAAGTCAGTAAGGCACCGGTTAGATCCGTTTGGTTCAGCATCAAGCAGAATATGTTTGATAAGCCGCCTTAGCCGACGTCATGCGCGGCGAAACACCGTTAAGGCTAGCGCAGTTAGGTGGCGGGCTTAGTCATTTTGCGATGGCGTTCTAGCAGATCAACGCCCAGCTGTTTCAGGAACCACAGCAGGTCGATGAAAATCCAGTTCTCAGCCAGTTTACCGTCCTCGCATCGGTAAAGGTCGACAATACGCATGTCTGCTTCGGTTTCAGAGATATTGGTTAATCCCATAAACCCGCCCTTTGGTTTCATGGTCAGGCTCGGATATCCGAAAAAACCACAATAGGCGCCTTCGCCGATCCGCGTTGCATGGCCATTGTGACGTACGAATTCCAACCCGTCCTCAAATGGCCGGGTATGACCTTTCATGTAACCCTCATGCGTAAAAGACGCGCCGATGCCCGCCGGGCCCCACCATAGCATGTCATCGGCCCAGTCCTTTTCCAGATCGGATTTCGTCGTACGCACCCCCGACGTAATGAGCGTGTTCAACATGCCATAAAGAATATCCAGCGACTCTTCGCCCTGTTCCGGTGGGCAGGGCCCGAACAGCAGCCCGTCTTGCGTTTGTGGCCCAGGGGTAATTGTGTAAACGCCCGTCGGCTCAGGGATGACCTTGCTGCCCGTTTGGATCATCAAACCTATGATGTCGATATGAAGTGACGACTCTGCAATTTTGTTGTCTTCGATGCGGAAAAACTCGCAATACCGCAGGAAGGCCATTTTTTGCGTCGGCTCAATCCCAAGCCACGGCTTTTGAAACTGACCCAGCAAATGACCCATCGAGCACACCCACAAGGACTTGTAGTCATCCAGACGATTGCGGCCTGCAAAAAAGATGTTTTCGCGCCGCTGAATTGGGGCAAAGGCTGATTTGAAGGGAGTCCAGAAGCTTTGGGCGAACGCCTCGGGTCCGCGGAGTTCATTGAAAGGGTAGCTGCAAAGGCATTTAAAGCCTTCTCCCGTGTATCGTGCCAAAATGTCCGCCGCGTTGTTCGGTTCAGCCGCGTCAACTTCACCATAGAAATTCCGTATCAGCTGTTTGGCGTCTTGTAGTTCCATTTTGCGATCCTGTATTGAAAACGTATGCAATAATATATTCCATAATTCAGCACATCAATCCCCGTGGTGGAATTTAAGTTTGAAAATTTATGTAAATGGAGGGTAAAACTGTTGCTAAGAAAGAGAATACGTATGCGAACAATTGATTCGAGGTTCAAAATGGCAAAAGAAACAGAAGCCCTTGGAAAGCCCTCTGCAACACGGACGCCAAAACCCGCGGGCAAGGACAGGGGCACGCATATCCGCTTTCGTCCGTTAAGCGATGAGCATATGCCTGCGGACTTTTCGGTTTCGCTGGAGAATTACCGCCGTGGTGGTACGCGCGAATTCCTGGACAAAGAACCTGACCATGTCGTGACCCATTCGATGCATGGGTTCGAGCCCCGTTTTAAGAACATCGTCGATTACATCGTTCGCATCACCCACCAGATCTGGGAAGAAAAGGACATCGGATTTATCTACGACACCTACAGCCATGATTGCCGGGTGTGGGATGACATCGGCCTGCAATATGGTCGCGACAAGATCGTTGCTGATACCGTTCATACCAACAACGCAATTCCTGATATTCGACTGGTCGCGGATGAAGTGATCTGGGCGGGAAATGACGAGGTCAGTTTTCACACGTCACACCGAACCATGATCCTTGGCACGAACACAGGGTTTTCGCGATTTGGTCCGCCGACAAACCGCCCGTTGCGCCTGCTTTGTATCGCCAATTGCGTCGCGCGGGATAATGAGATTTACGACGAGCATGTCGCCTATGACACCGCCGCCCTGATCCAACAGATGGGGCTGGACGTTGGCGAAACCGCCCGCCGCATCGCTTCGCAACGTGCCCAGGGGCCATTCGCGCCGAACTATGCGGCAAGCGATCCGAACCGTTTGGGCGGCCAAGGGTTCCCCAAGCGCCCGACAATCCCTGACGTTGTTGATGGCAATGTACGTGAGTTCGTTAGCGCCGCGTTTGAAAGTATCTGGAACCGTCGCGACTTTAGCGCGATGGATCGCGTTTATGCGCCGGATGTGGTCTTTGAGGGCTCGACCAGCCGGGTTTATCGCGGTGTCGGTCAGTTGCGCTCGCATGTGATGTCAATGATCGCCATGTTCCCGAATATCAGAATCTCGGTCGATGACATCTATTGGATGGGGAACGCGGAAGATGGGTTTCTGGTCTCGGTTCGTTGGGGCGGAGTTGGTGCCCATCGCGGTAACGGCGCTTATGGCGAGCCAACCGGAAAAGAGGCGCATGTCTGGGGGATCACCCAGTGGCAGATCAAGGATAACAAAGTCCTCAAAGAATGGACTGTCTTCAACGAATTCGGAATCCTGATGCAAATCCTGGGAGAATAACGGCCCGGTCAGAGCGTAAACGCACCCCGCTGGGGGTGCGTCTTGCCTTTAGCCCCGCATATTCGAAAGGCGCGCCAGAACATCCAGGCCTTGCTGCTTCCAGAAATGCAGCAAGTCGATGAAAATCCAGTTCTCGGTCAGTTTGTCGCCCGAGCGGCGATACATGTCGATTACGCGCATATCCCCCGGCTTGCCGGTGGCAGGCATTCCCATAAAACCGCCCGTTGGCGTAAGTGTCAGATTGGGCCAGCCAAAGAAGCCGCCAAAATTCCCTTCGGCGATGCGGGCAATGTGGCCGTTGAAGATGCGATCCCCAAACCCCTCACGGAATGGTCCGGCATGTTGTTTTGCGTATCGTTCGATTGTGTACGTCGCGCCAATTCCAGTAGGCCCCCACCAGATCATGTCATCGTTCCAGCTGCGGGGTAGCTCGGTCAGCAACCCTTGCTCCTCACGTCCTTTCCAGTCGCGGATGTCGTTGATCATGAACTCGATGGCATCCAGTGTCTTTTGCCCCTCGACCGGGTTTTGTGCGTCAAACATGACGCCATCGTGGGTCATCGGGCCGGGCTGGACCAGTTGCGCTCCGGTTTGGGGTGGGAAGGGGTTCAGGCCTGCTTGCATCATCAAATGTGGGATGTCGAAGAACATTGCTGTATCGGTGATCTTGCCTTCGTCCACGCGAATGAATTCGGCATAGCGCAACATGACGATCTTGTTGGTGGGCGGAATGCCCAACCAGGGATGGTCGAACAAGCCCATAAGGTGCCCCATCGAGGCGACCCATATGCCGCCATCCTCAAGGCCGTTTTCCCCGGCCATGAACAGGTCCAACCGTCGCTGCAGGCGTGTCACCGAGGTCTTCAGGGGTACCCAGAATTGATTGGCGACCTCAGCGGGGTCGTGAATTTCGTTGAACGGATGATACCCACGCCAGATTGCGTCTGGCGCACAAAAGGTTTTCACCGCAGCGACAGGGTCATCGTCTATGGCAGCATAAAAGTCTCGAACGAGGGATTTGGCGGATTGTAAGTCGGACATAGGTCACACATTGATATTGTGGTTGGGGTGCGCAAAAAGAAATCCGGCAAATAAAGCCGGATTTCCATAGTTTGATGTTAGCCCTTTACGGCACCTGCCGTAAGGCCACTTACGATTTGTCGCTGGAAGAACAGCACCAGGAAGAACAGTGGAATCAAGGCGCTGACTGCGGCGGCCACCGCGAACATCACATCGCCTGTCTCTCGCACCGTCCCAAGGAAGCTGGCGATCTTTGGTACCATGGTCTGGTTTTCGGAGCTTAGCAGCACGGCACCGATGGCAAAGTCGTTATAGGCCAGCAGGAAACTGAACAGCCCTGTGGTAATTACGCCCGGCCACATGACGGGAATGATCACATAGCGGAACGCCTGGAACCGCGTGCAGCCATCGACCATGGCGCTTTCATCCATGTCTTTGGGGATGTTCAGAAAGAACGAATGTAGCATCCACAGGGTAAATGGCTGGTTGATTGCGACAAGCACGATGACGGTGGTTCCCAGCTTGCCCCATACGTTCCACTCAAAGAACGGCAGCAGGTAGCCCGAAACCAGCGTGATATGCGGCATCGCGCGAAAAACCAGAGCGGCCATCAGCAGCCAGAACGCATAGCGGAAACCGGATCGTGCAAGGGCGTAGCCGCCCAGTGTGCCAAAGGTCAGCGAGATGATCACCGTAAAGAACACCACGATCGCGGTATTGATCGAATTGCGCCAGAACTCTTGCTCGACCCAAGCGCCGTAGTAGCCCTGACCTGTAAAGGCGCTGCCCGTTTCGGCCTTTGTCATCACGCCGTAGATGGCGTTCGTCCAATCGGATTTTGAGAAGAAGTCGGGCTGAACCTTGAATGATCCCCAAACCGTCCAAAGGAACGGGCCGGCGGCGATTAGGACCCACAGGACCACGAAGCTGGTGGTGAACCAGACCAGCCCTTTGGAGCGTCTGTCTGCTACGGATGTCGACATGATCAGGCCCTCTTCCGATTAAAGTCGCGCCATGTACGGACCAGCACGGGTGCCAGCAGGATCGAGACGCCGATGATTGTCAGAATTGAAGTTGCCCCGGCCGATCCGAACAGCTGGACGTCACCACCGCGCAGGTCGTTGAAAATGATCCAGGACAGCGACGTCGCTTTGGCCGAGGCCTGAAAGGCCACGATCGGTTCGAACACGCGGAAATTGTCCATCAATTGCATTAGGGTGATGAACACCACGAGCGGCATCATGTAAGGGACCACAACGTAACGTATTGCCTGCCAACGCGAGGCCCCGTCGATCTTGGCGGCCTCAAGCGTTTCTTTCGGTACGGTCTGCAGACCCGCATAGAACACGATGAAACTGAAGGGAGCGGAGCTCCAAATTCCATAGACCATCAGCATGATCCATGTCAGCGGTGTCGATGCCTTCAGTGACAGGTTCGGGTCGTTGAAGATCTTCTGCAATGTCGCGCCGATGACGCCGTCGGCATCCACCATCCAAAACAGGATCAGCGCCCCGATCAGCGGCGTTACGATCATCGGAAGTAGGGAGACGAAGATTGTCGGCCCCTTGATGATCTGCGGCAACGTATTGACCGCTAGCGCGACGCCCAGACCGATGATTAGGACAAACGGTGTCACGACCGCCGTATATGTGAGGGTAAAGAAAAGAGCCTTATAAAATGGCAGGTTCATCAGTTCGGATATGAACTCGCCCATGGTCTCGGTTTCGTTCCAGGCGGTGCTCACCTCTTCTGTGGCGAGGTGCTTGCGATTTGTATAAGTCCCAAGCCCGTTAAAGCGCCCCAGCGGAGCCTCATCCTGCAGCGCCGAGGTGGCTTCGGCATCAACTTGCAAAACTGTTTCGCATTTGAAGGGTGTGCAGTTTTCAACCTCGACCATGATCTGTTCGTGCTCGACGAAAAGCGACTGCACGGCGACAGAAACAATCGGAAGGGCGATGAACAAGATCATCGCGGACAAAGACGGCAAGATAAACCAGAAGAATGCGCGGTGTTTCACAGCCCCATACCCTTTGTTTCTGCGTGCTTTTGGAAAACAACGACCCGGGGCGGCCAAAGCTGCCCCGGGTTTTGACGCTTAAAGGTAACCGGCCTCTTTCGCGGCAGCGACATAGGCTGCTTCGATGTCGGACAGCGTCTGCTCCGGGCTTTCGTTGCCTTGCAGGAAGTCAGGAAGCTCTTCCTGAATAGCCTGATGCAGCAGACCCATGTAAGGCAGCATCGGGTAGGGCTCGGCACCGCCGCTTGCGGTCGCAGCAATACCTGCCGCGGCTGCACCCGGCTTGTACGAGTCCATCAGCCAAACGGCGGCATCGTTGTTTGCCTCGACCATCTTGTCGGAAATGCCGTGGACCATCGCGATGAACGTCGCCTCGGCGTCTTCGTCAGAGATGTTCTTTGAGATGGTGAAGCCGTCCCACCAGAGTGAGGAAGCGGGCGCCGATCCGCCAGCGACGGTTGGTGCGCCAACAAGGACAGTGCTTTCAGCGACCCCGGCTTCGGATCCTTCTCCGCTCAGCAACTCACCGCCGCTGGATCCCCAAAGCTGGGCAATAGCCAGATCGCCTGATTTCCAGATCGGCACCACGGTCGCGGTGTTGTAGGTCAGGAAATCCGGATTCGACAGCGCGACCAGCTGCTTCATCATGTTCAGCGTTGCAAGGCCGTCTTCGTTGTTGATCGACGGCTCGGCTGTTCCCGGCTTGAAGAACTCGCCGCCGTGACCGAGATACATGTTCACGAATTCCTCGCCCAGGTTCCAGTCGGCCATGCTGAGGAAGGCGAACGGATGGTCCATGATGCCTGCGTCTTTGATGGCCTGGCCGGTCTCAACCACTTCTTCCCAGGTTGCGGGCGCGGGCTTACCGACCTGCTCCAGAATGTCTTCACGCAAGAACAGGTGCTGCGCGTTCGCCATGAAGGCAATCGCCATGATCTTGCCGTCGATCGTGATCAGTTGGTTCTTTTTCAGGCTTTGCCCATGTTTTGCGACCAGATCGTCCAACGGGCGAAGCAGACCTTCGTTCAAGAGCGGCACGATCGAAGAGTTCGCAACAATGACAGAGCTGTATTCAGCTGGATTGGCCGTCAGGGCCTGCTTGTGAAAGGTGCGGAAATCTTTGTTGTGGTTGGCAGCGACTGTAACGCCATCACCCGCACATTCGGCCGCTGTAGACGTAACCGCCTTTAGTGCGGGGAAGTCGTTTGCCAGTATATTGACGTTGCCACTGGCGATTTCGCATTCGGCATACGCTGCAGTGGCGATCAGTGCCGCAACCGCACCGGCAGCGAAGTTTTTAACTAGTTTCATCGTTAGAGGTCCTCCGGTTGGTTCTGTACAGGCGCTAACCTGCCATATCCTTGTTTTTTGGACGCTACTTGATCAGTAGTGCATTCGCATTCAGCATTATGCCAATTTATCTGTACCTGACAAGTTAATCCTTCTCGGCGGCCATATTTCTCATAATTTGCTTTAAAACTAATGATTTTGCCTTCTATTTAGGCGTGTTTCCCATGATCTAGGTAACTTCCACTTGCTATTCTTCCGAATCTTTGGCAGCTTTTTTGAGAACGCATGCAAAAAATTCCGGGGTGACCATGGCGGAAATTCAGCTCAAGAATATTTCAAAGCGGTGGGGTTCATTTATTGGCGTGCACAATTTTGATCTGACGATTGCGGATAAAGAGTTTCTGGTGCTGCTTGGCCCCTCTGGTTGTGGCAAGACCACTACGATGCGCATGATCGCCGGGCTCGAGGATATCAGCGAGGGCGAGATTACGATTGACGGGCAGGTCGTGAATGATCTTGACCCCAAAGATCGCGACGTTGCGATGGTGTTCCAAAGCTATGCGCTTTACCCAAATCTCGACGTTTACGAAAACATCCGCTTTCCTTTGAAGGTTCGCAAAACTGATCCATCAACGCATGACGCGCGTGTCAAGCGCGCGGCCGAGATGGTCGAGCTGACGGAATTCATGCATCGGCGTCCAGCTGAATTGTCGGGCGGTCAGCGACAGCGTGTGGCACTGGCCCGTGCAATCGTGCGTGAGCCTAACGTGTTTCTGATGGATGAACCTCTGTCGAACCTCGACGCCAAGTTGCGCGTCTCGACCCGCCATCAGATCAAGAATCTTAGCCATGAATTGCAGGTCACAACGATCTACGTGACCCACGACCAGATCGAAGCCATGACACTGGCCGACCGCGTCGTCGTTATGAATAAAGGCGTCGTGCAGCAGGTCGGAACGCCGACTGATATTTACGACACACCAGCAAATACCTTTGTGGCAAGCTTTATTGGAAGCCCTGCAATGAACCTGTTGGAGGGTGAGGTGTCCGGCGGCGTGTTCACCGGCGAAAACGTTCGAATTGCAGGCCTGCAGACGACGCACGAGGGCAAAGCAACTCTTGGGTTTCGTGCGGAAGATGCCAGCATCGACCCGGATGGAACATCTGCTGCTCCGCTTTATTCGTTGGAACTGCTTGGCGACGCAACGATTGTCACGCTCAAGCTTGGTGGGACTGTTGCCTCGGTCCGTGCCGGTAAAGAATACCGCGCTGAGATCGGAACGCAGGTGTCGGTCGATATTCCAGCGTCCGCCTGTCACCTGTTCGATGCCAGCACGGGCGAACGAATGGACTGATACGATGCCCAAACCTCAGGCATATGATTTTATCGTGATCGGTGCGGGCTCGGCCGGCTGTGCGGTTGCTGCCGGTCTCATCGAAAACGAAGCTGGCAGTGTTCTGGCGCTTGAAGCCGGGCCGTCAGACAAATGGCCGTTGGTGCGCATGCCTTTTGGTCTGGTCTGGATGATGGGCAGCAAGGGTCGCGACTGGCGCTACAAAACTGTCGGAATGCAGGGCATAAATGGGCGCTCTCTGGCCATACCGCGCGGCAAGATGATCGGCGGATCCGGCTCGATCAACTCGATGGTTTGGTATCGCGGGTGTCAATCGGATTTTGACGATTGGAACGTGCCGGGTTGGACCTGGGAACAGGTCGGCCCGACATTCGAAGCAGTTGAGGCAAAGATTGCCCCTGCCAGAATGGAGGCACCGCATCCGCTGACGCATGCTTTGGAGTGCGTTTTTGACAATGACCCTTCGGCAGATGTTACCCCCGAACGCGAAAGCAGCGGTCCTTGTCGGTTCAACATGCACAACGGGCGCAGATGGTCCGCGGCTGATGCTTTTTTGCGCCCGGCACTATCAAAGGGCGGCAGCGTCCTGCAGAAGACGAATGTAAAGTGCATTCGGTTTGACGGTGACCGGGCTTCAAAAGTGGAGTTGACGGACGGCACCCTTCTGAAGGCGCGCAAAGGCATCGTTCTGTCCGCCGGCGCGATCGGATCGCCCGAAATTCTTCTGCGTTCGGGTGTCGGTCCGGCGGATGATCTGCGTAAGGCGGGTATAGATGTCGTACGCGATGCACCGGAAGTGGGTGAGAATTTACACGACCACCCCGGATGCGGAATTCATTACTCAGGTCCGAAATCTGGCTATGGGCTAAACGCCCATGATGCCATGAACTGGTTGTCAGCCCCCTTGAACTGGATGGTGCGCGGGCGCGGCGTTCTGGCGTCTCCGACATGCGAGGGTGGGTTGTTCTTTGACAGCACCGGGCAGGGCGGACGGCCTGACATTCAAAGTCATTTCATTCCGTTCTACCTCGATTGGAATGGCCGGCGTTACACCATGGGCTCAGGCTATTTCGCCGATGCGGTGGTGTGCCGTCCGAAATCCCGGGGTCGCCTGACTGTAACGGGCGAAGGTTTGGCGATTGATTTTGGACTGTTCAATGATCCCGACGATCTGGATCGTCTGACACGCGGCTGGCAACGCCTGCGCATGATCATGGCAGAGGCCGACTTGTCCCCGCATACGGCACCCGAAGCATTCCCCGGACCCTTAGTGCAGTCCGAAGAAGACGTGCGGGACTATATCCAAAACCGTGCCGCTACCGCATACCACCCCGTCGGCACATTGAGGATGGGAATGGACTCCGGCTCGCCCGTAACGGAACGCCTCGGATTTCGCGGGGTCGAAGGATTGTGGGTCGCTGATGCATCCATCATGCCCAGCATCACAAGCGCCAATACCAACGCCCCATCCATGATGATTGGCCATCGTGCCGGTCAAATAATTTCGGAGGATGCCGCATGAAAGGTTCTCGCCCCGAGCAGGCGGTTTTGACCCGCGACACGGACCTGAGCAAGACGGATGAAACGCGCCGCGTGATCGAAACCATGGTGGATGGTCTGAACGATCACCGTATCGACGATATCGGCGAGTTCTTCAGCCAAGGATTCCGGTGGCTGGGCAATCAGGGCTGCGGAACAAAGACTGGCTTGAAAGAATTTCAGGACAATTGGCAGCGACCCTTTCAGGCCGCGTTTTCGGACAAGACCTGCATCGACGAAGCACGGCTTTACATGGGTGAATGGGCCGCTGCCTTTGGCCGGCAAGAGGCGACGCATTCGGGCGAATTTCTGGGGATCGCACCCACCGGCAAACGTGTCGAGATCAGGTACATGGATTTTTGGAAGGTCGTTGACGGCAAGATAGTCGACAACTGGGTGAATGTAGACTTTGCCCATGTTGCAGCGCAGCTGGGCGTCGATCTTTTTAACGGTGAAGGCTGGGAAGCCTATGACCGGGGCGAGAAGACACCGCCCCGTCCCGCAAACTGAGGGCTGAAAAAATGGCAATTGAGTATCTGAAACGCGGCAAGTCTGACGCTGACCGGGCGGAGGATGACGCCAAAACGCGCGCCGTTGTGGAGGCAACGCTCAAGGATATCGAGACCCGCGGCGATACCGCCGTTCGTGAGCTGAGCGAAAAGTTCGACAACTACTCCCCCGCGTCATTCCGACTGTCGCAACAAGAAATTGACGAATTGATTGATCAGCTGACGGATCGGGAACTCGCGGACATCAAGTTCGCGCAGGAACAAGTGCGTAACTTTGCGCAAGCGCAGCGCGACTCGATGCTGGATATCGAGATCGAAACCCTGCCTGGCGTGATCCTGGGGCATAAGAATATCCCCGTGCAATCGGTGGGCTGCTATGTGCCCGGCGGCAAGTTCCCGATGGTGGCCTCGGCCCATATGTCGGTGGCTACAGCCTCGGTTGCGGGCGTGCCGCGCATCATCGCCTGCACGCCGCCTTTCAACGGCAAACCTAACCCTGCAGTGATCGCCGCGATGTATCTAGGCGGCGCGCACGAGATCTACGTGATGGGCGGCATTCAGGCAATCGGAGCAATGGCACTGGGAACTGAAACCATCGACCCCGTGCACATGCTGGTCGGTCCCGGCAACGCCTTTGTGGCCGAGGCCAAGCGTCAGCTCTTTGGTCGCGTCGGCATCGACCTGTTTGCAGGCCCGACCGAGACGATGGTGATTGCGGATGAAACCGCCGCCGATGCTGAGCTGTGCGCCACCGACCTGCTGGGTCAGGCCGAGCATGGCTACAACAGCCCCTGCGTGTTGCTGACGAATTCGCGCAAACTGGCTGAGGAAACCTTGACTGAAGTCGACCGCTTGCTGGGCATTTTACCCACCGCAGGCACGGCGAAAGTGTCTTGGGACGAATATGGCGAGGTGATCGTTTGCGACACCTATGATGAGATGTTGCAGGTCGCGGATGACATAGCATCCGAACATGTGCAGGTGATGACAGACCGCGACGACTGGTTCCTTGAGAACATGACGTGCTATGGTGCGCTGTTCCTTGGGCCGCGCACCAATGTCTCGAACGGGGACAAGGTGATTGGCACGAACCACACGTTGCCCACCAAAAAGGCGGGCCGTTACACTGGTGGCCTTTGGGTTGGCAAGTATCTGAAAACACACAGCTATCAGAAAGTTCTGACCGATGAGGCTGCTACGCTGATTGGCGAGTACGGCTCGCGCCTTTGCATGCTTGAAGGTTTTGTTGGCCATGCGGAACAATGTAACGTCCGTGTGCGCCGCTATGGTGGGATCAACGTCCCTTACGGTGAACCTGCGCCCTACCGCGAGGCCGCTGAATGAGCGACGTCCATTCAGCGAACAAGGCGCTGATGGCACCGCTTCGTGCGGCGATGTACGACTTTGACAGTGTCCGTGTCCAAGCCGCGCTGAACGGCGCGGTTTCTGACGATGCGGTCATTCACATGCCCTATCCCTTGGGTGACATGACGGGTCCGCAGGCATTGTATGACACCTGCTATGCCCCGTTGCTGAACGCCATGCCCGACCTTGAGCGGCGGGATTGGATTGTAATTGGCGGCAGAACCGAACACGGAGACGATTGGATCGGTTGCGGCGGACACTATTTTGGCACGTTCGCCGCCCCCTGGCTGGACATTCCACCAACCGGGCATCTGACCCATATGCGGTTTCATGAGTTCTATCGCATCCACGCAGGTGAAGTGGTCGAGATCCAGACCCTTTGGGACATTCCCGAAGTGATGATGCAGGCGGGTGCGTGGCCGATGGCTCCGTCCCTGGGGGTGGAGTTTTGCGTCCCGGGTTCAGCCTCGCAGGATGGAATTGTCGCGGGGCCTTGGGACGAGGCCAAATCTCAGGCATCCTGCGATCATATCGTTGAGATGCTTGAGTATCTCAAGAAGCATCCCAGCCAAGGCGGTCCAGAAGTGATGGAGATGGATCGGTTCTGGCACCCGCGTATGAACTGGTATGGCCCTGCTGGAATAGGAACCGGGCGAGGGTTTGCTGGGTTTCGCAATTGGCATCAAATTCCGTTTCTGAACGGGATGCCGGACCGCGGGCAATATGTAAAAGACATTACCTATCATTTCTTCGGGGACGGGGACTACGCCGCGGTCACAGGCTGGCCGAACATGATCCAAACCGTGACGCATGACGGCTGGATGGGCATCGCGCCATCGGGCAAACGGATTACCATGCGCAGTCTGGATTTCTGGCGCCTTGAAAACGGAAGGATACGCGAAAACTGGGTTCTGGTAGACCTGTTGGACGCTTATGCGCAACTGGGCGTTGACGTTTTCGCCCGACTGCGCGAGTTCAATAAGGCCCGTGTTCCCGGTCATGTACCCTTTCCCGTAGGAGAGCCCTGATGGATCTGCCACCCGTCCCTTCTTTTCGCCTCGACGGTAAGCGCGCCTTAGTCACCGGCGCGTCCTCGGGCATTGGTTTGGCCTGTGCGACGGCACTGGCCAGTCACGGGGCAGAAGTCACGCTGGCCGCGCGGCGCGCTGACAAACTGGATGAGGTTGCTGCCGCGTTCGCCGAACGGGGCTGGAGCGCTACGCGCCTGATGTTGGATGTCGCTGATGTCGCTGCCACCGAGGCGGCCGTAGATGCAGCCGGTCCGTTTGATATTCTGATAAACTCGGCCGGTCTTGCGCGGCATAGCCCGGCACTGGAAACTACTGAGGCTGATTTTGACGCAGTTAGCGACCTGAACTTCAAGGGTGCCTATTTCCTGACGCGTGCTGTTGCACGCGGCCTGATCGCGGCCGGTAAACCCGGCAGCGTTATCAATATAACCAGTCAGATGGGGCAGGTTGGCGGCATAGACCGTGCAGTCTATTGCGGCACTAAACATGCGGTTGAAGGCTTTACCAAATCCATGGCGATTGAGTGGGGTCCGCATGGCATACGTGTGAACTCGCTCGCGCCCACATTCATCCGCACGCCTCTGGCCGAGCAAACGCTGGCGATCCCGGAACGGCGCGCGTGGATAGAGGAAAAGATCAAGCTGGGTCGTGTGGGCGAGTTGGAAGATATCACTGGCGCGGCGGTCTATCTGGCCTCTGACGCTTCGTCTCTTGTGACCGGCACGTCTCTGCTGGTCGATGGCGGATGGACGGCAGACTGATGGCAGAGAAGGTTACATCATTCGACGTCGCCCGCCTTGCCGGTGTCAGTCAATCCGCCGTCAGTCGGGTTTTTACGCCGGGCGCATCGGCATCTGCCGCGACCCGGAAAAAGGTTAAGAAAGCAGCGGAGGAGTTGGGTTATCGCCCGAATACTCTGGCCCGAGCGATGATCACGGGCAGAAGCCGGATCATCGGCTTGGTCGTGGCCTACCTTGAGAACCAATTCTACCCGATGGCATTGGAACATCTGGATCGCGCCTTGAAGGAACGCGGGTACCATATCCTTCTGTTCATGGCGAAAGACGACGAGGGTGTCGACGAAATCGTTGAAGAGCTGATGTCTTTTCAGGTCGACGGGATCATCACGGCCTCTGTCGCCATGTCCAGTGATATTGCCAAACGATGCGAAGATGCCGGAATTCCGGTGGTGATGTTTAACCGCGGACAGGAAACCGGCAATCTGGTGCGGGTGACATCTGACAATGTGCAGGGCGGGCGTACGGTCGCCAATTTCCTGGCGCGGGGTGGTCACACGAGGATCGCCCATATCTCGGGCTGGCAAGGGTCTTCGACGGGTTTGGATCGCATGAGCGGGTTTGTCGACGGCCTGAAGGACCATGGGTTGGAACCTATTGCTATCGAAGACGGGATGTACAATCAGGAAACGGCATCAGCGATTGCGCGTGCCATGTGCAGCACGCCGGACCGACCAGATGCGATCTTTGTCGGCAACGACCATATGGCGTTTGCCGTTATGGATACCCTCAGGTTCGAACTGGGGCTGTCCATCCCGGATGATGTCAGCATTGTCGGCTATGACGACGTGCCTATCGCGGCCTGGCCAGTTTATGACCTTACGACCATTCGGCAGCCGATCAACAAGATGGTAGCCGCCACAGTCGATGTGCTGCTGTCCCGCATCGAGGATGGCAAGGCGTCGGAAAGTATCCTGATCCCCGGCCCGTTGAAAATGCGGGGGTCGTCCCGGAAACCAAAAGGCTTTTTCCCATGAGTTATGCTAAAAAGTGGACAGATTTTCCCGACTACATCCTTGGGATCACGAAAGAGATATGGGAGGATCGCGGCACCGAGACGCTGAACCGCTATTACGCGCCCGAAATTCCGGTGCGCACGCCGATGGGGATCAGCCACGGCAACCAGGGTGTGATTGCCGCGACTATGGCCACCTGTCATGAGTTTCCCGATCGCCAGCTCTACGGCGAGGATGTGATCTGGTCCTACTCGGACGAGCACGGCCATCTGTCCTCGCACCGTCTGCTGACCACCGCGACGCATCTGCAGGATGGGCAGTTTGGTAAGGCCAGCGGTAAGAAGTGGGTTGTGCGCGTCATCGCCGATTGCGCGGCCAAGGGCGAGACGATCTATGACGAATGGCTGGTGCGCGACTATGGCGGGCTGGTGCGACAACTGGGGCTGGAGCCCCACGACTACACTCGAGATCTGATCGCAGCCGAAGGCGGGCCAGACAAGGCTGCACGCCCCTTTACCCCCGAGATCGACGTGGACGGCGGTTATCACGGCACCGGCAACGAAAATGAGTGGGGCGCGCGCTATGCCGAGACGCTGACGCGCATCATGAACAAGGATTTCAACCATATTCTGGTGGATTACGACCGTGCGGTCATAGGGGAATACGCGGGCGCGCAACAGGCCATTGGGCGTGAGGCTGTCAGCCGGTTCTGGGTCGGCCTGCGCTCGTCCTTTCCGAATGCCGAATTCAAAATTCACCATCAGATCGGCATGGAGGGCGGAATGATGTCACCGCGCGCCTCGGTGCGCTGGTCGCTGGATGGCACCCATGACGGCTGGGGCGCGTTTGGACGCCCAACCGGGGCCAAGGTCCACGTGATGGGCATGTCCCATGCCGAGTTCGGCCCGTGGGGCCTGCGCCGTGAATTCAGCCTGTATGACGAAGTAGCGATTTGGAAACAGATCCTGCTGGAAACCGGAGACGTCTGAGTGACGCAACGGGCCTCATATCTGGACAACAGCCAGTCTGCGCGGCGTTTTCACGCCCACCGCGCCAGCTTACGGGCGCGGCGGCTGAACAACCGACCTCCCGGAGGGATGGTTTGATTTCGTCAAACCACCCCTATCCAAGGAGAAAAGACCATGAGCACTATTGAACAACGCATCGTCCGCTATGGCGAGCTTCAGCCCTGCAAAACCGCCTTTATCGACGCCCACACGCCGGGGTCGGATCAAAAGGAAAACTTCACCATCGTCGGCGGCGGTGTGTCGGAAAGCCCCGACCAGCATGTCCACATCACCGACAAGATCGGGTTCAACATCGGCGCGGCGGGGCAACCTCCGAAATGCCGCAACTCTCTGCACAGCCACACCACGGCCGAGGTGTTCTTTGTCGCCAAGGGCCGCTGGCGCTTTTTCTGGGGTCGGTACGGTACGGCGGGTGAGTTCATTGCCGAGGAAGGTGACATTTTCAACATCCCCACGGGTATCTTCCGGGGGTTCGAGAATGTCGGACAGGACTACGGCATGATCATGTCGATCCTGGGGGGCGACGATGCGGGCGGTGGCGTGACATGGGCCCCGCAGGTCATCGAGGACGCGCAGGCCCATGGTTTGATGCTGGGCAATAACGGCGTGCTCTACGACAGCAAAAAGGGCGAAGAGCTGCCCCATAACGTGCAGCCCATGCCCCTGTTGACCGAAGACCAGTTGAAAGCCTATCCCGAGGTTCCGGTCGAAGACGTTGTCGGCAAATATGTTGCCCGTTACTGGGACCTGATGGCGCTGGCCGCGAACAAACCCGCCGTGGTGATCGGTGAGAACGGCCTGATCAAGGACAAACCGGGGTTCGAGGTTGATTTCCTGACCCGCGGCTCTGGCGTTGAGGCCCCGGTCGAAGCCACCAAACCCGTGGTTCTGATGCCCGCCAGCGGCCATTGGCGCATTGCCATCAACGATGTGGTTGTCACCCTGTCCAGCGGTGACACAGCGCTGGTTCTGCCCGGCGAACGCTATAGCGTGATGCCGTCGATGACCGGTCAGGCGGGCCTTTACCGGATCACTGCCACCGACGATCCGGCAGGGGCAACCTGGACCGGGGCCTAAACGAACAGGTGGTCGCAGGCCAAAGCGCTGCGACCGCCCTTAAGACCAAGATCAAGGAGACAAAGATGACCCGCGTTCTGACGACCCATGTGGGCAGCCTGCCCCGCACGCAAGAGGTGGTGGATTTCATCTTTGCCCGCGAGCGTGACGAGCCTTACGACCCTGCCGCCTTGGACGCCTGCATGACGGCAGCAGTTTCACAGACGGTGAAACAGCAAAAGGACGCGGGGATCGACATTGTCTCGGATGGTGAGACGTCAAAGATCAGCTATGCGACCTATGTCAAGGATCGCTACACCGGGTTTTCGGGCGACAGCCCTCGAAACGCACCCGCCGATCTGAAAATGTTCCCCAGCTTTCTGCAACGTCTGGCCGAAGCGGGTGGCACTCCGCAATATGCCCGCCCTATGTGTACCGGAGAGGTTCGGTCAAAAGGGCAGGGCGAGTTGCAAAAGGACATCGCCAACCTTAAGGCGGCAATGGTGGAACACGGTGTCGAGCGGGGTTTTATGAACGCCGCCAGCCCCGGCGTCATTTCCCTGTTCCTACAAAACGATCATTACAAATCGCGTGAGGCTTATCTGGCCGCGCTGGCGGATGCGATGAAAGAGGAATACGAAACCATCGTCGCGGCGGGTCTGGACTTGCAGCTTGATTGCCCCGATCTGGCCCTGTCGCGCCACATGCTTTTTACTGACATGACGGATGAAGAGTTCATCGAGGTTGCGCAAATGCACGTGGACGCTCTGAACCATGCGTTGTCGAATGTTCCTGCGGAAAAAGTGCGGGTTCATATCTGTTGGGGCAACTATGAAGGCCCGCATTTGTGCGACATTCCTATGTCCAAGATGTTCGACACTCTGATGGCCACCAAATCGCGCTATGTCCTGTTTGAGACGTCAAATCCGCGTCACGGCCATGAATGGGCTGTGTTCCGCGACCGCAAAGCCGATATCCCTGACGATAAAGTGTTGGTGCCGGGCGTGGTCGATACGACCACCAATTTCGTGGAACACCCAGAACTGGTGGCTCAGCGTATTGCGCGCTTTACCGATATTGTCGGGGCAGAGCGTGTGATCGCGGGTAGTGATTGTGGGTTCGGCACCTTTGCCGGGTTCGGCGCTGTTGATCCCTCGATCGCGTATGCCAAGCTTGCGGCTTTGGCCGAGGGTGCAGCCGCCATGTCGGAGGGTTAGATGACCCCCTTGCTACTGCTGCCGGGCATGATGTGTGATGCCCGGCTGTTTGCCCCCCAGATCGAGGCCTTCACCCCCACGCGCGCCGTATCCGTTCCGGCATTGTCGGGCAGTGATAACATGGCAGATCTGGCAGCGCAGATTTTGGCGCAGGCCCCGGACCGCTTTGCCCTTGGAGGGCTGTCCATGGGCGGGATCGTCGCGATGGAGATCACCCGTCAGGCCCCTGATCGGGTGGCTGGCCTGGCCCTGTTGGACACAAACCCGCTTGCCGAGATGCCTGAGGTTCAGGCCCGCCGTGGCCCGCAAATGGAACGCGCACTGGCCGGAAAGTTGGATAGCGTGATGCGGGACGAGATGAAGCCCAATTACCTCAGCGATGGTGAAAACCGGGCCGAGATACTGGATCTGTGCATGTACATGGCGCTGACATTGGGGCCGGAGGTTTTCTGCGCGCAGTCCGTTGCCCTGCGCGACAGGCCGGATCAAACCGAAACCCTGCGCGCGTTTGACAAACCCGCCTTGGTTTTGTGCGGTCGTGAAGACAAGCTGTGCCCGATCTCGCGCCATGAGTTGATGCATGACCTGCTGCCGCGCTCGGAATTGGTGATCATCGACGGTGCCGGACATTTGCCGACACTGGAAAGACCGTTAGAAACCGCGCGTGCACTGGACCGCTGGCTAAAGGAAGTTGACGATGAATGATGAACTGCTGGCCCTGTTGAAATCGGTCGACACACCTACTGTCTGCAATGCGATTGAGGTTTCTCAAGGCGGACGGGGTTTTGATCGCTTTACCCGAGGAACCGTGCTATGCAGCGATCCAGACGCCGGAGCAATCGTCGGGTTTGCCAGAACCGCAAAGATTGCGGCAGTTGCCCCGTCCTCGGAACCCGCGGACGTCATCAAGGCGCGCCGCATGGACTATTACCGTCACATGGCCGAGGGACCGCGGCCGGGTATTGCGGTGGTTGAGGATCTCGACGGGGAAAATGCAGTCGGCGCGTATTGGGGCGAGATCAATACGACCGTCCACAAGGGGTTTGGTCTGTCAGGCGCTTTAACCAACGGCGTGATGCGCGACCTTGGCGACCTGCCCGAGGGGTTTCCAGTGATTGCCGGCTCGGTTGGCCCCAGTCACGCCTTTGTTCACGTACGCGAAATTGGAACGCCCGTTACCGTCTTTGGCATGCGGGTTGAAGATGGCGATCTGATCCATGCCGACCGCCACGGCGCTCTTGTCATTCCGGCGGACTACATTCCCAGACTGGGCGCTGCGATCCACAAGCTGCTTGAGACCGAAAAGCTGGTATTAGAACCCGCCCGTGCCGAGGGCTTTGATTTCGCCGCCTTCGAGGCGGCCTGGACAGCGTTCGAAAAAGCCCGAACCTGACGTTAGCAGGCGTAGGTGGTCTACTTCAGTGTTTGAGGAGACTTGCAAGTCAGTCCCAGCGTGCCAGACACTGTGATTGATTACTGTTTAATCCGTGGGTGGTGGACAAAATCACATAAACCTGAGTTGGGGCTGTCGCATTAAGTGCGGGAATACGCGTCACAGTCTCCGAGACCTCTGGGCTCAGTCTATGTCATAACCCGTACTGTTTGATAAAAGGTTCTGAACCGCTCCAATCGTTCCGACAGTGCATCGGAAGGTGAAGGCTCAAATGTTGCAGTGCTGGTGGTCTGGACGGACAGGTCACTTATGCTCAGGGCCTTGTCGCCACAAGCTGCGAGCCTGACTGCGCCGAAGGCCGGACCAGTGTCTGACCCGGCCGATCGTTCGATCGGTTTGTCTATCACGGATGCAATCAAGCCCAGCAACAGGTCTGAACGGCTTCCGCCTCCGATCGCGGAAAGTGCGGGTAGGTTTTGTATTGTTTCGCCAAAACTTTCGGCAGCGTCAGCAAAGCAAAAGGCAACGGATTCGACCACGGCCCGGCAGATTTCAGCCCGGGTTGTTGCGTCCTCGAGGCCAAAAAAGCAGGCGCGTATATGAGGGTCGCCGTGGGGGCTGCGTTCTCCGGTCAGGTAGGGCAGAAAAATGGGTACACGTTCAGTATTGGCGGTTTCGGCCAGCGTGATGACTTCACCGGCCGTCACCCCCAATTGTTCAGCGATCCAGGCAATCGGGCGTGCGCCGTTCAACATAGCCGCCATTTGGTACCAGCGATCTGGCAACGTATGCGCAAAGGCGTGAACGTATTTCTCGGGGTTGGGTTTATACGTGTCGTCGGCCACGAAAAGCTGGCCAGACGTACCCAGCGAAATGAACCCCCGTCCGGGTTCAGTGGCCCCAAGCGAAACTGCACCTGTGGCAGCGTCCCCTCCACCCGCCACAACCGGCGTGCCAGTTTTTAAGCCAGTTTCCGACGCGGCACTGGCAGAAACTGCCGCGACCACGTCGTGCCCGTGATGCAAAGGAGGCAGCCAGTCTGGCGAGGTATCGCTTGCTGCTGCGACGTCCGAATTCCAATCCCGCGTGCCCTGGTTCAGCCACATGGTACCGGCCGCGTCAGAAATATCCGTGGCCAAATGGCCATGCAGCTTTAGGGCGACGTAGTCCTTTGGCAGTAAGATATGCGAAATGCGGGCATATTTGTCTGGTTCATAGCGTTTCAGCCACATGATCTTTGGCGCGGTAAAACCGGGCAGGGGTAAGACGCCCGAAGTCGTCCCGATCTGCGGTACGGCCTGGCGCAGCTGATCACACTCTGCTGTCGACCGGCTATCATTCCACAAAATCGCGGGCCTTATGGGGGTCTTGTTTGCGTCGAGCAGTACCGCCCCATGCATCTGGCCGGACAGGCCGATGGCCTTCACGTCGCTCAGCCGAACGGACGTGCCCAAAGTGTGCAACGCGTTGCAGGTCGCGTGCCACCAGATATCCGGCGGTTGCTCGGACCAGCCCGGCTGCGGAGAGGAGGTTTCCAATTCAACTGCGGCTGTCGCGACAATCCGGGTTGTGTCCGAACACACGACCTTGACCGCCGACGTCCCAATGTCGATCCCTATGTACATATGGGAATCTGTAGCTTTCACAGGTTTGCGCGGCAAGGGCGAGGGGATTGATTTTTTGGCGCGCGGAAAGAATATGTAAAGTTACGAAAGAAACAGGCGCAGACCCCGACGTTATGACCAAGATAAAGAACATGGAGGAATTCGCAGCTGTCAGCGGTATATCGCGGCCAACTGTATCCAAGTATTTTCACGACCCCGATAGCGTTCGCGCGAGTACACGCGCACGCATTGAAGAGGCGCTTGAGCGGTTTGACTACCGGCCTAATATCTACGCGATTAACCAAAACAGGAAGCTGACAAAGAATATCGGAATCGTCGTACCCTACCTGGCTGATCCGTTCTTTGCCGAGATCGCCAGATACCTTGAACAAAGCTGTATCGCGGCTGGCTATCGCCCCACGCTGTTCAGTTCGCATGGTGAGCAAAAGCTGGAAAACGAAATTCTGGATAGTTTGCGATCTCTCAAACCTGCGGGAGTGTTGTTGGCCCCTTTGGGGCGCGCATCTGACCGGTTGGCAATCGAAAAGTTCTGCGCCGATGTCCCGACTATCCTTTTTGACAGTAACCTCGATGGCCTTGGAGCGGCATTCGTCGGATCTGATAACTTCAGCTTCGTTTCGCAGACCGTAGAATACATGATCCGAACCGGCGAGCCCCCGTCCTTCTTTGAAATGCGCACCCCGGCAAACCCGAACGCAAACAAACGCCGTAAGGCTTATGTCGATGTCATGGAAAGCCTTGGGCTGGAACCGCATGTCATCAAGGTTGAGGGCAGGGGATGGGCTTTCGAAGACATCGGCAAGCGCGGTGCGTTGAAGGTCTTGGAAGAACGGCAGCTAAAGACAGACTCGGTTTTGTGCAGCAACGATCGTCTCGCAATCGGGTTTCTTGCGGCCTGTTATGAGCAGGGGATTCGTGTCGGCCGGGGCAAAGATTGCAGTCTGCGCGTGGCCTCGAATGATGACCATCCCTTTGCAAAATTCACGTGCCCGTCGTTGACAACTGCGGCCCATGATTATGACAACGTGGCAGCCAAAAGCGCGGAGTCTCTGTTCGAACTCATTGAAAATGGGGGTAAATTCGAAACGCGCGCTGAAACTTTGTTCCCGGCGCGCTTGGTTTTGCGTGAGTCCGCCTGACTTCAAAATTTAACGCGCGTAAAGTTTTTATTGACGCCGCGACAAGATTCGATCTACCCTTCCTGCACGACATCCAAGCTCAGGGAGGACAGGGATGTATCTCAAACACGCACTTCGCGCGGCGACTGCATTGACATTTGTCGCCACGGCAGCGGCCCAAGCGGAAACCATAACGATCGCCACAGTGAACAATGGCGACATGATCCGCATGCAGGGCTATACCGACAATTTCACCGAGGCGACCGGCATTGACGTCGAGTGGGTGACGCTGGAAGAAAACGTTCTGCGCCAGCGCGTTACCACGGACATCACGACCAAAGGTGGTCAGTTCGACATCATGACGATCGGCATGTACGAAACGCCGATCTGGGGTCAAAACGGCTGGCTGGTGCCGCTGGATGGCATGTCAGCAGAGTATGACGTCGGGGACCTGTTGCCTGCGATGGCAGGTGGTCTGAGCAACGATGGCACCCTTTATGCTGCGCCGTTTTACGGCGAAAGCTCGATGATCATGTATCGCACAGACCTGATGGAGAAAGCTGGCATGGAAATGCCAGAGGCACCAACATGGCAGTTCATCCGCGAAGCGGCTGCTGCAATGACGGATCGCGATAACGACATCAACGGTATCTGTCTGCGTGGCAAGGCCGGTTGGGGCGAAGGCGGAGCCTTCATCACTGTCACCGCAAACTCGTTCGGTGCGCGCTGGTTTGACGAAGACTGGAAGCCCCAGTTCGATCAACCAGAGTGGAAAGAGGCACTGACCTTCTTCTTAGACATGATGAATGAATCGGGCCCTGCAGGGTATGCCACCAATGGGTTCAACGAAAACCTCTCACTGTTCCAGCAAGGCAAGTGCGGAATGTGGATTGATGCCACGGTTGCGGCGTCTTTCGTGACCAATCCGAATGACTCGACCGTAGCTGACAAGGTCGGCTTCGCTCTGGCCCCGAATGCGGAAGGTGTCGACAAGCGCGCCAACTGGCTCTGGGCATGGGCGCTTGCGATCCCGGCTGGTACGCAGCAGGAAGATGCCGCCAAGAAGTTCATCGAATGGGCGACCTCGAAAGACTATATCGAGCTGGTAGCCGAGAACGAAGGCTGGGCCAACGTTCCCCCGGGTGCGCGGACGTCTCTCTATGAGAACGACAACTACAAGGACATCCCTTTTGCGCAGATGACGCTGAAGTCGATCCTTGCGGCTGACCCCCAGAACTGCTGTGCGCAGCCGACCCCCTATACTGGCATCCAATTCGTTGCGATCCCGGAATTTGCGGGTATTGCGACACAAGTCAGCCAAGAGTTCTCGGCGGTCTACGCCGGACAGCAATCGGTCGATGAAGCCCTTGCCAAAGCGCAGGCCTTTACCGCCGAAGAGATGGAAGCCGCAGGGTACTGACGTCTTCTCCCCAGTGGGTGGGCAGATCGCTGCCCCCCGCTTCTTCACTTTCACAAATCGTGTTTTTCTCGCAGGCTTGCGTTACGCCTGAACAGAGAGGGTTTGCGTCATGGCTACTCAACACTCCCGATCCGTTGCCCGGTTGATGATGGCACCCGCCGTAGTTCTGCTACTTGGTTGGATGCTGGTGCCGCTGACGATGACATTGTACTTTTCATTCAAGAAATACCTGCCGCTGCGCGGTGGTGATCTGGGTTGGGTCGGACTGGATAACTACATTCGTTTCGTCTCTTCCAGTACATTCTGGCCCGCGGTCCAGGCGACGCTGGTGATCGTTGGTGGCGTTCTGGTGATCACCGTCGTTCTTGGTGTCTTGCTGGCGATGCTTTTGGATCAACCCATGTGGGGGCAGGGCGTCGTACGTATCCTTGTGATAGCGCCTTTCTTTGTCATGCCGACCGTATCTGCGCTGGTTTGGAAAAACATGTTCATGGACCCGGTCAATGGTCTTCTGGCTCATCTGTGGCGCTTTTTCGGGGCCGAGCCGATCTCGTGGCTGTCCGAGGCGTCGATGACTTCGATCGTGATGATCGTGTCATGGCAGTGGCTGCCTTTCGCAACGCTGATCTTGCTAACCGCAATCCAGTCACTGGACAGCGAACAACTGGAAGCCGCCGAGATGGACGGAGCACCGCCACTGAAACGGTTCTACCATATCATCCTGCCGCATCTGGGCCGGGCGATCACCATCGTGATCCTGATCCAGACCATCTTTCTTCTGTCGATCTTCGCCGAGATTTTCGTGACCACCGGCGGCGCATTCGGAACCCGCACACTGACCTACCTGATCTTCCAGCGCGTGTTGGAAAGCCAGAATGTCGGCCTTGGATCGGCTGGTGGTGTCTATGCAATCATTCTTGCCAACATCGTTGCCATCTTCCTGATGCGCATCGTCGGCAAAAACCTGGACGCGTGAGGAGGTAGTATCATGGCCCGCGCCGTCACAACCCGCCGCAAATCGCTGAACACTGCCCTTGCCTGGGCTGTCGGTCTGCTGATCTTTTTCCCGATCCTGTGGACGATCTTGACCAGCTTCAAAACCGAAGCGCAGGCGATTGCCAGCCCACCGATCTTTCTGAACTTCGACTGGACGCTGGAAAACTACGCCATCGTGCAGGAACGCTCGGATTACATGCGCTTTCTCTGGAATTCGGTGATCATTGCAGGCGGTTCCACCCTTTTTGGCGTGATCATCGCAGTCCCTGCAGCTTGGGCCATGGCCTTTGTGCCCTCCAAGCGGACCAAGGACATCCTGCTGTGGATGCTGTCCACCAAGATGTTGCCTGCGGTTGGTGTCTTGTATCCGATCTACCTGCTGTTCATTCAGTTGGGCCTATTGGACAGCCGTGCTGGTCTGGTGGTGGTGCTGATGCTCATCAATCTGCCGATCATTGTCTGGATGCTGTACACTTACTTCCGCGAAATTCCGGGCGAGATTCTGGAAGCCGCGCGAATGGATGGTGCGACGTTGAAAGAGGAAATCCTCTACGTCCTGACGCCCATGGCAGTTCCCGGTATCGCCTCGACTGTGCTGCTGAACTTCATCCTTGCCTGGAACGAAGCGTTCTGGACCCTCAACCTGACGGCCGTTGATGCGGCCCCGTTGACGGCCTTTATCGCCAGCTATTCCAGCCCGGAAGGCCTGTTCTTTGCCAAGCTCAGCGCGGCTTCGACCATGGCGATTGCGCCAATCCTGATCCTTGGCTGGTTCAGCCAGAAACAACTTGTCCGCGGCCTGACCTTCGGCGCTGTGAAATAAGGAACACGACACATGGGACGTATTCAACTCAAGTCCGTGACCAAAAGCTTCGGCGATGTACAGGTCATCCCTCCATTGGACCTGACCATAGAAGATGGCGAGTTCACAGTCTTTGTCGGCCCTTCGGGCTGCGGTAAATCCACCTTGCTGCGCCTGATTGCGGGATTGGAAGATATCACAACCGGCCATATCGAGATCGACGGTTCTGATGCCACTGATGTGCCGCCCGCCAAGCGCGGCCTGGCGATGGTGTTTCAGTCTTACGCGCTGTATCCCCATATGTCTGTGCGCAAGAACATCGCGTTCCCCTTGCGCATGGCCAAGCTAGATCAGGCAGAAATCGACAAACGTGTCGAAGGTGCTGCCAGTGTTCTGAACCTTGCGGATTATCTGGATCGCCGTCCCGGGCAATTGTCGGGTGGACAACGCCAACGCGTTGCCATCGGGCGCGCAATTGTCCGCGAACCGGCCGCGTTTCTGTTTGATGAGCCACTTTCGAACCTGGATGCCGCCCTGCGTGTCGGTATGCGGCTTGAAATAAGCGAGCTGCACGAACGTCTTGAAACTACGATGATCTACGTGACGCATGATCAGGTCGAGGCGATGACCATGGCCGACAAGATCGTCGTTCTTCAGGCCGGGGTGATTGAACAGGTTGGCAGCCCGCTAGAGCTGTACCGAACACCGCGTAACCTATTCGTAGCGGGCTTTATCGGCTCGCCCAAAATGAACTTTATCCAAGGGGATGAGGCGGCCAAACATGGTGCACATACAATCGGTATCCGGCCCGAGCATATCTCGGTCTCTGACACCGAAGGTACCTGGTCCGGTGTGGTCAGCGTGTCAGAACATCTTGGCTCGGACACGTTTTTTCATGTGCACGAAACAGGCTTGGCGGAGACCATTACTGTACGCGCGGATGGTGAGGTTGGATTCCGTCACGGCGACCGTATCCATTTGACCCCCCGCGCGGACGTCATTCACAAGTTTGATGCGCAAGGGCTACGGATAGAATGATGCGTCTGGAAGGCAAAACCGCACTGATCACGGGTTCGGCCCGCGGGATCGGTCTTGCCTTTGCAAAAGCGTATGTCTCTGAGGGCGCGCGCGTTGCTTTGGCTGATATCGACATAACGCGTGCCACAGAAGCTGCTGCCGAAATCGGCACAGCCGCAATGGCCGTTGAGATGGACGTCACGAACCAGGACAGCATTGATCAGGCAGTGACCGATGTCTCAGAGAAACTAGGTCCGATAGACATTTTGATTAACAATGCTGCAATCTTTACGGCGGCCCCGATCGCAGAAATTGAACGTGCAGACTATCAGCGTGTCTTTGATATCAATGTTGCGGGTACGCTGTTCACATTGCAGGCGGTAGCGCGCCATATGATGGAACACGGTACCAAGGGGCGCATCATCAACATGGCGTCTCAGGCCGGTCGGCGGGGTGAGCCCTTGGTTGCCGTCTACTGTGCCAGCAAGGCTGCAGTTATTTCATTGACCCAATCGGCAGGGCTGAACCTTATCGCCCATGGTATCAACGTGAACGCCATTGCTCCGGGTGTTGTGGATGGTGAGCATTGGGATGGGGTCGACGCGTTTTTTGCCAAACACGAAGGCAAAGCGCCGGGGCAGAAAAAACGTGAAGTTGGCGAAGCTGTCCCCTATGGCCGCATGGGGCGTGCCGAAGACCTGACTGGAATGGCTGTCTTTCTAGCCTCGGACGAGGCGGAATACATCGTGGCGCAGACCTACAATGTGGATGGTGGGAACTGGATGAGCTGATGGAACAACTGGCCAACTCGGTAATCAAGCTTGCACGTGACACACTGGATGCGCTGCCAGATGGCGTTCAGCGTCCACTCTACAGTGCGGCTGACATAAATCCTGGCATCGTTCACATTGGTCTTGGGAATTTTCACCGTGCGCATCAGGCGTGGTACATTCACCAATTGATGCAAAGCGGCAAAGCCCTGGACTGGGGCATCATTGGTGCCGGGGTGCGCTCTTACGATGCAGACATGCGGCAAAAGCTTTTGGCGCAGGACTGTTTGACCACCTTGATCGAACTTGACCCGGCGGGAGTTTCGGCGCAGGTCATCGGTCCAATGGTTGACTATTTGCCGATCGAAAACGGGAATGCGACCTTGATCCGGCAAATGTCGGACCCCGTAATTCGCATCGTATCTTTGACAGTAACCGAGGGCGGGTATTATCTGGACCCCACAACCGGAGCGTTCGACACATCGCATGATGATGTCCGTCATGATGTGCAGCACCCGGATCAGCCCAGAACTGTTTTTGGTGCCATCGTCGCGGCACTTGGCCAACGCAAAAGCGCCGGGGTGCCGCCTTTCACGGCGTTGAGCTGCGATAACCTGCAAGGGAACGGCGCGATCCTGCGCCGATGTGTCGTTGGGCTTGCCCGAATGTCCGATCCGGATCTGGCGGATTGGATAGATCAGAACGGGGCATTCCCAAATTCCATGGTGGATTGCATTGTGCCGGCCACCACCGATCAGGTTATGGCGCAAACCCGGGCGTTGGGCATTGATGACCGTGCCCCCGTTACACACGAGAATTTCCGCCAATGGGTTATCGAAGATGCGTTTTGCGCAGGCCGTCCCCCCTTGGAAGACGTTGGTGCAACGATCACAAAGGATGTGCACCCCTACGAGGCCATGAAGCTGCGGATATTGAACGGTGGCCACCAAATCCTGGCGAATGTGGGTGAAGTATTGAACATTCCCACGATATCGGCCTGTATGCAGGACAGGGACATATCCGATTTTTTTACGACCGTTCAGGCAAGGGACATACTTGGGCATGTGGCTTCGGTTCCGGGTATGACGCCCGCCAACTACCTGAATTTGATCACACGGCGGTTCGAAAATACGGCTATTCATGACACCACACGCCGCGTGGCATTTGATGGATCGTCCAGACATCCCGGATTTTTGTTGCCAACTCTGCGCGATGCGCTGGACGCAAAAACGTCGATCTCGGGGCTGGCGCTAGCCGAAGCGTTTTGGTGTAGAATGTGTGAAGGGACACGCGAAGACGGAACTGAGATCGCCGCAAATGATCCGATATGGGATCAGCTTCAGGACACAGCCAAAGCCGCGCGTCTCAATCCAATGCTGTGGATTGAAAACGCCAAGATTTACGGATCCTTGGGGCAAGACGATCGGTTTGGAACTGCCTTCGCGAATTGGTTAGAGATCATCTGGAACGACGGATGCCGCCACGCGTTGCAGACTTATCTGGCGCAACCGGCGTAAATGCGCGGTTTGACCAGCCTCGCTGCATAAAGCCCGGCTGCATTGTCCCGATAAGGGTATCTAGTCGTGGGGAAGGTTGCGACTTGCCTGAATGTCACGAATATCGTCTGGCCAGGTGGAGCGGATATAACCCAGAACGTCCCATAAGTCGCCGTCGGTCAAAGTGCCGTCAAAGCCCGGCATGCCGCTGTTGAAATCACTGATGCCGCGGGCTGCGAGCGCTTCGGCGCCACCCAATTTGGTGTAGTCGAACAAAAGCTTGTTGTCGTGGTGCCAGGTATGCCCCGTCACATCATGGGGTGGGGCAGGTAGCACGCCGTTTTCATCGGGTGTTTGCCAATTGGGTTGACCTTCCAGATCAGCTCCGTGGCATACAGCACAATGCTCGGAATAAAGGTTCTGACCATTCTCAAGGTCTCTGTCCAACAACTCATGATCTGCCGCGCTGCTGGTCGCTATGCAACACAGGGCTAACGCGAAAATGTGTTTGTTCATCTCAACCTACCTCAGTTCGGCAGCGTAAGCACGGTCGTTAGTGTGGCTGTTGCTGCAAGCACGAAAAATACGATGACGGCTTCAACCTCGATGGATCGGGCAAGGTTGCCGGCCGCCTTTGCGTCTTGGTTTCGCATGGCTGGAATAAACCGTAGCTTGTTCGCAGCGGCAAGGATCAATAACAGCCCCACGAGTAACACTTTCAACAACAACACCTGCCCGTAGCTTGTGAAGAAAAGCGCGTTGAGATCGCCGACAAGTAGCCAGCCCATCCAAAGACCCGCTATGATCAATATCGGTACAATCACGGTGGCAGCTTGCCCAAAGCGGTGCCCCAGTGTTGCAGCATCTGTAAGGTGTTCGGGCATTCGAGCCATAGTCCGCAAAGGGCTGAAGATACCTACCCAAAAGGCAACGCACGCCAGATGCAGCAAAAGCAAGGCCTGAACACCAAAGCGTTCAAGCTGCGGTACATGTCCAATCTGCGTAAAAGACCACAAAGCCAAAACACCACCGGCGAGCGCGATCCATCGCCCAAAGCCTTGAACAGAAAGCCCGATAAGGATCAAAACCGCGCCCGCAAGACGGGAAACAAGGACCTCACCGACCGATGTCTGCCAAAGTAAACCCAACATTTCAGGGTCGACCATGCCATCGGCTCCGCCCGTTAAGGCGGCACCACGAAGCATGAAACCAAGTACTGTTGCGACAAGGGCAAGCCAGGCCAGGATAATGGCTTGGCGTTTCATCGTTTCGCTGATGAGGGTTGCCAAGCCGGAATACAGGCACATCACAATAACCAGTCCGGTGGATCCCACAAAGCCCACGTACAAAACAAGTTTTGCGAGGATCGCAGCAATTCCCCAAATGTCTGGCATGCTCATTCTACGGTAAAGGAAAACTCGCCTTGCATCGCGTGACCGTCTTCACCCAGACCACGCCACTCGATGACATATGTTCCGCTTCCACTGCTTGGGAGTGGGATGGTGAAGACCTGATCAAAGCTCGTCTGATTACCCAAATCCAAACCCACGGCCGAATGCTCTTCGTGCACCATTTCAACCCGCGTTAATCGGATATCATCTGAGAAGTTGAGGCCAATTTCAGCGGGTACGTCGGTTACCGTGGTTCCGTCGCCGGGGGTCGTCTCCTCAATCTTGGAATGCGCCAGTACGCCACTTGGCAGCGAAACCATCAGTGCGAGCATTAGCATCTTCTTCATTGGGCATCCCTCAATTCGTTGGCGCACGGCATGAACTGACTGGTATTCAAACAGTTTGAAAAAACCGCGTCCAGCACCCGCCTGAACAATGGAGGCGGTTTGTTGTTGCGCGGCTGGGTCATCAGAGCCGGACATGGGGTGCTCTGCTTTTCTCTAATTGCTGCCGCCGATCGCATATGCAAAAATTGCACCCAGCCTGCAGTATCAATTTCATAGTGGGTAGAAAACGGACCTTCGCTGCAAGTGCATTGCTGAAAATCGGACCACAGACCGCGGATAAACCCGGCTTGTGAATTTTAGTTGCTCAGTCAATTTTGTCATACCTCCTGGTCGCTCTGCCAATACTAACCAAATGACATAGTCAATCGCCGGTCTATTTCTTTTAGGGTGAATTTATGAGAGGGCTTAGATGGAAAGCTTAGCCGCCGATCTCCGTCAAATGACACGTACACCCCAGAGCGAGAGCCATGTGGAAAAACTAAAGGTGTTGGGACGTCAGGTTGAATATCAAGCAGGTCACATAATTGCCGACGTCGGCGATCCAATGGTTTTTTTCATCTACATTCTGGAAGGCCGGGTAGAAGTGATTGATCCCAAATCCAGAGAAGTTTACCTGCCGAATTCTCTGGGGCCAACGCAGTTCATCGGTGAAATCGGATTTCTGAGCGGTGGCTTCTATACCTTACCCCTTCGCGCGAAAGAGACGACGCGCGTCATTGCCGTTCCGCGTGAAAAGATGCTGGAGGCCATGGCTCAAATCCCTGAGATGTAGGACATCGTCATTTCAGTCTTCGCAGCCCGCCGACGCCGCCAGATAGAAGACGGAGACAGTTCTCTGACATTGATCGGTGCTGACCGGGACCGCAATATTCGCCGAATCGAAGAGTTTGCGGTCCGTAATAAAATCCCGTTTCGCACTATGGACGTCGGTTCCGCCGATGCGACCGAGGTCGCGCACAGGTGCCACATTCAACATCAAGTGCCTGCTGTGGTATTTGGGAAAGAGCTTGTCGTTGACACCCCTACCCCGGCAAAAATTGCCCGCCTACTTGGTCTTGAGCAGTCCTTCGCGTGCGAAGAAATCATAGATGTCCTGATCGTCGGTGGTGGGCCGGCTGGGGTAGCGGCTGCCGTTTACGCGGGTGCCGAAGGGCTTTCGGCGGTTGTTGTCGAAGATCTGGCCGTCGTTGGACAGGCGGGTACATCCAGTCGAATTGAAAACTATATGGGCTTTCCAACCGGCATCTCCGGCTCGGACCTTGTGTGGCGCGGGGAAGTGCAGGCCATGAAGTTTGGCACCCGGTTTGTCAGACCCAGGCGGGCCGAACAGCTTGAGCGGAATGCTGACGGTGTATTCTGCTTGCTGCTGGACGATGGTCAGATACTGCGCGCCCGTGCGGTTGTTGTGGCGACCGGTGTACAATACCGCCGTTTGCCCTTGGAAAAACTGGAGGAATTCGAAGGGCTTGGCATCTATTACGCCGCGACAGAAATGGAAGCAAGATATTGCAGGGATTCCGATGTGATCGTTGTTGGGGGCGGCAACTCCGCCGGCCAGGCGGCCATGTATCTTTCACGATCTGCAAGACATGTGCATGTACTGGTCAGGGGCGACAGCTTAGCAGCGTCAATGTCGGATTACTTGTTGTCACGTCTGGAAAGCGATCCGGCGGTGACGATCCACTACAAGTCGCAGCTAAAGACGTATCAGGGCGAAAAGGAGATGAGCAGCGTTACGATTGATTGCGACGGCAAGGATTGGCAACTTGATTGCAAGGCCGCGTTCATCATGGTCGGCGCGGCACCCAATACGGACTGGCTGTCTAGAAACTGTCAGCTGGACTCGCGGGGTTTCGTCCTCACCGGGGCGGAAGCAGGTTCGAGCGCTTCTTTTGCAACCTCATGCCCTGGCCTTTACGCAGTAGGTGACGTGCGCGCAAAGTCCGTGAAGCGTGTCGCCGCCGCAGTTGGAGAAGGGTCGGTCGTGATTTCACAGGTTTGGGCGCATTTGAATGGCTGAAACTGCCAGCGCTGTCGTTTTCGGTTTTGTTGAAAGCAATGATGCGCGATCCAACAGTTCTTGATTGATCAAAAGGCTTTATCTCACTCTTTCTCAACATCACTGCCACTTTGAATTGTGTCGGTCTGCCCGAGCCGTTGAACACCGTGCAACGCAGATCGCGAAAGTTCGCCAATTCCCTTCGCCCAACTCGGTTTCCAAGTTCTGAGCGCAACCGCATTTCGCGAGGTGACACCATGTCAAAACCACACCCTATCGTTATCGACATATGGTCGGACTACGTCTGCCCCTACTGCTATCTGGAATTTCCGGCGCTCGACGCATTGGAGGCCGACCAGGATCGGCCGATTACCGTAAACTGGCACGCGTTTGAACTGCGTCCCTAACCAAACGCAACGCTCGACTCTGATGGGGATTACTTGCACGATGTCTGGGCCCGCTCTGTCTATCCGCTGGCGGAAGAGCGCGGGTTGCCCCTGAAACTGCCGCCGTTCCAACCCTACAGCAAGGACGCGTTGGCCGCTGCCGAATACGCCAAAGAAACACCGCATTTCGACGCTTTTTAAAAAGCGATGTTCAAGGCATTTTTCGAAGACGGGCGGGACATCGGATCGCGCGAGGTGATCGAGTACGTAGCTAGGCAGGTAGGTCTTGATCCTGCGGTGGTCTCTGACGCAATCGACAATGGCGATTATCGAGCGCGGGTGGATCGTTCGTTGAGTGAAGGTCTAGCCCTTTGTGCCCAAGGTTTTCCGTCGATTTTTCGGACAGACACCGTCACGGGTCGAAAGCTGCGGTTACCCGGTAAGGCCAATCTGGCGACCTTTAAAGCTGGATTGGCCCAGCTGAATGCGTCTGATCAGTCTGCATAAAGCATCGTGCGACGGCACTGGTTTCGCAGTACCGTCGCGCAATTCAGATTCTTCGGGGTATTCAGCCCTACAGCCGTGTTATCCCACTGCGGTTTCCCAATAGGGCGGCGTGCCGAAATGGTTGCGCAGGTGTTCGATGAACGCCGTGACCTTTTTTGATCCCCGCCTGTTTGGCAAATAAACTGCATGGATTGCCGTATCTGTTTCGCCATGCCCGGCAGTCCAATCCGGCAAAACCTGGGTCAATCGCCCCGCTTTAAGATCCTCGCCCACCAGCCAACTCGGCACCATCAAAAGACCGCCACCGTTGATCGCGGTTTGACGCAGCATCTCGGAGTTGTTGGCGACCATGCTTCCTTTGACCTTCAGGTTTAGACTCTTCCCGTCTTTTTCCATGCGCCACGTGCGATCTCCGTCTGTGAATGCAAAGCAGAGACAGTTGTGATCTTTCAGCTCGTCGGGGTGTTGCGGGGTACCGCGTTCACCCAGATAGTCAGGGCTAGCGCATATCAGCCGCCTGTGTGGCGCGAGTTTACGCGCAATCAGGCTGCTACTGTCGAGCCTGCCAATGCGGATTGCGATATCGATCCGATCCTCGACCAGGTTAACGAAACCGTCGCTCAGCTGGAAATCCAGTTCAATCTCGGGGCACCGCCGCATAAACGAACCCATCGCAGGGGCCACATGCATCGAGCCGAAGACAACCGGCATCGAGATTCTGAGCAACCCACGAGGCGCGCCGTCCGCTTCACTGACGTTACGGTTTGCATCATCAAGGGCGTCGAGCACCAGAATGGTCTGATCCAGATAACGCGCGCCCGTATCGGTCAGCGTTACGCTTCGGGTCGACCGGTTCAAAAGTTGCGTGCCGAGGCTTGCCTCAAGTGAATTTACTTGCCGCGTGAGCGATGACGTAGCCATCCCCATACGACGCGCGGCGGGCGCGAAGCCGTCTTCCTCGACTACGGCGCGAAACGCGCGAAGGGCGGCAAAGTAGTCCATCCATACTCCTAGCCATCGTTGCGTATTGCGCAATACTATTGTCTATTCTTGGGAGATTATCAACATAACGCTACTGGATCATATTCCTCTCAAACCAAGCATTGGGAGCACAACCATGGCCACCGATAAGACTGTCATAGACATCGCCATGACCTCGGATTTCATCTGTCCGTGGTGTCGCATTGGTGAAAAACGGCTTGAGAATGCGCTGGCGATGCTATCGGACGACATCAAGGTTAAACTTCGTTGGCAACCTTTCGAACTCAATCCCCACATGCGGAAAGAGGGGATGGACCGCAAAGTCTACCGGTCGATGAAGTTCGGTTCGTGGGAGCGGAGCCAGTCGCTGGATGCCGAAACGCGCTCTGGCGTGCGGGGTGTTCCGCAATTCGATATCGAAGGCACAATTGTAAGCGGCGCAAAGCCTACGGATGTACTGGCGCAGTTAATTCGGTCGGCGGCACACCAGAAGTCAGCAGGCCAGTGCGCTGCGGGTTAGTGGCAAGGCCTCTGATGGGCAACTTGGGTTGGGCAAGACGGCCCAATCCCCTTTGATGAATTTCAAACTCCAATCTCTGAAACACTCGAAGCCAAGGCTTTGATGACCCTGCCAAATGTGGGTGTCGACCCAACGAACGTCGTGGCTGTGGCGTGACAAAAAGGAAGAGAACCAATGATGTCTCAAGGCCCCAAAACACACCGCAAGACAGCACGCATGTCAATGCACCCAAAATTCGCCGACAGTTTTGCATCCGATGGATCCGCATCTGACCTGTCCGCGGCCGTGATGATCGCCTGGGCCCCGTGGGGCTCATTTGATGGTCCGGATATCCTTCAGAATAAGGAAGTTTCACAATGACACTAACCAATCCAAACGCCTCGCACCGGGGCTTTTCCCGAACCTTCGCACCTTGACACCTGTCGCTTGGCCTGATGATGCCAACCGTGTCGCTTACAAACGGCATTCCGAACATGATGGGACAGCTGGAACAGGCGGCGCGGACAAAAACCATCGCCTTGTCGACGGCAGGCATCGTGCTGCCGTTGCGCCATCCCATTCACGTCACAAAAGCCTCGGCATCATTGGATGTGCTGTCGGGTGGCCGCTTCATGCTGGGTGCGGCTTCCAGCGATCGTGCAACGGAGTACCCCGCTTTCGGCTATGATCATACCGGTCGCGGCGCAGCATATAGGGACGGCATCAAGACGATCCGTTACCTGACCGAGCATGATTTCCCTCGGTTCACGTCTGAGCGCACGTCCTTTGATGGCGGTCTTGATCTGCTTCCTAGGCCAACCGCGCCGCGCCTTCCGATCTTTGCAGCCGGCAGCGGGCAGCAAAGCGTGCAATAGATTGCTGAGCATATGGATGGATTTCCTACCCCCGTGATATCGAAGACCAGCGACGTCGTATCGGGTTGTGGCACACCGCCTTGGACCAGCGCGCGCAGGGCAACTTCAAACCTTTCGCGCAATCACTCTTCGTCGATCTGACCGATGATCCCGACGCGTCTGCAAACCCTATTTTCCTTGGCTTCCGCTTTGGGCGGAATCGGTTGATTGACCATCTGGAGAACTTAAAGACCCTTGGCGTCCATCATGTGATGATCAATTTGCGGCACAGTACGCGACCGGCTTCCGAGGTGATCGAAGAATTGGGTGCAGAGGTTTTGCCGTACTTACCTCCTCTCAATAGCGTTGCGCAAGATGCAAAGATGTTGACGAAAACCGCGTAATTATCATGGCATCCAACAAGCAATAGCTTGAACTCAGACCACTGAGACAGCGGAAAAAGGATGAATGATATGTCCAATCACAAAAACAGGGCCATTGTCATCGGCGGCTCTCTGGGTGGCCTCTTTGCGGGCAACATGCTCAAAAAAGCCGGATGGGAGGTCGATATCTACGAGCGCTCGGCACAAGATCTCGACAGTCGGGGTGGCGGAGTCGTGCTGCAACCGGACGTGGTTGAGGTGTTCCGCGAAGCGGGTGTCAATACCAGCACCATGCGCCTTGGCGTTCGGTCCAAAAACCGGATCGTCTACCGCAAAGATGGCAGCATACAGGACAAACGCCCCGCGCAGCAAATGCAGACGTCCTGGTCTTTGATCTACACCACGATGAAGGAGGCGTTCGGCGATGGACATTATCACCGGGGTCGGGTTCTGACATCCATCGAGCAGAACGAAGACGCCAAAACCGTGACCGCGATCTTCGAAGGTGGCTCGCGCGAGACCGCAGACCTCCTTGTGGGGGCCGATGGAAATGGCTCGACCGTGCGCCAGCTGATTTGGCCGGACGCGCAAGCGACTTACGCTGGCTATCTTGCCTGGCGCGGTTTGGTCCCCGAGCAAGAACTGACCCCAGCTGCCCGAGATGGTCTGGCCGGCGATTTTGGTTTCGCCAATACCAAAGGGTCGCACATTCTGGGCTACCTTGTTCCGGGAGAGGGAAACGCGACAGAGCCTGGCAAGCGGTTTTACAACTGGGTTTGGTACCGTGTCGCGGACCACGAGACTCTCAGTAAGATCATGATCGATAAGAACGGCAAACAGCGTGGATACTCGATGCCCGAGGGAAAGCTGTCCGACACCTGGAAGGCGCATGTTTATCAAGAGGCTGAAGCGTTCTTGCCAAAGCCATTCCGCGAGGCGGTTCTTTCGACACAGGAACCCTTCGCGCAGGCGATCCGCGACCTAACCGTGCCGAACATGGTGCAGGGACGCATCATCCTGCTTGGCGATGCAGCTTTCGTCCCCCGGCCACATACCGCGGCAAGCACGTCCAAAGCAGCGGCGAATGCCCTTGCGCTGTATGACGCGCTGACCCGCCACCCCGACGACGTCGATACAGCGCTGCGACGCTGGGAGCCGGGCCAGTTGATGCTGGGGACGATGCTGTACCGTCAGGGCACCCAAGCGGGCGACAGCATTCTGTTTCGCAAAGATAAGAGTGAGCGGGTCGGATAGGATCTCTACCTGAAAGGGCAACGAAAGGACCAATGTCGTCATGCATACAAGCGACGCGTGCCCTTTCTGTGATCCCAAGACGGCTCTGACGAAAACCAAGAGGGCCGCCTTCAAATGGCAAGGCGTTTCCGCATGTGCCGCCCGCGACGATCCTATCTTGAAGGTATCATTGTAAGGCGGAGCAGATCCTAAAGGAAAGGATTGATGGCCTCGCCGAAGAAAGCACAGTGGATGTGTTGTAAATCACAGAAATCATTGATTTTCCAGGCGAGAGTGCTGTTTCGCCACTCCGGTTCAGAGAAACCATCAATTGGTAAGAAAAGGAGATCGCAAACCAACCGCATCTGTAGAATTGATGGATATCGAAGGTAAGGCCATTGGCGCAGCGCATTTGACGCAAACGCCCCATGGGGTACTGGTGCATGTACGCGTGAGCGGCCTGGAACCCGGTGCAAAAGGGATTCATTTGCATTCACGGGCTGAGTGTGCGGCGGATACTGGGTTCAAGTCTTCCAAGGGACACCACGGCGAAGGCGAAGGTGAACACGGTCTTCTGAATGCAAATGGACCGGGCATGGGCGACCTACGGAACATCTATGTTGGCACAGACGGCGTTGGAGAAATGCAGTTCTTCAAGAATGACGTATTTTTGAACAGTGGAGATCTGCCGCTTCTTGACGATGACGGAACAGCGATAGTGATCCACGCCAATGCCGATGACCAAGTGACACAGCCAATAGGAGGTGCAGGTCCGCGCATTGTGTGCGGTGTCGTTCAAGCCAGCTAAACCAGATTAGATGCCGAAGGGGTCGTGCTTCTTTGGAGCAACCATAAGCTAGCGCAACCTGAATGCGTTGAAGCTGGTCATTTCTGCCGCAAAGATCAATGGCAGAAAAGTCTCGATCTCAGGTCACCTGATCAAGGGAAAATCTGGAAGTTGCAGCCATAGTCCGGACTACGGATTGTGGCTGCAACATCGAAACAGTGTAGTGGATTGGGCCGCCCGCGAAGAAGGCCTAGATTACCTGAATTTCAATGACTGCTGCGATAGCCGAAGCATTTTCTAATTCGACCCTAAAAATATCTTAATGTCCTATCCAACTTTTGGCGAAGGACCACCTGGACCACCTGGACCGCCCTGAGATTGCCGTCCATTTGGTATCTTGCGGGCGCGGGTTTTCGCCATGAAATCGTAAGGATCACATCTTCCCGAACCCGGTTTCCGATTGTCCCACAACCAACATCGTCGAGGTTTCCGCGACTTCGGGCAGGTTTTGCACCGTGGTTGTGATGAACAGGCGCAGGGCGTCGATATCCGGAAACCAAGCCTTTAGAATATAGTCCTCGGCGCCGGTCACCATCAGACATTCCGTAACCTCGGGGCTTTGTCTGACGGTCTGTTGGAACACCGCGTGGCCGTCTGGGTTATGTTTGGCCAATTTCACGGAGATCAGCACACAAATCTGTATGCCAAGATTCTCGGGTGAGATGTCTGCGTGATACCCACGAATGATACCCGTCTGTTCCAATTTTCTGACGCGGCGGGCGCAGGGCGTGGGCGAGAGCCCGACGATTTCGGCAAGATCGCTGATAGCAAGACGTCCATCGCGCCTGAGTTCCGCAAGAATGCGTTTGTCAATGTCATCCAGCGCGGTCACTGTCATAATCCCCTAATATTCGGCTCAATATTAGCGGAAACCATTAAATGTTACAGTGATAAAGAAAAAAACGCCGAGATAGCGCGTGCGAATATGGCTATCCTACTACTGTACCATGCAGGAGATCCGATATGAGGTTGGAAAGCAGGTTAGACAGTGCAGGTGAGCGGGTTGTAAACCCTGCAGGTTTTGCCGATTGGTTATCCGAGACGAATGAAATCACGCGGGCCTTTCTGGCCGCTGGTCAAATTCCTGGTCTGCTGAATATCGCAGGGGGTCTGCCCGAACCCACCACCTATCCCGGTCGCCAGATCGCTGAACTGGCCCGACAGGTTATCCAGGCCCATCCGGCCGAGACGCTGGGGTATGGCCCGATCGAAGGCCTTCCGGAACTGCGCGAGATCGTCGCGCAGCGGTTTTCAACTGGAAACGTAAAACTGACAGCCGCAAACGTGTTGATTACAACAAGCGGGATGCAGGCGCTCGACCTGCTGGGAAAGGTCTTGCTGGACGAAGGGGATCTGGTTGCGGGACAGTTTCCAACCTATCTCGGGGCCCTTGATGCTTGGCGCCCCCGCCGCCCGCGCTATCGGAACATGGATTTGAATGCCGCAGGGTTCGATCCGTTTGAGGCGATGAGCGGCGCAAAGTTCGCCTATACTGTGCCCAACTTCTCAAACCCCACCGGGCGATTGGTTGGGCTGGAGGCGCGGCAAGCGTTGCTGGCCGCATCCCATCAAACTGGGGCTTGGCTAGTCGAGGACGATCCCTATGGCAGCCTTTGCTATGATGGGCCTATGCCCCCGAACTTGCTTGATCTGGCCCTTCAGACCGGGGATGTGTCCAACACCGTCTATCTTGGCACGATGTCAAAATTGATCGCCCCCGGCCTGCGTGTGGGCTGGGTGATTGCCAAGCCCGAGATGATTGCCGCCCTGACGCTTGCCAAACAGGGGTCGGACATGTGCACAAGCGGCATCACGCAGCGAATAACCTATGAAATCCTGAAATCCGACCTGATCGGGGCAAGCCAGCCCAAGGTCCTCGACCTCTATCGTAGACGACGCGATGCCCTGTGTACGGCCCTGACAACCCATCTGGCCGATTGGTTCGAATGGGAGGTGCCCACCGGCGGTATGTTTGTCTGGGCCCAAACGCGCGAGGAACGTATCGACACCGACCGTCTGTTCGAGATTGCGCTGGAGGAAAAGGTCTGCATCTCGCCCAGTAGTGTTTTTGATGCCCATGGGGAGTACCGGCAGGGGATCCGTCTGAATTTCACCTTGAACGACGGGGCCAATTTGACCGAGGCCGTTCGAAGATTGGCCAAAGCGGTCGAACGTCTGCTCAACGAGAAAGGGTAAAGAATGCCGGTAACCGTCCATCCCGAAAAGGCCTCTGTCAGTCAGGACCAGACCGAGGCGTGGCAAGGAGTGCCCGCAAGTATCGTGGCCGATTTGCAGCCATCCTGCCTGATTGATCCTGCGATCCGGGCGCAGACCTTGGGAACCGAGCCACTGCATTTACTGGGGCGGGCCATAACTGTTGCGGTTTCGCCACCGGATTTTGGTGCGGTCATTCATGTGCTGGATCATGCAAAACCCGGCGACGTTGTTGTGATCGCCGCTAGTGGCGAAACCGAATTCGCCATGATCGGCGAAATTCTGGGCGGGCATCTGAGGGCCCTTGGCTGCAAAGGTGTGATCGTCGACGGGGCCGTGCGCGATATAGACACGCTGGGCTCATGGACGGATTTTCCCGTCTTCGCCCGCAGCGTCACGCCCCGAGGCCCGACCAGCGCCAGCGCCGGAGAGGTCAACGCATCCGTTTCTTTCGGCGGATGCAGGATAGCGTCGGGGGACCTGATCTTGGGCGATCGCGACGGGCTTGTTACCCTTTCTTCGGATACTGCCCGTGATTTGCTGCCTGATGCGAAAGACAAAATCGCCAAAGAGGCTGAATGGATCGCCGGGCTGAGAGCAGGCCAACGTGCCACGAAAGTTTTTGGGCTATGAGGGCATGAGCCGTTCCGAAACCGCAATTGTTCGGCTCACGTTGTAGTGATGGAAGCAATCCGCGCAATTCGCTACTTGATAGACGATGATCGGACCGTTCGACTATGTGGCTTGGCGGCTGGTCATCTCGAGTTTCAATGCTAGCCTTGTTGGATAAGACGGCACAGCTGATTGTTACGTAAAAAGAAGTTACACTGCGTGCAAAGCCCATGGGGAGGGTAAGGGTTTGAAAACGCCACGCCACATTTCCGCGCAAGAGGCGGCGCAACTCGTCCGCTCAGGGCATTGGATTGATTATGGCGTGACCATTGGCCAGCCCGATGTTTTTGATGCCGCCCTTGCGAAGCGGGTTGCCGAACTCAGCGATGTCAAATTCCGCTCATGCATCACGGTCAAACCCCGCGCAGTTTTGGAAGCCGACCCGGAGGGCAAGCATTTCCACTGGTTCAGTTGGCATTTCTCCGGCTACGACCGAAACAAAAGCGACAAGGGGATCGCGCACTATATGCCGATTAATCTGGGTGAGATCCCGGATTATTACCGCCGATTTATCGACCCCGGCGACGTCGCGGTGATCAAAGTACACCCTAAGGACGCGAACGGGTACTATAACTTTGGCGGCACAAACCTATGGCATGGCGCCATTCTGAAAGCAGCTAGAACCGTTATCGTCGAAGTAACAGAAGGCCTTCCCTACACCCACGGTTTGGAGTGCGGTATTAACGAAAGCGAAGTTGATTTTGTCATTGACGGTGACAACACACCCGCAACCGAATTACCAGATTTGCCAGTCACGGATGTGGATCGTGCGGTCGGGGCGCTTGTTGCCTCAGAGATCGAAGATGGCTCTTGCATCCAAGTTGGCATAGGGGGCATGCCGAATGCCGTTTGCGCCTCGCTATTGGACAGCGGCGCGAAAGACCTTGGCATTCATTCTGAGATGCTGACCGATAGCATGGTGGATCTTGTGCGTTCCGGTCAGGCCACCGGCGCGCACAAGAATTTGGACAAGGGCAAGCACACCTACGGCTTCGCGCTTGGCAGCCGTCGCCTTTATGAGACGATTGACGACAACCCAGAGTTCCACTGCTGCCCGGCGGATTATACAAACCCGCCTCACATCATCATGCAAAACGACCGTGTTGTGGCGATCAACAACACAACTCAGGTCGATTTGACGGGGCAGGCTGCCTCGGAATCCGATGGGTTCCGACATATCAGTGGCACGGGCGGTCAGTTGCAATTTGTGCGCGGAGCCTATGCATCCGAAGGCGGCAAGTCGTTTATATGCCTCTCGTCAGTTTTCTCGAAAGGAGAGGTGCGTAAAAGCCGTATCGTACTAAACCTGACACCGGGCAATACGGTTACAACGACCCGGATGGATCAAATGTATGTCGTTACTGAATATGGAATGGTCAACCTCAAAGGCCAATCTGTGGCGGAACGCGCACGCGGATTGATTTCGATCGCACATCCCGACTTTCGCGAAGAGCTAGAACGCGACGCGCGCGGGTATGGGCTGATCCCACAGACGGTCTACCCTGTTGGCGCATCTCTACCGACAGGTAACAGCGAGGGTTAAATTTACCGGACGAACGCGTTGGCTCTGATACTGGAAATTTAAGAGATAGGGCTGGTGCTACTGGAAACGGCCACGATGATGGGCATTTCGAGACGCACTGAATGGGATTTTGTCGTTGTCTCAAGACACACAGCGGGAACGAGAGGTCATTAATTCCCAAACAGTGCGGTCCGCAGTATTGCTCACGCCATTATCTGATTCCTGAAACTCCAAGCTTTCTGATAATCGTCATCGAGATCCGGGGTACGTGCGCTGCGAGAACCTATCGACTTCTCACCCGGCGTCGTATCAAATCGCGTGTCGACGCTAAGGATCAACGCGAGGTTATGCGGAAATAGCATCGCGCCGAAATGGCGAGGCAAGTTTTCGAGCCGACGGTAACTCCAAATGGAAAAGGCGTGCCATTTAAGGCTTCGGCTTAGGCAACGGATCGGTACATGGAGCGGATCGAGTTGACTGCGGCCCGTTCGAGTAAAAATTCGGATGACTGCAAAGTCCGCTCTTATCACCTTGGCCAATATCGACTTCCGGTAAGTGCGGCGAACGGAGGCTATGTGACAGGCAATCACGGTACCATGGACCCACCATGGAGGTCGTTGATGGGCGATCAGCAGGCAGACAGCCCGCGACGGATCCAAGAAATCATGACGCAAGCATGCAGGCCTCCTGATACTCAAACGTTGTTTCTGCGATGCTTTGAATGCGTTGCATTCGCCACTTAACCGAGCGAAAACAAGTCGCATTGTCAGGCGTTGGAATGGAGTTCCCTACACCTGACTTTTCGGATGCTGCGGATCCGATATCAATGCGATGCAAGGCTGCTTTCTATCGCTGACAATCCGGTTTCAATGTTGTCGACCACATAGCTTTCCATCGCGGGGTCATCGGATGAGAAATTCGCAATCCACTCGATGAACAGGCTCTCCCCGGGCTGTACTGACAATGTGGCCGTGTATTTCTCTAAGGGCATAGAGGAGCTGACCATCTTGTATGTGTAGGAAAGCCCTTCTTCTTGCGCGATGCGCTTTTGAACCATCTGGTCTCCGGCTTCTGTGGTCAACACGCGGACCAGCGAGCCATCCATGACTTTCAGCGCACACGACGATACATTCGGATGCCAATCATCAATATCGCAAAAGTCACCGATCAGGTGCCAAACCTTTGGCGTTGAAGGTGAAAGTTCTAGGGACCGTTTTACCTGAAACTCTCCTGAACACGCCATCGAGGCGCAAAGCAGACTGGCGGCAATGGCTGAGAGACTGATTTTGGAAGTCATGTTGTTTCCTTTCGAGAGTTTAAAAGCAGCAGAATCTTCTTGCCTCATGATGAGAGTCTTCGCAGGCTTATTGGCGCATGGAGGCGGTCGAAATGTCCGGAGAAAAAGCTGAAAAAAATCTGAAATCTTTCAGTGATGTTCCCTTGGGCGACTTCGTTTTTTCTGTTGAGGCGGATGAGTTGCGCGATGGGTCCGGGAACCCGGTGCATCTGCGGCGCCAGAGTTCCGAAGTTCTTTCATATCTCGTTGATCGGGTAGGCGAGACCGTTTCAAAGGCCGAATTAATTGAAAACGTATGGGCCAAGGCAGCCGTCACCGATGACAGCCTTTCTCAATGTATCGCGGATATTCGCAGGGCATTGAATGATACTGATCACAAGATGATTCAAACGCTTTCCAAGAAAGGCTATCGATTGGTTCCGACGCCTCTTTCTACAGGGACGTCCGCAGCAATGGCTACATCCGGGACTGGCGGGGGTGCCAACCGCATGAAATTGGCTGCATTCAGCCTGATCATAGTTTTCATGTTGGGCTTAGGTGCATTCTGGGGGGTGGGGAAGGAAAGGTTTACCTCTTCGGACAAGCCGCCTTTGCCCAACAAGCCGTCAATTGCAGTTCTGGCATTCGAAGACCTCAGCGTCGGCGCAGATGCCGAATACCTCAGTGACGCTATCGCTGAGGGCATCATTGTGGATTTATCCCGGTATTCCGAACTCTTTGTTATCGCGCGAAACTCAAGCTTCAGTTTTCGCGAAAGTACCACTGACGTCAGCCGAATCTCCCGTGCTCTTGGTGTCCGTTACCTCTTGGAAGGTAGCCAGCAAAAGAGCGGTGATCAGCTGCGCGTGACCGTCCAATTGATTGATGCCGTTCAAGGTCAAAGCCTTTGGTCAAATGTATACAACAGTGACTTAGGTGATGTCTTTGCGATGCAGGATGAAATCGTACAGAGAACCGTCGCGACCGTGGCGCAACGCGTCATCACTATAGAAGGCCAGAAAGCGATCAAGTCGGACGAGGCTAAGCTGACTGCACTGCTTTTGAATTGGAAAGCGCGTCAGCACCTCTTTTCCTTCACCCCCGAGGGCAATGAAAAGGCCCGGCTTGCCAACCTGGCGGCAGTTGAAGCCGATCCGACGCAACCTTACGGATATGTCGGGCTGACATTCGTTCACATCAACAGATACCGTTGGGGATGGACAGATGAAGACCCAATTGTCGAGTTGGATGCCGCACGCAGCTATGCACGCAAGGCCGTTCAGGTCGGTCCCGAGTACTATGATGCGCATACGGCGATGGCATACATGCATATCCAGGAGGGCGAGCTTGAAAAATCAGTGGCTCGCTTTCGAAAAGCATTGGAGCTCAACCCAAACGATACGAGCGCAATGGCCGCGCTGGCCGAAGCCCTGACATATAGCGGGCAGGCGGACGAGGCCGAAGACCTGATGCTGCGCGTTGTTCGTCTGGACCCGCTTCATCAGGACTGGATCAAATGGAACCTTGCATGGGTGCAATGGCACACGCGGAATTGTGACGATGCTTTGGAAACCATGAACGGCATGTCCGAGATCCCTCCGATGGCCTATCGCGTGCTTGCAATCATCCAGATGTGTCGCGGCGATCAGGCTGAGGCGCGCAAAGCGGTAGAGCAGTTGATGGACTTCGACCCTGAATACTCTCTGCAGGACGTACTTCACAACTATGAAGGCAAGTATGTTGTCGCCTCGGATCTGGAACGTGTGCTTAACGACTTGCGCGCAGCGGGTTTGCCGGAATAGGGCGCGGTTGGAACTAAAGTTTCGAAGTTCAGACATCCGCTCTAGGTGACTTCTCCAGCGCTTTGATTAGGCTTGCTGATGTTGCTTTCGGTTTTGCTATCGCCGAGGCTTTGCACACCCTGCCGGGTGAGGATTTGCACGCTAAGTGAAATTGAGAGTGGCATATAGGTTGAGCCATTGCCGAAAATGGTAGGCGAAGTGCGAAGCACTGGTAAATTCGGCTGTTCCATGACCTATCGTTCGGTCCGATATTTCTTCCTATTTCGACCATATGTTGGTGGCAGAACACCTTTTACGCGTTGTAGTTTTCTGTCCGTGATCGGGGCGGGTCCGGCGTGTTTCACGTCAGTTTGCGCATCGAAGCCTAGTTTTCACCGTGCGACTGCAAGAGTGACAAAAACAAAGATTTATTGCCAAGGGCTTGTGAAGCAGGCTTTTTCAAAGGTCGTGGTGATCTGCCACCTCATACCGAAAATAACCTTTCGTGCCGTAACTTCGGCCGCGCACGACAGTTGATACGCGAAAATTCGCACTGAATGGTTTGTCAACAAAGTTGGCTGGTGCAGCATGAATTGCTATCCTTCGTCACCAATTCATGGGAGGGAAAAATGCCATCAGAAGCCATAGATCAGGTTTTGAATGATGCCGTGGCAGCGCAGGACGTGCCATTTGTCGTCGCGATGAGCGCTAGTGCCGACGGCGTCACTTACTCAGGAAGTGCAGGACAGGCTGCTGAAGGTCGTGCCGCAGGTGAGAACACGGTGTTCAGGATTTTCTCTGCAACCAAGGCTGTTGGATCATTGGCTGCGATGATCATGATTGATCGGGGTAAGATGTCTATGGACACACCTGTGGCCGATATCCTTCCCGATTGGAACAAACTGCAAGTGTTGGATGGCTGGGACGGGGATAAGCCAATTATGCGCGCGCCGAGGACAACAGCAACGATACGGCACCTCGCAACGCACCGCAGTGGGCTGGAATACGAATTCTGGTGCCCTGAAACAGCAAAGTACCTCGAAGCAACCGGCCACCCCAGCATCTTATCCGGAACAAAGGAATCTCTGTTCTATCCCTTGATGTTCGATCCGGGTGAGCGGTGGGGCTATGGACCCAGCACTGACTGGCTGGGCCAGGTCGTTGAGGCTGTGGATGGGCGTCGCATAGACCAGTTCTGCCACGAGGAAATCTTTGGCCCCCTTGGCATGAACAATACAGCTTTTGAACCCGATGCGCTGACTGACCGTCTGGCCGGCGTTCAAGCGCGCGGCGAGGATGGTAAGTTTGTTCCGTTCGAATTGGCTCCGCCACCAAATCCCGAAGTTTATGGTATGGGGCACTGCCTGTATTCCACGGCACCGGACTATATGAAGTTCCTGCGCATGCTCCTGAACAGTGGTGAGCTGGACGGCAATCGTCTCTTGTCCGAAGCCGCGTTCGCCGAAATGTTCGAAGACCAGATGGAAGGAAAGCTTTTTGAGCGCATGGTAACCATTGCACCGCCTGTGACGGCGGATGTCGTATTGCCCGGAGGAACAACCCACAGTTTTGCAGCCGTCCGTTCGGAAGCAGATGTACCTGGACGCCGCAAGGCGGGTACGCAAAGCTGGGCGGGTGTGTGCAACACACATTATTGGGTCGACCGCGCGTCAGACGTTGCTGGCGTAATTTTTACGCAGTCGCTGCCTTTCGTCGAAGAGCCTTATATGCGGACATATGAAGCGTTCGAAACGGCTGTCTACGCGAACTGACTGACCATTGGGCGCGGATATTCGCGACCTACGCCCAATTCAGCTTTGCACCGCTAAACTATCTATTCTTTGGCAAAGTGACATTCGCCGTGGTCGCTTGTTTCTACGCGGTCTTTCCAAAAGTTGCCCCCGTTGCTTTGGGTGAAGGAGGGCTCTGATGGGCGCAGCGTTGGTTCGAGAGGGTAATGTCCGGTTAGGGTTGTGAACAGATCGGTGAACACGTAGTGCGCAACACTTGAGGTTGAGATCGCCAAATCCACCGCCCGATATCCAGGACACGACTCTCTTGCTTTACCCGTATTGATAGCAGTTCAGCCGCGGGTATTTGAGAACGGGAAACGCTGCACCCGAAGTACACCGCGCACAGTTTAACCGACCTTGACGTCAATGCGTGGACCGCCCGTGGAAACTTGGGCATTGCCATGACGCTTTTGGATATGGTGTGCGGTGAATTACTTTAGTTGCAGGTGACGAACGAAGCACCTAAGATACCGGATATGTTCGCTTTCTAACCCAGCTGCCGCGTGCTACCAGATCGGGTCAGGCACTGATTGATTTCATGAGGCTCGGCTGAACCTACCAATCTATGGCAACGCCATCGCGAAAGAACCCTCCGGTCGGGCCGCCATTCGGTAAGGTCGCCGCCCATATCTGTGGCTACCCAGCCGGGACACACGGCGTTGACGAGAATGCCCTGAGGTTTCAGCGCGGCGGCGGTCTTGAGGGTCAGCGCGTTCAAGGCCGCTTTGGAAACGCCATAGCCGGGTGTGCCAGCGGACATGCTGGTCAGCGACCCCGCACCAGAGGACACGTTGACGACCCGGGCGTCCGTGCCTCGTTCTAACAATGGCACCGCCGCAATCGTGGTCTCCCAAGGACCGAAAAGGTTCGTATCAAACGCTCGTCGTACCCGGTCCAGATCAGCAAGGTGAACCTGTTGGTCGGCGTCATAATCCACACCCGCGTTGTTCACCAAAACATCAAGGCGACCATAGGCCGATTCAATCGTCAAAAAGAATGCTGCGGCAACAGAGTCCGGGCTAGACACATCCAGTTGCAAGGCTTCGGCCCCATATCCGATTTCATCCGCAGCAGCTCTCCCTTTTGCCAAATCGCGCGCACCGACCAAAACCTTCATCCCATGGTCCCGGGTCAATTGGCGGGACACTTCTTCACCAATACCGCGATTGGCGCCGGTCACGAGTGCGATGCGCTGACTGGTCATGGTCCCTCCGTCAATTCGCCTGGGCCGCGCGTTGGCCGGCAAGAGCCACAAGCCCACGGTCACCGGATTCCCAGAGTGCCGTCATGGTCATCGATGTGACAACCCAGCGGTCGTCTGATTTCTCAAGCTCATAGTCATAGCGGCCACCCAGCACCCATAGGCCGTCATCAAGACGATGGGTTGCTGTGAAATCAGCCTGTGCCGTGGCGAATGTGTCGGACAGAGAGGTTACGGTGTGATTGGCTACCATGTGGTGCGTCGCGTCGAAACCGGGAAGAAAGGCGGACCACCCCGCCACAAGCTCATCAGCGGGTTGCGTGACCGAATCGCCGCCCCAAAGGCTGGTGTAATCCGTCGTGACTGTGTCGGCAAACGCGCCGCGCACGCGGGTCCAGTCGTAGCGGTCAGCGCCGGCCGCGATGTCGGTGATTGTGGTCAAGATATCGGCCTGTTGTTCAGCAAAAGCTGCGGTTCCGATCATGGAAACGGCAGCAAGGGTCGATGTGAGTTTTTTGCGCATGAGGATGCTCCGAATAGAATAGATATGGGTGGACGCCGAACGATTGCTCGGCGTCCAGACAGGTCTTAGTTGCTGGAAGCGGCGCGGAAGTGGTCAGCGACCGTGTCGGCTGCGCGGGTGACATCCGCGGGATTGTCGTAGAAATCGAACTGCGTGACATCCTCCAGCCATTGCGCTGTGGCATCACCTGCAAAACCGGCAAGGAAGGTTTGAACGCCCTGAGGAATTGCCGCGCTTTCCGAGTGCACAATGGCCAGCGGCTTGTCCAAACGCTGCGGATTGTCGGCGGGGTGATAGGTCAGCCAACCTTCCCAGCCTGCATTGTTCCACTTGTCGTCATATTCTGGGATCGCGCCACGGTCGGCCTCATAGTAGTAGCCGCCGATCGGCATCAGCACGCCCTCGGCCCCCTCGGGGCCTGCGGCAGGGATGATCTGACCGCCTGCGGCCTCGGCGGCGTGGGAAACCTCGATCAGCCCGGCGACACCTTCTGCACCGCCATAGACAGCCTCAACGATTTCTTTATTCTGCAACCATGGTGCAACCAGACCCAACCGTTGAATCAGAGGATTGCCGGAGACCGCATCGACCATGTACCCGGCCGAGGCGCAGATCCCCAACCCGTTGATGTGATCTGCGTCTACTTCGGGCAGCGTGGCGACGAACGCAATGGCCGCTTTGATGTCCGATGTCTTGGCCTGAGGGCTTTCAACGAAACGCACGTTGTTCGGCAAATCGCCCGATTTGCCCCAGCCGCGGAAGTCAAAGGTGAAGGCAGCAAAGCCGCGCTCGGCCATCTCGCGCGCATAGTTCGCGGGCATCTGTTCCTGAACCGAGGTCCAGGCCCCGGTCACGACGACTGTGGGCAGTGGCTCGGTCCCGCGCTCTTCCGGCAGGTACAGCGTTCCCGACAGAGTGGCACCTTCATTCTCGAAGGTAACGGTGCGGGTTTCAACCTGCGCAACGGCAGCGGTTGACGCCATCAATGCGGCAGCGGTGTTCAGGGCGAGGGTGTTCATAGCGGTATCTCCCAAAATCTGTCTGGATGGGCACATGCCCGATGACATCTGAGATACGCGGTCGGCGGCAGGGATACTTGCACCGGACTGCTGCGTTTTTGAAAAATCCTGCTTCAGACGGCATTCGCCGCACGGAACGCGCGCGGGGTCTGCCCTACCACCTGTTTGAAACTGCGCGTGAAATGCGCCTGATCTGAGAAGCCACAGGCCAAGGCTATATCGCCCAGAGGGCGCGCAGGATCCTCGATCATTTTCATCGCCTGTTCGACCCGGTAGGCCATGACATATTGCATAGGGGTCGAGCCCAGCGTTTCCTTGAACACCCGCGCGAAATGCGAGGGGCTCATGCCCGCCTCATGGGCCAGTTGATCGACGGTGATCGTCTGATCCAAACGGTCCTGCACATAGGTCAGCACCCGTTGATAATGCTGAGAGGTAAAGCGCGCCGACAGCTCGACCTCTTCCGCGCGGCGTTTGCCGTATTTCTGCAGCAGTTTGACAAGAAACACCCGGCTCATGGCTTCGAACATCACGGCTGAGGACATGTCGTCCGTTGCCAGCGCATCGCGCAGAATGACACCTGCGGCACATAGGTCAGGATCGGAAAACTGCGGCTGGTCGTGAAACTGCTCCGGTGCGAGCAGCATACCGAGTTCCGTCTGAGCAAAGCGCTGGACCTTGTCCGGGTTAAGAGTGATCACGATCACATCGGACTGCCCGTACCACCGCCAACCCGACCGCATGCCTGCCGGGGTCACGATGACCTCATCCTTGCAAAAGGTGAAATCCCGCAGCGTGCCGTCCCGCCAGTTTTGCACGCGATGTCCCTTTTCCTGTAGGTTCAGAAGGACGTGGTGTTCCGAAAACACCTCTTCCGGCATCCGATCAGGGTCGGCCCGAAAATACCGCACTGACATCAACCCCGCCGCCGAAGGGCGCTGCATCTCGTCACTGTTCAGCAACGGTTCTGACGGATAGATATCAGCGTATCTAAGGGGCAAGGGGCGGCTCCGGCTGGCAATGCTTGATATGTGGGGTCTGCGCGGGCAGGCTCAATCACGTTGCTGGTGCTTTATGTGGTCTATGAACAGCCTCAGGGGCATCATGGATTTATACTCGCGTGGGAAATACATGAAAATACCGGGGGTGGGGGCCAGGTGATCCTCAAGAACTGGCGTCAACACTCCGGTATCAATCAGTGGGGCGACGTAAACCCTGAAGGTATAGGCCAACCCTAACCCTCTTTTCGCCAGATCGACGGTTGCAGGAAGGGCGTTCGCGATCAGATTGCCCTGCACATCGACGGCATATTCCTCCTCAGCCGATTGAAAACTCCACGGGGCAATCTGGCCCGAGGACTGGAACCTGTAGCGGATACAGGTATGCCCCAGCAGATCGCGCGGCGTTTCCGGCATACCCCGTTCCGACAGATAATCCGGGCTGGCGACAACAGTCACCGGCAGCGGCTGCGTCAACCGCACTGCCACCATATCCTGCGCAACACGATCCCCCAGACGGAATCCAGCATGCAACTCCTCGCCGAGTATGTCTGAAAGGGCATCCGTCAGCGACAGTTCCAACTCGATCTCGGGATACGCGGCGCAAAAGCTCTTGAGGATCGGACCCACATAAAGGTGATAGGCAAACTCCGGCATCGCCAGTTTCAACGTACCCCGAGCGGCGTGACCGGTGCTGCGCGCGCTTTCGACCGCCTCGGAGAGTTGATCAAAGGCAGGCCCCGCGCCGCGGATCAGGGCGCGTCCGGCCTCGGTCAGGCTGATCGAGCGTGTTGTCCGAATGAACAGCGCGGTGCCCAATTGGTCTTCCAACGCTTTCAATTGATGGCTGACGGTTGACGGCTTAATACCCAGAGCCTCGGCCGCAGCACGAAGCGATCCGTGGCGCGCGATGGCGGTAAAGATTTCAAGCGTGGCGAGTGGCAGGCGCATCGTCTCCCCGAACTGATTAATTATTCGATCCTATACATGAAAGAAGTGCCAGCAGGGTGAATTATCACGCTATGCCGGGATTATTATCTTAGTGTCACCGTATTCAGGAGGACACAAGATGAACACTCTGACCAAAGTTTCTGCCCTCACCGCTGCTCTGATCACAGGAGAGACCGCCATGGCCGCATCCCCAGAAGACAATATCAAGGTCGTTCAGGATTTCTTCGCCGCCTATGGCACCAGTGATCTGGACGGTATCGCAGCCGTGATGGACGAAAACGTCAAATGGCACATCCCGGGCCGCCACCCCCTGTCCGGAACCAAGACCGGTCGGGACGAGGTGCTGGCGTTTTTCGAACAGCTAGGCACCGCCGGGTTTCAGGCGGAACCCATCTATTTCGGCGCGGATGAGACCAATGTGGTTGATATCCACCGTGGCTGGTCGAACGCCGATGGCAAGCCGAATGTCGATACGACATGGGCCCTCGTCTACCGGATCGAGAATGGCAAGATCGTTGAGGCAACCAACTTGTCCGCTGATCAGGATGCGGCAAACACGTTTTTCTGGTCCCAATACTCGCTGGCTCCGGTCCCTGAGCGACTAGCCAAGTAAACCACAGACAGGTGGTTCAAGGGATCGACTACCCCAAAATCAGCACCTCTGATCATAAGAGCATTCTTGGATTAGGTGCTGAACTATGGCTTCGCTTCTCCCCTACAGTAGCTTTGACGCTCTGACGTCGGGACGCTCGAACAGCGGATTGGGCGGAATTCAAGCCAGTCTCTTTTTGTTGCCCAAGCAACTGACTGCAAATGTCGTAGCTTGGGGTATTGGTCCAAACCTGCTGATACCAGCATCATCCAGCGATGGAATCGGACGGAATGAATGGGGGCGGGGATTGCTGTATTGGCGTTAAAGCAACCGAAACCCTGGACCATCGGAGTTCTTACTAGCCACACTTGGGGCGTATTCGGCGCTGACGAACAGCAAAGCGACACATTCTTCAAACCTTTTTTAATTAGACGACCCATAGAGCGTAGACGTTCGTTCTCAACACCGAGAGCACGTATGATTGGGTAGCTGAAAAATGGTCGTCCCAATCAATGCCCAAGTTAAAAAGGTTGCCTGGATCGGGAGCCAGCGTGTGAGTTCTTCTGCAGGTTTACGAAACTGGGTCTCACCCTCGGAGAACGGGCCAGAAAACTGGGGCGCCGCATTATGGGCAACTTTCCTCTTCCCGAAATGACACGGTGGATCTGTAGCACCTTTTTAGGACCAACTTACCCACCAGCATCCATCCAATTATTGCATGGTTTTTTATGCGGACTAGCGGTGAAAGAGTAGACGCCTAGTGGCCAGCGAAAGCAATGTAGGTTATGTTTGAGCAATAAGAGACATGCATGCAGCCTCAGTTTGCGTCACATTACTCTAATGCTTGCTATCAAGTTGTATTGTTAGGTTTTGGTGGAGCCTAGGGGAGTCGAACCCCTGACCTCTTGCATGCCATGCAAGCGCTCTCCCAACTGAGCTAAGGCCCCAACATGTTCTGCCGCAGCAGTGGGCGGACGTTTATGAGACAGTGGCGGTGAGTGCAAGTCCAAAAATGGAATCCGCCAAAAACTTTCTGACCCAAATCCGGGATTGGCGCGAGGCGGCGAAGCGCCGCCTCAGACCGCGATCAGTTCTCGTCTTCGGACGACATGTCGGTGATGTCGTCCAGCGAGACATTGTCATCGCTGTCATCATCATCGTCCAGCAGATCGTCGTCCAGATCCACATCGACGTTGTCATCATCATCCAGAACCAGATCGTCCTCGGATGCGTTTTCGCGTGCTTTTGCCGACGCTGCGTCTTCTGCGTCTGCGGCGATCATGCGGCTTTTGCCGGTGTCCAGCTCCACGATCTCGCCGGTGTAGGGGCTTACGATCGGGTCCTTGTTCAGGTCATAAAACCGTTTGCCTGTTGTCGGACAAACGCGCTTTACGCCCCATTCTTCCTTGGGCATGTCAAATCCCCTTGATATCAGGTGAGTCGTGTCAACGATTCAGGTCACGTGCCACATGCGGCGGGGACTGTCAAAGCCTTTGAGCAGGAGAAACAGGACAATGGGAGATTACGCACTACCCGGAAGGCCTCCGGTGTCGTTGACCCTGCGCAAATCGGCGCGTGCGCGACGGATCAGCCTGCGGATTTCCCAGTTGGACGGGCGCGTTACCCTGACTTATCCGGTCGGTGTGCCCGAGACCGAAGCCCTGAGTTTTGCGCGGCTCAAAGAAGATTGGATTCGTCAGCATCTGCAGGATCGCCCCGACCCGGCGACGGTTCAATTCGGCCAGTCTATTCCCGTCGAAGGTCGTGCACGACGACTCGTTCCGGCCGAAGGGCGGCGTGTGTTGTTGAAGGATAATGAAATTGCCGTGCCAGAAGGGTCTGAGGCTAAGCGCCTTGCCCGGTTCCTGAAAGAATTGGCCCGTGATCGGCTGACCGGCGCGTGCGATGACTACGCCGCGATGTTGGGGCGCGAATACGCGAGCCTGACGATGCGCGATACCCGTTCGCGATGGGGGTCGTGCAGTTCGGCAGGTGGTTTGATGTTTTCATGGCGTCTGATCCTGGCACCGCCTGACATCCTGCACTACGTCGCAGCCCATGAGGTGGCGCATCTGGTTGAAATGAACCACTCTCAAGCTTTTTGGGTGCAGGTCGAACGCATCTTCGGTGACTACAAAGCGCAACGCCGTTGGCTGCGCGACAACGGGGCGCAGCTACATCAATACAGATTTGACACGAGCGTGAGTTGACGCTGGGCCAATTTGTGATCACATAGGGAAATGATTACCGCGCGGCCATCGGACTCTCAGACTGCGACTCATGATCGGGTTTATCGCGCCCTTCGTTCCAGGATCATGCATGGTGATATTGCGCCAGGACAGGCGCTGACCCTTCGCGGGATTGGTAAAGAATTTGGAGTGTCTATGACTCCTGCACGCGAAGCCGTTCGGCGGCTTGCAGCAGAAGGCGCTTTGTTCTTGTCATCCTCAGGCCGTGTCTCGACCCCCGAGCTTACAAACGATCGGATCGAAGAACTGGCCGCACTGCGCGCCCTGCTTGAGGTCGAACTTGCCAGCCGAGCGTTGCCGCGGGCCCATATCGCGCTGATCGACCGTTTGCAAAGCATCAATATGACTGTGGCCGAAATGGTCACCAAGCGGGACGCTGTCGGCTATATCCGAACGAACCTCGAATTTCACCGAACGTTGTATCTGCGGGCGCAGGCCCCGGCGATGCTGGCGATTGCAGAGACCGTCTGGTTGCAGTTGGGGCCGACCATGCGTGCGCTTTACGGTCGATTGCGCCGTACCGAGCCGCCCCATTACCACAAGCTGATCATAGCAGCGCTGAAAGCCGGGGATGAGCCCGGATTGCGGCTGGCTGTGCGATCCGACGTCACGCAAGGGTTAAGGATGCTGGTCAGCTAGGCGACCCATTGCCGATGCGCCTTGAATATCTGAATTCTGTGCAGCTGTTCTGGTTTGAGGGCCCGGTCTGGGCTACGCTGAACCAAATCACAACAAGAGCAGATTTCAGTCATGATAAATCGTCGAGTATTCTCAGTCGGCCTCGGATCTTCGCTGTTGGCCGCCTGTTCAGGGGGGACGCAATCTACGGCCCCTGTGTCCCGGATGCGCGCTGTTCCGAACGCAGGCTGGGATGCCTGGGTTGCCAGCTTTAAAAACCGTGCGGCAGGGCAGGGTATTTCTCAGACCACGATCAATCAGGCGTTTCAAGGCGCAGGCTATCTGCCCGGCGTTATTGAGCGCGATCGCAACCAGGTGGAATTCAAACGCTCACTTGAGGACTACTTGGCCATTGCTGCATCGGATGAGCGCATTGCGACGGGACAGCAGATGATGACGCGCCATGCTGGAACCCTTTCGCAAATCGAAGCGAAATACGGTGTCGACAAAGAAGTGGTCGTGGCGGTTTGGGGGCTGGAAAGTCGTTATGGCGCCCGTCGTGGCGATATTCCTGTGGTGTCGGCCTTGTCGACACTGGCCTATGACGGGCGGCGCGGTCAGTTTTTTGAAAGTCAGTTGGTTGCAGCGCTTGAGATTTTGCAGAACGGCGACACCTCGCCTGCGAACATGACCGGCAGTTGGGCTGGTGCGATGGGGCATACGCAATTCATCCCGACATCGTATCAGGCCTTTGCGGTGGACTTCACCGGTGACGGGCGTCGTGACATTTGGTCAGAGGATCCCACCGATGCGTTGGCGTCGACGGCTGCATACCTGTCGCGCTCGGGCTGGGTGCGTGGGCAGCCGTGGGGAGGCGAGGTTGGAACGGTGTCGGGTACCCCGGTTGCCGTATTGCAGCCGCAGGTGCCGGGGCCGCGTATCGCGGTTTTTCGCAATTTTCAGGTGATCAAACGCTACAACAACTCGGACAGCTATGCGATCGGGGTTGGGCATCTTTCCGACCGTATTGCGGGTGGTGCACCGTTTCAGACGTCGTTTGGGCCGGATGCAACAGGTTTGACGCTGGAAGATCGCAAAGAGCTACAACGTCGGCTGACCTCGGCTGGGTATGACACGCAAGGGGCAGATGGGGTGATCGGTAACAACACCAAATCTGCCATCAGCGGGTATCAAAGCGCCAATGGCTTGCCAGTGACCGGAGAACCCTCTGTATCCCTGCTGCGTAGACTTGGGAGGTGACGCTTAGGCGGCCAACCCTTTCGAGCCGATGTCCAGGAATTTCTGACGCCGGTGCCGGATCAGTGCGGCAGCGTCCTTGCCTTCAAGCTCTTGCAGCATTGCGGCAATCGCGGCGCGAACGGATTCTACCGTCGCGGTCCGATCCCGATGTGCACCGCCTTTGGGCTCTGTTATGATGCGATCGCAGACGCCCAGCTTGTACAGGTCCTGTGCCGTCAGGCGTAGCGCTTCGGCAGCTTCACGCATTTTCTCGGCGTCTTTCCACAGGATCGAAGCACACCCTTCCGGGGAGATCACAGAATAGACGGAGTGTTCCAGCATTGCGACACGGTTGGCCGTCGCGAACGCCACCGCACCGCCAGAGCCACCTTCACCAATGATGACAGACACCAAAGGCACGCCGATTTTCAGGCACATTTCCGTTGACCGGGCGATGGCTTCGGACTGGCCGCGTTCCTCAGCACCTTTGCCGGGATAGGCACCGGCCGTGTCGATTAATGTGATGACGGGCAGGCCAAAGCGGCCGGCCATCTCCATCAGTCGTACGGCTTTGCGATAGCCTTCGGGGCGGGCCATGCCAAAATTACGTTCGATGCGGGACTTAGTGTCCGAGCCTTTTTCATGGCCGATCACCATAACGGGTTGATCGTTAAACCGCGCCAGACCACCAATTACAGCCAGATCATCAGCGAAATTCCGGTCACCGGCCAATGGCGTGAACTCGGTGAACAGCGCCTCGACATAATCTTTGCAATGGGGGCGTTCCGGATGCCGGGCCACCTGGCACTTGCGCCACGGGGTCAGGTCTTCATAAAGCTCTTCCAGCAGTTTGGCGGCCTTGGCGTCCAATGCTGCGGCCTCTTCGGCTACGTCCATTTCTTCGTTGGCACGCGCCAGTGCACGCAATTCCTCGGCTTTGCCTTCGATCTCGGCCAGGGGTTTTTCGAAATCCAGATACTGGGTCATGACGCCTCTCAACGCGGAAGTTCCCTGCTATATGACCTGACGCCGCTTGGGATGCAACTCAGCAAGATTTGTGGATGCGCAATATGTTCAGTTGAGACGGCAAGGAAAGAGGATCGGATCGGATGGCAAACAGCTATGAGGCACGCATTCTGCGCGTTTTGGCCTATATCCACGACAACCCTGCCGGAGATCTGTCATTGGATGCTTTGGCGGATGTCGCTGCCATGTCGCGGTTTCACTGGCATCGTGTATTTCGGGCCATTACGGGCGAGACCTGCGCGCAGGCCGTGCGCCGGATCAGATTGCACCGTGCGGCCAGCCGTCTGGTGCAGTCCGACATGGCGATCGCGCAGATTGCGCGTGATGTCGGTTATCCGAACCTCAACTCCTTTGCGCGGGCTTTTACCGACGCCTACGGCGCCAGCCCGGCCGCTTTTCGAAAGGCCGGTCAGTTTTTGCCCGCAAATCCACTTTTCAAAACAGGAGACTATCCCATGCACCCAATTGAAACCCGCACCGAGCCCAGCCGGCGTATTGTCGGCTTGAAACACACCGGCAATTATTCCGAGATCGGCAAAAGCTTTGAAGCCTTCGGCGCGTTGTGCGAAGCTCGCCAGCTTTGGCCCAAACTTGGTCCGGTGATCGGCGTTTATCTTGATAGCCCTGACGAAGTGCCCGAAGACCAACTGCGCAGCTACGCCGGTGCCGAATTCTCTGGTGAGGCAACGCCGGATGGGATGGAGGATATGCAAATCTCCGGCGGTAAAACGGCAGTTCTGACCTACAAGGGCCCGTATTCCGGAATCCACGCGGCCTATCACAGCCTGTTTGGCAACTGGCTGCCGGGTTCAGGCGAAGAACCCGCCGATCAGCCATGTTACGAGATCTATCTGAACGATCCGCGCGACACCGCGCCCGAAGATCTTTTGACCGAAATCTGCCTGCCCTTGAAGTAGATAATCTGCAGCAGGGGTCTTTGCGTAGCAAAGCAGAGAACAGTGCCGCGATAACCTGATCGAAAAAACCGGCGCAGGGCTGCAAAAGCCCACGCCAACTGTTGTTCGGGAGCGGCCCTGACGCTGATGGATGATAGATAAACCGAGTTTCACAGGTTTTGGTACTCAGCGACGAGAACGTTCAGATTTCTGGAGCTCGATAAGCGCGTCGTATTTTGCGGTTTGATCGCGCGCCAAACACGCGTGTCAGCCGAATTGTGAAGAAGGCCTCACTTGCAGGGTCACAAGTCACACCGTAGTGTTCGGCCATAGTCCTAACCAAAATGGGGAAAAACCCCAATCGGGACCACACTCAGGGAGAAGACCATGAAATTCGTTGTTTCGACAGTGCTTGCATCTGCTCTGTTGTTGGCAGCTGGAGTTGCGATCGCGGAGCCCCTCAAGCTGACGCCAGCCAATCCTCAGCCGTCTAATCTAAAGGCCGGTTTGAACGTGAACTACGTTTGGGGAGGTTCGCCGCCCGCGGCTATCCAAAACGTTACATCCGCCAAGCTGCTTTTGAAGAAAAAAGCCGAACCCGGCGAACCGCTGAGGGGGTTGGACTATCGGGACACGCGTAAAGGGGATCCAGTTTTAACGCACCCGGAACACTATAATGTTGCTGCGGATATCTCGGGTTACATCCGGTTTGACTCCCCAGGCATCTATGAACTTGAGACGTGGTCAAATGATGGCGTGGAAGCTTTTATTGGCGGTCAACTCGTAGGAGACACTTTGGGTCGTCAGCCGTGTGATCCCAACCAGTTGGTCGAAGTCGAGGTTCCGAAGGCGGGCTGGTATGAACTCAAGATGGTCTATTTTCAGAAATACAGCACCGCGTGCCTCATGATGAAGTGGGGTAAGGCAGGCGAGAAGCTGACATGGGTGCCGAACGACGTTTTCGGTCGAAAATAAAACGGGCGCTTTGCCGCGCCCTTTAACTATTAGTTGCCCGCCGCGATCAATTCGGCCTGCGCGACGATCACCTCGGCCTGTTTGATGGACGCAATATCGACCAGACGGCCCTTATAGACGGTTGCCCCTTCACCGTTTGCTTTGGCTTGTTCCATCGCGGCCAGAATTTCGCGCGCTTCTGAAACGGCCTCGTCTGATGGGGTGAAGACCTCATTGGCCAAAGCGATTTGCTTGGGGTGGATCGCCCATTTGCCGACCATTCCCAAAGTGGCCGAGCGTTTGGCCTGTGCAATGAAACCGTCATCATCCGAGAAATCGCCAAAGGGCCCGTCTACCGGCAGCACACCATGGGTCCGGCAAGCAGCGACGATAGCGGCTTGTGCCCAATGCCAGGGGTCGGACCAGTGCTTTTCGCCCTCGCGCAGCATGTAATAGTTTTCCTGGGTGCCGCCGATGCCCGTGGTTTGCATTCCCATCGACGCCGCAAAGTCCGCAGCACCCAAGCTCATGGCTTGCATACGTGGGGATGACGCTGCGATTTCTTCGACATGGGCGATGCCTGCGGCCGATTCAATGATGACTTCAAAGCTGATCGGTTTGGTGCGGCCTTTGGCGCGCTCGATCGCGGTTACCAGCGCATCGACCGCATAAACATCAGCGGCACAACCAACTTTGGGGATCATAATCTGGTCCAAGCGGTCGCCAGCCTGTTCCAGCAGATCGACGACGTCGCGGTACCAATAAGGCGTGTCCAGCCCGTTGATGCGCACGGACATATACTTGTTGCCCCAGTCCACAGAATTTAGCGCCTCGATGACGTTTGCACGCGCGGCGTCTTTGTCGGTGGGCGCGACCGAGTCTTCGAGATCCAGATTGATTACATCCGCTGCAGATGCCGCCATTTTGGGGAATAGCTTTGTATTCGATCCCGGCCCGAACAATTGGCAACGGTTGGGGCGCGCAGGGGCGGTGGGTTGAATGCGAAAGCTCATCGGGACCTCGTGCGAGAAAGGAAATTACGTTTTTGTCGCCCTTGTGGGTATTAAATTGCGCGCACCTCCGCAAGGGGCTTTGTGCGAGTGCAGCATTGCAATCGCAGCATTCCCCGAATTCAGTGGTTGTTTCGATGGTTAAAGTTTAATCACTTTAAGAATTCGACAGATTTTCGCGCGAAATGACCCGTAGGCGCAAAATTTTCCCGACCAATTGAGTGCTGCCGGTCGAAAACGAGAAACACTCGTTCGGCACGTCCCATAGCCTGCGGCGGAATCAAAGGAGTGCACCGCAATGATCGAGACACCGTATCTGTTGTTTTTGGGCGATGCGCCCGACCAGCTCGCAGCAAAAGTTGCCATTGGTATCCGGGACTGGCGTCCGGAAAACGCCGTTGGTCAATTCCGGATGGATGGTTGCAAGGCCGATCTGGGGATGAAAGACCTGACCCTTGCCGAGGCGAAGGAAGCGGGCGCAAAGACACTGGTCATCGGTGTTGCAAACCGCGGCGGCGTTATCAGCGAGGCGTGGAAAGCGGTTTTGATCGAGGCGCTGGAGATGGGCTTTGACCTTGCTTCTGGTTTGCACAATCTCTTGCGCGACGAAGGTGATCTGGTTGCCGCGGCACAGACTCACGGCTGTACGCTGCATGACGTACGTGTTCCGACCGTGGGCTATCCGATCGCGAATGGTAAGAAGCGCACAGGCAAGCGGTGCCTGGCCGTTGGCACAGATTGTTCTGCGGGCAAGATGTACACTGCGATGTCGATGGATGCCGAAATGCGTGAGCGTGGGATGAAATCGACTTTCCGGGCTACCGGGCAGACGGGCATTCTGATCACCGGTGGTGGCGTTCCGCTGGACGCTGTGATCGCAGACTTTATGGCAGGCTCGGTTGAATACCTTACACCTGACAATGACGAAGACCACTGGGACCATATCGAGGGGCAGGGCTCTTTGTTCCATGTGTCGTACTCTGGCGTGACGATGGCTCTGATCCATGGCGGACAGCCTGACGCGCTGATTTTGTGCCACGAACCGACGCGGACCCATATGCGTGGCTTGCCCGAGTATTCTCTGCCCACCTTGCAAGAGCTTCGGGACACTGCCTTGCCGTTAGCGCGGATCGCAAACCCGGCTTGCCAGGTTGTTGGCATTTCGATCAACACACAGAATCTGGGTGAAGACGAAGCGAAAGAATACATCGCAAAGGTCGAGGCCGAGATGGGGTTGCCTGCGACAGATCCTTATCGCTTCGGCGCTGGCAAACTGGTGGATGCTTTGGCGGCTCTGTGATCTAAGCGATCCGGGTCTCTTAACTTCGATCCGTTTGAAACAAGGGGTGAACGCGTGCAGATCAACGTCGCTCGTGATGTATTTCGGTTGGCGCAGGTCTTTACGATCTCGCGCGGGTCCAGAACCGAGGCCAAGGTGCTGACTGTCCGTATCTCTGACGGTCAGCATCAAGGTTGGGGGGAATGCGTCCCCTATGCCCGGTACAACGAAACTCTGGAATCGGTCGAAGCCGAAATCAACGGCTTGCCCGATACCTTCGACTGCACGCAGTTGATCGATCTGTTACCGGCTGGCGCTGCACGTAACGCAGTGGACTGCGCGCTGTGGGATCTGGAGGCCAAGCGTGCAGGTCGACGTGCGTGGGACTTGGCGGGGTTGCCCGTGCCGGGCTCCGAAATCACTGCCTACACCCTTTCGTTGGACACGCCCGAGGCGATGCAGGCACAGGCCGCGCAGAACGCGCATCGCCCGTTACTGAAAATCAAGCTGGGTACACCCGATGATATGCCCAGACTGGAAGCGGTCCGCGCCGGCGCACCAAAGGCCAAGATCATCGTCGACGCGAATGAGGGCTGGTCTGCCGATGTTTACGCCGACCTTGCCCCGCATCTGGTGCGGTTGGGCGTGGCGCTGGTGGAACAACCTCTGCCAGCCGGGGATGACGAGGCGTTGATCGGGATGGATCGGCCAGTTCCGGTATGTGCGGACGAATCCTGTCATGACCGTTCCAGCCTGCCAAAGTTGAAGGGCAAGTATGATGTCATCAATATCAAGCTGGACAAAACCGGTGGCCTGACCGAAGCGCTTGAACTGCGCAAAGCGGCCATCGCCGAAGGCTATGACATCATGGTTGGATGTATGGTTGGCAGTTCCCTCGCCATGGCGCCTGCGACCTTGTTGGCGCAGGGTGCGATGGTAACAGACCTTGACGGCCCGCTTCTGTTGGCCGAAGACCGCGACAACCCGCTGACTTTTGATGACGCCGGGGTGCATCCGCCTGTGGCTGCGCTTTGGGGCTGAGGAGAACAACATGACCCGCACTGTTTACGTGAACGGAGAGTACCTGCCTGAAACAGAGGCCAAAATCTCGATCTTTGACCGCGGTTTTCTGATGGCGGATGCCGTTTATGAGGTCACAAGCGTGCTGGACGGTAAGCTCATCGACTTTGAAGGTCATGCGGTGCGACTGAAACGATCGCTTGACGAGCTGCAGATGGCAGAGCCCTGCACCAAGGAAGAGCTGCTGGAAATCCACCGCAAACTGGTCGAACTGAATGGGATCGAAGAAGGGCTGGTTTATCTGCAGGTCTCACGCGGCAGCGACGGCGACCGTGACTTTGTTTTTCCTTCTGCCGACACCAAACCGACGCTGGTTTTGTTTACTCAGAACAAACCGGGCTTGGCGGACAGCCCTGCCGCCAAAAAGGGTGCCAAGATCATCTCGATCGACGATATCCGCTGGGGTCGACGCGATATCAAGACGGTACAACTGCTTTACCCGTCCATGGGCAAGATGATGGCTAAGGCTGCGGGTTGCGATGATGCCTGGATGATCGAAGACGGCTATGTCACCGAAGGTACCAGCAACAACGCCTATTTCGTCAAAAACGGAAAGATCGTGACCCGCCCGCTGTCCAACGACATTCTGCATGGGATCACGCGCAAGGCCGTATTGCGCATGGCGGCCGAGGCGCAGATGGAAGTCGAAGAACGTTTGTTCACCATTGATGAAGCAAAAGATGCAGACGAGGCGTTCACCACATCTGCCAGCGCTTTTGTCATGCCCGTGGTGGAAATTGACGGTGTTGCGCTGGGCGACGGGACGCCCGGTCCGATCGCCACGCGTTTGCGCGAAATCTATTTGGATGAAAGCCGCAAAGCAGCGGTCTGAACCAAAGGCCCGCCGCTTGGCGGGCCTTTGTCCGATAAGGGGTTAACCCTTTTTCGTGACGTTCTCTTCGAAAGCGACCTTGAACTCTGCCTGCTTTTCAGGGCTTGCGTCGGTCTGGTAGTTCGCTTTCCACTCGTCCATGGTCATGCCGTAGAACTTCTGACGGGCTTCGTCCTTGCCCATCTCGATACCTTTTTCATTGGCTGCCTCTTGATACCAACGCGACAGGCAGTTGCGGCAGAACCCGGCCAGATTCATCATGTCGATGTTCTGAACATCGGTGCGGTCTTCCATCAGGTGCTTTTGCAACCGGCGGAACGCGGCGGCCTGAAGTTCGATTTCGGTTTGATTGTCCATGGTCTGGCTCCGGATAACGATCTCTTTGCCTTTGACCTAGCGGTCCGACGGCAATGTTTCAACAAACGTCTTGTCAGGCCAGCTTCAACGCCAGCCAAGGCACGACGCAGAACACAAGTGTAAGGATCTTGTAGTTGGCCAGATATCGAAAATACGCGCCCTTCACCTCGGGCGCGTCCATCTGGAACATCCTGCCATGTATGTCTGCAATCCGATCCTGCGCCAAAACAATCATTGCTGTTGTGAACAGCAAAACGGCAACGTTGATCACGGCCATCCAACCAAAGACGGCCATCAGAGTTTCCTGAGTCATGGTCGCCTCCTTTCCCCGCAAACATGGGGTTCAGGGTACGGCCTCACAATAGCGTGTGATCAAAGGTCGCTGTCAGCGAGCGCATCCTGCAATACAATCGCCAGCCGTTCGGCCCACGCCCTTTGACCTGTGTGATCTGCAATCAGATCGTTGCGCAACTCGATCAACGCATTTGGACGGCCAAACGTGGTGCAATGCTTGTCGATCGCATCACCGGGCAGGACACCGGTGTAAGGTTCGTTTACGCCAACACACAGATCGCCTTCCGATTTCAGCCGGTTGACCAGGGGGCGCGCAAACCGCTCGTCCGGCGTATGCAGAACGCCGATATGCCAGGGCCGCGGCGCGCGTCCACGCAGTTGGCGGGTAAACGAATGCATCGACACAATTACCGCATGGGGCAGGGCGGCCAGTTCCGCCAGCGCGTTGTGGTAGGGCCGGTAGCACATGTCCAGCCGCCGTTCGCGTTCTGCGGCATCTGCGTGACGATTACCGGGGATGATCGAGCCGTCATAAAGCTTCATCAATAGGGTCGGGTCGTCCTCACCCCGATTGGGGTCTATCACCAGCCGCGAGAAATTGGCCGCGATAACCGGGGCATTCAGGATTTCGCCCAAGTACTTGGATACTTCGTATGCACCAACATCATAGGCGATGTGGCGTTCCATATCCTCTCGCGCCAAACCAAGATCGCCACCGTTGATGCTGGGCGGTACGGTGTTGGTCGCATGGTCACATGTGATCAGCCAGCGCGATGGTCGATCCGCGCCATGGATAAAAAACGGAGAATACGTCATGAGCCTGTCATCTAGTTTGTCGCAGGTGTAGGGCAGTTGCTTCGAAAAGGGAATTGCGCAATAAGCAGCGCAAGACTTGTTTGCGGTAACATGACGCGTTTGAGGAGAGCTAGACCAATGCGACGCCTGAGAAGTGTAAAAATCGTGGCAACGCTGGGGCCGGCGTCCAATGACTATGATACAATTCGCGCTCTGCACGAGGCAGGTGCAGATGTTTTCCGCCTGAATATGAGCCATGGCAGCCATGACGAGATTCGCGAACGTCACCGTATGATCCGTCAGGTTGAAAAAGATCTGGACAGCCCGATTGCAATTCTGGCCGACCTGCAGGGTCCAAAGCTGCGTGTGGGTGTATTCGCAAACGAAGCAGAAGAGTTAGTGGAAGGTGCCTCCTTCCGGCTGGATTTGGATCCCGCTGAAGGCAACAGCGACCGAGTTTGCCTGCCCCACCCCGAGATTTTCGCAGCTCTGGAACCCGGCGCACGCCTGTTGGTCAACGATGGGAAAATTCGTTTGATCGTTCAGGACTGCGGGCAGGATTACGCAAATTGCACGGTTGAGGTTGGCGGCACGATCTCGAACCGCAAGGGTGTGAACGTACCGGATGTCGTCTTGCCGCTGGCGGCGTTGTCCGCCAAGGACCGTGACGATCTGGAATTTGTGTGTCAGTTGGGTGTCGACTGGCTGGCGCTCAGCTTTGTGCAGCGCGCTAAAGATGTCTTTGAGGCGCGTGCGTTGGCTGATGGCCGTGCCTCGATCCTGTCCAAGATTGAAAAACCCGCAGCGGTTGAGGCGTTTGATGACATCCTCGACGCATCCGATGGGATCATGGTCGCGCGCGGCGATTTGGGTGTAGAACTGCCAGTGTCTGCTGTGCCGCCGATCCAAAAACGTTTGGTGCGCAAGTGCCGGGGTGCCGCCAAACCTGTGATCGTGGCAACCCAGATGCTAGAAAGCATGATTGAAAGCCCGATGCCGACACGGGCCGAAGTGTCTGACGTGGCAACGGCAATCTATGAAGGCACTGATGCGATCATGCTCAGCGCGGAGTCTGCTGCCGGTTCGTACCCGATCGAAGCCGTGCAAACGATGAACAAAGTTGCAATCGAGGTCGAAGCAGACCCGACCTACACTCAGATTATCGCGTCCTCGAGGACTGCAAAGGGCACCACGATTGCCGACGGTATCGTTGCTGCTGCACGCGAGATCGCCGAGAAAACGGATATCAAAGCGATTTGCTGTTTCACCCAAAGTGGAACAACAGCCCTTTTGACAGCGCGTGAACGTCCCGGTGTTCCGATCATTGCAATGACGCCTGCCACAGGTACTGCGCGCCGCCTGTGCCTGACATGGGGCTGCCATTGCGTCATGACGCCCGAGCTTGAACGTTTCAAAGGCGCGGTGGTGAACGCCGCCCGCGCTGCGCGCGCAGGCGGTTTTGCCGCCGAAACTGATCAGATCGTGGTTACCGCAGGCGTTCCTTTTAACGTGCCGGGAACCACTAATATTCTGCGGATTGCTCCATGTGATGAACGGCTGATCTATAACACCGATCCAGGTTGATTTGCGGTCTGCGCACGGTTTTGCCTTAAAATTAGGCAAAAAATAAACAATAAAAACAAATGCTAAGGTGGTTAGGGGCTGAATGTTTCAGTTTCCCCTCTATTTTTCGGTGTTTTTCTTGGATACTGATGCACGTGGGCGGCCCTTTAAATCAGTTCCAGACTCCGGCTGCCCGACCCGGGGGCACGGGCCCCGGCATAATCAACAATATTGGAGGAACGTCATGACAACAAAGATTGTCATTGGGCTGGACGGGACAGAAACCGGAGAACGTGCGATTGCCTTTGCCAAGGATTTGGCCGGGCGTATCGACTCTTGTGAATTGCTGGTGGTTTACGTCATTGAATGGTCCCCTTTCACTTTCCAGACACCTGAGGAAAACGCTTTGCGCCACAAGCGACGCGAAGAAGAAGTCACGCTGGCCACGTCGCGGATCGTGACGCCAACAGTCGACGCGTTGACAAGCGCCGGTTTCAAAGCTCATGGCATCGTGCGCCACGGCGATGTGGCCGAAACGCTCAATGCGATTACGCTTGAGAATGGTGGCACACAGATCATCGTCGGCCGCGCTTCGGCTGACGGGTTCAAGAAACGGTTGTTTGGCAGCTCGACGCAGAACCTTGTGATGCATGCCGATGTTCCGGTCACGGTCGTGAACTGAGGGGAGGGACAAGAATGAACATTCAAAATAAATTGGGTCTTGCCACATTGGCTGCCTTGGCTGCGGGCCCTGCTGCGGCCCAAGAAGCGGTTGGCTTGGACCAGAAAATCAACCAGGCCTTTGCCGATTTCACCGGGCCTTTCGTCAGCTTTATTTTCGCGCCCTTCCCGGGAACGGGGTTCCCTTGGATCGTTGGTTGGCTGGTCGTCGCTGCGACCGTGTTCACGGTGTATTTTGCCTTTGTGCAGCTTCGGTTCTTCAGCCATGCGATCAGCCTTGTAAAAGGCGACTACTCCGATCCCAACGACGCCGGTGAGGTTAGCCACTTCCAGGCGCTTGCTACGGCGTTGTCGGGCACGGTCGGCCTTGGGAACATCGCGGGTGTTGCGGTGGCCGTCGGCATTGGCGGGCCGGGTGCTACGTTCTGGATGATTGTCGCGGGCCTTTTGGGCATGGCATCGAAATTCACCGAATGTACGCTGGGCGTAAAATACCGCAACGAATACGAAGACGGCACCGTTTCCGGTGGTCCGATGTATTACATGTCCAAAGGATTCAGCGAACTGGGTCTTCCGGGCGGTAAGATACTGGCCGTTCTGTTCTCAATCTTCTGTATCCTTGGCGCGTTGGGCGGGGGCAACATGTTCCAGGCCAATCAGGCGCACCAGCAGATCGCGGGCATCGTCGGCGATTACCCCGGCTGGATCACAGGCCTTGTCTTCGCAGGTATTGTTTTCGCGGTGATCGTCGGTGGTCTGAAGTCTATTGCACGTGTGACTGAGAAGGTCGTGCCCTTCATGGGGGTTATGTATGTACTGGCGGCGTTGATCATCATCATAATGCACGCTGACCAGATCGGCTGGGCCTTTGGTCAGATCTTCGCAGGTGCCTTCACGGGCCTCGGCGTTGCTGGCGGCATGGTCGGAGCGCTGATCCAGGGCTTCCGCCGTGCGGCGTTCTCGAACGAAGCGGGCGTGGGTTCTGCGGCGATCGCACACTCGGCGGTACGGACCAAAGAACCGATCACCGAGGGCTTTGTCTCGTTGCTTGAGCCGTTCATCGACACGGTTGTGATCTGTACTATGACGGCACTGGTGATCATCATCACCCAGCAGCTGATCATTGATCCGCAAACCGGTCTGTACATGCTGACTGAAGATGGCAGCGGTATCGCCACCGTTGATGGCAACTCAGGCGTCAGCCTAACCTCGGCGGCCTTTGCCAGCGCCTTTGGCTGGTTCCCATACGTGCTGGCGATTGCCGTGGTGCTGTTCGCCTTCTCGACCATGATCAGCTGGTCCTACTATGGCCTCAAGGCGTGGACCTACCTGTTTGGCGAAGGTCACACCAAGGAGCTGGTGTTCAAGATCATCTTCTGCGTTTTCGTTGTGATCGGTGCAGCGGCCAACCTTGGCCCGGTCATTGACTTCTCGGACGCGGCGATCTTTGCCATGGCGGTTGTAAACGTCTTTGCGTTGTACTTCCTGATGAAAGTCGTGCGAGAGGAACTGGCCAGCTATGCAGCCCGGCTGAAAAGCGGTGAAATCCGCAAGTTCGGTCACTAACTAAACCCACCGGGGCGACACATGTCGCCCCGGTGCCTGACCTTGCTGCGAAATGCGCAGATTCTGGTCGAAACCCCCTTGCCAGTATGATCGAACTTGCGTAAACGGCCCATCTGATCGCGTGACCGGCCGAGATGGCATGCCGAGTCGCGTTTAGTACCGAACCCTGGAAGGAGACGGAAATGCCTAAGATGAAGACAAAGTCGAGCGCCAAGAAGCGCTTTAAGGTGACTGCGACCGGTAAGGTCCTTGCTGGCCAGGCCGGCAAACGGCACGGCATGATCAAGCGGACCAAAAAGTTCATCCGCGATGCCCGTGGCAACACCACCCTGTCCGCCCCCGACGCCAAGATCGTCAAGGGCTACATGCCCTACGACCGCTAAGAGGAGATACCAACATGTCCCGCGTTAAAGGTGGAACCGTAACTCACGCCCGTCACAAGAAGGTCATCAAGGCCGCCAAAGGTTACTATGGCCGCCGCAAGAGCACCTTCAAGGTTGCCCGTCAAGCTGTCGACAAGGCCAACCAGTATGCAACCCGCGACCGCAAGAACCGCAAGCGCAACTTCCGCGCGCTGTGGATCCAGCGCATCAACGCGGCTGTCCGTTCGCATGACGAGGCACTGACCTATTCCCGCTTCATCAACGGCCTGAACCTGGCCGGCATCGAAGTGGACCGCAAAGTTCTGGCCGACCTGGCCGTACACGAACCGGAAGCGTTCGGTGCGATCGTCGCCAAAGCTCAGGCCGCTCTGACTGCCTGATCCTCTGGTACAGAGAGACAGTGAATGAAAGGCCGTCCCGTTTGGGGCGGCTTTTTTGTTTAAAAAGCTTTGTGACACCAGCTTTGTCTGAGCGATGATGTACGCGCTTGCAGGCTGTCTGATTTCTTATTTGCAAAAGCTTTGGTGCCAATGAGTTAGTTGAGATATGCAATATGACCCTATGGTGATATGTAAAGAAGGCAGACAAACAAATAGCTGAGTACGATGGCAGCAAAAATCGTTTTCCACTTGGGGCCTCAAAAAACTGGCACCACGTCTATTCAGGCTTTGATGGTCCAAAACCGTGCCAGATTGCTGCCAAGGGTGGGAACTGTCGTACACCCTCGGCAAAGTCGCGATCTTTTTTATGCGACCGAAGCTTGGCTGTCCGAAAAATCGGAAGACAACCGACTGAAAATAGCCAATGTCTTGCGCCGTGTGCAAAAAAGACATGATACCTGTGAAACTGTGATAATTTCGGAGGAACGGCTCATTAGCCACAGGCTGTTTTCAGAGACCTCTGATTTTATTGAAGATAGTGCGTGTTTGATTCCCTTGTTGGCAGAGTTAATCGGACCAGAGCGGTGCACGTTTGTCTATTACTACCGAAATTTTCAAAGCTGGATTGCAAGCGCTTATAGACAGGATGTTAAAAGGCTGTCGGAGAAGAGATCATTCTCTGAGTGGGTTGATAACCTGACCTTTGATTCAAACTGGCCATCGAAACTCGAATCGAAACTGGATCCGGGTATAAATCTGTTCTTTGTCGATATGACTGAAGACGCTCAATCTGGACCACTTGGCCGCAAATTGCTTGAAATCGCTGGCGTTGATAGCTGGGAGATCGATCAAATGAAACTTGTTAAGCCAATGAATGAAAGATTGCCAGATGGGGCGACTGCTTTCATGCGTGAAATCAATTTGCTTGGATTGAAGCCAAGAGTAGTGATGAAAATTCGCCAAGTCGTTCTTGATAACCAAGGTGTTTTCAATAAGGAATACGACCTATAGATTTGCAGCTCATTCGCCAATTTCTCGCTTGATTTTGCATACTATTACTGCGCGAAAAATCAGATGACGCATTTGACACCATCTGATTCTCCCCAGATTTGTGCAGGAATTTCTGTTTAATCGCGACTACCCAAACACACGCCCCAACGCACCGTCGACGGCATCGGTGATCTGGTCGATATCGTCCGGCGTCGCTATCAGCGCGGGTGAGAAGCACAGCGTGTTGTTCTTACCTGGAACCGAGCGGTTGGTGACACCGATGATCACGCCTTGCGCCATGCAGTCGGCGACGACTGCCTGCGCCAGTTTCTCGTTCACTGGCTCGCGGGTGGAGCGGTCCGAGACCAGTTCTGCCCCAAGGAACAGGCCCTTGCCGCGCACGTCACCGATAACCTTGTGCTTTTCCATCAGCCCCTGCAGGTTACCCATCATGCGGGCCCCCATGTCGGTGCAGTTCTGCAGCAGGTTCTCGTCCTCGATGATCCGCATGTTCTCGATCGCCGCAGCGGGGCCAGCGGTGCAACCGCCAAAGGTCGAGATATCGCGGAAATAGTTCATCGGGTCGTCTGCATTGTCTTTGAACATGTCAAAGATTTCTTCGGTCGTAACCATGCAGGCAATCGCGGCATAGCCCGACGCCACACCCTTGGCCATGGTCACAAAGTCAGGCTTCACGCCATATTGCTGATATCCAAACCATGTGCCGGTACGACCAATGCCGCAGACGACCTCGTCGATATGCAGCAAGATGTCGTATTTATCGCAAATCTCTTGCACGCGCTGCCAATAGCCCTCGGGGGCCTCGATGACGCCACCACCGGCAGTCACAGGCTCAAGGCAAAGGGCACCAACAGTGTCGGGGCCTTCACGCAGGATGACCTCTTCGATCTGGTCGGCGGCCCATTCGCCAAAGTTTTCCTCGGGCGCGCCGTTCAGCTCGTGCTTGCGGTATTCCATGCAATGGGGCACGCGCAAGAAATCCGGTGCAAAGGGGCCGTATTGCGCGTTGCGTTCATCCTGACCGCCAGCCGACATCGCCGCAAGGGTCGAACCGTGATAGTCGCGGTCGCGATACAGAATCTTGGTCTTCTTGCCGCCGTATTTCTTATGGGCGATCTGGCGGACCATCTTGAAGGCTTTCTCATTCGCCTCAGAGCCCGAGTTCATGTAGTAAACGCGGCTCATCCCCGGCATCTTGCTGATTAGCTTTTCGGCAAAGATCGAACCCGGGATAGACCCGGCCGAGTTGGCGAAATAGCACAGCTTCATCAGCTGGTCATACACGGCCTTGCAGATCGATTCGCGGCCATAGCCCACGTTGACCGTCCAGACCCCGCCGGATACCGCATCCAGATGTTCCTTGCCGTTCTGATCCCAGACGCGCATGCCTTTGCCTTCGACAATGATGCGCGGATCGTTGGTTTCAAAGGGCTTATGCTGGATCAGGTGGTGCCAGATATGGGCGCGGTCGGCCTCGACCACGCGGGAAAGATCGTTTTCGTTGAACGTGCCGTCCATGACATGTCCTTTCAGCAAAAGTGGGCGCGCAAGGTGCCTGAGGCCCCTGTGTTTTCGATGGCTCAGATCACCGCGAATGACCATCGGTAGATAGGGCCAGATTGCACCATCCCGTATTGCCAGTCTATGCCTGCGCCGTATTTCTACGGGTTTGTCAGAAACGTTTCTTTATGATCAAGTCGCGCATGCAAAAAGAGGGAGGGTCAGCCAATGACAAAGACCAGCATTTATGAACGTCATTTGGACAAGAGCCGGGCGAACTATACCCCGCTGTCACCGCTGAGCTTCATAGAACGAACTGCACAGATTTATCCGGACTACCCATCTGTTGTGTACGGTGAACGCCGATATACCTGGGCGGAAACCTATGCGCGGTGCCGGCGAATGGCGGGTGCGCTGTCTGCGCGCGGCGTGGGCAAGGGTGATACGGTCTCGATCATAGCGGCCAACATTCCCGAGATGTACGAGGCGCATTTCGGTGTGCCTATGACGGGCGCGGTTCTGAACGCGATCAATACGCGATTGGATGCGCCGATCGTTGCTTTCATTCTGAACCATGCAGAGTCCAAAGTCCTGCTGGTTGATCCGGAATTCTCGGGCGTCGTGAAAGAGGCCCTGACTCAGGTCGATCATGATGTGCTGATCGTTGATATCGTTGACCCCAGCTTTGAGGGCGGTGAAGCCTTGGGTTCATTGGCATATGACGCGCTGCTGGCCGAGGGCGATCCGGAATTCGCATGGTCTCTGCCGGATGACGAGTGGGACGCGATCACGCTGAATTATACGTCTGGCACCACGGGCAACCCAAAAGGCGTTGTATATCACCACCGGGGCGCGGCGCTGAATGCGCAGTCGGACTTGCTGGATTGGAACATGCCGAAACACTCGGTCTACCTATGGACGTTGCCGATGTTCCATTGCAACGGTTGGTGTTTCCCTTGGGCTATGGCTGCGAACGCCGGGGTTTCGGTTTGCCTGCGCGCCGTTCGCGATGAACCGATCTATGCCGCGTTCCGGGATGAGAAGGTGACGCATTTCTGCGGTGCGCCGATTGTCCTGAATATGCTTGCCAATGCACCCGAGCATCTCAAGGACTTCGACCATGAGATCAAGGTTATGACCGCAGGTGCCCCGCCGCCCGCAGCCGTGATCGAGAACATGGAGGGGATGGGGATCGAGGTCACGCACGTTTACGGCTTGACCGAAACCTACGGCCCTTCGGTCGTTTGCGCGTGGAAGGACGAGTGGAACAGCAAGGGCGCGGATGAACGCGCCGCGCTAAAGGTTCGGCAGGGCGTGCGCTATACAGCTTTGTCAGGGCTGATGGTCGCGGATCCAGAAACCCTCGAACCCGTTCCGGCAGATGGTGAAACCATGGGTGAGATATTTATGCAGGGCAATGTGGTGATGAAAGGGTATCTGAAGAACCCCGAAGCCACGGATAAGGCGTTCAACGGGGGATGGTTTGCGTCAGGGGACCTTGGGGTGATGCATCCCGATGGCTACATCGCGCTGAAAGACCGTTCAAAGGATATTATCATTTCAGGGGGCGAGAATATCTCGTCGGTCGAGGTCGAAGATATCCTTTATAAGCACCCGGCCGTGATGGAGGCTGCGGTCGTTGCCCGCCCCGACGAAAAATGGGGAGAGACGCCCTGAGCCTTTGTCGAACTCAGAGCAGGCGCAGAGGCCAGCGCGGCAGAGATCATTGCATTCTGCCGGGATAACATGGCGCATTTCAAAGCACCAAAGACCGTGGTTTTTGGCCCCTTGCCCAAAACCTCGACTGGAAAGGTGCAAAAGTTCAAGTTGCGGGATCAGGCCAGGGCGCTGGACTAAGCGCCCATCCGGTCAAAGATCGACAAGTCGAGGTCTAACATCTCACCCATCCAGACAGCACGGTCGCGGTGGTCTTCCAAGTGTTGGCCCGTTTCGGGGTGGGTGAAGATGGTCAAACCTTGTCTGTTCAACATCAACCAGGGAAGTACCTGATCCAAAGCGTCAGCGGCAAAGGCCAATTGGCAGCTCCAACGCGGGTGTGGTCCGACGTTCTTGGCGTGCATTCTTCCCATTTCGACCGGGAAAAGGCGCGCGGCGTCCTCGCAGACCTGCCGGGCCGTGTCCTGTGTGTCAGCATCGAAATAGACATGGGCGTGATAGCCGGTGATTTCGGGCATCAAAACCTCCTTCATCCGTTTCGCTAAGCATAGCGCATATCGGCGGTGAATCCTATTTCACCTGCCAAACAGACCCTGTGCAGCAGATCAGACAGACGCCACCTTGTCAGGATGCGCCGCAGCAAAAGCGGGGTGGCTTGCACAGGCTTTTTCGATAGCAAGGACGCGGGGCAGGTCGGTCAGATCGACCTCCCATCGGCGGGCGTTGTACATTTGCGGGATCAGGCATACGTCTGCCAGCCCCGGTTGAGGCCCAGTGCAAAACGGGTTCTGGTCATGCGCTGAAAGCATTGCTTCAAAGGCAAGCAAACTGGGCCGGATAAAGTGGCGCATCCAGTCGCCCGGCATATCTTCGGCCTCTTGGTTCAGCGCAGTGGCATGGCGTGCAACCGACAGATTGCAGACAGGATGCAAGTCTACTGCAATCGACTGCGCCAGTGCCAGCGCTTGCGCGCGCATAGCCGGTTCCGACGGCAACAACCCCAATCCGCGGGTCTGGTCCAGGTAGTCGATAATCGCCAGCGACTGCGTCAGGCGCAGACCGTCGATTTCAAGCACGGGCACCAGCCCTTGAGGATTTCTTGCAAGATGGTCTTCGGACTTATGCTCTCCTGCCACCAAATCGACCGAGACTGAACGATACGCGATGCCAGCCAGATTCAGAGCGATGCGCACACGGTAGCTGGCAGAAGATCGCCAGTAGTCGTACAGAACCGTGCCGCTCATGCGGGCCTCCTTAGGTGTTAGCCGTTCTGTAGCTTGGCCGCTTTCAGGGCTTGTGACAACACGCCAGCGTCTCCGATATGGTTTGCCAGAACCAGCACCAGCCGTGCATTCAGTGCGTCGCTGTCCGTCTTGTCCAGACCTTCATGCGCAGCAAGCAAACCGGCATAGAAGTCATCAGCGCTTTCCAAATTGGGCGTCAGGATCAAATCGGTCATGGTGCTTACTCCTTCCCTGTCGCGCGACGGATCGCTTGCCGGAACGCGTTTTCTTCGAACGTATCGCGGCGTGCGGCGACATGTTGGTCCGGGCGGATCAGATAGACCGCACTGCTGGCGTCACCCAGATATCGGCGCTTGAGCTCAAGCGTCAGATCGTCTTTAGCCGACAGTGCCAGCCTCGTGACCTCAACACCGCCCTCCTCAAGACGCTCGGGTGCATCCGCATCGATCGTCAGTAGGGTAAATTTCCCCGCCAATTGCGGCAGCAGGAACTTATCGCCCAGCGGTGCATCCGGGCAAGCTGACCCGGGGCGCGTTATTTCGGGACCGTTCAACGCGTCAGCCGAGTTCAAAGACGAGCCGTCATACGTGCAGGCCGTGCTCAGGCGACCCGAATTCACCAGCGGGCGGGCAAACTCATAATGTTCGCTGAGGTCAAGAACCGCGTCCCGCAAAAGCCGCGACATCTCGGATTTGGGTGTGATGAAATCAGTGGACCGGGTCGACGCCTGAATGTTTTCATCGGCAGCTTGCACCCGCTCGCGGCTGTAGCTGTCCAACAGTAACTCAGGGGCTTTGCCATCCAGTACCAGCTTCAGTTTCCAGCACAGGTTGTCCGTGTCCTGTATCCCCGAATTGGCCCCACGCGCCCCGAATGGGCTGACCTGATGTGCGCTGTCGCCAGCAAACAGCACGCGACCATAGCGGAACCGATCCATTCGTCGGCATTGGAACGTGTAGATCGACACCCATTCCAGATCGAAATCAACATCATCGCCCAGCATTGCCTTTAGCCGGGGAATCACGTTTTCGGGACGTTTTTCGCGCTCTTTGTCGATGTCCCATCCCAATTGCAGGTCGATCCGCCACACGTGGTCGGGCTGTTTGTGCAGCAGGGCAGATTGGCCGCGATTGAAGGGCGGATCGAACCAGAACCACCGCTCAGTGGGAAAGTCTGCATCCATCACCACATCGGCGATCAAAAAGTTGTCTTCAAAGACGCGCCCTTCAAAATCCAGCCCCAGCATACGACGCGTGGGAGAATGCGCCCCATCACAGGCGATTAGCCAGTCGGCCTCGATGTTGTAGGGGCCCTCGGGCGTTTCCACCTCAAGCTTGACGTGATCATCATGGGTGCCGATCGCCTCGACCTTGTTGCGCCCCCGAATTTCGATCGGGGCACCCTCGGCCTGCAGTGACCGAACCCTTTCGACCAGTATGTTTTCCAGATGGTATTGCTGCAGGTTGATAAAGGCCGGGTTCGCGTACCCCTTTTCCGGCTGCAGGTTAAACTCGTAAACCTTGCGGTCGTCGAAAAACACTTTGCCAGCATCCCATTGAACGCCGGTGTTAACCATCGGTGCGCCACCGCCCAGCCGGTCTGCGATATCCAGAGTGCGCTGTGAAAAACATATTGCCCGGCTGCCAAAGCTGACCTTGTCATTTTCGTCCAGCACCACAACCTCGACACCGTATTGGGCAAGGTCAATAGCGGCTGCTAAGCCAATTGGTCCGGCACCAACAACGATCACCTTATGACGTACCGGCGACGTAGCATCCTGATCCGGGCTGCGGTCATAAGCATAAAGCGGTGTCTCAAAGATCTTGTTCATGGGCTCTCCCCCGATGCTTTGGCGCAAACTGCTGCCCTCTGGCTTAACTTGGCCAGAGGTCTCAACCGATGGTCTCAGCGTTTTTCCCGTGGCAAAACGATCTGGATCAAATGCGACCGTATGTCCCTAGCTTTGAAGGGCTTCCCACATTTCCAGATCGCGCTGGGCAGTCCAGATGCGAGGCGTGTCTATGCCGCGTGCTTCATCGTAAGCGCGGGCCACGTTGAAAGGCAGGCAGTGTTCATAAATCGCGTAATCCGAGAATTTTGGATCGCATTCGGCGCGAACGGCATCCCATGCTTCTTTCAGTGACCCGCCCCGGGCGGCTACTTTCGCTGCTGGACGATATGTGCTTTCAACGAAATCGCGCGTGTTTTCGATTGCCTTGTTGACCATGTCTTTGCCGATCAGAGCGTCCCCGCGTCCTGGAGCGATGGCATCAACGTGGAACAGCTTGATTTCGTCCAGAGTGTCACCCCAGTCGTTGAAATGCCCGTCACCGCAGTAGCAGGCCGAGTGGTATTCGACGATATCGCCTGTGAACATGACGTTTTGATCGGGTACGTGAATGACGATGTCGCCTGCCGTATGCGCACGACCCAGATGCATCAGGTCAACGCGACGATTGCCTAGATAGACGGTCATCGTATCGCTGAAGGTGGTGGTGGGCCACGTCAGGCCCGGAATGCTTTCATGCCCTTCAAAAAGGCGGGGAAAGCGCTGAAATTCGCTGTCCCAGTCCTCTTGCCCGCGTTCCACAACCATCGCGCGGGCCATGTCGGACATCAGGATTTGCTGAGCGCCAAAGGCACTGGCACCCAGAACGCGTACGGCGTGATAGTGGGTCAGGGCCACATGCGTGATTGGCTTATCCGTGACCGAGCGCACACAGTCGATAACCTTCTGTGCCAAACGTGGGGTGGCCTGCGCCTCGATGATCATCACGCTGTCATCGCCGATAATCACACCGGAATTCGGATCCCCCTCGGCAGTGAAGGCATACAGACCTTCGCCGACTTCGGTGAACGAGATGTTCTTTTCAGACATGTCCCCTTGGGACGCAAATGCCTTTGCCATGGAGAGCTCCTTATCGTGCGAAGGGGTTTTCTAGCGCGGGAAGAACTGTGCCGACGCAATCGCCGAAACCGATGGTATATCCGTCGCCCTTAGCCGCGCCCGTCAGGGTGAGCGTGTCACCGTCTTCGATAAAACTGCGCGTCTCACCCGTGTCGAGGGTCAGCGGCTCCTTTCCACCCCAGCTGAGTTCCAGCAATGAGCCACGCTCGGGTTTTGTGGGCCCTGATATGGTGCCTGAGCCCAGCAGATCGCCCGTATTCATGGGGCAGCCCGAGGTGGTGTGGTGCGCCAATTGTTGCGCGGCGGAATAGTACATCTCGCGGTAATTCGTGCGGGCGATGGTAGTGGATGGTTTGTCAGTGGGCGCCATCGTCACGGACAGGTCGATATCATAGAGCATCGGCCCGCAATCCTTGAGGTGGTCCAACAGCTCATATTCCCGGGCCGGCGTGTCGCAGCGGAACGGCTCCAGCGCGGCTTTGGTCACAATCCAGGGGCTGATAGAGGTTGCGGTGGCTTTGGCCTGAAACGGGCCAAGGGGCTGGTATTCCCACGCCTGAATATCGCGCGCTGACCAGTCATTCAGCAAGACATAGCCAAAGATGTTGTCATCCGCCTGCTGAACAGAGATCGGACCCTCGGACGGGGTGCCTACAATTGCGCCCATTTCCAGTTCGATGTCGAACCGGCGGCTGGGCAGGAACGCGGGGCGATCGTGATCCGGGGATTTCAATTGCCCCCACGGACGACGGATGTCGGTACCCGAAACCACGACCGAGGACGCCCGACCATTGTACCCGATGGGAATATGCAGCCAGTTGGGCGGCAGCGCGTTTTCCGGCCCTCGGAACATGGTGCCGACATTCTGCGCGTGATGACGACCGGCGTAAAAGTCGGTGTATTCGCTGACGGCAAAGGGCAGGTGCATTTCCGCATCGCTTTGAGCGACCAGCAGCGCGCTGACCTTGTCTTGTTCGTCAGACCCTTCAGTCAGCAAGTTTGTCAGCCGCTCGCGGAACGCGGCCCACACGGCAGGGCCTTGCTCCATCAGCGGGTTCCAGAAGGGCAGGTCGAACAGCGGCTCATCGGTCAGGGTGATCAGCCCTTCGGCCTCGGCAGTTGTGACGTCAAGGATCATGTCACCGATGGCCACGCCGCAGCGCGGCTCATCACCATCGGTTGAAAAGACACCATAAGGCAGGTTGTTCAGGGGAAACGGGTGGTTGGCATCATTGGCCGAAGCGACCCAGGATTTCTTCAGTGACATAGTGTCTCCAAACATTTGCCAGAGGCTAAGATTTTTCGTCGAAAAATCTTGGACCTCGGACGGTATTTATTTCTTGCCCGGGGTGCCGTCGAACTTTTTCTCAAGTGAGGTCCAGCAGTCAATGTAGTCGTCCTGCAAAGGGGCCTCGTTGGCAGCAAAGGGGGTCAGGTGCTGGGGAAAGCGGGTTTCGAACATAAAGGACATGGTGTTGTCCAGCTTGTCCGGGCCTAGGTTCGAATTCGAGGCCTTGTCGAACGCCTCGCGATCCGGGCCATGGGGCAGCATCATGTTGTGAAGGCTCATGCCACCGGGAACAAAGCCCTGCGGTTTGGCATCATACTGGCCGTAGATGTTGCCCATCAGCTCGGACATGATGTTCTTGTGGTACCACGGCGGGCGGAACGTATCCTCGGCCACCATCCAGCGTTCCCGGAACAGAACAAAGTCGATATTGGCCGTGCCGGGCTGCCCGGATGGGGCGGTCAGTACGGTAAAGATCGATGGGTCGGGATGATCAAACAGGATCGCGCCGACCGGACAATAGGTGCGCAGATCGTATTTGTAGGGCGCATAGTTACCGTGCCATGCGACCACATCCAGCGGGCTTTGGCCGATTTTCGTCGTGTGAAACTGCCCGCACCATTTGACGGTGACGGTCGAGGGCACCTCGCGATCCTGAAACGCCGCAACCGGCGCCTTGAAGTCGCGGGGGTTGGCCATGCAGTTGGCCCCGATTGGACCGCGGCCCGGCAGTTCGAATTTCTGACCGTAGTTTTCACACACGAACCCGCGCGCGGGGCCTTCAAGCACTTCGACGCGGTACACCAGCCCGCGTGGGATGATCGCAATCTCTTTGGGCTCAAGGTCAATGATCCCCAACTCGGTCGCGAAGCGTAGGCGGCCTTCCTGCGGGACCACCAGCAGTTCGGAATCGGCTGAGAAGAAATAGTCGTCGACCATCGACTCGGTCACCAGATAGACATGACTGGCCATTCCGACCTGAGTGTTCACATCACCCGCTGTTGTCATAGTCCGCATACCGGTCAGCCACGTTAGGCCTTCGTCGGAATGAGCGACCGCGTCCCAGCGATACTGCCCCAGACTTATCACGTCGGGATCAACACACGGCGCGGATTTCCAGTACGGCAAGTCGATCTTTTCATACCGATGAGAATGTTTGACCGATGGTCTGATCCGGTAACACCACGTCCGCTCAGGCGGATTGGCGGTAAAGGCAGTACCGCTGAGCTGCTCTCCGTAAAGGCCATAGTTGCAGCGTTGGGGGCTATTCATTCCTTGCGGCAGCGCGCCGGGCAGGGCTTCGGTTTCAAAGTCATTTCCAAAGCCCGGCATATAGCCTGCGTGTGTGCCCACGGGGCTGCTGGCTTGGGTCAATTTGTGCGGATCAGTCGGACGGTTCATCCTGTGCTCCTTTCATTTGCTGGTTGTGAAATAATAGTTGATTTTGTAACTAACAAGCATGCCAAAGCCTGAATCCCCCAAAAATGATGAGTTTAATCTGCAGGATTTCCTGCCCTACCTGCTGAACCGTGCCGCCGAGGAAAGCAGCCTGGAGTTTCAGCGCGTTTACAAGGATCGGTTCGGGATGTTGCGCACCGAGTGGCGAGTTCTGTTCCATCTGGGGAATTACGGCGAAATGACTGCAAAAGAGATTGGGGAGCGCGCGCGTATACACAAAACGAAAATCAGTCGCGCGGTTAGCAAACTGGAACACCGCAGATACTTGATCCGATCACAAAGTGAGGCAGATAGAAGGGTCGAGAATTTATCGCTGACACCAGCGGGCCGTGCGGTCTATCGCGAACTTCGTACAACCGCCCGGCAATATGATGCAAAACTGGCGGGCATGTTCAGCCAAGAAGAAGCATCCCTTTTGCGTGCAATGCTCAGGAAACTAGCTGATATGGGATGAACACTGGTAAAATCGCGTAAGCGCCCCCAGATGACATCTTAATCTGACACAGGAATATTAAATGACGGCCACGGATACTATCGCGGCGAAATCCACAGACCTTATCAATTGGCTTGTCTCGCGCGGCCTAGAGGGTGCGGGTAAAGAAGAGCTTTTGGACGGGTATTGCAATCAGCTGGTTGAACTTGGCGTTCCCTTGATGCGCTTTCATGCGGCCCAATCGGTATTGCACCCGATTTATGGTGGTACGGGGTACAGCTGGTATCAGGATCGCGGCGGCGACTACCAGAAATTCGAATATTCCGAAGAACCCAGCAACGATTGGCAAAGCAGCCCCTTGTTTGCAATTCTGAACGACGATCTGGACTTTATCCATGAACGTATCGTTGATCAGAATGAACCCAGCCGATACCCGTTGATCAATGATCTGCGCGAAATTGGGGCGACTGATTACTATGCAACTGGCGTAACTTTCGACGCCCCGACCCATAACGCCGGGCCAGACGCGAAACGGCCCGTGGACGGAGTGTTGCTGTCTTGGACGTCGAACGCGCCGGACGGGTTTCAGGAAGATGATCTGGAGTTGATCAATTCCGCCCTACCGCATCTTGGGTTGGCGTTGAAATCAGCATCCAGCGCCCGGGTATCACGGGATCTGATGCGCGTTTACCTGGGCCGTGACGCCGGGCGCCGTGTGTTGGCGGGTGAAATCCGGCGCGGGTCGTTGCAAGAGATCGACGCGGTCATCTGGAATTTCGATCTGGAAGGCTTCACAAGCCTGTCCGAAGAACTTCCCGGTGCCGATATCATTGAGATGTTGAACGATTACCTCGCTGTTGCGGTCGGTGTCGTTCATGAAAATGGGGGCAACATTCTCAAGTTCATGGGCGATGGCCTGATGGCGATGTTTGACCTTGGTGAGATTGACGAAGACGCGCGGGCTGCTTTGAAGGCAGTTCCGATGTTGCAAAGCCGTATTGCAACGCTGAACGAACAGCGCGCCGCAGCGGGTTTGCGCGTTGCCAATTTTACCCTGGCGTTGCACTCGGGCGAAATTCTGTATGGCAATATTGGTTCGGATACGCGCTTGGATTTCACGGTCATCGGACCAGCCGTCAATCAAACGGCTCGAATTGCCGGAATGCACCGATCTTTGGGTCAGCGTATTCTGATCTCAGACGACGTCGCCCGCGCGGGGCATCCGGTTAGTCAGGAACTCATCTCGGTCGGCCGGTACATGCTGCGTGGCGTGCCCGAACCGAAAGAGTTGTTTACGGTCTACAGCCCTTAAAAGTCGATCTCTACGCCCGGCAGGTTCAGTTCTTTCATCATATCCCGCAGCTCTTGCCGTGCTGCAATGTTCGAGATGTTCAGTTGCTTGACGCCGATGTCCTTGAGATCCAGCAAGGTCAGGCCGCGCGGGAACAACTCGCGAAAGATAACGCGTTCGGAAAAGCCTGATGCCACCCGGAACCCGATCCTTTGCGACAACATCTCGATCGCGCGCTGCATCTTTTCCTTGTTGACCATGCGCTGTGTGCCAACGCGGTTGCGGACGACCACCCAATCAATGGGTTTCAATCCGGCTTGGGCACGCAATTGGCGCGCGTTCCAGACCATTTCGGAATACACTGACGGACCCAGGATTTTTTCACCCTTGGAGTCGATCCGCGCCAGCAGGTCAAAGTCAATAAAGCTGTCGTTGAGCGGGGTCACCAGCGTATCGGCCAGCGAATGCGCCACCTGGCTTAGGCGTGTATGTGAGCCGGGGCAGTCGATCAGAATGAAATCGCTGTCGCTTTCCAATTCGGCCACGGCGGCAGACAGGCGATGGTCATAGATGTTTTCGCCCGGTTTTAGCTTGGTCGCGTCTATTTCGGGTAAATCATGGTGCCGAGGGCTCGGCAACGTCAGGTCCGAGTTCTTCAGAAAATTGGCGCGGTTTTCAAAGTAACGACCCAGGCTGCGCTGTCGCAGGTCCAGATCCAGGGTGCTGACCTTGTGACCCAACCGGGCGAGCGCGGTTGCGACGTGCATCGAGACGGTCGATTTGCCTGCGCCGCCTTTCTCGTTCCCCACTACGATGATATGTGCCATGCCTGTATTCCCAAGTCCCGCCGTGTTTGACCACACGTTGTTAGGCACCACTATATGTTGTGGAGGCGTCGAAGGGAAGGACCCCAAGCGCCATCATGATGCATTATCCAACCCTGTTGCGAAAATTCCGGAGGAACATGCCGCGCTTGTCAAAAAGCAAGCAGTGTTTCACTGTGAATGCAAGGTGTTGGCTGAGGAGACTGCGTTGGAGCATCTGTTTCTGAATGTTCTGAACGTGGTGCTGCCGGTGCTGATTTGCGCCGCAATCGGCTATATTCTGGCCGTTACAAAGGCTCCGTTTGACAACAAAGTCATTGGCGGGATCGTATCGCGGGTCGGGTATCCCACGTTGATCATTTCGCATCTGTCGGCCACCAGTATCGCTATCGGCACCTTTCTGGATGTCATGGCCGCTGCGGCGTTGGCCATCGCGGGCTTTGGTGTTTTGGGCTTTGCCGCGCTAAAGACCATGGGTTTACCTGTTCGTGCGTTTCTGACCCCATTGATGCATGGAAATGTTGGCAATATCGGGTTGCCAATCACTCTGCTGGCGCTGGGCGACGCGGGGATGGCCTACACAATGGCATTTGTCGTGGTCGTTTTGATCAGCATCTTCACCGTAGGGATGTGGATTCCGGCGGGAGAGTTCTCGCCCAAGAAACTCGCGACTTCGCCAATACTGTATGCGGTCGCCATTTCACTGGTACTGATGGCCACCGGTGTCAGTTTACCGCAACCCTTGGCCAAATCCTTTGACATTCTTGGCGGGCTGTCGATCCCACTGATGTTACTGACACTTGGCCATACACTTGCGGGGCTACGGATCAACAGGTTGGGCCGGGCGGTGGTACTGACCTTGCTGCACCTGCTGACGGCGGTAGCGATCGCAAGCGTACTGGTCTGGGCATTCGGCTTTACCGGAGCAGAACGCGGAGCGGTGATTTTGTGCTGCCTCATGCCATCCTCGGTGGCCACTTATCTGTTCATTGATCAGCACATGCCTGAATACGGCCCGGATGTTGCGGGCTTCATCCTGGTGTCGACTTTAACCACGATCATCGCGCTGCCTGTTGCGTTGTCTTATTGGATATAGGCTGCGCTATTGCGTGGCTTCTGCTAAGGTATTGAAAAGTCCTGATCTGGGATCGTGGACGAATTTAGGAATTGGTGATGTCGAAAGAGAATTCAGGGGATTCCGGGGCGCGCATTGTTTTGGCGATGACGGCAATTTGCATGATGGTCGTTGGGTTCAACACAACCGCCGTTGCCACCATCCTGCCAAACCTGAAATCTGAATTCGATCTGACGCCGTCCGGTTTGCAATGGGTGATGGCGATTTACACCGTCGCCAGCGCGACACTTGTGACAATTCTCAGCCGCCTTAGCGACATAGCGGGCAAAATGGGTGTTTTCTTTTTTGGCATGATCATTTTTGCGGTCGGGTCCGCATCTGTGCTGTTGGCACAGGATTCAATCATGCTGCTGTTTGGTCGGGCCGCGCAGGGGGCAGGGGGCGCGGCATTGTTTGGCACTTCGTTATCCTTGCTGACGGCCGCAACGCCCGAGGAAGAACGCGCCAAAGTTGTCGGTGCGTGGGGAGCAATTGTTGGACTAGCGATTGGGTCTGGCCCAATCGTCGGAGGCGCGTTTGCGCATTACATCAATTGGCGGGCGGTTTTCGCGACGGACTTGATACTGCTCGCGGTGGCTTTTGGAATTGGTCTGATGGTCAGAAAACGCAAATACGTACCGGATACGCGCTTGGTGGACGCCAAGTTTGACTATCTCGGTGCAGTTGCAGTGGTGCTGTTCCTTGGGCCATTGTCCTTTGCGCTCAGCAACGGTGAAAGTGCGGGGTGGCGCTCTCCTATCACGTTAACGGCTTTGTGTGTTTCGGTACTGGCGATGATCGGCCTTATCCTGTCGGCCCGCCGGAGCGACGACCCCCTGATCGAGCTCCGCTATCTCCGACACCCCAGGTACCTAATGGCGGCAGCCGGGATGTTCGTGACCGGCTTCACGTTGTTTGGGTTCTTTGTGTTTTTCAACACTTTCGTGCAATCCCCGGATGCATTTGGATACAGCTCGATCGGAGCGGGCCTGGCATTGATGCCGTTGAGCTTGAGTATGTTCGTGATCTCGGTAACCGCGCCTCGTTTCCTTGCGCCTTACAGTTTTCAGTGGCCAGTGACGATTGGGCTGGGTCTGATATCTGTCGGGTTCCTATTGCTCATGACCACGTCAAACACCACGCAATATGCCGAGATTTGGTGGAAGCTGATGGTCCTTGGGATTGGTTTGGGGATTTGCTTTTCGCTTCTTCCGCGGCTGGGATTACGCCTATTGCCTGATGACCATGTCGGGCAGGGATCGGGGGTGATCAATGCCTGTCTTTATTTTGGGGCAACACAGGGCGCCGTGGTCTGTGGTCTGGCGGAGGCTATTACAACCCGACGCGGGCTATCAGAAGTGATTGATGCCTTGCCCAGCGGGTCTACTCAGCGCGACGATCTTGCGCACGCGCTGGCTCATGGTTCTCCTAGCGATATTCAGCAATTGCTTGCTGGGCTGGACCCCACAACAAGCACCACGCTCGCCAGTGCATTGCGGGATTTGCAGGATAACGCCTTCGACAATGCCATGATGGTTGCCGCGTTTGCCGCCCTTTTGGGCGTGGCATTGGCGCTGTTTTTGTTACGCGGACCAGTGCCGCCCCTTCACAGTGCCGCCGAGTTGACGCGATCGTCGGAACAGTCCGGTTAGCTGCCCAGATACACGCCATCCTTGGGGCGATAGAAAATCTTCTGATCATGCAGCTTGCCCAATAGGTCGTGAACGCCGCGCAGGTTGTCTTCGCGCGCCTTTTGCGCTTCGGCGGTTTCGTCCAGGTCGATCTGCGACAGCGATGCCGCCATTCCGCGCAATGCTGTTTCGATCAGATCCATATCTTCGATGGAAAGTTCGAACATTTCATTGAATTGGGGCATCTCAATTTCTCCGTCCGGTCCAAGCAGTGTCTCAAACAGCTTAACACTTCTAACCCTGATGGGGTACGTTTTGGCGTGCAGCAACAAAAAAGGCCGCCCCGGGTCGGAGCGGCCTTTCGCATTTCAATGGGGTCAGGCTTAGAAGCCCAGACCTTCGTATTTCTTCTTGAACTTCGACACGCGGCCGCCGGCGTCCATCAGGCGCGACGAACCACCGGTCCACGCTGGGTGCGAGGAGGGGTCGATTTCCAGAGCCAGCTGGTCGCCTTCGGCGCCCCAGGTGGATTTCATCTGAACCACGGTGCCATCGGTCATTTTGACGTTGATGACGTGATAATCGGGATGGATGTCTTTTTTCATCTTTCCGCTCCTTACGCCTCGGCGCCAGCCTTGGGCTTGTAGTTGGTGACTTCTGCGATACGCGCGGATTTACCACGGCGCGAGCGCAGGTAGTACAGTTTGGCGCGACGAACGCGGCCACGACGGACAACGGTGATGCTGTCGATGTTGGTCGAGTGCAGCGGGAATACACGCTCCACGCCCTCGCCAAACGAAATCTTACGGACGGTGAACGAACCGGCGATGCCGCTGCCACCTTTGCGCGCGATGCAGACGCCTTCGTAGTTCTGCACACGGGTACGCGACCCTTCGGTCACTTTAAAGCCGACACGGATGGTGTCACCGGCTTTGAAATCGGGGATGTCTTTCCCCAGGGCGGCAATCTGTTCCGCCTCAAGCTGTGCGATCAGGTCCATCGCATTTACTCCTATATGCTCGTGGTTGGTCCACGAAGTTTGGGCACGGGCTGAGAGCTCTTGGTCTTCACCGGGTCCTGCAAAGCAGCCCGCCAGAGGTCAGATCGAATGTTCCTTTTGCTCGGTTCACCGTGCTGCGCCTTGGCCGAAGAAAGCGGGGCGTCACAACATGGTTCAACCAAAAACACCGGAGTCGCGCAGGACGCGGCACCGGATTGCGGTCGTTTAGGGAATTTGAAGGCAGGGATCAAGCCTAAATCGCCTTGGTTTCGGCAGAAAAACGGTGGGTTTCCGCCGTTCGCGAACTGCGCAGTTGCCTTGTTTGGGTGATCGGGCATTCTGATGGCAATTACAAGAGCAGTCATTTGAGCAGGAACATGTCATGCGCACCGCGTTGATGTTGACCCTTGCGGCCTGTTTAGCCGTTTCTTGTGGTCGCGGCAGCCCTCCGCCGCAGCAGGTCGAAGCCAAGGCTTTTCTGGACACGACATCGCCGTCGGTGATTTTCCCGAAGTTTGGCGATGCTGACCCCCATGACTGGGACGGTCGCCATCCTGGCCATTACCCAGTGCACGGGCTGGATGTGTCTCGTTGGCAGGGGCCGATAGATTGGCAAAAAGCCAAGGCATCGGGCGTCAGCTTTGTATTTATCAAAGCGACCGAAGGCGGGGACGTTGCCGACCCCATGTTCGCGAACCATAGTAGCGGGGCCAAAGCCGCAGGCGTGCCCTGGGGGGCATATCACTATTACTATTTCTGTCGCCCCGCGCGCGAGCAGGCGCGGTGGTTTATTCAGAACGTTCCCAAGGGATCTGACCTTCCGCATGTTTTGGATATGGAGTGGACACCCCATTCCAAGACCTGCACCCTGCGCCCGGACGGCGCGACCGTGCGGGCCGAGGCGCAGCGTTTTCTGGATATTCTGGAACGCCATTATGGCCGTCGTCCGATTGTCTACACCACTGTGGATTTCTATGGCGACACCGATATTAACCGCCTCTCCAAGACCGAGTTTTGGTTAAGATCGGTGGCGGGGCATCCGCGCAATGTATACCCCAAGGCAATCTGGCGGTTCTGGCAATATACCGGCACCGGCTTGGTACCCGGTGTGCAGGGGCCTGTGGACATTAACACCTTTAACGGCCCGCCCGAAATCTGGGCCAGATGGAAAAAGGGTTAGTCGCGCGACTTTTGATACCTGTCCCAAAGGTCCGGCCTACGCTCACGGGTGATCTCTTCCGAGGTCTCGTGTCGCCACTTTGCGATGCGGCCGTGGTGGCCCGACATCAATACTTCAGGGATGGGGCGCCCTTTCCATTCTGCCGGGCGTGTGTATTGTGGGTGTTCCAACAGCCCCGATGAAAAGCTTTCTTCTTCGGCAGAGGCCTGATTGCCCAAGACACCGGGGATTAGTCGCACGGTGGCATCAATCAGCGCCTGTGCGGCGATCTCGCCCCCGGTCATGACGAAATCACCCAACGAGACTTCCTGAACGCCGTAATGCTCTAACACACGTTCGTCCACGCCTTCGAACCTGCCGCACAGCAAGGTCATTCCATCGCATCGCGCCAGGTTTTGCATCATCTGCTGGTCCATCCGGCGACCACGCGGGCTGAGATAGATCAGCGGCCAATTTCCTTGAACGCCAGCCATCGTCTGTTCAATCGCTTCGCCCAAAACGTCCGCGCGCAGAACCATGCCCGCGCCACCGCCCGCCGGGGTGTCATCCACATTACGGTGCTTGCCAACGCCAAACTGGCGCAAATCAACAGTTTCCAACTGCCACAACCCGTCCTGCAGGGCTTTGCCGGTCACGCTTTCGCCCAACATCCCCGGAAAAGCTGTCGGAAAAAGCGTGATGATCTTGGCTTTCCAAACTCCATGCAAATCCGGCGTAGGCGTCAGCAATTCGCGCGGTTTCAATGTTGGACGGATTGCCTTGCGTCCGTGAGATTTCGAGGGCTTGTCGGTCATGGCGTCCCAATCAGCGCCCGCTCGGCGCGTTCCACTACGGCAGCCTTTTGTTCGATTAGCGCAGCTTCGTCCAGACGAGAACGGTTCAGGTCCAACAATTCGGCCAAAACATCCTCGGGCAGTCGCGGGTTGGCTTTGGTCGGCGGAACCAGCAGCTTGGCCTTGTTGCGCGGCAAGGCAAGGTAATCGGCAAACGGAGCGCCGGGACCGAAACGCCGAAGCTGCAAGTCCTCCAGCCATTCCGTCATAACTGTAACTGTGGGCAGTTTTTCTCGGATCAGTTCGACCGTGGCCTGCATTGAAGGCAGGTGTTCTATACTTTCGCGAAAGGTTTCGAAATCCTGAACTTGCCGCATCCGCTGCAAGTCATGCGCCCATAAACTGCGCAACCAGCCACCTCGCTGGCGCAAAGACAGATAAAGCGTGATCTCAATCTCTTGCCCTGAAAAATGCTGCCGGATCGTGTCGACCAGGCACGCTGCAAGATCCGGGGCCGCAGCATATCCTTGTTCAAGGTTTTGGCTGGGCCTCAGTCCGGCAAAGTTTTCCTCGCTGACAAGCAATCCACGTTTTTCGCCGAAATCCAGGGTACCCAGAAAGGCGCGCATTTGACTGCCAAACTCGGACAGAGAGCCAACCGTGCCGTAAACCGAATGGTTCGTGGCAGCGCGCGACAGGCCCGAGTTGCGGGTGCGGTAAGGTAAGACCAGCGCGAAATGGGGCCAGATCAACGCGCGGTTTTCGAAAAGAAAAGACTGCGCTGCCGTCGTGCCTGTTTTGTGTAAACCCAGATGCAGCAGAACGCGCCGCATCAGATCAGCCCTTCTGGAGGGTCGGCGATAATACGCCCTTTGTCCAAGTCGACGGTCGGTACCACGTCGAGTGTAAAGGGCAAAAGGACGGTAGATTTCAGGCCGGGACCGTGCAGCTCCAGCAAATCTGCCGCGCCGTGGTTTTGGACAGACTTAACCTGTCCCAAAAGGGTTCCGCCCGTATCATAGACCTCAAGCCCTATCAGGTCCGTGTGGTAGAATTCGTCATCCGGTAAGGAAGGCAACTGGTCGCGGCGTGCAAAAAGGCGCAGGCCTTTCAGGGCGTCTGCTTCTTCTTTGGTTTCGACGCCGCCCAACCGCGCGGCAAATCCGTTTTTGATCGTGCGGGTCAGGACCAGAGGGTAACGTTCGGCACCCGCCTCATCGGTCAGGGGCGAATAAGCTTCGATATCTTCGGGGATGGCGCAATAGCTTTTCAGGCGCACTTCACCGCGTACGCCGTAAGATCCTGCAATACTACCCACGCAGATCAGATCACTCATTTGGTTCATCCACTGTCACACAAAGCCCGTCCTGCCATTGTCCGCGCAACTCGCACGCTTCGCGTTGGTTCGAGCGCTCGAAGAATACGCCCACAATAAAGGCGATCATCAGCAGGATGGGAAGCCGTATCAGTCCGAACATGTCTATCGTACCTCAACCGGTAAGGCATCGTCGCGACATTCCCAGCCGACTTGCTCAAGTTCCGGTGTATCCGACAGTGTTTCGGGAATGCCGATGCAGAAATAGCCGATCAGCCTCCAGTTTTCGGGCACCGCCAGATCACGAGCCATCTGGTCCGGGTCCAGAATGGACACCCAGCCCAGCCCCAACCCTTCGGCCCGTAGTGCCAGCCAGAACAGGGTTACGGCAGAAACCACGGAATAGCGCCGCATCTCAGGCATCGTGCCAGCACCAAGCCCTTGCCCCTTGTCGGTCGCATCATCGCAGAACACGGCAAGCTGCACAGGTGCTTCTTGCATGCCTGAGAGTTTTAGGCGGCTGTAAAGCTGTGCCTTTTCGCCGGAATAGCCTTCGAGGGCTTGCGCATTGGTGGTTTGAAAATTCTTCAGCGCCGCGTTACGCGCGACTTCGCTCTGGACACGGATCACGCGCCAGGGTTCGCTTAGCCCGACAGATGGGGCAAGACGAAACGCATCGAGGCAGCGCGTCAGCACTGCCTCGTCAATCGCGTCGGTGCGGAACCGACGCACATCGCGCCGGAGCCGCAGCAACAGGTCAAACTGCGTACGAAAATCGTCGGTGAAAGTCTGATCCCGCACGCGCTTGCCTGCTTATTCTTCAGCAGCCACTTCTTCAGCCGGTGCAGCAGCAGCTTCTGCCGCCTCAGCAGCCTTGGCCGCTTTCTCTTCCGCGCGCTCCTGAGCTTTCTTGCCCGGGGTACCCTTGTTGGGGTTGTTACGCTCGGCCTTGTCACGGGTGCCGGCAGCTTCGAGCATACGTGCGATACGGTCGGTGGGCTGAGCGCCCTGATCCAGCCAGTACTGAACACGTTCCATGTTCATTTTCACGCGCTCTTCGCTGTCTTTGGGCAGCAGCGGGTTGTAGGTGCCCAGTTTCTCGATGAAACGGCCGTCGCGCGGCATACGGCTGTCAGCCGCAACGATGCGATAGAAGGGACGTTTTTTCGAGCCGCCGCGGGCGAGACGAATTTTCATTGCCATTGTGGTATCTCCTTTGGATGGCGTGACTGGGACATGCCCAGTTATTCTTGGTATTCGTGGAACCGGAGGGTCACTCTTGATGTTTCCGGTGATGTCGGATGACTTCCTGAATGATGAAGTTCAGGAAAGCCTTGGCGAAATCAGGGTCCAGATCGGCCTGTTGCGCCAGGTCTTCTAACCGCGCGATCTGCGCGGCTTCGCGCGTGGGATCGGACGGGGGAAGGTCGTGTTCGGCTTTGAGCTTGCCAACGGCCTGCGTGTGCTTGAACCGCTCGCCCAGCGTATAGACAAGGATCGCGTCCAGCCGGTCGATGCTTTCGCGATGCTCTTTCAGCACCGCGGCTGCCTGTGTCACGGGGTCGGTCATGCGTAGGCCTCCATGCCGCCATTCACCAGATCGGCCGGGGCGGGGTGCCGCCAGATTTCGGTGATGCCGAATTTCGGGTGTTCATAGTGATAATCGAACGTAGCCCCCAGACGGTTGGCCACGGCCTTGCTGGCGTGATTGTCAGGGTCGATCAGCGAGATCGCCGTGTCCCAGCCCAGCACGTCATAGGCATGAGCGCGTGCGGCCAGCGCGGCCTCGGTTGCGTAGCCTTTGCCGGTGGCGTGGTTCATCAGGGTCCAACCGACTTCGCGTTCGGGCCAGCTGTGCGGATACCATAGGCCGACATGTCCCACGTAAGTCCCGGTGTTCTTTTCCTCGACCGCCCAGAAGCCATAGCCGCGCATCGACCAATGGCCCAAAAGCTGTGCAAGGACGCGCCATGTCTCTTCAGGGCTTTTGGGGCCACCGAGAAACTTCGCCGCGTCCGACGCAAAAAACTCAGCCTCGGCTTCGAAATCAGCCTCGGAGGGCGAGCGCAGGATCAGGCGCTCGGTCTCAATCCGCGGGATATGATCGGCAATCAGGTTCACTTTTTCTTCCCAAACCCGCTGAGCCCCGGAGGCAGCGCCATTCCGCCGCCCATTCCGGGCATGCCACCGGGCATCTTGCCCATGGCCTTGGCCGCCTGTTCCAGCGCCTTGGGGTCCATGCCTGCGGCCATGTCCTCTGGCGAGGGGCCGCCTTTGCCGAACATGCCCTTCATGGCCTGTTTCAGCATCTTGCCTTTGCCCATCTTGCCCATTTTCTTCATCATGTCCGACATCTGCCGGTGCATCTTGAGCAGCTTGTTGAGGTCGCTGACCTCCATCCCCGAACCCGCCGCGATCCGTTTCTTACGGCTGGCCTGCAGCAGTTGCGGGTTGGCGCGTTCGCGTTTGGTCATGGACTGGATCATCGCGATCTGCTGGCGCAGGATCTTGTCGTCCAGACCGGCCTGATCCATCTGCTTGGCCATCTTGCCCATGCCCGGCATCATGCCCATCATGCCCTGCATGCCGCCCATCTGGATCATCTGCTCCAGCTGCATTTTCAGGTCGTTCATGTTGAACTGACCCTTGACCATGCGCTTCATCATGCGCTCGGTCTGTTCCATCTCCATCGTTTCCTGGGCCTTTTCGACCAGAGCAACGATGTCGCCCATGCCCAGAATACGACCGGCGATCCGGTCCGGCTCGAAGGTTTCGAGCGCGTCCATCTTTTCGCCCAGACCGACGAAACGGATCGGCTTGCCGGTTACTGCGCGCATCGACAGCGCCGCACCGCCGCGTCCGTCACCGTCCATCCGGGTCAGGACGACGCCAGAAATGCCGACTTTGGCGTCGAATTCCTCGGCGACCTCAACGGCGACCTGACCGGTCAGGCCGTCAACCACCAGCAGGGTCTCGCGCGGGTCGACCGCGTTGCGCACCTGCTCGACCTCGTCCATCAGGACTTCGTCGATATGCAGACGACCCGCGGTGTCGAGCATATAGACGTCATAGCCACCCAGCGTCGCCTGCTGCTTGGCGCGTTTGGCGATGTCGACGGGTTTCTGGCCGGGCACGATCGGCAGCGTGTCCACGCCCACCTGCGTGCCCAGAACGGCCAACTGATCCATCGCCGCCGGGCGATAGACGTCGAGCGAGGCCATCAGGACCTTTTTGCCCTCTTTCTCTTTGAGGCGTTTCGCCAGCTTACCGGTGGTGGTCGTCTTACCCGAGCCCTGAAGGCCGACCATCAGGATCGGCGCGGGCGGGTTGTCGATCTTCAGCTTGCCGGGGTCTTCTTCGCCGCGCAGCGTATCGACCAGCGCGTCATGCACGATCTTGACGACCTGCTGGCCGGGGGTGATCGACTTGGTGACGGCCTGACCGGTCGCCTGTTCCTGCACCTTCTTGACGAATTCGCGCGCCACGGGCAGCGAGACGTCGGCCTCAAGCAGCGCAACCCGGACTTCGCGCAAGGCGGTTTTCACGTCCTCCTCGGACAGCGCGCCTTGTTTTGTCAGCCGGTCAAAGACGCCGGAAAGGCGTTCGGATAGATTTTCAAACATGCCTTCGGCCTCCTTAGCCGGTTGTCTGGTGGCGCCTCCTAGATAGGATGCGTCGGTTAAATGCACAAACGCCCCCACGGGCGAAACTCGCTGGTGGGGGGCGATCCCTGAACGACTCAAGGGACCGGAAGGTCATACGCTTCCGGATGTTTGCGTGGGCTTTAGGCTGATTGATTGTCAGAGTCAACCATGCGGGCTGGAAGCCAGTTATTGACCGCATCGACCAATCGTTGTGCACCGTGCCCGCTGACATAGGCGCTCACAATCGGGTGGCGTCCGGCGCTCATGCCTTTATCCAGCACCAAAACAGGCCTGTGCACGTCGGTCGAGCCGTTATCGTTGCGCGACGTCGTCGTTTCGACCTCGGCGTGTGAAAGGTTCGAGAGGATATGCTCGACAGTGTCATAGCCAAAGACCGATTGGCGGCGGATCAGAATGCTATTGTCGCGCCGGTCCAATATGACCTGAACGCGTCGTACAAAGACGCAAAATGCAGCAAAACCCATGCCGCCACCGAACAAGGCAAAGACGAGACCGAACAGGATCCCTTCGCCACCTTCGCTGGCCAGAAAAAGGCCAGCCGCCACAAATGCAAGAATGAAGACGATCAACATAAAACCGATAAGCCAGGGTGTATTGGACAGGATCAGTTGATTTGGCGTATTGCGCGTAACTTTCATGCTGGCACGCTAACACTGAATACAAAACCTGTCGTGACTTGAATTTACCTGTCGGTTACGCGATGAGCGCGACAAACAGGAGGACCTTATGGACGCATCATCGGCTTTTCAGGATAGTTTGCCGCTCAGCTCGGATGCATTGTTGGCTCAGCTGGACGACTGGGGGCTGGCCTACCGTTTGCATACCCATATCCCGCTGCGCACAGTCGAAGATGCCAAAGGGGTTGAAGACCAGTTCATGGTGCCGGGTGAAAACGCGCTGCGGCTCAAGAACCTCTATTTGCGAGACAAGAAAAAGCGAAATTATCTGGTGACGCTGGAGCAGAGCCGGGAAATCGACCTTAAGGTTCTTGCCGCTGAGTTGGGCGCAGGGAACCTGTCTTTTGGGTCTGCTGATCGTCTATTGCAGAATCTGGGCATCCGACCCGGTGCGGTCAGTCCGCTTGCGATGGTCAACGGGGTCGATAAGGGGGTTCAGTTCTTTATGGATGCGCAAGCTCAGCACGCTGATGTCATCTATATGCATCCACTGGTGAATGACCGGACTGTGGCGATGTCTCGCGACGATTTTATGGCATATTTTGAGCGGATCGGTGCTGCAGTAAACTGGCTTCCCTGATCATTCCTCAAGCGCCTCTTTCAACGCAGCGGCCACGTGCGCGGCAGACGGGTTTATGAACAGATGGCCGTCGGCTTCGAACACGGGGTCGTCGAGATGCTTGGGAAACGCCAATGGTAATTCGGTGCAGGCCAAAAGAATGGCTGTTCCCGGCTCTGCGTGCCGATTGCAAAAATCCAGCAACCGTGCATGGGCCGAGGTGGACGCGCCGCCGTAGAAATCTGTATCGATCATCGCCTGCATCTCGGCAATGTCCGAGTCTGGAAGGCGTGCATTTGCTTTGACACCCAAGTCGGCAAGGGTGTTGGCGTAGTGATTGGCCTCCATCGTAACGGTCGTGCCCAAAACCAGAGCGGTAGAAGTCCCGGTCGATGCAGTCACCGCCGCGGTGGCGTCGAAAATACTAAGAACGGGCATTGTGACACCAATGCGGATCGCATGCAGCCGCGCATGAGGGGTGTTCGATGCGATGATGCCGAAATCGCAGCCCGCGCGCTCTAGCGTTAATAAAGCCTGGCGGAACACATCGTCGAACGCGGCCCAGCTTTCCTCGTCGCCAGCGACGCCGCGCAATGCACGGGTTTTGGCCTGTGTCACAGATTCAATCGTTATCGGTGGGACCGGTAAGGGCGAGCTGTGTCCAAGCTGTGCAAAATGGCGACCTGAACCCTCGGCAATCGCCCGATAGTAATCTACGGTCGAGGCCCAGCCTACACCGCCCAGAATGCCGATCTTTTTCATTGGAAACGTCCAGCCTGCCTAAGTTGTCTAACATGCAGACTGAACGTTTCCGAGGGCGCAGGTCAATCAGGCAGCAAGTTCTGAGACGGCATTTTGCGCTTTGGCCAACGTTCCAGGCGCATCAAGGGCCATTTGGTCGGCTGCGATGACTTCAACTTTGTGGATTCCGATAAAACCCAAAACGTGTTTGGCATAGTTGGTTGCGAAATCGATTTCGGAACCAACGGCTGTCCCGCCTGATGCGATGGCCAGAACGGCCCGCTTGCCTTCCAACAGGCCTTTTGGACCGTCTTCTGTATACGAGAAAGTCAGTCCGGCACGGGCCACAAGATCAATCCAGGCCTTGAATGCTGCCGGGACAGAAAAATTGTAGATGGGCAGGCCAATTACGATCATGTCGGCTTTCTGCAGCTCATCCACAAGCGTGTCCGACAAAGACAGATGGCCACGCTGCACATCGTCCCGTTGGTCTGCGGGGGTGAAATTGGCGTTGATCCAATCTTCGGTCAGCAAGGGCAGGGGAGAAGCCAGATCGCGGCGGATGATACGTTCGGCGCCCAGGTGCTTGACGATGCGGTCTGACAGGTCACGGGTGGCGGAGCCTTCGCGGCGGGCCGAGGCGTCGATATGCAGAATGGTGTTGGTCATCTGTTTGCGTCCTTTGAAGGTTTGAATTTGCGTCTTGCCTCAATATGAAAGTTGCGCTGACGAACAAAACTCTGATAAGCCAACAGCTAGTGTTAAAATTTGCACAATGGAAATGATGCAATGGATAATTGGGACGAAGTCAGAACAGCCTATCAGGTTGCGCGAATGGGCACTGTAAGTGGTGCGGCGGATGTGTTGGGCGTCCACCACGCAACTGTTATTCGCCATATTGATGCGATCGAGGCGCGTTTGGGGGTCAAGCTGTTCCAGCGGCATGCCCGCGGGTACACCCCAACCGAAGCGGGTGAGGATCTTTTGCGCGTGGCACAGGCCACCGAGGATCAGTTTAACCAGCTTGTCGGGCGTATGAAGGGACGTGGCGACGATGTCTCGGGCGAGCTGGTCGTAACGTCCTTGTCGTCGCTGGCCCCGCTGGTCGTTCCAGTCCTGAGCGAGTTTCAACGCCTGCATCCTGAGTTGATCGTGCGCTATTTGACGGGTGATCGCCTGTTCCGGCTTGAATATGGTGAGGCACATGTGGCGATCCGCGCGGGTTCCGCTCCGGATCAGCCGGACAATGTGGTGCAGCCATTCATCACGCAAGAGGTCGGTCTTTATGCCAGTGCCGGGTATATTGAACGGCACGGTAAGCCCTCCGGAATTGAGGATTTTCCCAACCATTTCTTCGTGAGCACCGATGACGAAAACAGCCGTGCGCCGTTTTCACGCTGGTTGCGCCAGACCGTTCCGGCAGACAGGATCACCTTCCGCTGCACCAATAACTTCTGCATCAGTGAGGCCGTTCTTTCGGGCGCGGGAATCGGGTTTATGGCGCGCTGGGAAGCTGCTCGGGATGACAACCTTGTCGAGGTGATTGACCCGATGCCCGAATGGTTCGGCAACCTTTGGCTGGTCACCCATGTGGACCTTCATCGAACCACAAAGGTGCAAGCGTTTCTGACATATCTGAAAGAACAGGCCAAAGGCTGGCTTCCATGAGCCCCGAAGCCCGCGGCCACGCGGCGATGCTGGCTTTTTCGGCCCTCGTCGCAGGCAGCTTTTCCTTAGGGTCTCTGATTGCCAACGAAATTTCCCCTGAGGCGGTGACGGCTGCGCGGTTCGCTATCGCCGCGATCGTCATCGGTGTTGCGGCAATGATAACGACGGGTGTGCCCCGCAGCGCAGCGCAAGCACCGTGGCGCTACCTTGTTCTGGGTGGCCTGTTCGGGGCCTATTTTGTTTTGATGTTTCACGGTCTGAAAACCGCCCCTCCTGTAAGCGCGGCGGCCGTGTTTACTCTGACGCCGGTTCTGTCGGCAATCGCCGGGTGGGTTTTGTTGCGGCAAGTCACGACTTCGCGCATGGCGGCGGCTTTGGCGATTGGGGCAGTTGGGGCTTTGTGGGTTATTTTCCGGGCTGATTGGCAAGCATTCACGGCTTTCCAGATCGACACCGGTGAAATCATCTATTTCTGGGGCTGCGTTGCACATGCCGTGTACACGCCAATGGTACGCAAGCTGAACCGAGGAGAGCCTGCCGTCGTTTTCAGCTTTGGCACTATGGTTGCCGGGTGTTTGCTTTTGACGCTTTATGCGTGGTCCGACATTTGGAACACGGATTGGGCCAACTTGCCTATGATTGTTTGGATCGGGCTGTTTTACCTTTCCATTTTTGCGACCGCTGCCAGCTTTGTTCTGGTGCAATATTCTGCGCTGCGCCTGCCATCTGCCAAGGTGATGGCTTACACTTACCTTGTGCCCAGCTGGGTTATCCTGTGGGAAATCGCGCTTGGAAACGGGGCACCGGTTGCTTTGGTTCTGGTGGGCGTTCTGCTGACCTGCGTCGCCCTGCTGATGCTGTTGCGACCCGAAGGGCAGGGCCAGAAAGGCTAGGGTTCTAACAGTCTTGAGGCAGATCAATGTAGACATATTCGAGTTTCGATATGCCTGAAGGTGAGGAGGAACTCACCATGTACAAACACATCATGTTTCCCGTCGATCTGCACTTGCCACCCGAAGTGCGCAAAGCCGCAGATGTGGCTGCCGAGATCGCCAAGTGGCAAGGGGCTAAAATTACGGTCGTCAGCGTGACCGGGATTCAAGGCACCGATCCGGTTCAGACACATGAAGAATTTAGCACAGAACTAAAGGCCTTCGCTGACGAGTTGGCTGAGACCAGCGGTAGCGAGGTCGCGTTCCGCAACATCCATTCAGTCGATGTAGGGGCAGAAGTAGACGGTGATCTGACCCGTGCTGCGGAAGAGATCGGCGCAGACCTAGTTGTGGTCGGTACCCATGCCCCACGGATCATGGATTACATCTTTTCAAGTCACGCCGGGTATCTGGCAAGGCATGCCAGCATGTCAGTGTTCGTGGTCCGCTGACCGCTTAGTCAGGGTTTTCGGGCAGTTCGGTTTCCAAAAACCGTTCGAACGCGTCCAGGTTGACGGGTTCGAACTGCCCAAAGCCCTGCATCCACACCGACGCGGCCCGCAGGGCGTCTGGTTCCAGCTTGCACCATTTCACCCGCCCGCGCTTTTCCTGAGAAATCAATCCGGCCCTGGTCAGGATCACCAGATGTTTCGAGATCGCCGCTAGCGACATCTCGAACGGATCGGCTACGTCTGTTACAGCCATATCATCCTCGAGCAGCATCGCCAGGATGGCGCGGCGCGTGGGATCGGCGAGTGCCGCGAAGACAGTGTCGAGATCGTTGGACATGTCACCGCTGAACCACAGCGGTTCAGTTTGGTCAACCATTTGGTTGAATATCGGGATTCAGTGCAGTTCAGGTAATTGGCGCGCCCACCCTGTAGGTGGGTCTTTTCGATTTCATGATATTTCTCATTAAAAACAATGATTTGACATGCGGCAATTCGGGCGTCCTAGACCGTTGACTCTGTCAGGCCTGACGCTTAGCACCTACCCCAAGACTGTGCGAGGAAAACGCCCGTGACCGATGACGACCAAAAGCAGCGTATGGCGCAGCTGGAGGCCAAGATCGAAGCGGCGAAAAAGGCCAAAGAGCCCCAAGCCCGCGCAGATGCTGACATATCCGGCGGCGAGCTTGCCTGGAGGATGGTCATCGAAATGGTATCCGGTCTGGGGATCGGATTTGGCATCGGATACGGGCTGGACAGCCTGCTCGGGACGATCCCGATCTTTCTGGTGCTGTTCACATTGCTGGGCCTTGTCGCGGGCGTGAAGGTTATGCTCCGCAGCGCGAAAGAGGTTCAAGAGAAACAAGCGGCAGCGACGGCTGCCGAGAAGGACGAGAGGGACTGAACGTGGCAACTGAGACCACCGCAGCAGAAGGCAGCAGCCTGGTATTCCACCCGATGGACCAGTTCATCGTCAAACCTTTGTTCGGCGACGGTGCAGTGGGCATGTTTACCATCACAAACGTGACACTGTGGCTGTTCTTTGCGGTACTGGCCGTTGCAGCGCTGCTGGTTCTGCCGACTTCCAAGCGCGCAATCGTTCCAAGCCGGATGCAATCCGTTGCAGAACTGGCATACGGGTTCATCTACAAGATGCTCGAAGACATCTGTGGTAAGGAAGGCGTTAAGTACTTCCCTTACGTCATGACGCTGTTCATGTTCATCGTTACCGCGAACTTCCTGGGGCTGATCCCGACGTCGTTCACCACCACATCGCATTTCGCCGTGACCATTCCGTTGGCTCTGGCAGTGTTCCTGACCGTGACTGTGTTGGGCTTCGTCAAAAACGGCGCGGGTTTCCTGAGCCTGTTCTGGGTGTCCAGCGCCCCGCTGGCACTGCGGCCTATTCTGGCGATTATCGAGCTGATCTCGTACTTCGTGCGCCCGGTCAGCCACTCTATTCGTCTCGCCGGTAACGTCATGGCCGGACACGCTGTGATCAAGGTTTTCGCGGGTTTTGCCGCAGTTGCCGTGATCTCGCCCGTGTCGGTTCTGGCGATCACCGCAATGTATGGTCTTGAGGTCCTGGTGGCCTTTATCCAGGCCTACGTATTCACCATTCTGACCTGTGTTTACCTCAAGGACGCTCTGCATCCGCATCACTGATTGGGTCTTGCACCCGACACAGGAACGATAACCCAACATCGAAACTTCCAATTCGTAAGGAGATACATCATGGAAGGCGATCTCGCACACATCGGCGCAGGCCTGGCAGCAATCGGTTCAGGCGCAGCCGCAATCGGGGTGGGCAACGTTGCAGGCAACTTCCTGGCCGGCGCCCTGCGCAACCCTTCGGCGGCTGCTTCGCAGACCGCAACCCTCTTCATCGGTATCGCATTCGCAGAAGCGCTGGGCATCTTCGCATTCCTGGTCTCGCTGCTGCTGATGTTCGCCGTCTAATCTGCGGAACCTGATCCTTACGCGCAGGTGGGCCCAAGCCATAGCGGCCCACCTGTTGTAAAGACAACGTTCCGACGGAGGACATCATGGCGACTGAACCCCTAGCCAAAGAAGTAGCAGGTACCTGTGTCGACTCGCATGGCTCTGCCATCGGGATGCCTCAGCTCTGCTTCGATTGGTTCCCCAACCAGATTTTCTGGCTGGTCATTACGCTGGTCGTCATCTTTCTGGTCCTGTCTCGCGTGGCTCTGCCCCGCATCGCGGCAATCCTGGCTGAACGTCAGGGGACCATTACAAATGACCTGGCTGCGGCCGAAGATCTGAAGGCCAAGGCGGTCGAGGCCGAAGAGGCCTATAACAAGGCGCTGGCCGATGCCCGTGCCGAAGCGCAGCGTATCGCTGCCGAAGCACGTGCTGAAATCCAGTCTGGTCTGGATGACGCGATTGCCAAGGCGGACGCAGAAATCGCTGCAAAGGCGGCTGAATCGGAGAAGGCAATTGCCGACATCCGTGCCGGTGCGCTGGAAAGCATTCAAGTGGTTGCCAAGGATACGGCGGCTGAACTGGTCACCGCGCTGGGCGGCGAGGCGGATGCCAAAGCCATCGACAGTGCAATTGACGCGCAGATGAAAGGATAAGTGACATGCGGAATACTATTGCCCTTATCCTGACCCTCGGCGTTGCCAGCCCCGCGCTGGCCGCAAGCGGCCCGTTCTTCTCTCTTGGCAACACAGACTTTGTGGTCCTTTTGGGCTTTATCGTCTTCATCGCGGTCCTGTTCTACTTCAAGGTCCCCGGCATGATCGGTGGCGCATTGGACAACCGCGCAGCAGGCATCCAGTCGGAACTGGACGAAGCCCGCGCTCTGCACGAAGAAGCGCGCGGCCTGCTGGCCTCGTACGAGCGCAAACAGCGCGAAGTGCAAGGGCAGGCGGACGCCATCGTGGCGGCTGCCAAAGAAGACGCGGCAATGGCAGCAGAACAAGCCAAAGTCGATTTGGAGAAATCCATTGCACGCCGTTTGGCCGCTGCACAGGATCAGATCGCGTCGGCTGAAGCCTCGGCTGTCAAAGAAGTGCGCGACCAGGCGATCTCGGTTGCTGTGTCGGCTGCCAATTCGGTCCTAGCCAAGCAGATGACGGCCACTCAGGCCAATAAACTCATCGACGCATCCATCGCGGATGTGGGTGAGAAACTGCACTAAGTTGCGAAAATTCTTACGAGAAACCCGGCCGCCGAGCCGGGTTTTTTGTTTTGCATCCCTCTAACGTGGCAGTTCAGCAAAGATGTCCGAGTAGTCGCTTGAGGCTTCAAAAACGCTGGGTAGTTTATCAAGCACGGCGTCAATTGGGTCGTAGACTTGGGACGCCTTTGCAAGGATGTCTTCGGGTATAGATTTGCGCGCACGATCAACGCGTTCAGGTAGGGTGAATTTGAGGTCCAAGAAGTCCTCGACGATGGGCTGCGCGCTCCAAATGGCTTCGTAATTCAGGCATAAGACTGGTGCATCTTCGAATGTCGCCCACTGCCGAACCTGTTCGGCTTGGTTGAGAACATCGCGCTGAAACAGATCTTCGATAGGGCCAGTGGCACTCAGGTGCCCAAAATGCTCATTCACCCAATCCCGCCCGAACCTGTCCAATGCAGAATAGACTGAAAGCGCAGAGTCTTTCGAAGACCCAAAACAAAACAAGGTTTTCACATTTGATTTGTCTTTGAGTGCCGTCGGGAAGTCGTGCGTTTTTACAATTGTCCCCGGTGCCAGTTCAGCGACGGCAAGGCGTTTCTCAAATGCTGATTTGGATTTGCGGGGCCAGTAGCGCTTTTTATTGGCGGTTCGCAACGCATCGAACATTAGTGTGCTACCGGATCGCCCATTGCTGGCGACGACTATGCATGGACCAGTCTGTGTTCTGAAGCTGGGGAAGAGATTACGCATTGCGATACCGTTATTAGTCCAACTTTAGTGACCAGCGCGTTGTCGCTCGCCATGGGACGAGTAACTGCCAACTCCACCCAATGTCCAGTTCCCGTCAGGTATCTGTCATGGCTTATTAGCGGCTGAACGCCTCAGCCACAAAAGTGATGCGACTAGGACAAGGCAGATTTCAATCGCAAATGTCCAATGGTTTAAAAAGGACAAAATCCAATGGGAATGGGTGGCCTGTACCTCTACCAAAGGCCGAGCATAGTTCGAAAACGGCCAAGCCCATGCGACGTTGCCGACAACACTATCCAGTGCCAAATGCACCAGACCTCCTGCACCAAAGAAAGCCAGAACGGTCCCCGCATGTGTTTGAAAAGCCCTTAACAGCAGGCCCAACAGGACTATGCCAACCCAAATGGCCGGCCGATGTGTGAGGTATGAATGGTGATGATGAGCGCCTTGATCCACGAAATAAAACCAAAGCATGTCCACATCTGGAATAACGGCTCCGATCATTGCAGCTGCAAAAGCGGCGCGACCAATGTTTGGTGCGGTTGCGCGAAAAAAGAGATATGCGCCCGGAAGGTGCCCGATGAACATTTGATCTAGTTGGTCTCGTGGTCCAGCCGCTGCTGTGCGATGGCTTCGTTTCGGATCGCTTTCTGGTGATCTTCCATGCACTGGCCCACGAAACTGAGGTGTTTATGCACTGCGTCGCGGGCGCCTTCGGGGTCTCTCGCCTGTAGCGCTGTGTTGATGGCCCGATGCTGATCCAGGATCGCGGATCGGGTGGTGCGTTGGCTGAACATAACCTGGCGGTTGTAGAAAACCCCTTGTCGCAGCAGGTCGAACATCGACCGCATCATATGAAGCATGACGACGTTGTGGCTGGCCTCGATGATCGCCATGTGAAACTGGGCGTCCAGGTTGGCTTCGGCGTCGGTGGCATTGCGGGCATGGGCGGCTTCCATCTTGTCGAAAATGGCCTGCACAACCTTTAGGTCGCTGTTCGATCCAAGGCGCGCCGCGCGCTCGGCGGCCAGACCTTCCATGTCGCGACGGAAGGAGAGGTAGTCTGATACAGCCTCTTCGTGGCTGCCGAAAAGCCGGATCAAAGCCGGGGAAAAAGCGGACCCCAAAACCTCGGCCACGTAGATACCTGAGCCTGCTTTGGCGCTCAGCAGACCCTGTTCCTGCAACTCCGATATAGCTTCCCGTAATGAGGGGCGCGAAACCCCCAGTCGTTCGGCCAATTCGCGTTCGGCGGGCAATCGTTCTCCGGGGCGCAGAATGCCGCGCAAAATCAGCAGCTCAATCTGTCGCACCACCGCAATAGACAGTTTTTCGGTTTGGATTTTTTGAAAGGGCATACGGACACTTTGCAGAATTGGTCAAATCATATGACCACGGATTGCGGGTCGGTTCAAGGATGCGCGGCCATACAGTCATGAAAAAGGTCAATAATATTGACATTAATTTGTGAACCACTAGGCTGCCGCCGAAGTGGAGGAGCCCCATGTCAATGCAAGCCCTGTTCGCAACACGTGCATCCCGGATGAAAGCGTCTGAAATCCGCGAATTGTTAAAGCTGTTGGACCAGCCGGACATTATTTCGTTTGCAGGCGGCATCCCCGATCCTGGGTTGTTCCCGGCCGAGCCATTTGCAAAGGCATTCCAGTCGTCATTAGACGCTGGTCGGCAAGCGCAAGCGCTTCAGTATTCGGTCAGCGAAGGGTTCGGTCCCCTGCGGGAATGGCTGGTTGATCACATGCGGGACATTGGCGTTGCCTGCACTGTCGACAACATTTTGATCACGTCAGGGTCACAGCAGGCGCTGGACTATCTGGGTAAGCTGTTTCTTTCGCCTGGCGACACTGCGTTGGTCGGGTGGCCCACATATCTGGGCGCGATCAACGCCTTTGACGCATATGAGCCGCGTTTTGATCGGCTGATTTTGAATGGAAATCGGGGCGCTCGCGAATACACTAAGGCCGCGAAGGAGGGGCGCGTCAAGTTCGCCTACCTCTCACCGGATTTTGCCAATCCGACTGGTGAGACCGTGGATTTGCGCGGGCGCGAGACCTTGCTGGATTTGGCGGATGAGCTGAACATCGCGGTGATCGAGGACGGGGCGTATCAAGCCTTGCGCTATGACGGCGATGCTATTCCCCCGGTCCTTGCGCTGGAACAGGCGCGAAAAGGTGGGATTGAGGCGTGCCGAACGATTTATTGCGGCAGTTTTTCCAAGACACTTTCGCCGGGCCTTCGGGTCGGATGGGTAGTGGCAGCCGCGCCGATCATCTCGCAGCTTGTTCTGGTCAAACAGGCCGCAGACCTGCATTCGGCGACAATCAATCAAATGGCGATCAACGACGTCGCTCGCAGCTGTTTTAACACGCATATTCCGATGATCCGCAAAACCTATGGTGCGCGTCGGGATGCGATGCTGGTCGCGCTGCAGGAACACATGCCCGATGGAGTCGAGTGGACCAGACCTGAAGGCGGTATGTTCATCTGGTTGACTCTGCCGCAGGGTGTTGACGGGGCCGACTTGTTGGCCCGGGCTCTGGCAACGGTCAAACTGGCTTTTGTACCGGGCCGGGCGTTTTTTCCGGATGGCTCGGGTGCCAATACAATCCGGTTGAGTTTTTCGAACTCGGATGAAGACACGATCCGCGAGGGTATTCGTCGCCTGGGCGACGTTCTTCGCAACTAACCAGCAGAAAGAAACCGTTAACCATTCTTAGCCCATACTGTGGCCATGATCCGGTATTTGTCTTTGCTGCTGTTGGCTGCTTGCTCGGCCGGAACGCCTCATTTTCGCGAGGTACCTGCGACCCGCGTGGCGGTGAATGGCAGTGTTTTCGACGTGCGGATACGCGGTGATCTGGCAGAGGCCGTGCGCATTAACACCCAATACGCTCCACGTCTTGGGCCAATCCGTGACCGGGCAGCTTTGGCGATGGCGCAAGTTTCAGGTTGCCCGATTCTAGATGTTCTGGGAGATGCTGCCGTGACAGTTGGCGTGTTGGGCTGTGACCGCAGTGCTGGCGAACGTCTGCTGCTGACGGTCATCACCCGACCGAACTACGAATGTATAGATACGGGCCTTTTCGACCGTAGTGGCGACGATTATGGCTATCAGGTCTTTGAGTGTACGCCCTTCTGACCTACGCGTATTTCCGCGTATTTTGGCAAGATGTTGTGGATAAGTTCGCCCAATATCCCATATCCTGCGCAACTCCGTTGACTCGGGACCAATCCGTTGCGCAGACTTCGTGATATAGGAATCACGGGACTTATTGCCTTTGCGCTTTAGCAAACTCAAACTTACCGGCTTCAAAAGCTTTGTCGATCCGACCGATCTGATTATCGCGGACGGACTGACCGGAGTTGTGGGTCCCAACGGTTGCGGCAAGTCAAACCTTCTGGAAGCGCTGCGTTGGGTGATGGGTGAGAACCGCCCGAAATCCATGCGCGGCGGCGCGATGGAAGACGTGATTTTTGCGGGGGCGGCCACACGTCCGGCGCGCAATTTTGCCGAGGTTGTCCTGACGATGGACAATTCGGAACGTCTGGCCCCGTCAGGTTTCAATGACAATGATCAGCTAGAGATCATCCGCCGTATTACGCGGGATGTCGGGAGCGCGTATAAGACCAACGGTAAGGATGTGCGTGCCCGCGACGTTCAAATGCTGTTTGCGGACGCCTCGACAGGCGCGCATTCCCCGGCGTTGGTCGGGCAGAACCGTATTGCGGAATTGATCAATGCCAAACCGCGCGCCCGCCGTCGTATTCTGGAAGAGGCAGCGGGTATTTCGGGCCTTTATCAGCGCCGACACGAAGCCGAGTTAAAGCTGAAAGGAACCGAATCCAACCTGACCCGCGTGGACGACGTTCTTGAGCAGCTTGGAACTCAGTTGGCGCAGCTTGCGCGGCAGGCCCGTCAGGCCGCGCGATACCGCGAAATCGGCGAGCAGTTGCGGCAGGCTGAGGGCATGTTGCTGTACCGCCGCTGGAAAGAAGCGGACATCGCCCGCCAACAGGCAGAAGACAAGCTGCGCGAGCGGATTACCGAGGCATCCCGGGCTGAGGCCGAAGCGCGTGCCGCCGCCGCCAAACGCGCGGAAGTCGAAGAAATGTTGCCGCCATTGCGCGAGGAAGAGGCGATCGCCGCAGCCGTTCTACAGCGGCACCATGTGCAGCGTGACCAGCTTGCCGATCAGGAGGCCCGCGCCCGCCAGACGATTGAGACCCTGACCAACCGCATTCAACAACTTGGCCACGATATCGAACGTGAGACCGGCCTCAATCGTGATGCGGGCCAAATGATCGAACGTTTGGAGTGGGAAGCGCGTGAACTGGCAAAAGCAGCCGAGGGTCACGACGACAAGGTGGCCGAGGCCGCCGAGATCGCGCGTGAGGCGGCCTCGGTCCTGCAGGATCGCGAAGATCGTCTGTCACAAGAGACCGAAGATATGGCTCGCCTTGTCGCGCGGCACCAGTCGGCACAGCGGCTTGTGGAAGACAGCCGAAAAACGCTGGCGCGGTCAGAGGCCGAGGAAGAAAAGGCGCGCGTTGCGGTAGACGAGGCGCGGGGTGCGGTAAACGACGCCGCGGAAGCCTTTGAAGCCGCGCAAGAAGGCGAAGTCGAGGCACGCGAAGCTGCAGAAGCCGCCGAAGAAGCACTGGCTACGGCTGACGAACTGCGCACAGAAACGCAGGCCCGCGAAGCCGAGGCGCGTGCGCAACGGTCAGAGGCCGAAGGTGAACTGGGTGCGATAAGGGCTGAAACGTCGGCTTTGGCAAAGCTGGTCGAACGGGACACAGCCGAAGGCGGTCAGGTGCTGGATATGCTGCGCGTGGCCTCTGGCTATGAAAAAGCGCTGGGTGCCGCATTGGCAGACGATCTGCGTGCACCGCTGGTTGACGGGGACGGGCCGTCGGGCTGGGTGCAAGTCGCTGGATATGATGCGGATCAGCCATTGCCCGAGGGGGCTGAGCCGCTGGCCCTGCATGTTTCCGGACCAGATCGCCTGAGCCGCAGGATAGCGCAGATCGGTTTGGTCGATGCCGAGCAAGGTGCGCGTCTGCAAGCGTCTCTCAAGCCGGGTCAGCGATTGGTTTCGCTTGCTGGGGACCTCTGGCGTTGGGACGGTTTTCGTGCCTGGGCCGAGGATGCGCCTAGTGCTGCGGCTTTGCGGTTAGAGCAGCTAAACAAGCTGGAAGCGCTGAAGCAGGAACTGACGCGGACCGAAGCGCAAGCAGACGGAGCTCGTGCAGCGCATGAGGCGCTTTCGCAGCAACTGGCCGATGTGACCGAAGCGGATCGCCGCGCCCGCGAAGCGCGACGCGCTGCCGATCAGCGAATGGCCGAAACGGCGCGCCACCTGAGCCGGGCAGAGGCAGATCGCAACTTGGCGCAAGGCAAGCTGGAGACTCTGACTCTGGCAGTAGACCGCCACAAAGAGGACGCGATGTCCGCCCGTGCGCAGTTGCGCGAGGCCGAGGGTGCCTTGGCGGGTTTGGGTGATTTGGACAATGCCAGGGCCCAGGTCGAGGATATCAAGCAAACAGTAGAAGCCGCCCGCATTACCATGCTGACGCACCGCTCAACGCATGACGAATTGCGTCGCGAGGGCGAAGCCCGAACACGGCGGTCCCAAGAGGTGACGAAAGACCTGAGCGGCTGGAAACACCGGCTTGAAACAGCCGAAAAACGCATCTCGGAACTGGCTGAGCGTAAGGAAAGTTCGGAAGAAGAGCTAACCGAGGCAATGGCCGCCCCCAGCGAAATTGCCGAAGCGCGTGAAGAACTGAACGAGCTGATCGAAACCGCCGAGGCGCGCCGCGCAGATGCTGCGGATAAACTGGCCGCTGCGGAAACTCATCAGCGCGAGACTGTCATTGCCGAACGGGATGCGGAACGTTTGGCCTCAGAGGCGCGCGAGACACGCGCAGCGGCTGAGGCACGTTGCGATGCCGCAAAGGAAAGCGTTGCCGCGGCAGCCGAACGGATTGCTGAAGATCAGCAACTGACACCGAACCAACTGCTCAATCAACTGGACGTTAATCCCGACCAGATGCCTGCAGCGGATGCTTTGGAAGCAGAGGTCAACCGACACAAGCGTCAGCGCGACGCCATGGGTGCTGTGAACCTGCGGGCCGAAGAGGATGCCAAGGAAGTTCAGGATGAGTTCGACACGCTGAACGGCGAAAAGGCCGATCTGGAAGAGGCGATCAAGGCCCTGCGAAGTGGTATCGCCAGCCTCAACCGCGAAGGGCGTGAACGTTTGTTGACCGCGTTCGAGCAGGTGAACTCGAACTTTGCGATGCTGTTCAAGCACCTGTTCGGCGGGGGTGAGGCCAATCTGGTCATGGTCGAAAGCGATGACCCACTGGATGCCGGGCTTGAAATCATGTGTCAGCCGCCGGGCAAGAAGCTCTCGACCCTAAGCCTGTTGTCGGGCGGCGAGCAGACCCTGACCGCAACCGCGCTGATCTTTGGCGTCTTCCTCGCCAATCCGGCCCCGATCTGCGTGCTGGACGAGGTCGACGCTCCGCTGGACGACGCAAACGTGACGCGCTTCTGCGACCTGTTGGACGAGATGTGCCGCCAGACCGACACGCGTTTCCTGATCATCACGCACCACGCGGTGACGATGGCACGTATGGATCGTCTGTTTGGCGTAACGATGCAGGAACAGGGTGTCAGTCAGCTGGTCTCGGTCGATCTGAAGAAGGCCGAGCAGATGGTCGCGTGATCCATCACCGCAACGTTATGCCCGTTGCAGGTAAGTTCCGGCTAGACTGCCTAAATGACGCGCTTTTTGATCCTTGGTCTTTTGGCTGCTGGCCCTGTTGCGGCGGCTGACTGGCCTGTTAAACCCGGTGATGTTCCCCTGACTCACGCCGAGCTGGAAGCTCTGGCGGGTCGAACGCTCACCTTTTTTGATGACGGCCAATCCAAGTTTTCCGCAGGTGGGGCATATTCATACACCTATGCCAGCGGTGAATCTGCGTTTGGTACCTATTCCATCGCCGAGGATGGCAGCATCTGCATTGCCTATCGAAATGGGTTCAGCCGTTGTGATCTGTACGTTCGCAGCGGCGAGCGTTTGATCCTGATTGACGAAAACGGGGACCGTTATCCAGTTCGGGCGGAGTGACGGGCCGCATCGCAATTTACGTGCTGGATACATGAGGGGTTCCAAGCTATCACCGTCTGGATTTTGACAGACAGGTAGCCAGCCATGCAGATTGAACCGTTCGGCGTCGAGCTTTGGATGAACGAGTGGGAAACCCGCTGCGACTGGAACCTTGCCGAGACATGCGTTGAAAGCCTGACGATCGAACAGCTTCTGCGGCTGGCCGGTAGGAACGACACCGATCTGTCCGAGTTGCTGCCGATGAAGATGACCTATGGTGCGATTGAGGGATCGGACCGTCTGCGTCACGCTATTGCAACGCTGTATCCGGGACAAAACCCAACCAACATCATCGTGACGCATGGCACCATCGGTGCAAATATGCTGGTGCACAAAACCCTTGTGAGCCGTGGTGACCATGTCGTCGCTGTCGTACCTACTTATCAGCAGCATTATTCGATCCCGACCAGCATTGGAGCTCGCGTAGAGCAATTGATGCTGCGTGAAGAGGATGGTTGGCTACCGGATCTCGACGCGCTTCGCGCCATGGTGACGCCCGACACACGTCTGATTGCGCTGAACAACCCCAATAACCCAACGGGCGCGCTGATCCCGCGCGAGATGTTGGAACAAATTGCCGAGATCGCGCGTCAGAACGATGTCTGGGTTCTATGTGACGAGGTCTATCGCGGCACGGATCAGGAGGGTAACGGGATAACCGCCTCGATCGCCGAAATCTATGAAAAGGGGATCAGTACGGCAGGAATGTCCAAAGCCTTTTCTTTGGCCGGTCTGCGGTTAGGTTGGGTGGTCGCGCCTGAAACCCTGATCGAAGAGATTGCCATTCACCGCGACTATGACACGATCTCGGTCGGCCTGATCGATGATCATTTTGCGGCACTGGCGTTGGAAAATAAAGACGCAGTCCTTGCCCGTAGCCAAGATATAACGCGCGGAAATCTCGACATTCTGGCCAAATGGGTGGCGCAAGAGCCCAAGATTACCTGGGTGCGGCCAAAGTCCGGTACGACCGCTTTGCTCAAGTATGATCTTCCGATGCCATCACGCGAGCTTTGTGTGGCTTTGTTGGAAAAAACCGGCGTGATGTTCACGCCGGGTTCCGCATTGAACATGGAAGGTTATTTGCGGATTGGGTATGCCAACAACCCGCAGATTTTGCGCGAAGGTCTTGCGCGCGTGTCAGAATTCCTGGCGCGGTAATAGCTTTTACAAGCGATTCAGCAGATCGGTTGTCGGCCACGCGTCGGCGGGTAGGCCCAGGCGCAATTGCTCGGCCTGAACTGCTGCACGGGTTCCGGCCCCCAAAATACCGTCGATCTTGCCGACGTCGTGCCCGCGTGCCTGCAATTTGGTTTGCAACTGTTTCATCTGAGCGCCCGACAGGCCTTGTGGTGTGCTGCCTGCGTCATAAATCTGCGCGCCTTCCAGACGAGTGCCGAAATAGGCGGCCGTCAGGACGTAGACAAAACTTTGGTTCCATTCGAAGTAGACGTCAAAGTTGGGGTAGGCCAGAAATGCGGGCCCCTTCTGCCCCTGCGGCAGAATCAATGAGGCGGGCAGATCGGTCAGCGCGCCGCTGCGGGCACGAATACCCATTGACTGCCACTCTGCGATCGGGCGCGGCTTTCCCGGGCCGGACAGGGACCAATCCATCTGGGGCGGAACCGTGACCTCTTGCAGCCACGGCTGGCCCGGTTGCCAACCCAGATGCGACAGCATCTTGGCACCGGATACCAGCGCGTCTGGGGCCGATGTCTTTAGCGAAACAGTACCATCGCCGTCGCCGTCCACACCGTTTTCAAGAATATCTTGCGGCAGCATCTGCACCATCCCGATCTCACCCGCCCATGCTCCGGTAGTGCGGGAAGGATCAAAGTTCCCCCTTTGATACAGTTCAATAGCTGCGAAAATCTGAGGGCGGAACAGGTCGGGTCGGCGGCAATCATGGGCGAGCGTTACCAAGGCGTTTCGTGTGTTGAAATCGCCCTGCACTGCGCCGTAGTCCGTCTCGAATGCCCAAAACGCCAGTAAGACACCGCGCGAAACGCCGTATTCCCGCTCGATCCGGTTGAAAACAGCATCGTATTTGCGTGACATAGCTTGTCCGCGTTCGATCCGGTTGGCTGAAATCAGGCGGCGGGAAAAATCGATGAACGGTCTTTGAAAAACGCCCTGCGCGCGATCTGCTTTGAGAACCGCGCCGTCTTGCTGAACGCCATTGAAAAAGGCGTCGACGGTGGCTTTGCTGTACCCTTTCTGAATGGCCTCGGCTTTCAGGCCATTCACGAAGCTACCAAAGTTGCCGCCACATTGGGCGAAGGCAGACGTGGCGAACAGAGTTGCGGCAGCAAGGCTATAGAGAATGCGCATCAGATGATCCGTCAGAGAATGAAACCCAGACTAAACCACATCGACACGAGGCCAAGTGCAAGCCCCCAAACCCGCCAGAGCATGTTGCATGCGCGGAAAACCTCCGGTGCACCGATATCGCGCGGAGACCTGCCATTGACCCAAGCCAGATCGCGCAACTGACCATCATAGCTGCGTGGCCCGGCCAGGGCGACATTCAGCGCGCGTGCCATCGCAGCTTCGGGCCAACCGGCGTTGGGCGAGATATGGCGGGACGCATCTTCCACAATATCAGACCACTGATCCCGCTGCCCCGTCAGCGCAACGATCATCACGCATGTCAGGCGGGCAGGGATGAGGTTCAACAGGTCGTCAAACCTGGCGGATGCCCATCCAAATTCGCGATATTGCAGCGTCCGGTACCCGATCATGCTGTCCGCAGTGTTCACCGCCTTGTAGATCAACAGGCCGGGCAGCCCACCCACCAAGAACCAGAAGGCGGGCGCAATGACCCCGTCGCTGAGGTTTTCTGCAGCACTTTCGATGGCGGACCGCGCAACTTGTGCTTCGGTCATGTCACGCGTGTCACGGGAAACGATCATTGCCACTTTGGCCCGGCCTTCGGCCAAAGAGCTGCGCAGGCCAATACCAACATCGCGGACATGTGTCACGAGCGACTTCTGCGCGAGCAAGATGGCACATACGACAATCTCAACCAAGGAGCCGAACTGTGCCAGCACTAACCCCAGTATCAATGCGCCCAAGACCAGAATGGCAACGACCGCAACACCTTTGAGACGTTTGTTTGTGCCGTTGTTCAGGCGCTTATCCAACCAACCAATCCCGGTTCCGATCAACACGGCCGGGTGGGGCAACCGGGACCAAAGCCACTTGGGCTCGCCCAGAGCAGCGTCCAGGCACATGGCGCAGACCAAAAGAAAGGAGGTGCTCAAAGTGCAGCCTCCAACTTGTCCCAAGCGTCTGCTGGTGGCAGCCCAAGGCGAAGGAAGGTTTTCGAGTAGGGAAAGATGCGGCTCCAGATATGGGCTCGGGCCAGCCGTGCTTGCCACGCCGCCGCGTCGTCAACATTGTAAAGGCGGAATAAAGGGGTGCCACCGACCAGATTGGCACCTTTGGTTGTCATCAGGTGATCCAGCCTTTTGGCATCTGCCTCCAGTTTTTGACGCGTTGCCTTTGCCCATGCCACATCGCGCAAGGCCTGTTCGCCGACACGCAAGGCGGGGCCGGACACAGCCCATGGCCCGGTCAGATCGTTCAGGCGAGAGATCAGGTTTGGATCACCAATTGCAAACCCCAGCCGAAGCCCGGCGAGGCCCCAGAATTTCCCGAAGCTCTTTAACACTACAACGCCTGAGCGTTCGCTCAGATGTATCAAAGAGGCCGCGGGATCAACGTCGCAAAAACTCTCGTCGATAATGGTCAGCGGCGCATTGGCGTCTGCTTCTGACCAATAGCGACCATCCGGATTGTTTGGGTTTACGATCACCCGTGCTTCGGTCGGACCTTCGGCCTGAACACTCCAACCTTGCGCGCTAAAGGCGGCAGCGTGTTCGTTATAGGTGGGCATGGTGATCTGCACGCGACCTGCAGGTGCCAATGCAGGGATGCGCGCGATGACCGCCGAAGCCCCCGGTGCAGGCAGGATCATGGCGCTGTCTGGCACCGACCAGAAACTGCGCGCAGCATCTGTCAGGCGCTCGAACGCCCCGTGGTCGGGTAGGGCGGTCCAGTCTTCGGATGTCAGACCGCTGACCGCGTAGGGATCGGGGTTGATTCCTGTCGACAAATCGATCCAGTCGGCCCGCGTTCCCCCATAGGTGGAAACAGCCCCGTCCAGCCCGCCGCCGTGGTCCCGAGCGGCGCGCGGGTTCAAGTTTTTGTCAGAGCTTGTCATCGGGTATCTGCCGGAATCGCGTGTTTGAGCTTGTTTCAAGCGGATTTCTGCCATTTTGACAAGCGAATCCGCATGGCTCACCGAACCGGCAAATCGCGTTAACACTTTGTTAACGAAATCGCGTGATCACAAACCTTAGGGATCGGCACCGCTCACCACAAAACGTGCCGAGGTTGTCACTTATGAATGTTTTGATTGTTGAGAGTAACCCCGACTTAGGTCGGGTCTGGACGCGGCACCTTGAACGGCAGGGGGCTGAAGTCACTTTGGTCAGCGGGCAAGAAGCCGCGATACTGGCGCTTTATGGGGCCGAGTTCGACATAATCGTTCTGGATCTTGTGTTGGAAACCGGCAGCGCCCTGGCTGTTGCTGATTTTGCCAGCTATCGCCGCCCCGAGGCGCGGGTGATCTTTGTGACCAACACCACATTTTTTTCGGATGGTTCAATCTTTGCTCATAGTGCAAACGCCTGTGCCTATGTTCAAAGCGCAACGCCGCCCGAAGATCTGGCGGCGTTGGTTGAGCATTATGCTGCGGGACGCTGACCGCGGCCGTGCGGCTCTGTGTAGTCCAGCAGGGGGTTAGTCGGGATGATCCGATGGGGATTAATGCTCTCGTGGCTGTAATGGTAGTGGCGGACGATATGGTCCAAGTTGACCGTCGCCGCAACGCCCGGCCATTGGTACAGCTCACGCGTGTAGGCCCAAAGGTTGGGATAGTCGATCAGGCGGTGCCGGTTGCATTTGAAATGCAGGTGGTACACCGGATCGAACCGGATCAGCGTGGTAAACAACCGCCAGTCGGCTTCGGTGACGCGATGACCCATAAGATAGCGGTTTTGCGACAGGCGCTCTTCAAGCCAGTCGAGTGTATCGAATAACGGGTTAACTGCCGCGTCATAGGCAGCCTGGCTTGTTGCGAAACCGGACTTGTAAACACCATTATTCACGTCGGAATAGATACGAGCGTTGACCTCTTCGATCTGCTCTCGCATCGCCTCGGGCCAATACTCGTCCGTGTTTCCGGTGATCCCGTCGAAAGCCGAATTGAACATCCGAATGATTTCCGAACTCTCATTCGACACGATCGTTTCTTGCTGCTTGTCCCAAAGGATAGGCACAGTCACACGACCGGAATAGGCCGGATCAGCTTTGGTATAGATCTGATGGGCGTAGGTTAGTCCGTAGAGGTCGTCGCCCGTTGCCCCTTTGTCGTCGGTTTCAAAAGTCCAGCCTTGGTCCAGCATATCCGGGTGCACGACCGAAACCGAGATCAGGTCGTTCAACCCTTTCAACTCGCGAAAAATCAATGTGCGATGGGCCCATGGGCAGGCGTGACTGACATACAGATGGTAGCGATCTGGTTCGGCTTTAAAGCCGCCCTTGCCGGACGGGCCGGGGTTGCCATCCGCGGTCAACCAGTTGCGGAACTGCGCAGCGCTGCGTTTGAACGCGCCGCCGCTGGATTTCGTATCATACCATGTGTCGTGCCATTTGCCGTCGACCAACAAGCCCATGCTGATTTCCTCCGAATTCCGGTTTGGGAAAACATAGGTGGCACATGCGCCAGTTCCTATGCGTTGCAACGCGCATGTGACCTGCGTCTGCGCACAGGTTGGCCGGGTATCTCAGTGCAACAGGTCGTGAATTACGGCTCTCATGCACTTCGTTTTACTGGATTTTTACATTCAGTCCTTCAAAATGGAGTCCGCTGCGGGGGAAATTTGTTATGTCTACTTATGTTTCAAAGGAAGTAAGCGCCGAATTAGATGCGGCGCGAATCGCGGGTCTGAAGAAAACCAGCCGCCTTCGTGTCGAATACGGCGACAATACGTTTAAGATTTTAAGATTGTGGAAAGACGGTTTTACGGTTGAGGCCGAAACTACGCCGCGTCTGCGCGGTCTGGTCGATATCTACGATGGTGCCAACCATTTGTACCAATGCCTGATCATTGCAGATCAGGATGAAGCGGGTGAAATGCGCTACGAATTCAAGCGCAGCACGGCCGCCGCCGACAGAGCACCGCTGGATTTCTATCGTGCGCCGGACGCGCCTATCGCGCTGTTGGGCAAAGAAGACTAAAGCAAAACCCAACGGGTTGACCGCTGGGTGATTGTTTACTGCAGATCTGAAAAAGCGCGTTTCAAGCGTTCGCAGGCTTCTTCGACGCGACCTCGTTGCGTGGCCAGATTGAAACGCTCGAACGTCTCACCTCCCGCGCCGAAACCGGGACCCGGAGACGTGGCGATCTTTGCATCCTCGCGCAGACGTCGGATGAACTCGGCATGGTCCATGCCTGTGCCAGAAAAATCGACCCATGCTAGATACGTCGCCTTAAGGGGCATTGACCAAAGGCCGGGTATCTCTGCGATAGCGGCATCAAACACGCGACAGTTTTCGGCCAAATGCGCGACTTGCTGATCAGCCCAGGCCGCACCCTCGGGTGTATAAGCGGCGGTGATCATGGCTACGCCCAAAGCGCTTGGGTCATAGTCAAGCGTTTGAATCCGGTGGCGCATCTCGGCGCGCAGTTTAGCGTCTGGGATGATGATGTTTCCGGTCCGCTGACCGGCGATGTTAAATGTCTTGGATGCTGCGGTCAGGGTGACTGTCCAAGGGCGGGCATCCGGGGCGGCAACGTCCATGGGAACAAACGTGCTGCCGGGATAGACCAGATCGTGGTGAATTTCATCCGATACAAGTATCAGCCCGTTCCGTTCTGCAAAGGCTGCGACCGCGCGTAGTTCATCCGCCGACCACACCCGTCCCGACGGGTTCTGAGGCGAACACCACAGCAACAGCTTCTCTGTTCCGTTCAGCCGAGACTGCGCGTCTTCAAGATCAAGGTCGTAACCGTCTCCGGCACGTTTCAACGGGCATTCGACCACGCGGCGCCCGGCTTTGTTCACCTTATGCGCGAACTCATGATAGACCGGAGTGAATATGACGACGCCGTCGCCATGCTGGGTCCAAACGTCGATACAAAGGGCGATCGCGTTGCCCAACCCTTGCGAGGTCAAAACCCAATCGGTGTCGATATCCCAGCCATGTCGGTTTTTCATCCACCATTGAACGGATGACAGATAATCAGGGTGCATCCAGGAATAACCGAACACCCCGTGATCGGCCGCGCGCTTGACCGCATCAACCACGCACGGAGCCGTCGGGTAATCGGAATCGGCGGTCCACATGGCCAACCCATCCTCGGGTGAGATGCCATAGATCCTTTCGATCTTGTCCCATTTTGAACTGTTGGTTCCCCGGCGGTCGATCAGGTCGTTGAAAGTCATGTCTTCTCCATCTGTCGGGTCGAAAGCTAATCTCTATCTCGGCAGGTGCAAGGGGGCGTTGCGGTGAAGCGTGCGATGGCATAAATCAACCTCATGAAACGTAATATTCTGATCCATCCCGATCCCCGCCTGAAAAAGGTCTGTACCCCCGTGGCGGATCTGTCGGACGAGCTGCGCAAGCTGGCCGACGACATGCTGGAGACCATGTACGATGCGCCCGGTATTGGCCTGGCCGCGCCACAGATTGGTGTGCTGGACCGGTTGATCGTGTTGGATTGCGTCAAAGAAGAGGGCGAGAAACCGCGCCCATTGGTCATGTTCAACCCCGAGATCATCGCATCTTCGGATGAGACCAATGTGTACGAGGAAGGTTGCCTGTCGATTCCCGACCAATATGCGGACGTAACCCGCCCCAAGGTTGTGGACGTAACCTGGATGGACCAGGACGGCAACGCGTGCCAGGAAACGTTTGATGGCCTATGGGCGACATGCGTTCAGCATGAGATTGACCATTTGAACGGCAAGCTATTCATCGACTACCTCAAACCGCTGAAACGTCAGATGATCACACGCAAGATGCAAAAGCTGAAACGCGAGCAGGCCCGCGCATGAGCGTTCGGCCCTGTTTGCCCTGGCCCGACAAACGTCTTCGGACCAAGGCCGAAGATGTGGTCGAAATCACCGATGACATTCGCGCCATTTGGCAAGACATGATCGACACGATGGAGGCAATGCCGGGGGTCGGCCTTGCAGCGCCTCAAATCGGTGTGATGTTGCGACTGGCCGTCGTTGACGGGTCGGCGGAACGCGGCCGGGCCACGCGACTGGCGAACCCGGAAATCCTGCACAGTTCGGTTGAGCTGCGCGAACATGATGAGGCCAGCCCGAACTTGCCCGGCGTGTCCGCCAAGATAAAGCGCCCGCGCGCAGTGACGGTCAAGTTTCTGAACGACAAGGGTTTCATCGATCGCCGAGACTTTGTTGGCATTGAGGCGACGAGTGTTCAGCATCAAATCGACCATTTGAATGGCAGGATGTACTTTGACCGCCTCAGCAAAGTGAAGCGGGACATGTTGCTGCGAAAAGCGAAAAAGCAGGGCTGAAAATGCGCGTTGTTTTCATGGGAACGCCGGATTTCTCTGTTCCGGTTCTGGATGCGCTGGTCGCGGCAGGGCATGAAATAGCGGCTGTTTACTGCCAGCCGCCACGTCCGGCGGGTCGCGGCAAGAAAGATCGTCCAACGCCGGTGCATGCGCGCGCGACCGCGCTGGGCCTGACTGTTCGCCATCCGGTTTCCCTGAAGTCTGCGGAAGAACAGGCCAGTTTTGCCGAACTGAACGCGGATGTGGCAGTTGTCGTGGCCTATGGCTTGTTGTTGCCGCAACCAATTCTGGATGCGCCGCGGCACGGATGCTTGAATATCCACGCAAGCCTTCTGCCCCGCTGGCGCGGTGCCGCGCCGATTCATCGTGCGATCATGGCGGGCGACGCGCAGACGGGCATCTGTATCATGCAGATGGAGGCCGGTTTGGACACGGGCCCCGTCCTGTTGCGCGCAGCGACCGACATTGGGGCCGAAGAGACGACAGGGCAATTGCATGACCGGCTGTCTGAGTTGGGGGCCGACCTGATCGTGCACGCCCTGACATGTTTGCCGGAACTCACTCCAGAACCTCAGCCAGAGGACGGAGTGACCTACGCATCCAAAATCGACAAATCCGAGGCGCGGGTCGATTGGGCGAGGCCAGCCATTGAAATTGACCGCCTGATCCGTGGGCTTTCACCCTTTCCCGGCGCATGGACCGAGATTCAGGGCGAACGGGTTAAGTTGCTGGCCTCTCGGCTTGTGGATGGGCACGGCGCCCCCGGTGAGGTTCTCAACGATTCTTTGCGGGTTGCATGTGGAGATGGGGCCGTTGAACTGCTGCGCCTTCAAAGGGCGGGCAAGGGCGCACAGGATGCAGAGACATTTCTGCGCGGTTGGAACGTGACCAAAGGCAGTCAACTATAACAAAGGGACGATCCAGGTGTATTTGACGTTAATCGGGACAGTGCTGATCGCGGCGGCCGTTGGATCGCTGTCCGAAAAGTCGGGTTTCACGCGCAATGGATATCTTCAATCCATCATTATCTGTATCGGCGGCGCGTTTCTTTTCTATTTCGCACAGATCATGTTGCGCAGGATGTTCGGATTTGGCTTTGCCTTCGGGTCGCCGGGGTTGAACGCCATTGTCTCTTCGATCGGAGCGCTTATCATCGTTCCAACCCATTGGAGAAAATAGCGTGCCGGTTATTGCCCTCATTGTCATCGGAGCAGCAGCGGGATTTCTGGCCACCCGCTTGATGCGGATTGAGGCGGATATCCCAACCACGATGCTCATCGGGATTGTCGGCGCTTTGGTGGGCGGGTTCCTGTTGCGCGCGCTGATTGCCGTATCCGGCTGGCTGTCTGGCTTTGTCGGCGCCGTTCTTGGCGCCTTGCTGGTGATCTGGGTTTGGAAAACGTATCTGCGTCGTTAGTTCGTCGTTTTCCTGTTGGCTAAGCCTTGGTCTGGCTAGCGTGCGTCACATGTTTCCGCTGACCCAAGCTGTGGTGTTTGGCCCGTTGTCATCCCGTAAATCGCAGCTTCGGTGGTGTTCAACCAGTGCATGCCGTCGGCTGGTGCTGCTTCAAGCGTAAACCAGTAGAAATCCTCATCTACGCCGATGTCATTGTAGTAATCCAGATAGCGGTCATGCTCCGGATCGTCCTTAGGCAGCTCGCTGCCTTCGATGTTGAAGCCGCCCCAACTGTGAACGCCGACGCAGGCCCCCGGTTCAAGCGTACGCTGACGTCCAGCCAGAAACAGATCGGTACCGCCCGAGGCAACCAGTCCATCCGAGGGTACAAGCGTGTTGAACCCCCGCTCCCGGACGACCCGTGAAAAGATGACATTCGCTTCGTCGTCAACCGAGCCCTCGATATGCTGCAGAACCAGGGTTTTGGCATCAGGATTTTGCGCCGACGCTTGTAGAAATGCGTCCAGAGTTGTGTGGTCGATTGCGCCTGTCGCAATGATCCTGTCGCCTTGGGACACAAAGCTGACAGGGGTGTATTGCGGGGCGCAGGCGGTCAGCAGTGCAAAGCCTGCGGCGTAAAACTTCCATTTCATGCGAACATGGCCCCTTTTCTAACGGCGTGGCGGGCGGCTTTTATAGACGGGCAGCCTGAGGCCAAACAGCAACGAGCCTGCCCGTAACACCCAACAAATCAAAGCGCATGCTCCTAGCACGGCCAGGTCATCAAAACCGGCCCGATTGGCCATCACCGCCGTGATTGCCCCTGCAAACGCGCATGAGACATAGAGTTCGCCTTGTTTGAGGACCAAAGGAACTTCGTTGCAAACAACATCGCGCATCAGTCCACCCAGACATCCGGTGGCAATACCCATCAAAACAACAACGATCCCGGATTGGTTCAATGACAAAGCCGCGGCCGATCCCGCAGCCACAGCGATAGACAAAGCGAAACTGTCCAGCCAGATCAGCCAATTGTAGCGGCTTTCCACGAGATGCGCGGTAAAGAACACCAGCACCGCTGCGCCCGTCGCAATAAGGATGTAGTCAGGCTGCCCAACCCAGAAAACAGGGTGCCGATCCAACAGCAAGTCGCGAACGGTTCCACCACCTACAGCGGTCAGACAGGCGATAAATGCAAATCCGACAAGATCAAGCTGCGCTCGGCTGGCCACAAGTGCACCTGTCAGCGCAAAGACCAGAACCGAAGCGTAATCAAGCAGGGCAAGCCAGCTCACGCCTGAGCCTTTTTGGGCTTGAAGGGCGCCATGCCGGCACGGGCCAGTTCATCGGCTTTCTCGTTTTCCGGATGGCCCGCGTGACCCTTGACCCATTCCCATGTGACATCATGGCGGGTCTGCGCCTCATCCAGCCGCTGCCACAGATCGACATTCTTGACGGGCTTCTTGTTCGAGGTTTTCCAACCGTTCCGTTTCCACCCAAAGATCCAGCCTGTGACGCCGTTTTTTACATAGGCGCTGTCTGTAACCACGGTGATTTTCGAGGCGCGGTCCAGTGTCTCAAGGGCACTTATGGCAGCCAAAAGCTCCATCCGGTTGTTGGTTGTTTCGGCCTCTCCACCGTTTAACTCACGCTCTTTCAGAACGGTGTCCCCGTCCATGGCGCGCAGCAGGACACCCCAGCCGCCGGGACCGGGATTGCCGGAGCACGCACCGTCGGTATATGCAAAGAGTTCAGGCATGCGCGAGTACCAGAATAAACCCGTCATAGGACCCGGCCAAACCTGTGCCCATTCCGGTCGTGATCTGGTCGATGGTGAAGCCTGTCAGCGACAGCGCCTCTTCGATCTCGGTCTGGGAAAAATAGGTATAATAGCGGTCCAGATCGTCACGGTGTTCACCCGTGCCAAGCTTAAGCCCAAGAAACAGGATCCCTTTTGGTTTCAGCGCTTTGTGTATGGCGGCCAAATGAACAGGGAATTTCTCGCGCGGGGCGTGCAACAAGGAGAAGCTTGCGTATACGCCGTCGTATTCGTCGACTTCGGTCAGGTCATCAAAGGTGCCCAGATGCGCATCCACGCCGTTTTCACGGGCATGTTCGACGAAAGCTGGCGTGGCGTCCAGAGCACGGACATTAAGCCCCTGACGCAGGAAAAAGCTGCTGTCTGCCCCGGGCCCCGCGCCAAGGTCCAGCACATACCCGCCGACCCCAACGGCTTCGGCAAAGGCCATGCGGGCTTCGATCTGTTCGGCGGGCAGAGGGACGCTCAGGTATTCGGCGACTCGTGTGGTATAGGCGTTGATCGTTCTTTGATCGCTCACAAAAACACTCCGACGGCAAGACAGGCCAAAACAACAGCGGTCAAAAGCATACGCAGACGCATCCACCAAACCGGTGTCAGTCGCCAATAAGAGAACACGGCATCCAACAAAAGCAACCCGGCAAACCCCCACATGAGGTTCGTGCCAGCCGCCACAGGCCCGCCGCCCGTTTGAAAGAACGCCCAAAGGGCTGGCAGCACGGACAGCGTGTAGCAGGTTGCGGCCCTTGCCCCCGATGTTTTGGTGGCAAACCCCCACAGCACGCCTGACATGAAACTCAGGATTACAGAGCCATAGAACAGTTGAATGTAGGGCCCTACGAAGCGAGACCCCAAAGCCTCACGGCCCCAATCGTTCAAGTCGCCGTTCAGATAGGTCAGCGCCCCCCAAATGAATGGGATCAGTCCGGCCAAGCCCAGAAATAGCGGGGCCTTTGGAATACCGTTCATACTGGTTCCCGCAAGACACGTGGAACTTTGAATTCGACGTGTTCGACGGCTGTCTCGACCAGTTCAACGGTGACGTCGTAATGGTCGCGAAAGGCCTCGATGACCTCGTTAACCAATACCTCGGGGGCAGATGCACCTGCCGTAATCGCGACAGACGAAATGCCTTTTAAAGCACGCCAATCGATCTCGGTCGCGCGCTGTACAAGCTGCGCGTAGTTGCACCCTGCGCGCGCGGCAACCTCGACCAGTCGGCGCGAGTTTGACGAGTTCGGCGCGCCCACCACCAAAAGCGCGTCGGCTTTGGGCGCAACGGCTTTGACGGCCTCTTGCCTGTTGGTGGTCGCATAGCAGATGTCTTCTTTGTGCGGCCCAACGATCGCAGGAAACCGTGCCTCAAGCGCTGCGATGATGTCCTTGGTGTCATCGACCGACAAGGTCGTCTGGGTCACGAAAGCCAGCTTGTCAGGGTTGCGCACCCGCACATTGGCAACGTCTTCGACGGTCTCAACCAGTAGGACCTCACCTTCGGGCAATTGACCCATCGTGCCCACAGTCTCGGGGTGGCCTTTGTGACCAATCATGATCATCTGCAGGCCTGCATCCGCGTGGCGTTGCGCCTCGACATGCACTTTGGACACAAGGGGGCAAGTCGCGTCCACGTAGATCATCTGGCGCTGCTCTGCCGTGGCGGGCACGGATTTTGGGACCCCATGCGCCGAGAAGATGACCGGACGGTCGTCTGGGCATTCCGTCAACTCTTCGACGAAGACAGCACCTTTTTCCCGCAGCCCGTCGACGACAAACTTGTTGTGCACGATCTCGTGGCGCACATATACCGGTGCGCCCCATTTCTGCAGCGCCATCTCGACGATCTTGATCGCGCGATCCACGCCGGCACAAAACCCGCGCGGGGCGGCAAGATACAGGGTCAGGGGTGGCTTATTCATGTCGCGTTCTCCTTAAGGCCACAGGTAAGTCTTTTCCTGGCCTTGGTCCAGACAGGACTGCGTCACTGAACTGACATGAATCAGTGCTAGCAAACAGATGTTTGAGCACCTGTTCCTAGTTAAAGAAGCGCGGTCAGGGTGTTTATCCTGACCGCGCCGATTTCCTTGCGGTTTTGAGTGGCCGGAATTTATTGCCCACCAGCCGCAACGCTGCGCGGCTCCATGGGTACATCACGCGGAGGGCGGCCGATCACGTCGCGCAGGTCCTCAAGCTCGATGAAGTTGTCGGCCTGACGGCGCAGCTCGTCCGAAATCATCGGCGGCTGGCTGCGGATGGTAGAGACCACCGAGACGCGAACACCCTGACGCTGCAGGCTGGCAATCAGAGGGCGGAAATCCCCATCGCCCGAAAACAGCACGATATGATCCACGCGCGGTGCCAGTTCCATGGCATCGACGGTCAGTTCGATATCCATATTTCCTTTGACTTTCCGACGCCCCATGCTGTCGGTGTATTCCTTGGCCGGTTTGGTGACCATGGTGAAGCCGTTGTAATGCAGCCAGTCTACCAAGGGTCTGATCGGCGAATACTCGTCGTTTTCCAATAGCGCTGTGTAGTAGAAAGCACGAAGCATTTTACCGCGGCGCATGAATTCCTGGCGCAGCAGTTTGTAGTCGATGTCAAATCCCAGTGCTTTTGCGGCTGCGTAAAGATTCGAGCCGTCGATGAACAGCGCTAGCCGTTCGTCTTTATAAAACATAAATAGGTCCTTCCGGTATCAACCAGAGCGCCGGGTGTTACGTGAGTGAGTCCAGGAAATTGGCGACGCGCTGATCAGCCTATAATTAGGGCATTTAATGTGTATCGCAAGTATGCAATTCACCGAATATAGGGAGTAGAATGCGCAAATTTACGTCAGAAGTAGTGATCGCACTGGGGGCGAATCTCAATTTGAGTGGTTGGGGGCCCAAGGTGACACTTGAAAAGGCAATTGACGCAATTTCGCGTCAGGGTGTGATGATTCGCGCCGTCAGCCGCTTTTTTGAAACCCCTTGTTTCCCTGCTGGGGCGGGTCCGGATTACGTCAATGCTGCGGCTAGTATCCAGACCGACCTGGAACCTTTGGAGTTGCTGAACTTGTTGCATCAGGTCGAGCACGAGTTCGGGCGCGAAAGGGTGCAACGTTGGGGGATGCGTACTTTGGACCTGGATCTGGTCTGTTTTGGCGATCAGATATTACCCGATCAGGCGGAATATGACCGCTGGCTTTCATTGTCTGCAGACGAGCAAAGGCAGTTGGCGCCCGAGCAATTGATCCTGCCTCATCCCCGGCTGCAGGATCGTGCATTTGTGCTGGTCCCGATGGCAGATGTTGCTCCTGAATGGCGGCACCCGGTATTGGGTCGAACCGTTCGCGAAATGCTGATGGACCTGCCAGCCGAAGATATCGCGGCCGTCACCCCTTTGTGATTGGTGCGATTGCAGCATTTCCTGCTTGTCAAGGCGGGGATTCGCCCTTAGATAAACCTCTTCCTGACATGGATTCAGTAACGGAGAGCGCCCCATGGCCCGCGTGACGGTTGAAGATTGCGTAGACAAGGTTCCAAACCGGTTCGAATTGGTAATGCTTGCCGCCCATCGTGCGCGCGAGATTTCCGCCGGAGGCCAGATCACCGTCGATCGTGACAACGACAAAAATCCGGTCGTGTCTCTGCGTGAGATCGCCGACGAAACACAAAGCGCCGACGAGCTGCGCGAGCGTCTGATCGAAGCCAACCAGACCCAGATTGAGGTCGACGAGCCAGAAGAAGATCAGATGGCACTGTTGATGGGTGCGGAATCGGACAAGCCTGCAGATGACGATATGTCCGAAGAAAAGCTGCTGCGCGCTCTGATGGAGGCTCAAGGCCAGGGGTAAACCCCTCGAACGAAGGTGCGGACCGGATGATTTCTGCTGACGATCTGATTGCGCTGGTCCGCAACTACAACCCCAAGACAAATGCCGACCGCATCGCCCGGGCATATGAATTCGGGCAGCAGATGCATGAAGGCCAGTTTCGCCACTCGGGCGAACCCTATTTTACCCACCCTGTTGCCGTTGCCGCCATTCTGACCGAACAGCGTCTGGATGACGCTACGATCATTACCGCCCTGTTGCATGACACGATCGAGGACACCAAGGCCAACTACGGCAAGGTGTCCGAGTTGTTCGGGGATGAAGTTGCCAAGCTGGTCGATGGCGTCACCAAGCTGACCAACCTTCAGCTGTCCAGTCGTGAAACCAAGCAAGCTGAGAATTTCCGCAAGCTGTTCATGGCGATGTCCAAAGACCTTCGGGTTATTCTGGTCAAGCTGGCCGACCGTTTGCACAATATGCGTACCATCAAGGCGATGCGTCCGGAAAAGCAGGTCGTCAAGGCGCGCGAGACGATGGATATCTACGCGCCGCTTGCGGGTCGTATGGGGATGCAATGGATGCGCGAGGAATTGGAAGACCTTGCCTTTCGCGTTCTGAATCCCGAAGGCCGCCAGTCGATCATCCGCCGTTTTATCACGCTGCAACGTGAAACCGGGGATGTGATCCATCGGATCACTGGCGATATGCGGCATGAACTGGAAAAGGCTGGCATTGAGGCCGAGGTATTCGGCCGCGCCAAGAAACCCTATTCAATCTGGCGCAAGATGCAGGAGAAGGATCAGGGCTTTTCCCGTCTGTCCGACATCTATGGTTTTCGCATCATAACTCAGACCGAAGAAGACTGTTACCGGACGCTGGGCGCGATCCACCAACGCTGGCGCGCGGTTCCGGGCCGGTTCAAAGATTACATCAGTCAGCCAAAATCCAACGGATACCGTTCGATCCATACAACTGTGTCTGGCCGCGACGGCAAACGGGTCGAAGTGCAGATCCGCACGCGACAGATGCACGACGTGGCCGAAACCGGTGTGGCGGCGCACTGGTCCTATCGCGATGGGGTGCGATCTGAGAACCCGTTTGCCGTTGATCCGGCCAAGTGGATTTCCAACCTGACCGAACAATTCGACAGCGAAGATGACCACGAAGACTTCCTCGAGGCGGTCAAGCTTGAGATGTATTCGGACCAGGTGTTTTGCTTCACACCAAAGGGTGATGTGGTCAAGCTACCGCGCGGTGCGACCCCGATTGATTTTGCCTACGCAATCCACACGCGTATCGGGCACGCTTGTGTCGGCGCCAAAGTGGACGGTATCCGGGTTCCGCTTTGGACGCGGATCAAGAACGGGCAATCCGTTGATGTCATCACTGCGGATGGCCAGACACCGCAGGTCACATGGCTTGAAATCGCGGTCACCGGTAAGGCGCGCACAGCCATTCGTCGTGCGCTGCGCGAAGTAGACCGGGAACGGTTCATCAAACTCGGCAAGGAACTGGCGCGATCTGGATTTGAACATGTGGGCCGCAAGGCAACCGAAAAAGCGTTGGATACGGCTGCGAAACACTTGCGCCTCAAAGATCGCCACGAACTGCTTGCGCGGTTGGGTAGTGCCGAGTTGACGGCTCATGATGTGGTCAGCGCTGTTTATCCTGAACTGACGCAGGATGAGGGCGATGCCATTCCGCTGCGCCGCGCGGTGATCGGCCTTGAGCCCGGCCAGAAGTTTGACCGCGCGCCTTGCTGTCAGCCTTTGCCGGGCGAACGGATCGTTGGCATTACGTATCGCGGCAAAGGCGTTGTTGTGCATGCCATCGACTGTGACCGACTGTCCGAGTTCGAAGGAGAGCCCGATCGGTGGGTCGACCTGCACTGGCATTCGGGGACGCACCCCGCCGTTTACGGCGCAACGATCGATGTGACGATCGGGAATGATGCCGGTGTATTGGGACGCATCTGCACGTTGATCGGTGAGAAAAAGGCCAATATCTCGAACCTCGAATTCGTCGACCGCAAACCGGATTTTTACCGATTGCTGATCAATGTCGAACTGCGCGACCTCGAACAGCTTCACTCACTGATGCTGATGCTCGAAGCGGAAAGCGACGTCGCAGCGGTCGAACGGTTCAGAGACAGGACCAAGACCGCCGTGGCGGCTGGTTGAGAAGGGGTGATCAGGAGTGGTTTTCAAGCGCCGAGATCGACGCTCGCCTGTCCAGATCGCATCAGAATTCGTCTATCCGCGGGGTGGATGGACCCGGGCTTTTCACTACGTCAAACACCGTGTCCGCCGACTACCGGACTCGCCTGAGCGGATCGCGCGGGGAATTGGTGCCGGCGTATTTGCAGCGTTCACGCCGTTTTACGGGTTCCACTTTTTCATAGCCGCCTTTCTGGCGCGCATGATCAACGGCAATATCCTTGCAGCCCTGAGCGGGACCTTCTTTGGGAACCCACTGACCTACGTTCCCATCGGGGTTATCTGTCTGCAAACCGGTCATTTTCTGCTGGGTACCGAGTTTCGCGAAGGTGATACCCATGGTCTGATGGGTAAATTCGCTGATGCTCTGGGCGATCTGAAAGACAATTTTCTGGCCATGTTCACGGACCGGGTTGCCGACTGGTACGGTTTGCGGATTTTCTATGACGAGGTTTTCTTTCCTTATTTGATTGGTGGCATACTTCCCGGCTTGTTGGCCGGGGCTATTTGCCACTATCTCAGCTTACCTTTGATCCGCACCTATCAGCAGCGTCGGCGTGCCAAGATCAAAGCGAAATTTGAGGAAATCAAACGTTTGGCCGAAAGCGAGGCTGACGTTCCCCTCACAAAACCACTAGTCTCGGGCCAGAATTCGGGAAAGGAATCAACTGATGTCTGAGAACCCTTTGCGATTGGGCGTAAATATTGACCACGTGGCCACCGTACGGAATGCCCGCGGTGGTGCTTACCCAGACCCACTGCGCGCCGCAAAACTGGCGGAAGAGGCTGGTGCCGATGGTATCACAGCCCATCTGCGCGAGGACCGCCGTCATATTTCAGATGCCGATATCCACGGTCTGATGGAGGTCCTGTCCGTTCCCCTGAACTTCGAGATGGCCGCAACACCCGAGATGCAGAAAATCGCCTTGCGGCATAAGCCCCACGCCGTTTGCATCGTCCCCGAAAAACGCGAAGAGCGTACCACCGAAGGCGGGCTGGAGGTCGCGCGCGAGGAAAACAAGCTGGCCCATTTCATTGCGCCTTTACGCGATGCGGGATGCCGGGTGTCCATCTTCATAGCTGCCGACCGCCGCCAGATCGAGGCCGCACATCGCATCGGCGCCGAGGTTATCGAATTGCACACAGGGGCCTACTGCGATGCCTTCGCCGAAGGGGACATGGATCATGCCAATCGCGAGCTTGAGGCGCTGCGTGAAATGTCCACTTTTGCCCATTCGCTAGGTCTTGAGGTTCACGCAGGCCACGGCCTGACTTACGATACCGTCCAGCCCGTCGCAGCTTTCCCTGAAGTCCGAGAGTTGAATATCGGGCACTTCCTGATTGGCGAGGCCATATTCCTGGGTCTGACCCCAGCCATAGCCGAGATGCGCCGCCTGATGGATGAGGCGCGGTAAAGGTACCTTGATTTTAGCGGGTGGCCGTCAATTTAACAAACCAGGTGGCCACCTGATCTGCCCAATCTTTTTGTCTGCCGTGACCGTAGGGACCAAGAGCCAAGGTGACAGATCCTGACTGACACTTACCCCAGTGTTTTATCCAGGATGACGTCTCGATAGTTACCTTGTCCGCCATTTGACCACATCCATTTGTCCGGGTCAGCAGTTCGACCGACTTCATGACACTTCCCTGTTCGAACTCGTAGCCACCGAACACGACGAACCTGCCTTCCAACGGGACCGTTCGATCGGCAAAACCATGAGAATGATGCATGTGTACTGGGCCGCTGCAGCGCCTCCAAAATGGCTCCCAAAAAGCACCAGAGGCAGAAGCGTAAGCGAATGCAAAATCATGGTTGTAGCAGGCTTTGTCCCACACCATCGACCCCCCGCGCGAATAACCTGCAAGCAGCACCTGGTCCCCGTTCAAACCAAAGCGCGCCACGGCATCTGCCTTGATCTCGTCAAGCGCTTCCAGATCATCTCTGGGCCAGCGGTGCCCGTCATGCACGCCCCAGTCCAACGCCTTTGGGTTCCCCACGTCGACTTGTCCATTTGGTGCGATAACGGCGATCCCGCGTTCTGTGAAAGCAGGCGTCAGGTTGGGCAGGTTAACAGCGGAATCTGCCGTCGCAGCATATCCGTGCAGGTAGATGACACTGGGAGCATCGACAGGGTCCTCCGGTAAAACAACCCGATAGCTAAGCTCACCAACGGTACAGGGGTTGTCCTTGGTTCCACATGGTTGCTCTTGCGCGAGGGCAGCCGCACCAAGTGTCAAACCAAGCAAGGTTGCTACCGATAAAATCGTGTTGTTCATTCCGCTCGCCCTTGATGCTACTTTAGCTTTCATACCACAAGGGTCCACCAAGCCACCATCCGCTTGCCAAGCGAGGTAAATTAACGTTGATTGTCGCCATCGCAGAATTGAGAGACAGATGATCCTCGGCATCGGCACAGACCTCGCAAATATAGAACGAATTCAAGGTACGCTCGACCGGTTTGGCGACCGGTTTCGGAATCGTGTTTTCACGGATATCGAACAGCGCAAGGCCGAACGGCGAGCCGACACCGCAGGTACCTATGCCAAGCGCTGGGCCGCGAAAGAGGCGTGTTCCAAGGCGCTGGGCACCGGTTTGCGCATGGGGATCGCGTGGAAGGATATGTCGGTGACCAACTTGAAAACGGGTCAGCCGATCATGCACGTAACCGGGTGGGCTGCCGAACGCCTCAGGGAAATGACACCAGCCGGGCACGAAGCGGTCATCCATGTCACGCTGACTGACGATCACCCCTGGGCGCAGGCCTTCGTGGTGATCGAGGCGCGCCCGCTTCACGATGGTACGGCACAGCCTTGACTTGCCACCTTAGGCCCCGCATGTAGCACCCCAACAAACCAAAGACCGGAGAGCAGTATGGCCGAGGACGTCAAAACCGGAAATCCCGTGTGGGAGACGATCAAGACCATTGTTTATGCGTTGTTGATCGCGGGTGTGTTCCGCACGCTGTTCTTTCAGCCGTTTTGGATTCCGTCGGGATCGATGAAACAAACCCTGTTGATCGGTGACTTTCTGTTCGTCAACAAAATGGCCTATGGCTATTCCTACGCCTCTTGCCCCAGTGTGATCATTCCCAGTGTTGGTCTGAATATCGACGCCAAGGATGTTTGCGGTTGGCTTCCGGGTGGTGACAACTCACGTCTTTGGGGCGGTGAGCCTGAACGCGGGGACGTCATCGTTTTCCGCCACCCAGTCACAGAACGCGATTTTATCAAACGTTTGATCGGTTTGCCGGGCGATCGCATTCAAATCCGGGCTGGTCAGATCATTTTGAACGGCGAGCCCATCCCTCAGCAACCGGACGGCGTATTTACCGAAACCGCGGCGCCACAGGGGCCGCAGGGTTTGCGCCCACGCTGTGAAAACGGACCGGTCGGGTTTGGTGCCATTTGCGAGAAATCGCGCGTGATCGAAACGCTCCCAAATGGCGTATCCTATGATGTGCTCAATATCGGAAATCAGGCTTCGGATAACACGGGTATCTATACTGTACCTGAAGGGCATTACTTCTTTATGGGCGATAACCGCGACAACTCCAGCGACAGCCGTCTGCCGCAATCTGCGGGTGGTGTGGGATATGTGCCTTATGAGAACCTGATCGGGCGTGCAGATCGCATCATGTTCTCGTCTGCGGGCCGGTCAATGCTGTTCTTCTGGACATGGCGCAGTGATCGCTTTTTCAAGGCGGTCAATTGAAGCTATCAGCCGAGATAAAAGCGTTTCAAAACCGTTTGGGGTACGAGTTTGAGAACCCCGAATTGCTGTTGCGCGCTCTGACGCATGGGTCGGTTTCGTCCCCGACACGACCAGACAATCAGCGCCTCGAATTTCTGGGTGACCGCGTTCTGGGTCTTGTTATGGCAACCGCCTTGCTGGAAGCCGACAAAAAGGCAACCGAGGGCCAGCTTGCGCCCCGCTTCAACGCTCTCGTCCGAAAAGAGGCCTGTGCTGATGTGGCCCGACAGGTCGATCTGGGCGCTGTATTAAAACTGGGGCGCTCAGAAATGCTGTCTGGTGGTCGCCGCAAGCAAGCCTTGCTGGGTGACGCAATGGAGGCTGTCATTGCCGCAATCTACCGCGATGCAGGCTTCGAGGCCGCCCGCGATGTGATCCTCGCCTTATGGGGAGAGCGCATTCACAAGGTCGAAGCAGATGCGCGCGACGCAAAAACGTCTTTGCAGGAATGGGCGCAGGCCCGAGGGCAAAAACCGCCAGCTTACATTGAGGTAAAGCGCAGCGGGCCAGACCATGCACCGGTTTTCACCATCGCAGCGCGCCTGCAAAACGGAAAAGAGGCGCAAGCAACCGCTGGATCTAAGCGTCAAGCCGAACAAGCGGCGGCTAAGGCGTTGCTGGACGACCTTACGAAATAACCAGCGGATTTAAGTCGGATCCGACTTCATCTGGCCAGAAATATCCCGGGGGTGTGCCCGGATGAAATCCGGGCGAGGGGGCTGGCCCCCTTTCTGGTCGGATCGGCGCAGCTGATCCGAAACTCAGATGACGCGAATAAACCCTGTTAAGCCCGTTTTTTGGTGTTCGATCACGTGGCAATGGAACGCCCAATCACCCGGATTGTCTGCAACAAGTGCAATCTCAACCACCTCGTCTTTCAGCAGCAACATCGTATCCGTCAGCAAAGGTGGCAGTGTGCGCAGATTAGATCGCAGCGGGGTAAACACCAAACCGTGCAGGTGGATTGGGTGCAGGTTCGGAGACTCGTTGCGTAAACGCAGAACATAGCTTTTGCCCATCTCCAACGTCGCCAATGACCCGAGATCAGAGGCTGCATCTCCGGGCCAAGGCGTTCGGTTTATCGACCAGAAATTATATCCCAACGAGCCGCAGAATCCGTTGTCCGGTACACCGCCTTCCGGAGTCCAGCCGAATACGAACTCATGTAACTCGGCATTTGACAGATCAGGTTTGGCCGTCGGGTTGGTGGCTAGTGGTCGCAACTCTCGCAAGTCACGTCTCTGGTTTTTCCCTGTTGCTCGCAATTGGACCATTTCGCGATGGGGCTGACCGGAGAATTTGGCAATCACATCGACGGTCTGACCCTCACTGTCGGGCATGCGCAGCGCAAAATCCACACGCTGACCTGGGCCGAGCAGTAAAGGATCCTCGGCGCTGGGCATCGGAACGCTGACCGCGACTGGATGGCCATCCCAGGCGATGATCTTCGCGTCCTTAGCCTTAAGGTGCAGTTTGTAGATTCGGGTGGTGTCGGTATTGACAACACGCAACCGAACCAATGCGCCCGCTGGATGGTCATAGGTTGCAGCTGTCTGCCAGTTTGCCGTTTGAACGTTGCCGAAGGTTCCCGAGCGCGCAGCGCCGCGCGCGGTGTAAGCGGGCAGAAAAGACCCGGCCTCATCCAGGCGAAAATCACGCAGATTGACCACCTGCTCACCGTCGAAACCTGGGTCTTCGGCCTCAGCGACAACCAGTACCCCTGTCAGCCCGTGCGCCATCTGATCCATTGTCATGCAATGCGGATGATACCAGTAGGTGCCTGCATCTGGCGGGGTGAACTCATAGTCAAATACCTCATCTGGTCCGATCGGCATCTGCGTCAAATAGGGAACCCCGTCCATAGAATTGGGGATACGCAACCCGTGCCAATGCATAGCTGTGTAATCAGGCAGAGCGTTCCGCACAGGCAGACGCATGACTTCACCCTGTTTGCCAAACAATACCGGAGGCGGCGCGTTTGGTGATAAACTGACCATCCCGTTGGTGATCTGTTCGCGTAAGGCGTAGCTTGCCGCTTGGATGGTCAACTCCTGAGGGCGCGCCGATAGGCCAACTGCACCTGCGCCCAGTACTCCGGTGGCAGCAGCGCTGCCTAAAATAAACTCTCGACGGTTCATTCTATGTCTTTCGTGAATGGTGGTGTGGCCAGGCTCGGTTCGGCTGGGCGCGTCATTTGTCTTTTGCATTCTCGCTGCATGGCGGCAATGCGACAAATCTCTCTGGCCCAAGCAATGTTTCTGCTATAGGGGTGCGCACTTGCAAATAGGATCGCAGGACACATGACCACACGCGCCGGATTTATCGCTCTGATCGGAGAGCCCAACGCAGGCAAATCCACCCTTCTGAACCGCATGGTCGGGGCTAAGGTCTCGATCGTGACGCACAAGGTGCAGACAACCCGCGCGCGCATTCGCGGTGTGGCGATGGAAGGTGACGCGCAGTTGGTGTTTGTAGACACACCAGGCCTGTTCAAGCCGCGTCGACGCCTGGACCGCGCTATGGTCGCAGCCGCGTGGGGTGGGGCGGCAGATGCGGATGTCGTCGTTCTTATGGTCGAGGCCCACCGGGGTATTACCGAAGGGGTTGAGCGCATTCTGGAAGGTCTTGAAGAGATCGGGCAGGGTCGCAAGGTGGCGCTGGCCATCAACAAGATTGACAAGGTGCCTTCCGAAAAACTGCTGGCGCTGACCAGCGATTTGAACACGCGTTACCCCTTTACTGAGACTTTCATGATCTCCGCCGAGAAAGGCCACGGGGTTGACGACCTGAGAAAATGGTTGGCATCCGAGCTGCCCGAAGGTCCATGGCTTTATCCAGAAGATCAGATTGCAGATCTACCTCTGCGGATGATTGCCGCAGAAATGACGCGAGAGAAACTGACCCTGCGGCTGCATCAGGAATTGCCTTACCAGTTGACGGTTGAGACTGAGAACTGGGAGGAACGCAAAGACGGATCGGCCAAGATTGATCAGGTCATCTATGTCATGCGAGATGGTCACAAGGGCATTGTTCTGGGTAAACGCGGGGAAACGATTAAGGCTGTAAGCCAAGCCGCCCGGGCCGAATTGGAAGAGTTCCTCGATCGTAAGATTCACCTGTTTCTGCAGGTCAAAGTTCGCCCCAACTGGCTTGAGGAATCCGAGCGTTATTCGGAAATGGGGCTAGACTTCAAAGACGGCAACGCATGACGCCGGCCGAGAATTTTCGTCGAAAATTCTTACGCCCAGTGGACAGGGCGGTTCAATGACACGTCTGACGGCGGAATTTTGGGTGCATGCCTATCTAGCTCGGCTGCGGTTTCAGGAGATTCCGGCCTTTGTTGTGGCGCATGGGGATGACACGGCTGGTGCGGTGTTGGTCAAGCTGAACACTCTGGATGGTCGGGCGGTCGCCTATCAACGCAGCTTTGATCTGATGAGTGGCGAAAGGAAATGGGTGGAACTTTCAAGCGGTCCCGAGGCCGACGTGGACGCCACTATTTCGAAACAACGCAGCTTTGATCCTGACCTCTGGGTGATTGAGGTCGAAGACCGGCAGGGACGCCACCTTTTGGATGAGGAAGGGTTGGAATAACTCCGAACCTATGTGCATTGGCTTTCAACGGAACGTCGTTGCCCTTTCGGAATTGCGGCCTGGGCAAACTTGCCATCGCAAAGTCATCCCGTTTGTACCTTGAACGTGCGGGAGTCATAAGATTTCCTAGAAACCACTATAGTGGCACAACGGAGCCAAACTTGGACTGGCGCGATCACGGCATACTTTTGACCACTCGCAAACACGGCGAGACAGCGGCGATCATCGAGGTCTTTACCGAAGGTCACGGGCGCCACGCCGGTGTCGTGCGCGGTGGGACCAGCCGCAAAGTTGCGCCGATTTTGCAGCCGGGTGCGCAACTGGACGTGTTGTGGCGTGCGCGGCTTGAGGAACATATCGGAGCGTTTCAGGTTGAGCCCCTGAGATCGCGGGCAGCGGCCGCCTTTTCGGGTCGATTGGCGTTGGCAGGCTTGAATGCGGTTGTTTCGTTGCTGTCCTTTTGCCTGCCCGAGCGGGAACCACATCCGGCGATCTATAAGCAGACCGAGCAGTTGATGGACCTGCTCGGGCAGGATGAGATCTGGCCGCTGGCGTACCTCCGCTGGGAATTGGCGCTGCTGGAGGAGTTGGGGTTTGGGCTTGATCTTTCAGCCTGTGCGGTAACGGGCGCAACTGTCGGGCTTGTTTATGTCTCACCTAAAACAGGTCGGGCCGTCAGCGCCCAAGGCGCGGGTGAATGGGCGGATAAGCTATTGCCACTGCCTCCATGTTTGCGCGGCGAAGGGCACGCGCCGGACTCTGAAATCGCCGATGCATTGCGGACAACCGGGTATTTTCTGGAGCACAGGGTCGCGCCGTCCTTAGGCCATCACCCGCTACCTGAAGCGCGGTCGCGATTTGTCGAGCGGTTTACTCGACGGCTTTGAAAACCATTTCGTGCCCGTCTTCGTTGCGCAAGATCAGCACATCGCCGGATACTTCGGATTGGGTCATCGCCATCAGCGCTGCAAAGTAGAAACCCTCTGCTTCCAACCCTGCACAAGCAGCGGGGGTTGCCGTCAGATCGGCGATCTCGAACCATGGGTAAGGCGCGTTCAAAGAACCGCTGTAGCTGTTACAAGGTGCGTTGCCAGCGATCTTGCCGTCTTCCGGGAAACGCAAGAGGGCGCTGGCTTCAAAGTGTTGACCGTCGATTTCCTGCAGTGACCATTCCTGATCAGCGGCACCATAGGCGGCGACCGTTTCGTCCTTTTGGCATTGGAACACTGCCAGCAACGGAAGGGTCAGGAAAAGCCGAGTCATACCAGAAACCTATGCGACTTGGTGCAGAGAGAAAGTTCCAGTCAGTTGTTCAGTAGCGCGTCGCGCACTTCGGCGCGAGGACGCCAGTTGTACCTTGTATCTTCACGCGTCGGAGCCCATACCAACGCGCCGCTGTTCCGCCAGGGGTCAAGGATAATCCCATCATACATAGAGTCTCCTTTGGCACTAATAAGCGCAGAGTGGTGGATGATCCGGAACTCGGTCGGCGGGGATGTGGCCCAGTGCAGATCGAGTGTCTGAAAGTTTTCCTGCCGCAGGCGGGCAGTCATGGCCTCGGCCCAGTCATTGCACAAGCCTTTTTCGCGGAACCCGTTAATAACCTTGGCATTGTGGATGATTGCCGGATCTGAGACGTTCCATTCTACGGCCAGGTTCTGAGAATGCGTGAAGGCAATTTGCGCAGCCTGTTGTGCCTCGGCAGGGTCAACATTGGGCCCCAATGAGCGGATTGCGACAGCCAGTTCATCAATTTCCGCTTGGCTTGCAGTCGGCGGGGGAGTGGAACAGCCACCTAGCGCGAACGTCACAGTGATGGCGATAAGGGCAATGAGGGGTTTGATCATGGTAAGCTTTCACGCGTTAAGACTGCGCGGGTGATGTATCGGTAATCATTTAATGAGGATAGGGGGAAGTTTAGGCACAAGCGATTCATGGCTGGTGAAGAAAACGTTAGCTGTGACACAGAAAGCAACTGAACCCGAATTGCACAGAAATCTGGCCATCGCAAAAAAGAACCGGCGCGAGCGCCGGTTCAAGTTGGGGAAACAGGGGTGCCGATTTGTGTCAGCCCAGTAGGCGTCGGGCAATGACTTGTGCCTGGATCTCGGCAGCCCCTTCGAAAATATTGAGAATACGCGCATCGCACAGGACGCGGCTGATTTTGTACTCCAAAGCGAAACCGTTACCGCCGTGAATCTGCAGACCATTGTCTGCGGCGGCCCAGGCAACGCGTGCGCCCAGCAGTTTCGCCATCCCGGCTTCCAGATCGCAACGCTGACCATGATCTTTTTCCCAGGCCGAGAAATAGGTCAGTTGCCGCGCGATCATGATTTCGACGGCCATCATTGCCAATTTACCGGATACCCGTGGGAAATTGATCAGAGACTTGCCAAACTGTTTGCGGTCTTGCGCATATTGCATCGCAATATCCAGCGCACTTTGCGCCACGCCGATGGCGCGTGCTGCGGTCTGGATGCGGGCAGATTCAAAGGTCTCCATCAGTTGCTTAAAGCCTTTGCCTTCTTCTCCACCCAGAAGGTTCTCGCCTTTGACTTTGAAGCCATCAAAGCCCAACTCGTACTCTTTCATGCCGCGGTAGCCCAGCACCTCGATCTCTCCACCGGTCATGCCGGGGGTCGGAAAGGGGTTGTCGTCAGTTCCGGGCGTTTTTTCGGCCAGGAACATGGACAGACCACGGTGGTCAGTGGTGTCCGGATTTGTACGGGCCAACAGGGTCATCACGTGGGTGCGTGCGGCGTGGGTAATCCAAGTTTTGTTGCCGGTGACCTGATAATCACCGTTTTCATCCTTGACTGCGCGCGTCCGCAGGCTGCCAAGGTCCGAGCCCGTGTTGGGTTCGGTAAAGACGGCCGTCGGAAGAATTTCTGCGCTGGCAATTTTGGGCAGCCATTGCGCTTTTTGGTCTTCGGTGCCGCCTGCGATGATCAGTTCGGCGGCGATCTCGGACCTTGTCCCCAAAGAGCCCACTCCGATATAGCCGCGCGACAGTTCTTCGGACACGACACACATGGAGGCTTTGGACAGGCCAAAGCCACCGAATTCTTCGGGTATCGTCAGGCCAAATACACCCATTTCCGCGAGTTCTTCGATGATTTCGATCGGGATCAACTCGTCTTTCAGGTGCCATTCATGCGCGTGCGGCTCTACCTTTTCCTGTGCGTAACGGCGGAACTGGTCACGGATCATTTCCAGCTCTTCGTCCAGCCCCGATGCGCCGAACATGGTTGCGCCGGCCTGATCCTCCATCAATGAGACCAAGCGCGTACGGGCCGCTTGGGAATTGGCGCCGGCCATCAGCGCTTGTACTTCTGCACTTTGGAACCCGGACAATGCGTCCCATCCCAGCCCCATGTCCTGCAGGCGAATAACCTCGCCCTGGTTCATCGGGATGCCGCCTGCGACCTGATGCAAGTACTCGCCAAATGCTATTTGGTGCAGCAATTGTTCCATTTCACCGAACTTACCATCCGATTCCAGCGCTTCGGCCCAGCGTTGCATCTGCTGCAGCGACTGGTTGTAGGTTGCCAACCAGGCTAAACCATGCGCGGCGGTTTGATGAGCTTCGATCAGAGCACCGGAAACCCGGCCATCCGCTGTGACCATATCGCGGACCGATTCCCGCGCGCGTTCAAACACGGCCTCGACGGCGGGCACGGCGGCGCGTGTCATCGTCAAAAGGTCGGGCAAAACCGCTGATGCTTTCATCTGTGTCATATCCTGTCCGTCATGGGCCATGAATCACGTCCTTTTCTGGGTCGTCTGGTCATATCATGCTGCACGTGCAGCGCAACAAAAATACGTATTATCGCTCAAAAAAGTTCTAAAATTTCTTGATCAATTTTGCAGTGCAGAGAACGACCAGAGTGATATGACGTGTTCATGACTGTGTTTTCGTTCCTTTCCCTGCAAGATGTTTGTCTTGCGCTGGGCGTGGCTTTTGCCGCGGGTTGGGTCAAGGGAATGGTTGGGTTTGCGATGCCCATGGTGATGGTCTCGGGGCTGAGTATGTTTCTGCCGCCTGAACTCGCTATTGCGGGTTTGATCCTGCCAACGTTGGCAACCAACGGTGTCCAAGCTTTACGCGAAGGCTTGGCCGCTGCGGTTGACGCGGCTAAACAGTTTCGAGTGTTCCTGATCGTTGGTTTTGTCTTTCTGATTTTAGGCGCACAGCTGGTCAGCCTTGTTCCGGCTAAGACATTCCTGCTGTTGATAGGTGTGCCCGTCACGGTGTTTGCCCTCATCCAGATGTTGGGTCTGCAACTCACGCTAAAGCATCCGTCTATGCAGATTGAGGCGTTGATCGGCTCGATCGCCGGGTTCGTTGGCGGCATGTCTGGAATATGGGGGCCGCCAACTGTTTCTTACCTGACGGCCTTGAACACGCCAAAAGATGTTCAGATGCGTGTCCAGGGGGTGATTTACGGCTTGGGCGCTGTTGCCTTGGTTCTGGCCCATACAGGGTCCGGAGTTCTCAACACAAAGACAGCACCGTTTTCTGCCCTTATGATTTTTCCGGCAATGATCGGGATGTGGGTTGGGCTGCGGATGCAGTCAGGCATTGATCAAGCCCGTTTTCGAAAGTTCACGCTTTTGGTGCTTTTGATTGCAGGCGGTAATCTGTTGCGGCGCGGCTTGTTTGGCTAGCCCCGGCGTTCGAGAAACCGAAACGCGAAATAAAGGCCCAGCATCAGGAAGAACAGGCCGGAAATATCTCCGATCAAAAAGGCTATATATTCGACACGCGCGCTGCCAAAGGCCAGATTGGTCAGCCCAGAGACAAGGAATGACGTAATAATGCCCACGCCCATTATGCAAATCCAACATGGTCGTCGGTCAGCGCGTGGAAACAGATCCCATCCTGCCCATTTCAGGGCGTAGAACACGGCTGGTACCGTCGTTACTGCAATGGCGATTGCCATAAGTCGGCTGGGTAGAAACACATCCGAGCCACCCAAGACGGCAAACACAATAAAGACACCGGGCAATAGGGCAAAAATCGCGCGCCATCCCAAAAGCCACGCGGATAGAACGCGAACGCCATGCGGCAGAAACAGCAAGCTGGCCCGGCTTGGGTATTCGGGAAAGAACACGTTTTGAAGCGGCATCAGAATCTCGAAAGTGAGGAATGACGCCACTACGTAGGCCAATGAGGCATAAAAAGTGTCAGAAGCCCAACCGCGCACGATGCTTAGCCGTCAATGCGCGGCGTAAGCGCATTACTTGGGGGCATGAACGATGTACCGACCCCGGTTGGCGCTACCGCTTTGAGAAAGGTAACCCTTTTGTACCAGTGACTTCAGGGCGCGGAAAAATGTCGGACGCGAAACGCTTTGTACCAGGGTGTGCTCGATCAGGCCAAAGGTGCGAACTTCCTGATCTGATTTGGACAATTCCTCGGCGGCGTAATAAATGTCGCGCTCAACCGGAGAGAGTTGTTCCAGTCCCAGCGTGCGCTCCATGCTCTGCATGAGTTTACGCAGTTCAGTCAGTTTCGAGATTTCCGTCATATCGTTACCTGTTGTCTCTTGTGCCAATCGCCAACTATGTCTGACGATTCAAGACTGGCCGGTTTGTGAGTTTTCCGGCATGTCTCATATTGACACTCATCCCCTTTAGAATACACTATCAATCTGATTAGGCTGCTCGATCCGCGTTTCGTGAGTGTGCGCCCGAGCATCCCATAGGTCTTTTTCACTTTCTGCCCGGCGCGCAAGCGTCGGGCTTTGTCACATTAATGACATGTTGGGATAACTCAATCCGACACATCGGGCAACGGGTTTGTATTCACAGTTTGTAATATACAACTTAAGCGTGATCACGTTGCAGTGATGTGCCAAAGAAAAAGGGGCCGCTATCGGCCCCTTTGATGTGTTCAGCCGATTGCGACGGCTTTGATATCGTCATCAATAAACGGCAGATATTGTTCGAAGTTCTCGGCGAACATCTGCACCAGTTTTTCGGCTTGCTTGTCGAAAGCCGCCTGATCGTCCCAAGTGCGGCGCGGGTCCAGCAGGACCTCGGCAACACCCGGTACCGAAACAGGTACGTCAAAGCCGAAATTGGCATCCTTGCGGAATTCGGCGTCGCGCAGCGATCCATCCAACGCAGCCGTCAAAAGTGCGCGCGTGGCCCGGATTGGCATCCGGCTGCCTACACCATAGGCGCCGCCCGTCCAGCCAGTGTTAACAAGCCAGCAGGTCGCGCCGTGCTGCGCGATCTTGTCACGCAACAGGTTGCCGTATTCTTCCGGCCGGCGGGGCATGAAAGGCGCGCCAAAGCAGGTCGAGAATGTAGGCTGAGGTTCCGTAATACCACGTTCCGTACCGGCAACCTTAGAGGTAAAGCCCGAAAGGAAGTGATACATGGCCTGCGCAGGCGTCAGCCGCGCGATCGGAGGCAGAACACCGAACGCATCGCAGGTCAGCATGATGATATTCTTCGGATGGCCACCCAATGCACTTTTTGACGCGTTCGAGATATACTCCAGCGGGTAGGCGCAGCGCATGTTGGCAGTCAACGAGTCGTCTTCGAAATCCAGTTCTTTGGTCTCAGGATCGAAGACCATGTTCTCGATCACTGTACCGAACTTGCTGGTTGTCGCGTAGATCTCAGGCTCGGCCTCAGCGTTCAGGTTGATTGTCTTGGCGTAGCAGCCGCCTTCAAAGTTGAAGGTGCCGCGATCTGACCAGCCGTGTTCGTCATCCCCAATCAAGGTGCGTGCGGGGTCGGCCGACAGGGTGGTCTTGCCGGTACCCGACAGGCCAAAGAACACAGCCGTATCAACCGGGTTGCCAACGGCATGGTTGGCCGAGCAGTGCATCGGCATTACGCCTTTTTCGGGCAGCATGTAGTTCAACAGCGTGAAGACAGACTTCTTATTCTCGCCCGCGTATTCGGTGCCGCCGATCAGGATCAGCTTGCGGTCGAAATTCATCGCGATCACAGTCTCAGAGCGGCAGCCATGCTTGGCTGGGTCGGCCTGAAAGCTGGGGCAGTTGATGACGGTGAAGTCTGCGGTGAATTCGTCCAGATCCTCGCGGTCCGGACGACGCAACAGGTGGCGGATGAACAGGTTGTGCCAGGCCAGTTCGGTTACCATTCGCACATTGATCGAATAGGCAGGGTCGGCGCCACCAACGAGGTCCTGAACGAAATAATCGCGACCTTTCATATGCTCAAGCATATCCACGTACAGCGCCTCAAAGCCCTCGGGGCTCATTTCGGCATTGTTTTCCCACCAGATATGCTCTGCTACACTATCGGTCCGGACGACGTGCTTGTCCTTTGGCGAGCGGCCCGTGAACTTGCCGGTTGTGACAAGAAATGCACCGCCATTGCCAAGTGTACCTTCACCGCGCTTCAGCGCCTCTTCGATCAGCGCCGGTTCCATGAAGTTATAATAGACATTGCCCAGACCCTCGATGCCCTGATCTTCGAGGCGGAATTGCGGGTTAACCCGTCCAGATGTCATGTGTGTCTTCTCCTGTGGCGGCGCGGCGGCGGTTGGGCCAAGGTGCGCTTTTTGGGCATTATGCCGGAAAATCCGGCGGACAGTGCGGGTCTTATCACGGTCGTTTGGGGCATGAACAGAAGGGTTTGGCGCAGTTAGCGCAACCAAGTTCAAGTTTAGCGCCACCAAACATTTCCTGTCGGAAACCGGGGCGCTTTTCTGGCAACATTAACGGCTTTTTTGCCGCAACTGTGTGACAACAAACGCACGATTCGCAGATACGGATTGATTCGCGGCCACAAAAACGCCAGAAATACCCTACTAATAACGATATATTGCATGAGTGAGCAGGAATAGGGGCTAACCCGATGTCAAAGATTGCACTGGTGGATGACGACAGAAACATTCTGACGTCTGTATCCATGACGCTTGAAGCCGAGGGCTTCGAGGTCGAAACGTACAACGATGGACAGGCAGCGTTGGACGCATTTAACAAAAAGCTTCCGGACATGGCTGTTCTGGACATTAAGATGCCACGCATGGACGGCATGGATTTGTTGCAGCGCCTGCGTCAGAAAACGCAAATGCCGGTGATTTTCCTAACGTCCAAAGATGATGAAATCGACGAAGTGCTTGGCTTGCGCATGGGCGCGGATGACTACGTCAAAAAGCCGTTCTCGCAGCGGTTGCTCGTCGAACGTATCCGCGCATTGCTGCGCCGTCAGGAGGCGACCTCGGGAGATGCGACGGTTGCCAATACCGGTGATGCCAAAGTGATGGAACGTGGCGACCTGCGTATGGACCCTTTGCGCCATGCGGTTAGCTGGAAGGGTGCCGACGTGTCGCTGACCGTGACTGAGTTCCTTTTGCTTCAGGCGTTGGCGCAGCGTCCGGGTTTTGTCAAAAGCCGGGATCAGTTGATGGACGTGGCCTATGACGATCAGGTCTATGTCGATGACCGCACGATCGACAGCCATATCAAACGTTTGCGCAAGAAAATGCGTGCCGCGGATTCTGAGTTTTCGGCCATCGAAACGCTCTATGGAATTGGTTACAGATACAACGAAGAATAATACCAATCTGAAAGGGTAGTTGGAACTCGTGCGCGATACGGATCAAGCCAACGAATTCAGGGATGGCGATGTCGTACTGGGGGATGATTGGGTCATCCCGCAGGATCCCGAGTCGGCCGAGCAGAGCGCATCGCGCCGCCGCCGAAACCTATTTGCATTACGTGAATCGCCGCTGGCGCGGAAAATCGTTATGTTTAACCTGATCGCCTTGGTGATCCTTGTTGCTGGTTTGTTGTATCTGGACGACTCTCGCGAGGAACAGGTGCAAACGACTGCACAAAATCTGGTCGTGAACGCGCAGCTCGTCAGTAATGTGTTTGAGGCAAAGCTGAGCCAAGGGTCTGACACTTTGGCCCAAGACACCGGCGAGCTAAACGTCGATGAAACGCTGGCAGGTCTGAGCCTGCCGCCGGGCGGCGAAGTCTTCGTTTATGATGCCGCTGGTACGCTGACCGGGTGGACCCGCGGCGCAGAGGCGTCCTCGCAACTGCCCGTACTGTTCCGATCTGAAACCGAGGTGCAAACGGGTAGCACCCTGATAAGCGACGCGTTGAACGCGGTCTGGACGGGGCTGTCTCGTGTGTTCAACAGCTATGACCCCAGCACCGCACCAACCCTCGCGCAGCGTGTGCAGGACACTATCCCGCCCGCGTTTGAAGGTCAGACGCAGGTTCAGGCAGTTCAGGATGAAGCGGGCCAGACGGTAATCGTTGCGGCCTCTCCCATCCTTCTGGATGGTGTGCCAGTCGGGGCGGTTGCCATTTCGGGCCCTGCCGGAGAAATTGATGCGCTCGCGCGGCGTGAGCAAGAGCGGATCCTGCAGATGTTCGTAGTGGCGCTCTTGGTGTCCATCGGCCTGAGTCTGGTTCTGGCATCCACGATCGCCAACCCATTGGCTGATTTGGCGTCCGCTGCTGAAACCGGAAAGGACAGGGGCGCGGGAATGAACCCCGGTCGCATCCGTATCCCGGATTTGAGCGCCCGCCCCGATGAGATCGGCCGCCTGAGCCGGGCGCTGCGCGGCATGGTGACGGCGCTTTACAATCGAATTGACGCGAACGAACAGTTTGCCGCCGATGTCTCGCACGAGATCAAGAACCCGCTTGCCAGTCTGCAATCTGCGGTTGGGACCCTGCGCATGGTCAAACGCGACGATCAGCGCGAAAAGCTTTTGGGTGTGATCGAACATGACGTGCGCCGGCTGGATCGACTGGTCAGTGATATTTCCAATGCGTCCCGCCTAGACGCTGAACTGGTCAAGGAAGAAGAGCAACCATTTGACCTGCTCAAACTGTTGGGCAATATCGGTCAGTATCTGGGTGAAGAAGCGCGTGCCAAGGGCATTGACTATATTACTGATCTGCCCAGCCAGCCAATTGTGATCCATGGTCTCGAGGCGCGGCTTGCGCAGGTTTTCGTGAACCTGATCACCAATGCGATTTCGTTTTGCGAAGACAGCGACGCAATCCGTGTCTGGGTGCGGCAGCGCGAAAATCGGGTGCTGATCGTGGTCGAAGACACCGGTCCGGGCATCCCCGAGCAGGCACTGACAAAGGTCTTCAAGCGGTTCTATTCGCAACGCCCCGCTGAGCATTTCGGGAACAACTCGGGTCTGGGACTTGCGATTTCCAAGCAGATCATCGAGGCCCATGGCGGCGTGATCTGGGCTGAGAACATCAGACCGACCGAGGCCGACATCACCTCGGACCCGCTAGGGGCAAGATTTGTCGTTGGGTTGCCTGTGTAAGCCATGGGTGGCCAGCCCCTTGCCGATGTAGAAAACCTGGAAACTGCAGTGATACACGCAACATGCGTGGCCGTTGGCGGGTGCGGTGTACTCATTGTTGGCGCCTCGGGGACTGGCAAATCCGCGTTGGGATTGCAGATGATGGCTTTAGGGGCCGATCTCGTCGCGGATGACCGTGTTACGCTGAAGATGGCAGGAGATGTCGCCACGGCAGATGCTGCCCCCAATATCGGCGGCTTGATCGAGGCGCGCGGTATTGGCCTGATACGCGCCGACGCGGTTGGACCTGTCCTGCTATCTTACGTGGTCGACTTGGACCAAGCAATGACATCGCGCCTGCCAGAACCTGAATTTGCTTTGGTCCTGAGGCAAACTGTTCCCTTGCTAAGGGCTGCGAGTGTCCCCAATTTGGCAGCAGCGTTAATGCAATTGTTAAAAACAGGACGCGTAGATCCGCAATGGCCCAGCACGTAACACCTCAGCGGCGTATCGTATTGGTAACCGGTCCTTCGGGCGCAGGCAGGTCCACCGCCATTCGTGTCCTGGAAGATCTTGGGTTCGAGGCAATCGACAACCTTCCGATGGGCTTGTTGACACGTTTGCTGGACGGTCCGCAAAGCGATCGCCCAATGGCGCTGGGTATAGACGCCAGAAACAGGGATTTTTCAACGATCGGGTTCATCGAACTGGCCGTCAAGCTACGCCAAATGGAACGCGTGGATTTAACGACCTTGTATTTGGACTGCAGCGATGAAGTGTTGCTCAGACGATTTTCTGAAACACGCCGACGGCATCCGGTCGCAACCGACGCCAGTCCGGAAACCGGGGTTGTCCAGGAAAAGGAATTATTGGCGCCCATTCGTGAGATCGCCGATACGTTAATCGATACCAGCCCCCTGAATGTTCATCAGTTGCGCGAAGAGGTGGAACGCTGGTTTGCACCGCAAGGCGGAAGACATTTGGCGGTGTCCATCGAATCTTTTTCCTACAAGCGGGGTTTGCCCCGCGGGTTGGATATGGTTTTCGATTGCCGCTTTCTTGCGAACCCATACTGGCGTCCGGAACTGCGTGCGGAAGATGGTCGAAATCCCGATGTCGCGCACTATGTGCAGTCAGACGCGAACTATGCGCCGTTTTTCACCCGGGTCGTGGACCTGCTGCAAGTTTTGCTGCCGGCCTACCGTGCCGAAGGAAAAGCGCATCTGTCAGTGGCTTTTGGCTGCACAGGGGGGCAACACAGATCGGTTGCCACTGCTGAAGCAGTTGCAAAGGCACTTGCAGAGCAGGGGCAGCAAGTGGCAATTAGGCATCGCGAAATGGAACGTCGTTCTTTGAATGTGAGGCCGGATTGATCGGGATCGTAATCGTTGCACATGGGGGGTTGGCGCAGGAATACCTGTCTGCCATGCAACATGTGGTCGGAAAACAATCTGGCTTGGCCGCGATTTCAATCGAGGCGGATCACGACCGTGATGCAAAACAAGCCGAAATCTGTGCTGCAGCCGATGGCGTGGACGTGGGCGATGGCGTGGTTGTGGTGACCGATTTGTTCGGCGGCAGCCCGTCGAATCTGAGTCTCAGGGCCTGTGCACCGCAAGACCGGCGTATCCTTTACGGTGCAAATCTGCCTATGCTGATAAAACTGGCTAAAACCCGCCACCTGCCAATCGGCGATGCCGTGCGTCAGGCGATGGAGGCTGGACGCAAGTACATCAATGCGCAAAATGTGACCTTGGACGAAGACCGGACTGATAAAGAATGACTTCCCGAAGCTTGAAAATAATCAATGAAAAGGGTTTGCACGCCCGCGCCTCTGCCAAACTGGTTGAGGTCGTCGAGGGGTTCGATGCGCAGGCAGAAGTATCAAAAGACGGTCTCTCAGCGTCGGGTGATAGCATCATGGGTCTTTTGATGTTGGCAGCGTCGCGTGGAACGACTATTGACGTCGAGACGTCCGGACCGGATGCTGAGGCGTTGGCTGATGCGTTAGAGACCCTTGTAAACGATAAGTTCGGGGAAGGCTTCTGACAGCGTCTGCCGCGAAACGAAGAACGGGAAGACCAGGAATTGGCGGAAACAACGCACGATACCAAGACGGGCCCGGTTGTAGACGGTGTCGACGACCAGGGTGAAATCTACGACCGTAGAACCCTGACTTACGCGAACTCGTTCGACGATGCCTGGACTTCGACGGCCATTCGCGCGATCGAATGGTGCACCGGGAAGCTGACCATTTTGCGGATGGTCAACAAGTTCGAAAAGAAGAACGAATACTACCGGGGACAGCGGTTCTGGGGCGGCGCTCTCGAGGTGATGGGGATCGATCTGACCACACCGGAAGAACAAATTGCCCATATCCCAAAAACAGGTCCCGTTGTCGTGGTGGCAAATCACCCGCATGGTATGGTGGACGGAATGATATTGGCCGAGCTTATCGGCAGGGTCCGAAGTGATTATCGCATCCTGACCCGCTCGGTTCTTACGGGGCTGGACGAGGCCGCGACGTCTTTCATGATTCCCGTACCGTTTCCCCACGACCCCGAAGCTCAGGCCAAAATGTTGGAAATGCGCGGCAAGGCCATGGAGCATCTCAAAAACGGCGGCGTTGTCGCTCTGTTCCCGTCTGGCGTCGTGATGTCTTCGGACGATTGGTTCGGTCCGGCGATCGAGCGGGAATGGAACGTGTTTACCGCCAAGATGATCCGCCGCTCCGGCGCTCAGGTGGTTCCGATCTTTTTCCCGGGTAGAAACTCGCGTGCGTACCAGATTGCTAACAAACTCTCAGCGATTTTGCGTCAGGGCTTGCTGCTGCATGAAATCGTAAGATCCTGCAACAAACCGCAATCTCCGGTGATTGGTGAACCAATCTCGGACGAAAACATGCAGGTGCTGGAGCGGGACCCGCGGGGTTTCATGACCTGGCTGCGGAAACATACGTTGGATTTGGGGCAGTCGCCCAAACCCTGATCCGGATCTTCATCTGGCCAAAAGTATCCCGGGGGTGAGCCCGGATGAAATCCGGGCGAGGGGGCTGGCCCCCTGATCTACCGCGTGGGAACAGGCGCGTCGCCTCTGTAATCGTAAAACCCACGTTGCGTCTTGCGACCCAACCATCCAGCTTCAACGTATTTCGTCAGCAAAGGACAAGGGCGATACTTTGTATCGGCCAGCCCATCGTGCAAAACGTTCATAATCGCCAGACAGGTATCCAATCCGATGAAGTCCGCCAGTTCCAGCGGGCCCATCGGGTGATTGGCCCCCAGTTTCATTGACTGATCAATTGATTGCACGTTTCCAACGCCTTCATACAGGGTGTACACGGCCTCATTGATCATCGGCATCAGAATTCGATTTACGATAAAGGCAGGAAAGTCCTCGGCGCTGGCGGCGGTTTTCCCCAGCCGGTCCACAACGGCCTTACAGGCGCTAAAGGTTTCTTCGTCGGTCGCAATGCCACGGATCAACTCGACCAGTTGCATGACGGGGACCGGATTCATGAAGTGGAATCCCATGAAACGTTCCGGCCGGTCCGTGCGGCTCGCCAGCCTTGTTATGGAAATCGAAGATGTATTCGAGGTCAGGATCGTGTGGGGCAGAAGATGGGGTTGCAGGTCTTCGAAAATAGCTTGTTTAATCGTTTCGCGCTCGGTCGCGGCTTCGATTACAAGGTCCGTCTGCCCAAGCTGAGGCAACTCCAGCGTAGTTGTAATGCGCTTCAAAGCAGCTTGCATTGCCTCATCCGAGATTTTCCCACGAGAGGCCTGACGGGCCAGATTACCCTCGATCGTCGCCATGGCGCTGTTAAGAGCATCCTGGCTGACGTCATTCAACAGCACGTCATATTCCGCCAGGGCCAAAACATGAGCAATACCGTTACCCATTTGACCTGCGCCAATCACTCCGATTGATTTAACATCCATTTTCAAGTGCCTTTGTGCCTCGGGATATCGGGACAGTATCGGTAGATGGGGGCGGGCGGCAAGGGCAACGCGCCCATGCAATTTGCTTCAAATCCGCACATTAGCCTTTTCTAAAGACTTGCGGCTGCAAGGTGGCAATTGGGTGAAAAATTGGGTGAGTGTTATGAGCTACCATCAAACAGGATCGGGGGGACCCGAGGAAGCAGTCTGCCAGTATGACGGGTCGCGCCTATGGTTTCGCGGGCCGGAACGATCAATTGAAAAGCCGTATGTCGCCGTGGCAGGTGGAACTGAAACGTTTGGGCGATTTGTTGATCGCCCATTCGCAACGGTTCTGGAAGAAAGGTTGGACAGGAGGTGCCTGAACCTTGGCAGTTTGTTTTGCGGGGTCGATGCGTTGTGCGGCGACACAGGATTGCAGTCTTTATTGGACAGAGCAGACCTTTGCGTTCTGCAAGCGCCCGATATTTTGGGGCAATCGAATCGATTCTACAAAGTGCACCCCCGGCGCAACGACAGGTTCCTAACTACGACCGACGCGTTGGTATCGCTGTATCCGGAAGTTGACTTTGCGGATGTTAATTTTGTGCATCATTTGATTACACTTTTACACAGGCATCAGGATGCCCGGTTCGAAGTTGTGGTCGAGGAATTGCGCAGAAACTGGACCAGGCAGGTGACAACACTGGCGCAAAGTATTCAAACGCCGATCATCCTGTTGCATCTGCGTGTTCTGAAACAGCCGCAAGAGGTGCGACCGGTACATGAAACCGAGGTGTCCGTTACACCAGAAATGCTCGAAGCAGTCAGACCGTTTTGTGCAAAGCTTGTCGAAGCGTCCGTCGCTGTTTCGGGCCAATCGGATGAGCTTGAGGATATGCTGTTCGGTACGTTGCAACAGCCGATGGCCGAGCACATGATCGGCCCCGCTGCTCATCGCTCCATAGCTTCTTTACTCAGCGCGGCGATCAACGATCTTCAATAACAAAGGCCCGCGGTGACGCGGGCCTTTCTGAGATTTTTCGACGAAAAATCTTCGAATGTGATCAGCCGAGTTTCTCAGTCAATTCCGGCACGGCCTGGAACAGGTCGGCGACAAGGCCGAAGTCTGCGACCTGGAAGATCGGTGCTTCTTCATCCTTGTTTATCGCAACAATGACCTTCGAGTCCTTCATGCCAGCCAAGTGCTGGATTGCGCCCGAGATGCCGACAGCGACATAGAGGTCCGGTGCAACAACCTTTCCGGTCTGACCCACCTGCCAGTCGTTGGGTGCGTAGCCCGAGTCAACGGCGGCGCGCGAGGCACCAACAGCGGCACCCAGTTTGTCGGCCAGTGTTTCGATCAGCTTGAAGTCCTCTTCCGAGCCGACACCACGGCCACCGGAAACAACAACGCCAGCCGAAGTCAGTTCAGGACGATCGCTTTCGGCAACCTTATCCTCGACCCATTCGGACAGACCTGGGTGTTCACCGACCGAGATTGTCTCAACCGTAGCCGATCCACCTTCGCCTGCAGCGTCAAAGCTTGCGGTCCGGATGGTGACGACTTTCTTGGCGTCGCTTGATTTCACGGTCTGAATTGCGTTACCCGCGTAGATCGGGCGCTCGAAGGTCGAGCCGTCTACCACGCCGGATGCATCCGAGATAACCATCACGTCCAGCAGTGCAGCAACGCGCGGCATCACGTTTTTGGCGTCGGTGGTGGCAGGGGCGACGATGTGCTCGTACCCGTCGGCCAAACTTACGATCAGCGCTGCGGTCGATTCCGCAAGGCGATGGCCCAGAGAGGCGTCCTCGGCAACCAGAACCTTGGATACACCGTCGATCTTGGCAGCAGCCTCACCAGCAGCGGCGGCAGAACCACCAGCGGCCAGAACGGTCACATCACCCAGGGTTTTCGCAGCAGTTACCGCCTTGGCGGTTGCGTCCAACGCCAGTTCGCCATTGTTGACTTCGGCAAGCAGAAGTACAGCCATTACACAGCCCCCGCTTCTTTGAGTTTCTCGACCAGCTCGTCAACCGAGCCAACCACGATACCAGCGGCACGCGCGGCAGGTTCGTCTGTCTTGACGACTTCCAGACGCGGCGTGACGTCGACGCCGTAATCGGCGGCGGTTTTCTCATCCAGCGGCTTTTTCTTCGCCTTCATGATGTTGGGCAGCGACGCATAGCGCGGCTCGTTCAGGCGCAGGTCAACGGTCACGATGGTCGGCATCTTGACGCTGATGGTCTGCAGACCGCCGTCTACCTCGCGGGTGATCTTGGCGGTGTCGCCTTCAATGTCCAGCTCGGATGCAAAGGTACCTTGCGACCAACCCAGCAGGGCCGACAGCATCTGACCGGTGGCGTTCATATCGTTGTCGATCGCCTGCTTGCCTGCCAGAACGATACCCGGCTGCTCTTCCTCAACCACTTTGGCAAGGATTTTCGCAACGGCCAGAGGCTCGATATCTGTGTGTACGTCTTCCGCAGCGACAACCAGGATCGCACGGTCAGCACCCATCGCCAGCGCGGTACGCAGGGTTTCCTGCGCTTGCTTCACGCCGATGGAAACAGCAACGACTTCGTCGGCTTTGCCTGCTTCTTTCAGGCGGATGGCCTCTTCCACTGCAATCTCGTCGAAGGGGTTCATCGACATTTTTACATTGGCGAGATCAACACCGCTGCCATCCGCTTTGACGCGAACTTTCACGTTGTAGTCAATCACGCGCTTGACAGGCACAAGTACCTTCATTTTTGCGTAAGCTCCTTACAAAAACGGCAAGCCGCAATGCGACTCCACCAATGCTCTCGCGGGTGTAGATAGCGCCTCGGCCCGGTCCGGAACAGAGCAAAATCGTCACGTCATGTCGCGAGGACGTCGCGTTTCGACATTTTTTACGTTAGGGAACGAAATTTTGTTTCCCGCAGAGCCCGTTTAGCGGTTTGCGCCAGGAACCCACAAAACATCATCGCGGCCATCATTGTTGGCGCATCTCGCCGCAACAAAGAACCAATCGCTCAGGCGGTTGAGGTATTTCACCGCCGTTTCGTTCACCGGTTCCATGTTCGTCAGTTCAACTGCCAACCTCTCGGCGCGCCGGGAGACGGTGCGACAGACATGAAGATGTGCGGCCAGACGCGAGCCGCCGGGCAAAATAAAGCTGCGCAGCGGTTCCAGCGTCTCGTTCATATGGTCGATCTCGGCCTCGAGCCGGTCAATCTGTGCCGAGACGACGCGAAGGGGTGGGAAGTCCGCTTCGGCGTCTTTTTCCATGTCCGGACGGCAGAAATCTGCACCCAGATCAAAAAGGTCATTCTGAATGCGTGACAGCGCTGCCTCTACCTCGCCCTCGGCTTCTGTGCGTGCAACGCCCACAAATGCATTCAGCTCATCCACCGTGCCATAGGCGGTTACCCGGCCCGAGTATTTGGCAACGCGTTCGCCATTACCCAGCGCTGTTTTCCCGTCATCGCCGGTACGTGTGTAGATTTTGTTGAGAACAACCATTTATTGACCTCCTTGTCCGCGCAGCCAGACGTAGAGCACGATCAGCACCACGGCAATGAACTGAAACAGAATCCGCAGCTGCATCATCTTGTTGCTTTTCAGCGCGGCGCTTTTACCGGCTTTCCCGAAATTCGATATGCCAATGACCAGCACGACGACAACAGCCGCCATAGCCAGCAACAAAACGACCATCAAAGGGTCCATGAATACACCGTCCGCGTTTTGTGTTTCGTTAGCCTCTCATCTAGCCCCATGGGCGCGAAAAGCGAACGGGTAATTTCGCCTCAGACATCCGACAGGATGCGGTCGATTGTACGCGTTGGCAGTATGCGGCGCAGATATCCGGCGATGTAGGTGGGCGTCGTCACATAGTAGCGCGGGCGCGGGCGCTTGGACTCAACCGCATGCGCGAGTTTTTCGGTGACGGCAGATGCGGGTAGTTCAAAGCGATCCGGGCCAGAAGATTCGTATAGCCGCTTCAATAAGTTGGACTCGTATCTGTCGCGCAGGGCAGAGCTCTGCCAGTTGATGAATTTCTCAAAAAACGGGATCGAGTTTTCGCGGATTTTGGACGTGATCGGGCCAGGCTCAATCAGGATGACGTTGATGTCGGTATTTGCCAGTTCCAGCCGCAATGTGTCTGTCAGACCTTCGATCGCGTATTTCGTGGCGACGTAAGCACCGCGCCAAGGATACGCCACAAGGCCCAAGACCGAAGAGTTTTGTACGATTCTGCCATGTCCTTGGTTGCGCATGACCGGAAGGACCCTCCGCGTCAGCTCATGCCAGCCAAAAAAGTTCGCCTCGAAAATCGCGCGCAGACCATCCGTCGGCAGGTCTTCGACCGCGCCGGGCAGTCCGTGCGCGCCATTGTTGAACAGGGCGTCCAGAGTCCCGCCGGTGGCTGTCAGAACTTCGGCCAACCCGGTTTCGATGCTTGCGGTGTCGGTATAGTCGATGCGGGGGCTCTCAAAGCCCTGCGCGCGCAGTCTGTCGCAATCACGCTGCTGTCGGCACGAGGCGAATACACGCCATCCGCGCGCGCGCATGCCGTGGGCTGCGTCCAGCCCAATGCCGGACGAGCAGCCAGTAATGAGGATGGTTCTTTGCATGATTTTCCCAATGCTGATCCCACGCCATAGCTAGGGCTTGGTCTCAGCCGGGACAATCATTGCGGCGGGTCAGTCGGCGACTTTTCTAACCAAAGAAGCAGAAATCCAGCCAACCTGTTGCTCGGGCAACACGCGCAGACGCAGCCAGCCCGTGCCAGAATCGCTCAGGACTTCAACCTGCTGCCCAATCGAGGCTTTGCCGACAATCGGATAGATCGTACCCGGCCCGTCGCGCATGTTGACGCGCGTGCCCGAGATTTCGCGAATGTCTTTTTTCGGTTCAAATTCAACCGGGGCAACGGGTGTGTCTACGGGGTCTTCCACGCTAACTTGCTGAAGGCCGGCTACTCCGTCTTCCAGCGACGCCAAAGTTATGTTGGCGGTTTCGTCTTCGAATACGGACAGGCCCTTGAGGTCCTCGAGGCTGACAGTTTCTGCAACAAGCTCGACAGCGGGCGGTTGCGCTTGGATCGGCTTGATGCGGACAGCGGGCGTGCGCGCTGCGACGTTGGTTACAAGCGCGTCGGCTGGTGTGGTTGCGATCGGTGTGATACTTGGTGTTGATGCGACACGAACCGGTTGCTCGGCGCGCGTTCCGCGCGGCTCAAAGTCGGGCCCTCCGCTCATGATGTAAAAGCACCAGCCGAGTGCAGCAAAACTGATAATGATAAGGCGCGTCATGGCGCATCCCCCAGGCAAATCGTAAATCTGAAAAAAAAGCAGCAGTCTAATGGCAGCGAGCATACCATATCAGTGCTATGGAGTCGAAAGATTGGGGGAAATCGGGGTGTTGCCTCCCCGTGTTGTAAAAACCGCCACTTGTCCCCAGCAAAATATACGCTGCTTGCTTTACCCGGGCGCTCTTGCGTCGTATCACATCATATATGAACGATACGATCGACGACCCCAACATGGAGGCTCCCGAAGGTGGGGGCGAGGTAGCCGAACCGCTGCGCCGCGCAATTGGTGAACGCTATCTGACCTATGCGCTGTCCACCATCATGCACCGGGCTTTGCCTGATGCGCGGGACGGGCTGAAGCCGGTTCACCGGCGAATCCTCTATGCGATGCGCGAGCTGCGACTCAGTGCGACGGGCGGATTCCGTAAGTCGGCCAAGATTTCCGGCGACGTGATGGGTAACTATCACCCCCACGGTGATGCCGCGATTTATGACGCGATGGCGCGTCTGGCGCAGGACTTCAACGTGCGTTACCCGCTGGTCGACGGGCAGGGGAATTTCGGCAATATCGACGGCGATAACCCGGCGGCCTCGCGATATACCGAGGCGCGGATGACCATCGTTGCCGAGGCGCTGCTGGAAGGGTTGAACGAAGACGCCGTCGATTTCCGCGACAACTATGACGGCACGCTGACCGAGCCCGTCGTGTTGCCCGCGCAGTTTCCGAACCTGTTGGCCAATGGGGCCAGCGGTATCGCGGTGGGCATGGCGACGAATATTCCGCCGCACAATATCTCGGAACTTTGCGACGCCTGTCTGCACCTGATCAAAACGCCGGATGCGCGCGACGATACGCTGCTGAACTATGTGCCCGGCCCGGATTTCCCGACCGGCGGCGTGATCGTTGAACCGCCCGAGAACATCGCGCAAGCCTATCGCACCGGGCGCGGCTCGTTCCGGTTGCGTTGTAAGTTCGAGGTCGAAGATCTTGGCCGCGGGCAGTGGCAGATTGTCGTTACCGAGATCCCCTATCAGGTTCAGAAATCCAAGCTGATCGAAAAGATCGCGGAACTGATCCAGACCAAGAAAATCCCCATCCTCGGCGATGTCCGCGACGAATCCGCCGATGATATCCGTCTGATCCTCGAGCCACGCTCCAAGAACGTGGACCCCGAGGTGCTGATGGGCATGCTCTATCGCAACTCGGACCTTGAGGTGCGGTTCAGCCTGAACATGAACGTGCTGATCGATGGTGTGACGCCCAAGGTCTGTTCGATGAAGGAAGTGCTTCGCGCCTTCCTCGATCACCGGCAAGAAGTTCTGCTGCGTCGTTCGCGCCACCGCATGGCGAAGATCGACCACCGGCTTGAGGTGTTGGAGGGCTTTATCGTCGCCTTCCTGAACCTCGACCGTGTGATCGACATCATCCGTTACGACGACGATCCCAAAGCCGCGCTGATGCGCGAGGATTGGGGCATCGACCACGTCCGCGCCACAGACGAATCCGATTACGTTTCACCCAAGCCGGGTGAGGGTGAACTGTCCGAGGTTCAGGTCGACGCTATCCTCAACATGCGCCTGCGCAGCTTGCGTCGTTTGGAAGAGATGGAACTGGTACGCGAACGCGATGAGCTGATGCTGGAACGCGCGAACCTAGAAGACCTGCTGGCCGATCCCACGCTGCAATGGGCCAAGATTGCCGAGCAGTTGAAAGAGACCAAAAAGACCTTTGGCAAAGACTACGAAGGTGGCGCGCGGCGCACCCAATTCGCCGAGGCCGGTCAAGTCGAAGAAGTGCCGCTTGAAGCGATGATCGACAAAGAACCCATTACGGTCGTCTGCTCTCAGATGGGTTGGATTCGCGCCATGACCGGCCATATCGATCTGACCCGGGAATTGAAGTTCAAGGATGGCGACGGCCCACGTTTCATCTTTCACGCCGAAACCACAGACCGTCTGCTGGTCTTTGCCTCGAACGGCCGGTTCTACACGGTGAGCGCCGCCAACTTGCCCGGCGGGCGGGGGATGGGCGAACCGCTGCGTCTGATGGTCGACCTGCCCAATGAGGCGCAGATCGTCGATATCCTGATCCACACACCCGGGCGCAAGCTTCTGGTCGCCTCGGATGCTGGCAACGGATTCATGGTGCCGGAAGATGAGGTGCTGGCACAGACCCGCAACGGTAAACAGGTGCTGAACGTCAAAGGAGACGAGGCGGCTGTAATCTGCAAACCGGTTGATGGCGACCACGTTGCGGTCGTGTCGCAGAACGGCAAGTTCCTTGTGTTCCCGGTCACCGAACTTCCTGAGATGACGCGCGGAAAGGGCGTGCGTTTGCAGAAATATAATATGGCGCGTGGTCGACAAGGGACGCTGGAACTGGATGGCGGGCTATCGGACGTGACGACGTTTAATTGGGATGATGGTCTGAAGTGGTCGATGGGTGGTGACAAAACCCGACACGAGGCCGACATGTCACAATGGCTGGCAAAGCGGGCGGGTGTTGGGAAAAAGCCGCCATATGGCTTCCCGCGGGACTATAAATTCTCGTGATCATGCGCGTGTCGGCGGGGAATTTCGCCGATACGGCTTGGCACAAGTCGCATAGGTGCGCTAGATCAAAGAAAAACAGGCCTATCGGGACGTTACCATGTTGCGCATTCTGACCTTGATTACCGGACTGGCCCTGCTGGGCGCCTGCACACAGACGCAGGTCTATGAAGAGCCCGAGTCCTTGGGTGAGTTCAAACTTCGGGTGAATTACGCCTTTGCCGACAAGGCCGTTCAGGGGCCTGTATCACGCGACGCCACGCCGGACGAATGGACCGCGGCCATTCAGAATGCTGTGGATATCCGCTTGGGCCGGTATGAGGGTGCACAGGACTATGATATTGGTATCAGCCTTGAAGGCTACATGTTGGCGCCCCCCGGCATTCCGGTGATCTATAATCCCAAAAGTACCGCGATCGTGCTGGTCAACGTCTATGACGTGAACAAGAAAGAGTTTCTGGCCAAAGGAAAACAGTTCCAGGTTCTCGAAGACACAACCGGTGAAAGCGCCCTGGCGGGATCGGGGCATTCTCGGACAAAAGAAGAGCAAATGAGTGGCCTTGCGCTCAAGGTTGCGGACCGAGTCGAAGAGTGGCTGGCCGAAGAACATCAGGAGAACGGCTGGTTCCAGCGGCGTCCCGATCTGATCCAGCCGCTGGATTCTGGCGAACTCGCGCAAAATCCAGCGTCGTAAACGGCTTTTCCCGCAGGATGTGCTTGATTTTCCCCTGCGAACCAAATATCTCGCGCGCGCAGATGTAACCGCGGGACCAAGGGTCCCCCAAATTGCAAAAGGGCGCCTGAGGAATGGCAAAGGAAAAGTTTGAGCGTACAAAACCGCACGTCAACATCGGCACGATTGGCCACGTTGACCATGGTAAAACGACGCTGACCGCAGCGATCACCAAGT
>NZ_JBQFSZ010000008.1:0-202185 GCF_056538325.1 Ruegeria sp. BG8 | reverse complement strand
CGCCCTAATCAATAACCCTAGATGCCCACCGTCTCTCCGATGCGTCTCCGCCGCTTCCGCCGCGTCCCAGCACCTCAACAGCGCCGGTGAAGGGGGTTCTAAGGTTTACGCCCAATGGCCGCAAGCGAAAAAATATAGAATCCGGGAAAAACTTTCGTTTTCTTTTTTATTATTTATTATCAACTATTTGCGCGATCATAACTCGGCAGACACAACCAGACCGCCGATCGACAAGCACGGAAAACTGACTTTTGCACAGGGTTACACACAGACTGGGCAACGAGTCAGGCAGAGTCGGCTCTGCGGCCCCGAGTCAGTACCTCCGGTATCGGCAAACGCAGCGCGATCAGGCCCAGTATCACAGTCAGGTAAACCAACGGTTCGATCTGAAACCCTTTTGCAAGCATGACATAATGCAGCCCGCCCAAGACCGCGGCCGGATAGACGAAGCGCTGAAGGCTACGCCAGCGCGGGCCTAAACGCCGGACAGACAGATTGTTGGATGTCACGGCCAAAGGCACCATCAAAATAAATGCCGCCATCCCGACCGTAATATAAGGTCGCTTCAGGATATCAGCCCAGATCTGACCAAGTAGCTGCACGTCCAGAACCAGCCATACCAAAAGGTGCAAGGTTACATAAGAGAATGTAAGCACCCCCAGCGCACGCCTGAACTTGAGCAGGTTCAAACCAAAAAACCTGCGCAGCGGGGAAACAGCCAGCACAGCAATCAAGAGTTGCAATGCCAATTCGCCATAGCGATGTTCCAGCGCTTCGATCGGATCAACACCAAGTCCGCCCGTCAAACCCTGATAGAATAGCCAGGGCGCTGGAAGCGCGCCCAACGCATAAACGACCCATACAGGTATCCGACGAAGTATCTGATTCACCGTCTGCATGACATTAATAGTAAGTCGACAGGTCCATACCTTCGTAAAGACCGGCAACATCGGCTTCGTAACCATTGAACATCAATGTGGGAATGCGCTTGGCGAAAAGCCCTCCGCCTATCACGCGCTCTGAGGCCTGCGACCACCGCGGGTGATCAACGTTAGGATTCACATTGCTGAAGAACCCGTATTCACGTGGGTTCGCCATGTTCCAGCTGGTCGGGGGCTCGACGTCTGTAAGAGTGATGCGCACAATCGACTTGATCGACTTGAACCCATATTTCCAAGGTACGACCAGACGCAGGGGTGCTCCGTTCTGGTTGGGGATCGGGCGGTCATAGATTCCGGTGGCCATGATCGTAAGCGGATGCATGGCCTCATCCAGCCGTAAGCCTTCCCGATAGGGCCACTCCAGAACGGGGAACTGAACACCTGGCATTTCATCAGGTCGATAAGCAGTTTCAAAGGCCACATATTTCGCGCCTTCCTGCACACCTGCCACGTTCAGCAAATCGGCCAGTTCAAACCCATTCCACGGCACGACCATGGACCAGGCTTCTACACAGCGAAAACGATAGATGCGCTCTTCGACCGTCATCTCGGACATGACCTCTTTGAAGTCATAGTCGCCGGGGCGGTCGACGAGGCCATCGATCTTTATGCTCCAGGGTTCGGTGACCAAAGTATGCGCGTATTTGGCAGGATCATCCTTGCGCGTTCCGAATTCGTAATAGTTGTTGTAGGATGTAATGTCTTCCCACGTATTCGGCTCAAGCGCTTCCTGCGCCGACGCACCGCGCGCCATGCCCGCCAATCCGACACCTGCCATCCCGGCCATGACCTGCCGCCGGTTCAAGAACGCTGCCCGCGGGGTAACGTCAGCACGCGTCAAATTGTTGATCCAGCGATGCGCCATTTAAGTCTCCGATTTCATTCGCCTTAAGTGTCAGTTAGTGCGCTCTTAGCACAGGACAAAGGCAACATGCGTCACGATTGGGCGAAGTGGCTGTAATGAATCGCAGCGGATCCAATAATGACACACGGTGCGACAGCGCACAGGGTGTTTCGCAGACCCTGCTTATGTGCGTCGTCTCCAAGAGTTTCCGGCGAAACCTAACGTCAATTACAGCAACAACACTGGTTGCCATAACCATCTGGGTTTAAAATGAATTCGCGCAGAGAAAGAAAAGATGAGTCGTTATGAATGCGACCCAAAAACACGCGCAAAATGGACAGTGAAATGACCGGAAAGGAGCAAACATGAAACTGCGACTGGTTACCGGCATGGCTTTGGCCTTGCTAATTGCTGCATGCGGAGAAAAAGACACCTACCCCATCTCAGGATGCGACGCGAATGAGACGTTTCCCGTGACTTGCGAAGAAATCGGCGACGACAACCGTTTGAACGATTCCAATGCACAGGATCTGAACGCTCTGCCAACAGGCGCTTAACTCAGACTGCCAAAGATGCAATCCAAAGAGCCTGCCTTTCCGGCGGGCTCTTTTCGTTTTCAGAAACTGGAAACACAAAACCAATCACGTGGAGTTGAAGCCGTACGCCCCAAATCCCAAGCCGCGGGACAAACGCAGTCTTTACAAGGTCATCGTCCGGCATAGAGTCTGGCTGATAAGGTCTGGGACACCGACCTGTTGCAACCCGATGACCGGGATAGCCTAAAGGGAGAAGACGAATGTGTGACATCTGTGTGATGAACGCGGTCAAGGACCGTATGCTGTCGAGAAGAGGTTTCTTCAAAGCCGCAGCCGCCTCGGGCGTGGCAGTCGCCGCAACAAGCGCGACCGCACCAATGGCGATGGCAGCTGGCCATGGCAAGGTCGAGGACCTGACCCACACGCTGAGCGCAGATTTCCCGACCTACTTCGGTGAGCCCGGTTATGCGTCCGAGCAGGTGTTCAATTTCGGCGAACACGGCTTCAACCTGCAGCGCATGACTGTGAACGAACATACCGGAACACATATTGATGCACCGCTGCATTTCTCGGCCGATGGAACGGCTGTCGATGAAATACCGGTATCGGATCTGGTTGCGCCGCTATGTGTTGTCGATATCGCAGCCCGTGCGGCAGATGACGCCGACACTTTGCTGACGCCTGACGACCTCAAAGAATGGATGTCGGCGCATGGCGACATTCCGGACGGGGCGTGCGTGGCATTATATTCGGGATGGGCGGCCAAAGCCGACAGCGAAGCCTACCGGGGATTTGACGGACAGGCCCAGCATTACCCCGGCTTCCACGTCGAGGCTGCACAGATGCTGATCGAAGAAACCGGTGCGCGGTCGATCGCGTCAGATACGCTGTCGCTGGATAATGGCATCTCGAGCGATTTCGCGACACATTATGCATGGCTGCCTACAGGCCGCTTTGGCATCGAGAACATCGCGGGCCTGGACCGAGTGCCAGCAGCAGGCGCGACACTGGTAATCGGCGCACCGAAACACAAAGGCGGCACCGGAGGCCCAGCTAGGATTTTTGCTATGGTTTGATCTGGTCATTCCGTTGATCAGTCGCATTTCTGCCCGATCGCATCTATAACGCGCTCGGGCAGTTGTGCCTATTAAACAGAGAATAGCCAGGTTCAGAACCAAAAAGACGATGATTACCATTGAACGCATGATGGAAGCGACAGAGCTACCTGAAATCAAAAACCTGTCGTTTAAAGCGTTAGAACACCAAGACCTAGTCAACCTCATCATGCAGCGTTCTGAGATTATTTTTGATCAGCCAAGATCCGGCAGAATTATTCGCGCTTGGAGCGCAGGAAACGAAGAAGCCGTCAATTCTTTGGTCGAAACACGTGGGCTCGAGTTAGCGCAACGTGCAGCGGCCATAATCCTTCTCGAATACAGACAGATCAGTGACGAGATTGAGCAGATAGCCCCCTCAACTGCCTCAGATATCGGATGCGGATACGCGTTTTTCGACCTGTTTTTGTGGAGGGACCACAAGTGCGACCTCACCTTGATTGACTTGGAAACGTCCGACGAACGCCATTTTGGCTTCGGGGAAACCGGCGCTGCGTATTCTAATTTGGGCGTTGCAAAGTCATTCTTGGTGAGCAATGGCGTCAATCCAGAAAACATCACGTGCCTAAACCCTGAAAAGGACAGTCTGTCCTCCTCACCGCGTTGCGACCTGGCAATGAGCTTCATCTCTTGTGGGTTCCATTACCCTGCGAATACTTACGACGGTTTTTTCCGCCAAATCGTTTCCGACGATGGCTCAATCATACTCGATCTCAGAACCCGCAAGCTAAGGGAAGGCTTGGAATACCTAGAGACCCTGGGTCAGGCTACACCCCTTTTTGATGCAGCACGAGGAAGCGCGAAACGCGTCTTGGTCAAAAAGGGCTAGAAGACCTCTTTGAATCAGAACTTCGCAATCGAAATTACCCGGCACCGATCTCAATTAGCTGCGGAAACCCTAAACAGTCGCAAGAAGACACAGATACCAAAAAGGCCCGCTGACTCAGCGGGCCCTACATTCTTTAATTGTCTGATTAGTGTACCACTGCGTCATCCGGTCTTGGGCGATCGGATGTACCCAAACGATCTCCGATGATCAGACCGTCTGATCCGGCGGAAACCGGAACCGTTTCGCCATCCTTGATCTCACCAGCCAGCAAAGCCTCCGCCAGCGGGTTCTGAAGCGCACGTTGGATCACGCGTTTCAACGGACGCGCGCCAAAGACCGGGTCATAGCCTTCATCGGCCAGCCATTCCCTTGCGCCATCGTCCAGGGCAAGCTCGATCTTGCGGGCGGCCAGACGTTTTTGCAGGCGTGCCATCTGGATATCCACGATGCCGTCCATATCGGCCCGCTTGAGCCGATCAAAGATGATCGTCTCGTCCAGACGGTTCAGGAACTCAGGCCGGAAATGCGCCCGGACCGCATCCATCACGTCGCGCCGTGCCTGCGCGCTGTCGGCCCCTTCGGGCAACTGGCTGAGCGCTTGACTCCCGAGGTTCGACGTCAGGATGATCAGCGTCTGCTTGAAGTCCACGGTGCGGCCCTGACCGTCGGTCAGCACGCCGTCGTCCAGAACCTGCAGCAGCACGTTGAACACATCCGGATGCGCCTTTTCGACCTCATCAAACAGCACAACCTGATAGGGTCTGCGCCGCACGGCTTCGGTCAGCACACCGCCTTCGTCATAGCCAACATAGCCCGGAGGGGCACCGATCAGACGGGCGACCGCGTGTTTCTCCATGAACTCGGACATGTCGATACGCACCATCGCGTTATCGTCGTCGAACAGGAAGTTCGCAACGGCCTTCGTCAGCTCGGTCTTACCCACGCCGGTCGGCCCAAGGAACAGGAACGAACCCAGCGGGCGGTTTTCGTCATTCAGACCAGCGCGCGCGCGACGCACGGCGTTGGCGACAGCCGTTACCGCTGCATCCTGACCAATCACGCGGGAATGCAGATCATCTTCCATCCGCAGCAGCTTTTCGCGCTCACCTTCAAGCATCTTGGCGGTCGGGATTCCCGTCCAGCGTTCAACGACCGAAGCGATTTGCTCGGGGCGCACTGTTTCTTCTGCCGTCATCGCGTTGCTTTCGCTGTTCTCGGCGTCGGCCAACTGTTTTTCAAGCTGGGGGATGACGCCATAGGACAGCTCGCCCGCCTTGGCGAGGTTGCCTTCGCGCTTGGCGATCTCAAGATCAGCCCGCGCCTTGTCGAGCTGCTCTTTCAGATCACGTGCTCCAGCCAGCTTGTCACGCTCGGCCTGCCACTGAGCCGTCATTTCAGCGGATTTCTCCTGCAAGTCAGCCAGATCCTTTTGCAAGGTTTCCAGCCGGTCCTTCGAGGCCGCGTCATCTTCGAGTTTCAGCGCCTCTTCCTCGATCTGCATCTGCAGGATCTGGCGATCCAACTGATCCAACTCTTCGGGTTTGGAATCGACTTCCATCCGCAGACGCGACGCGGCTTCATCAACAAGGTCGATGGCTTTATCGGGCAGGAAACGATCGGTGATATAGCGATGCGAGAGCGTCGCTGCCGACACCAACGCCGAGTCCGAAATCCGCACGCCATGGTGCAGCTCATACTTTTCCTTGATGCCCCGCAGGATGCTGATCGTGTCCTCGACCGTTGGCTCCTGCACCATCACAGGCTGGAACCGACGCGCAAGGGCTGCGTCTTTTTCGACGTATTTACGATACTCATCCAGCGTGGTCGCGCCAATACAATGCAGTTCACCCCGGGCAAGCGCGGGCTTAATAAGGTTGGCGGCATCCATTGCGCCGTCGGATTTACCCGCGCCCACAAGCGTGTGCATCTCGTCGATGAATAGGATGATTTCGCCCGCGGCCTCGGTCACTTCGGTCAGAACGGCCTTGAGGCGTTCCTCGAACTCACCGCGGTATTTCGCGCCAGCGATCAGCGCGCCCATGTCGAGCGCCAGCAGCTTTTTGTCCTTCAGCGATTCCGGCACGTCACCGTTGATGATGCGCAGGGCCATACCTTCAGCGATCGCGGTTTTACCAACGCCGGGCTCACCAATCAGAACCGGATTATTCTTGGTCCGACGCGACAGAACCTGCATCGAGCGGCGAATTTCCTCATCCCGCCCAATGATTGGATCGATCTTGCCTTCGGCGGCAGCCTCAGTCAGATCGCGCGCGTATTTCTTGAGCGCATCATAACCGTCTTCGGCCGACGCGGTGTCGGCAGTCCGGCCTTTTCGGATATCATTGATCGCTTCGTTGAGTTTCTGCGCAGTGACCGCACCATCTTCCAAAGCGTCCTTTGCCTTGGACTTAACCATGCAGAGTGCCATCAGAATGCGTTCGACCGGTACAAAGCTGTCGCCAGCCTTGGTTGCGATCTTTTCTGCCTCGGCGAGCACCTTTGCAGTCTGGCCGTCCAGATAGACCTGACCTGTATCGCCCTTGACCTTAGGGATACGTGCCATCGAGGCGTCCAGCGCATTTACCACACGGCTGGGCGCGCCACCGGCCCGTGTGATCAGGTTGCTGGCCAGCCCCTGATCGTCATCCATCAATGCTTTCAATAAGTGTTCAGGCGTCAGGCGCTGATGCTCTTCCCGCATCGCAATGGTCTGCGCCGCTTGCACGAAACCCCGCGCCCGCTCGGTGAACTTGTTCAAGTCCATTTTGCTCTCCTTCTCTAAGCGCCCCGGTTTGATGCGCCCGCCAGGCGGCACGTATCGATTGAGGCCTCACATTCAATTTGGGAAATATCCCACCCGGTTCAAGAGGCTGATCTTGCTAATTACTGCGTCATCTTCGCGGCACACTATACAGCGTGTACCCGCCCGTTTCTGCCACCTTGCGCGCACCGTACATGTCGACCAATGACTGCGCGGCGCTACCCCCTGTCGGGCAGGAAACCAGATCGGCGGCATCATCTAGAAAATCCACGGTAAAGGCGGTTTCCCCGGTGATTTGGCAGTCGTCATCCGTGGACCTGTACCCGCGAAGCAGGCGCAAATCCTCGTTGGTGGGCGACCTGACAACCGTATCGCCAGCCTCGGTTTCCAACGGCATATCCTGACACCCCAACAGGATAGCGGCGGACATCAATGCCACCGGCACACTCGCGTTCAGTTTCATTCTCAAACCCGCTTTTCCAAGTACCCCATACTGTAACACACATACGCTTTTCTGCCGTGATCTGAATCACACGGATGTCTTGCATGGACAGAACAGCCCGAACCCGTTAGGAGGCACACGTTTGCCAAAAAACGGAGCACGCCCCATGTCTGACGACCGCCTGATCGTAGCCCTCGACGTCCCGAATGCCTTGCAAGGTCTGGCCATGGCAGAGCGGCTGGGCGATAGCGTCTCCTTCTACAAGATCGGCCTGGGCATGTTGACTGGCGGAGGCTTGGCACTTGCCAATGAACTGAAACAGGATCACGGCAAGCGCATATTTCTGGACATGAAACTGTTCGACATCGGGAACACAGTTGAAAACGCCGTGCGTGGTCTGGCGCAGTTTGATTTGGATTTCCTGACAGTCCACGGTGACCCACATGTGGTGCGCGCAGCGAAAGAGGGTGCCTCGGGCAAGGATCTGAAAATCCTGGCTGTGACCATTCTGACCTCACTGAACAGGGACGATCTGGATGCCAGCTTGTTAAAGGCGGGCGACGTGCAGGACCTTGTTGTGGAACGGGCCGCCAAGGCGCTTGAGGCTGGGGCCGACGGTGTTATCGCCAGCCCACAAGAGGCGGCACTGATCCGCGCGTTGCCACAAGCCGAAGGACGATTGATCGTGACGCCGGGCGTGCGCCCGGCCGGCGCAGCCCTAGGGGATCAGAAACGAGTCGCAACACCCGCCAGCGCGATCGGCGACGGGGCGGATCATATCGTCGTGGGACGCCCGATTTATCAGGCCGAAGACCCAAAATCGGCCGCAGAAGCGGTTCTTGCCGAGTTAAATTCTTTGCAGCGGCACTGACGGACAAAAACGGTTTTCCTGCCAAATATCCGGGTTTTCGCACGCAAGCAGTTGACCTTACGTCACTTTTCACAAAACCGCGCCAAATCGACCCTGTGCCCCAAAACACACAGGAAAAACACGAGTTTTCCTTGTGTGATCCAAATCCTATCGAAACGCCGCGTTTTCAGCGATTCTGTCATCGTGATACTCCCCGCGGACCGTTTCTTCCTGAGGTCCGTCACCTCCCCCCGCCCTATGCGGGGGGTCTTCTTTCCAGAAAATTGTGCGTTCATCCCCATCCCGGGTTTTTGCTGGGTGCGTGGCTTGCTATGGTCAAATTGCCAGAACTGAACGCGGAATGACCCCGATGCCCGGTCTCTGCCGAGATTGCCTGACCAAATTGATGGATGAACGCCGATGCCCGGCCTGCGGCAGCCCTCGGGTGAAGTCGCATCCCGAGCTTTTCGATCTGGCGATCGCCCACATGGACTGCGACGCCTTCTATGCCTCGGTCGAGAAACGAGACAATCCGGAATTGGCCGACAAACCCGTTATCATCGGCGGGGGCAGACGTGGCGTTGTATCTACGGCATGCTACGTGGCCCGAATACGGGGCGTGCGTTCGGCCATGCCAATGTTCAAGGCGCTGCAACTTTGCCCCGAAGCGGTGGTAATCAAACCGCGCATGTCGGTATACGCCGAGGTTTCGCGCGAAATCCGCAAAATGATGGACGAATTGACCCCAGTGGTCGAACCTCTCTCGCTGGACGAGGCGTTTATGGACCTGTCCGGCACGGAACGCCTGCATGGTGCTCCGCCTGCGGTTATGTTGGCGGGCCTGGTCAAACGCATGAAAACTGAATTGGGTGTGACCGGGTCCATCGGCCTGTCGCACAACAAGTTTCTCGCCAAGGTCGCCTCGGATCTGGATAAGCCGCGTGGGTTTTCGGTTATCGGAAAAGAAGAGACAGCCGCGTTTTTGCACGACAAACCTGTACGACTGATTTGGGGGATCGGCCCGGCAGCTCAGGAGTCGCTGGACCGGGCTGGCATCCGTTCTTTTTCGGACCTGTTGCGCTGGGACCAAGAGGCGCTGACCGCTCGGTTCGGGTCGATGGGATGCCGGTTATGGCATCTTGCGCGCGGTCAGGACAAACGCCGCGTATCCGCCCATGAGCCGATGAAGTCGATCAGCAACGAAACCACCTTTTTCGAGGACACTGCCAGTCTTGATATTCTGGATGGGCATTTATGGCGTATGTCAGAAAAGGTGGCCGACCGCGCCAAAGCCAAGGGTTTGGCTGGCCGAGTTGTGACGTTGAAACTGAAGCAAGCCAATCACAAGATCATAACGCGCCGCGTTTCATTGCGCGACGCGACCCAGATCGCAGACCGTATCTACCGAACCGCGCGTGCGCTGTTCGATCAGGTTGGCGATCAGGGGCCCTATCGGCTGCTGGGGTGTGGGTTGTCTGATTTATGTTCAGAGGATCAGGCCGACATCACGGGTGACTTACTTGACCCCGGTGCCGCGCGCCGTTCTCAGGCCGAGAGGGCGACAGATGAAATTCGTCGTAAGTTCGGAACAGACGCGATCGTGAAAGGCCGGGCTTTGCGCTAGGTTTACTCTGCCGCCAGTCTAAGCGGCTCTTCCCCGATTTGCGCGATATCCTGTATCACCTTTCGAAGCACCTCGCGAAAGGCAGCAAAGTTCCCGTTCGGCTCGATCCGTGCCTCATCCATATACAGTGAGCGGTCTATTTCGATCTGCACGGCATGCTGGTTGCGGCCCGGTCTGCCATAGGTTTGCGTAACATAGGCTCCGGCGAAGGGTGCATTCCGAACAACCGTCAAACCTGCTGCAACAAACGCAGCCTCGATGCGGTCGACCACCTCACCCGAAGCGGACGCGCCGAACCGATCCCCCAATACGATCTGCGGTCGTCGGGAATTTGGCGTACTGGCCATGGCGACGGCCTCATGGGGCATGGAATGGCAGTCGATCAAAATCGCCTGCCCGAAGGCCTTGTGCGAATCTGCCAACAAAGACTTAAGCCGTGCATGATAGGGTCGCCAGCATGTGTCGATGCGCAGCCGCGCTTCGTCCATCGTCAGTTTGCCGCGATAAATCGCGCGACCATTGGACACCACACGCGGGATAACACCCAAGCCAGATGCGACCCGTGGATTGTGCCCTTGCCGACGTGCACCTTGAACCAAAGCGGGGTCCAGTTCTTCGGGGCTTCGGTTAAGGTCCAAATAAGCCCTGGGTTTGGTTGCTGAGATCAGCGGCGCCCCAAAATCCGCCGCTGGCAGGAACAGTTGATCGACAAAAGCATCCTCAGAAGATCGAATCACATCACGGCTCAGAATTGTGCGCTGCATCAATGACTCTGGGTAATGCCGGCCACTGTGGGGCGACGAAAACACAACGCAAGACGTGCGCTTTACGGGCATATCCAATACATAGGCGGCGTTCTGCATGGTGACTCCTTGTTCAGTCTGAACATAGACCGGAAAATAGTTATACCAAACCCCTTGAACCCCTTTGCGACTCCTTTTATAGACCCCGCTACCGGCGCGGAGTTCCGCGCCCCATTTCGTTGTGGGGCAGGGTTCGCAAAGGTTACGTGGGCGGTTAGCTCAGCGGTAGAGCACTTCGTTGACATCGAAGGGGTCACAAGTTCGATCCTTGTACCGCCCACCATCGTTTCACTGTTCCGGATTTTCCGGGGCACCCGCTAACCCAGGCGCTGGCCACGTCCTTGATGAAGGCGCCGCAGATTGGAGACAGACCCATGAAGGTCAAGAACTCGCTCCGCTCGCTCAAGAACCGGCACCGTGATTGCCGTATTGTGCGTCGCAAAGGCCGCGTCTACGTGATCAACAAGACGCAGCGCAAGTTCAAAGCTCGTCAGGGCTAAGAACTGCACATATCAGTTTGAAAGAACCGCGCCATCTGGTGCGGTTTTTTTGTGCCTCGGGTTAGGTTCAGGCCCCAGCCTGAACTGTGGGCCGCGAAAGCGAGCCGCATAGAGAAAAAAGGGGCAGCATAACTGCCGCCCCTTTTCCTGCCCATGTAAGCGTGAAGAGACTTAGCTCTGCTTTCCAGCAGCAAATCCAGTCACACCGCTCAGACCCAAATCAGCGACAAGCGTCGCTGCACCGCTGCTCAGGTCGATCTTGTAGAGACCGGCGGTCTTTGCGTCCTCCAACTGCAGAATCGCATAACCCGCATTGTCGCCTTCCTTGGTCGAGACGATATCGAAGCCGCCCAGCGGCGCCAGATCAGCCGTTTTCCCATCGACCGTGACTTGCCCGATCGTGGCCAATGTCCCGGCGTTGTTGGCAAGGCTTACCAGCGCATTCGTTTCAGCATCCAAGGCGTATTGGAACGTGTCGCCCGCCTTTTTCCCATGGATGGCATTGGTATAGGCATTCGCAAAGATACCGGGTGTCTTGCCGTGCATGCTGTCACCTTCAGCATAGGCCAGATCGGTGAACCGACGCACGGAGCCCGCTCTTTCATCGTTGTCGCCAAAGCCTTCCGGGAAATATACAAGGTTGTCCCCGGCCGATGATACCGCCCGAACAGCATCGATCTTGTTGTTAAAGTCAAACGCAACGGCCGCATCAGAGGCAATCTTTGCGCCTTCTTTGAAGCTGGCACCGAGGTCTTTCATTTTGCCGCTTTCGGTGTCGATCGCATAGACATGACCATTTGCAAAACCCAAAAGCTCACCGGTGACAGGCCGCCAGGCAATGGCCCGGACTTCTTTCTTAAGCTCGACCTTCGAAACCGAACCCGGCTTTTTCAGGTCCGACATGACAACCAGCGTTTTGCCGGAATCTGCCAGTGCATATCCTGCGGTTGCGGATTTGTCGCCCGCACTTGCGGCGGCAGAAACCAGCGAAAAAGCCGAGGCGAGAAGTGCTTTTTTCAACATACTGTTGGTCCTTTTTAAAGGCCCGTTGCCCGGCTCTCGGCCAGTCACGGGGTGTTCACGATGCGGGAACAAATGGTGCCGGAATCCGTGAGCGTCACAGCATTTTAATGTGAAGGATCGTTATTGAATAATTGCGCGATCGGCCTGGAAGACTGCGCTGACCCAGTACGGAACCTTGCAGGCTTGTGCTTTGGTCTTTAGATCAAACTTTGACCAACTAATTTACTCGGATTTACTTGCATCTCGCCCAGAATCGTTTAATTGACCAAATCAGTCGGGTTATGCCCGCCACGATATTCACTGTTGGGACACATCATGCTGAAATCCTCTACCTGTATCGCCGCCACACTCACAGCTCTGATCGCAACGTCTGCCGCCGCTGAGGGCGAGCTGAATTTGTATTCGTCGCGCCACTATGACACGGATGAGCGCCTGTATTCCGATTTCGAAGAAGCCACCGGTATCACGATCAACCGCATTGAAGGTAAAGCAGACGAGCTGATCGCGCGGATGGAAGCCGAGGGTGCGAACTCACCTGCAGACATTCTGCTGACCGTCGACACCTCGCGTCTGGCACGCGCCAAGAACGCAGGTATTCTGCAGGCCGTAGACAGCGCTGTTCTGGAAGATCGCATCCCGGCCAACCTGCAGGACGAAGACAACCAGTGGTATGGTTTCTCGCAACGCGCCCGGATCATCTTCTTTGACAAAGCCGAGGTGGCAAACCCGCCGGCAAGCTATCTTGATCTGGCCAAGCCGGACTACAAAGGTTTGGTATGCATCCGCTCATCCAGCAACACGTATAACCAAACGCTGCTGGCTGCCATCATCACCAATCACGGGACCGTAGCCGCAAAGACCTGGGCCGAAGGCATTGTCGCCAACATGGCGCGCGAACCTCAGGGCGGTGACACGGACCAACTGCGCGGCATCGTTTCGGGTGAATGCGAGATCGCCGTTTCGAACTCCTACTACTTTGCACGTGCCCTGCGCAAAGACGTCAAAGGCCTGAGCGCCGATATCGACATGATCGGCGTGCAGTTCCCGGCGCAAGACGCAGAAGGTGCCCATATGAACCTGTCCGGTGCTGGTGTCGCGGCGCATGCCCCCAACAAAGACAACGCCGTCAAGTTCCTGGAGTATCTGGCAGGCGAACAGGCGCAGGTGTATTTCTCGAACGGTAACGACGAATTCCCCGCCGTTGAGGGCGTGGCACTGGCCGACAACGTAGCCTCTTTGGGCACATTCAAAGCCGACGAAGTCAACCTGTCGGATGTAGCCAAGAACATTCCAGAGGCTCAGAAGATCTTCAACGAAGTTGGTTGGAAGTAATCCACTGACCCTCAAAGTTTGGAGAAAGGGCGCGGCATGCCGCGCCCTTTTTCTATTGCGTCACCATTTATTTTAAATCATATTTCCCATATTCGGTACTTTATCTCGTATATGGACAATGCTTGATAACCTTTCCAACCGTCTGGCAAGCCGTCTGAGCGAGCTCCGTCATGCGCGGAACTGGTCGCTGGATCATCTCGCCCAACACAGCGGCGTCAGCCGGGCCACGTTGTCTCGTATGGAAAAAGGCGACGTCAGCCCCACGGCTGAAACACTGGGCCGACTATGTGCAGCATACGGATTGCCAATGTCGCGCCTGCTGATGATGGTCGAAGACAGTTTTGATCCGCGCGTTCCGTTTGAGCGCCAGCCCGAATGGCGCGACCCCGAAACCGGATTCACGCGCCGATCCGTATCCCCACCGGCAACGGGTCTGAATGGCGAAGTACTTGAGGGGCATTTGCCACCAAACACGGTGATCTCTTACGACGCGCCGCCAAAACCTGGGCAGGAACACCACCTCGTCATGTTGGATGGCGCATTGGCCTTAACGGTCGACGGTATCACACATGACCTGAATGGCGGAGACTGCCTCCGGTATCATCTCTCCGGGCCGACCAGATTTGAAACCCCGACAACCCGCGGCGCGCGGTATTTGCTGGTGCTGATATGATTGCACTGCTTACAGCGGATGATCAGGCAACAGCCACGGGCGATCTGGCCGACATCCTACATGCCTGTGTCCATGACGGGGCAAGCGTTGGGTTCATCCTGCCCTTCTCGCACGAAGACGCCCGCATGTATTGGCTGCAGCAGGTCTGGCCCGACGTACACTCGGGCAAGGTCGAGCTTTTCGCCTATCGCACCTCCGAGCGCATTCTGGGAACGGTTCAGCTGGTCCCGGCGCAGATGCCCAACCAGCCGCATCGGGCGGATGTCGCCAAATTGCTGGTACACCCGAGCGCGCGGCGACGCGGGCTGGCGCGCGCGCTCATGGCAACGCTCGAAAAGTGGGCGAGAGAGTTGGATCGCTCATTGCTCGTATTGGATACGCGCAGCTCGGACCCGTCGCGCAAACTGTACCAGTCCATTGGGTTTGAGACGGCAGGAGAGATCCCGAACTACTGCCGCAACCCATTTGAAAACCGGTTGGAACCCACGACCTTAATGTTCAAAACCTTAAACTCAGCCACGAGTTTGCGCTGACGCAACATATACACTTTGCGGGTTTGACGCACTCAGTCATTCGACGTCACGCCATTCACTTCTGCAATGAAATCGGCCAGCATCGGAACATAGTGATCGCCCTTGCCTGACGCCTCCATGGCGGCAAACGCATTGCGCAGTGTCGCCTGAACCGGCGTCACAGCACCGATGCTATTGGCAAGGTTCGCGAGATACCGCATGTCTTTATGGGCGTTTGTAATCGCAAACCGGTGGGCGTTTTCATCACGATCGAGCGTCCACCTCATGAATGTGTCATAAAACCCGTTCGACAAGCGGCTGGGGCGCAAAACGGAATCCACCTGCTCGGCGCTGAGACCAGACTTACGGGCAACGGCCAACGCTTCGGAATACAAGACCGCATAGCCCATGGCGATAAAGTTGTTGATCAGCTTCATCTTGTGGCCCGTGCCAACGTCGCCCATGTGCACAACCAACCCGGCCCAGCATTCCAGAACCGGCCGGATCCGCTCTAGCGTTTCGGGCGTGGCGCCGACCATGGTGTCGAGTGTTCCGGCCTGCGCCTCGGCCGGGGTGCGACCCAGCGGGGCATCTGCCATATCCATACCCGCCGCGCGCAGCTCCTCGACCAGTTGCAGCGTTGATACCGGGTCAGAGGTTGAGCAATCTACGACAATCAGCCCTTTCTTGCCGGAAGCAATAATTCCGTCCGAACCGCGAACATGCTGCTCAACCTGCGGGCTTCCCGACACGCACAAATGAATGATGTCGCATTTTTCAGCCATCTCTCGGGCCGTTGAAACCTCGCTTGCGCCACGCTGAATAAGATCATCGACGGGTTCCCGGTTTCGGTGGGCCATCACCACCAAGGGATAGCCTTTTTCCACGATGTTCTTGGCCATGCCATGGCCCATCAATCCAACACCAATGAAGCCGATAACAGGTTTATTCATGTTCATTCCTTTTCTGACATCTTGTCCGAAAGTTAGGCGTCCGAGGACTGTGACCAAAGATTGACCTCACCATTTGAAGAATACCGGTCAATTTCAGCCAGTTCTTCCGCGGTGAATTCCGTGTTCTTGAGCGCACCCACGCAATCGACAATCTGCTCAGACCGGGACGCGCCGATCAATGCAGTCGTGATACCGCCACCCCGCAGCACCCAGGCAATCGCCATTTGCGCCAAGGTCTGACCACGCCGTTTGGCGATTTCATCCAGCTTGCGCAAGTTGTCGATCATCGCCTGTGTCAGAAGATCAGGGTCCAGCGACTTGTTGTCGGACGCCCTGCTGTCCTCAGGCACGCCACTCAGGTATTTGCCCGTCAGCAACCCCTGCGCCAAAGGTGTGAAGGCAATCGAGCCGATACCCAGCTCTTGCAGTGTCGCCTTGAGCCCATCCGTTTCGACCCATCTGTTGATCATGTTGTAGCTGGGTTGATGGATGATACAGGGGGTACCGAGGTCTTTCAGGATCGCCGCGGCCTCACGGGTGCGTTGAGAGTTGTATGACGATATCCCGACATACAACGCCTTGCCCGACCGGACGATCTGATCCAGCGCACCCATCGTTTCCTCAAGCGGGGTCTTGGGATCGAACCGGTGCGAATAGAAGATGTCCACATAATCCAGCCCCATTCTTTTAAGGCTCTGATCGCAGGACGAGATCAGGTATTTTCTGCTACCCCATTCGCCATAGGGCCCCGGCCACATTTCGTACCCGGCCTTGGACGAGATCACCAATTCATCCCGGTAACCGGCAAAGTCGGTTTTCAAAATCTCTCCGAACGCCTCTTCTGCACTGCCGGGGGGAGGGCCGTAATTGTTTGCCAGGTCAAAATGCGTGATGCCCAGATCAAAAGCCGTGCGGCATAACTGCTGCTTTAACTGATGTGGCCTGTCTCCACCGAAATTGTGCCACAACCCCAAAGAGATCGCAGGCAGCTTGAGGCCGCTGTTTCCACAATAGGAATATTTCATATCCGCATAGCGGGTCTCACTGGGCACGTATGGGCTAAGTGTCATTTTGTTCGTCCTGTTTGAAATACCACTGTTGCGTCGCAATCGTGGTGGTGTTGGGCAACCTCTACCCACGCGACGTCACAAAGGATATTGGTCTGTATGATCTGGCGCGATCATAGGTAAGCGTCACTTTGTTCTCAAATGTCTTTAACCATGTTAAAAACACAATAATGAACAGGGGGAGTGTTGGCCATGGCGCGCCCGGACCGCGTTTTCAAAGCTGCGTATAACGCCATGCTGGATAGCTTGGTGGCCGATCCCGATATCGGAAACGTGTCAGGAATCGCTCGGCATCTAAAGGTCAGCCGGACAACCGTTCGAAGCATCCTGAACCGATTGGAAACCCAAAAGATCATCGACAACACCCAAGCGACCCCGCGGCTGTCACGCGTTCCTGTGCGCGAAGATTACTTTGACACAAGCGAAACCATGGATGTGCGCGACATGCTAGAGGCCACTTTCATGCAGATGATCCGAAACCAGGATATCGGCCCCGGTACACTGCTCAGCGAGGGGCAACTGGCCCGACAATTCAACGTTTCAGTCCAAACCATGCGAGAGTTTCTGATCGGCCTCAGCCGATTTGGCTTTGTACGCAAGGACCATCATCGGCGCTGGGTGCTTGAAGGCGTCACCAAGAAATACGCGCTTGAACTGCACGAGGTTCGGGTCATGTTCGAGTGCCGGGCCATCGAAAAACTGTGCGTTTTACCCGAAAACGATCCCTTCTGGGGTGGGTTGATCCGCGTGCACCACGAGCATCTTGCGATTGATGAAAACACAGATTTTTCCCAGCTGGATTTCCCGGCTTTGGACACTAAATTCCATCGGTTTTTGAACGCCCACGCGGATAACAGGCTGATTGTGGGATTTCAGGACGCGATTGCCATGATTTTCAACCATCACTACCTCTGGCCGCTTGACGACCAGTTGCAGCATCATCTGGCGGCAACTTCCGACCATGTTGCAATCATCGAAAACATTCTGCGGCGGGATAAGCGCAAAGCCCGCACTGCCATGCAAGCGCATCTGGATGCCACCCGTCGGCGTTTCACCGAAGCCATTGATTGAGGATCTGGCCGTGTTTAGACGGCTTGATGAACTTCGATCACGTTGCCTTCGGGATCGTGAAAGAACACCTGATGCCATTCTTTCGCAAACGCCGTTCCGTAATCAGAATACGGGACGTTGTTGGCATCAAGCATCTTTTTGAAAGCCTCGATATCATCTGTCCTGAACGCGATGTGGCCGCGTTCGACCGGGTTTATCGTCTCATTATGTTTGAACGCGACCCCAAGGTCCCGTTCGGCCAGATGCATCTGCATTCTCCCTTCGGTCGCAAACCGGATTTTCCCACTGTAGCCGCGGTCTTGTGTTTCCTGTGACCGTGGAAAATTCTCGATCGGAATGTCATCGAGGCCCAGAATATCAGTGTAGAAATGGTGCAGGCGATCCACGTCGTCAGCAACAAAGTTGATATGGTGAAATTCCAGTTTCATGTCCGCGTCTTTCCAAAGCCCGGTTTACTGATGTCTTTTTGCAGATGAGCAGAACTTGAAGCGGTCAACAACAGATTTGCGGCTTAAAATAGCCTCTGACCTATCGCCCAACAACAAGTACCTAATTTGGCCACATCGAAGAGGAATTTCTTGAATGCCGGCGCTTTTGCGTGATCACTAGTCAGATGAGTGTTGGAGGCTGCCTATGAAATCCTGGTTTTTCGTGGTTCAAATCTGTTGCGTGCTGGCAATCGCCGCCTGTTCTTCAAAACCTCGAACCTACGAAAAGACCGTAACACGATCCGTAGCCGCACCATCCAGTGGCACGCTATCACAGGCCGCACGTAGGCTTGGCGACCCAAGGGATGGCCGCTCGGGTGTCCGACTGATCAGCGACGGCGAGCAGGCGCTGGTTTCACGGTTGTTGATGGCCGCCGCAGCCGAGCAAACCATAGATGCCCAGTACTATCTGCTACATAACGATCCAACAGGGCACCTGTTTGCGGCCAGTCTGCTTCAAGCCGCAGATCGCGGTGTTCGTGTACGGTTGTTGCTGGACGATATGGATACCTCTGGCTACGACGCGATGACCACAGCGCTGGATTTGCATGAGAATATCGAAATCCGGCTGTTCAACCCGTTTTGGCGAGGTCAAAGCCTGCTGATCGCCGGTTTGACCGATTTCAAACGCATCAACCGGCGCATGCACAACAAGTCAATGACTGCGGATAACACGTTTACAATCGTCGGAGGCCGCAATATCGGGGCCGAGTATTTTCTGGCCCGGGAAGAGATGAACTATGCCGACCTGGATGTCCTGGCGGCAGGTCCTGTTGTTCGGGACGTATCAGACAGTTTTGATGCCTACTGGAACAGCGAATTCGCGGTTCCGGCCCGTGTCGTCATCTCGCAACCGCAAACACTGACACTCGATCAGGCACGCGACCGCCTGAATGAACTGGTCGAGGACGCTGCGCAAACGCAATATGGGAACGCCTTGCGTAGATCAGCTGCAGAAAACTTTTCCGATGGTGCGTTGTCGCTGGACTGGGTTAATGCCACGGTTTATGCGGATCCGCCGTCCAAAGCGGCTGGTGTCGACAGCGGGGATCCCATTCTTGCATCACAACTGTTGCCCTATTTCGAGGCGGCAAACAGCGAGGTCAGCATCGTTTCTGCCTATTTCGTTCCACGCAAAAACGGCGTCAAATGGATGACCGAGCTTGAAGAACGTGGCGTCGACGTCAAGGTGGTCACGAATTCTCTGGCGTCGAACGATGTGGCGCCGGTTTATGCGCATTATGCCAAGAAGCGTCGCGCGCTTTTGCGCAACGGGGTGGAGCTTTATGAGCTGCGGCCAGATGCATATCAGGTTCAGCAACGCGGTGTGAACTGGGCGCAGTCTCGTTCGGGACTGCATTCCAAGGCCTTTGCAGTAGACGACCGGTATCTGTTTGTCGGATCGTTCAATTGGGATCCGCGATCGGTCAATATCAATACGGAAATGGGTATCCTGATCGACTCGCCCGCGCTTACGACGCAAACCATGGCCACGTTGGATGACGCCCTGCCCGCATATACCTACAGTGTCACGCTGGACGAATATGATCGGCTGATGTGGCGAACCCAGGAACAGGACGGCACGATCCGAGAATACAATTCCGAGCCGACGGGATCGTTATGGGATCACATCGTATCAGGTTTCCTGGCCATACTGCCCATTGGCTCACAGCTTTGAAAACACCCGGTTCAAAGCCTTTTCAGGCGGGCCATCACAACGCGTGAACGTCAAACGGTTCGGAAAAGCCTTTGAACATCGTTCCAGCAAATGTGTCTTGCACTTCTGCCTTATCCAAGAGGCTTAGGGTTGCCTGATCAACCAACATTCGACTGCCTGTTTTCTGAGTCTCTGCTTCTAACCGAGCCGCCAGGTTTACGGTCGATCCGATACATGTATACGTTGCCCGACTGTCTGTACCGGCGTAACCGGCGACCACCTCTCCGGTTGCAATTCCGACCCCGATCCGCAGATCGCCTTTTTGTTCTGCAGACCTTTCCTGGTTCAAAGCTTCGATCATATGGTGCATTTCATGGCCAGCTGCGACCGCGCTTTGGGCTGTATTTTCCAAAGCCTGCGGAACACCGAACAACGCCATAAGACCATCACCCAGCATCAGGCTGACGATGCCACCATTGCTGGTCACGGCCTCGAACATCAGCGTGTAAAACGTGTTGAGCAGATCAATCGTCGCCTCGGGCGCAAGATCTTCTGACAATGCAGTAAACCCGCGAATATCACAGAACAGAACGGACGCACTCGCCCGCTTTCCGCCGATCGCAAATCCCGATTGCTGCAGGTCCTCGGCAACTTCCGTGGTCGCAAAACGCTCTAGCAGGCGTTTTTGTTCGTCCCTGAGGCGTTTCTTTTCCAAACCGCTCGCGACACGCGCACTCAGCAGCGTCTTGTTAACTGGCTTTGGCAAGTAGTCCTCGGCACCTAATTCGATACAGCGCACGATATTGTCCAGCCCCTCGACCGAGGACGTCACGATGACCGGCAGATCACGCAGTTTCGCATCTGCTTTGATTGCCTCAAGAACCTGAAACCCGTCCATTTCAGGCATTTCGATATCCAGAAGTAAAAGGTCAAAGGGGTGACGTTCGAGCATCTCCATCGCGACCCGGCCATTCTCGGCCACGGTTGCCTTATGCCCCAAAAGCTCGACGTTACGGGACAGCAGAAGACGGTTCACCTTGTTGTCGTCAACAATCAGCAGATGGCCGGGCAGCTCAGTCATCAATCAAGCCCCGCAAGGCCGTTGCTGCCGTTTCCAACGAGGCTTCCAAAGACGTTGCATCGGAAAGATCGCCATTCGCAGGGAACCCTCCCACTTCGATCTTTCGGGCCTGCTCGGCCAGGTCGGTGGCGCCGAATGTGTATGCGTTGGATTTTATGGAATGTGCTGCCCGACGATAGCCATCAACGTCAGATGCCTTGGCTGCCGTTTTCAAGGCATCAATCATTGCGGGTGCCTCATCCAGAAAGGCCTGCACAAGCTCGGCCGCGAAATCATCACCGGTCGCATCTTTGAGCTCTGCGAAGATGCCAAGGTCAATAGATCCGTTCGTCATGTATCACCTGCGTTCACTTGGGACATTCAAAAGCGCTTCGATCAAAACCGGCAGGCGGATGGGCTTTGCGATGTAGTCATCCATCCCCGCGTCCAAACACATCTCACGATCGCCCTGCATCGCATTGGCTGTCATGGCGATAATTCGCGGTCGTTTATCGTCTTGGAAAAGTCCGTTAATACGACGCGAAGCTTCCAACCCATCCATTTCGGGCATCTGTACATCCATCAAAACGACATCATAGGATTGTCGATTAACGCTTTCGACCGCTTCGACCCCGTTGCTGGCCAGATCAGCGCGATAGCCCATCTGTTCAAGCAGACGCAGCGCCAGTTTCTGGTTCACAAGGTTGTCTTCGGCCAACAAAATGCGCAGCGGATGCCGTTTTGCCATTTCCGGATCGGTCTGGGGCTTGCCCTCAGGTTTTGCCGGTTTTTTCGGGGCGTTGTCGGCCGCGAACAAAGTGACCAGCGTGTCGAACAGATGCGATTGACGCAACGGTTTCGAAAGGTTCGCGGCAAAAAGACCATCGCCGAGTTCCATGTCTCTCGGCCCGAGCGAGCTGAAAAGAACTAGCGGCAAACTGGGCTTAAGGTCCTTAATCTTTTTGGCAAGTTCTTCGCCATCCATGTCCGGCATGTGCATATCGAGAATGGCAAGGTCGAAACCGTGCCCTTTACTCAAAAGGTCCAGCGCCTCGGACGGCCTTTCACAAGCCTTTGTTTTCATCCCCCACTTTTCAGTTTGAAGGGGCAGAATTTTTCGATTGGTGGCGTTGTCATCCACCATGAGAATACGCTTACCTTCCAGTTCAGACTGGACCCCAACCAGATTACGCGACGCGGACCTGACAGGTCGGGCTGGTTTGGCCTGAATTGTGAAGGTGAAGGTCGATCCATGCCCGCCTCCGTCACTTTCCGCCCACATGGTTCCGCCCATCAGCTCTGACAGTCGCTTGGAGATTGCCAGGCCAAGACCAGTGCCGCCATATTTGCGTGTGGTCGAACTGTCGGCCTGACTGAAGGATTGGAAAAGTCGGCTCATGCCCTTTTTCGTCAGCCCGATGCCGGTATCGCGGACCTTGAAGGTAAGCTCCAGCGCGTCACCGACCTGCGCGGATTTTTCGACTGACAGAACCACCTCGCCGGTTTCTGTGAATTTCACCGCGTTGGACAGCAGGTTGAGCAGAATCTGGCGTAAGCGCGTAAGATCGGCGCTGATGGCCACCGGCAAACCGTCGTCGAACTCATAGGCCAGATCCAGCCGTTTTTCGGCAGCTTTACCGCTGATCAGATCAAGGGCACTTTCGATGCACTCGCGCAGATCGAACGGATGATTTTCGATATCCATCTGACCGGCTTCGATTTTCGAGAAGTCCAAAATCTCGTTGATGATCCCCAAAAGGGCATCTCCGCTATCGCGGATCGTACGGGCGTAATCCCCTTGTTCGGCGTCAAGTTGCGTATCCATCAACAGCCCGCTCATTCCGATAACGGCGTTCATCGGGGTGCGGATCTCGTGCGACATGGTTGCAAGGAAGGCGCTTTTGGCTTCGTTAGCGGCTTCGGCGGCTTCTCTTGCTTCTTCGGCCTCACGGAACAGGCGCACATTCTCAATCGCGATGACGGACTGGTCTGCAAACGTTTCAGCCATTGCGACTTCTTCTTCCGAAAACGGGGTTTGCGATTTCCTGATAAAATTAAGCCCGCCCAGGCATTTACCACCCCGCATCAACGGAACGCCAAGAAAGGCTTCATATCCGTTTTCTTTTTGCAGCTTCTTGGCAAGGCGAGGCAATTCAAGTGACGACAGATCATGTACGTGCATCGTTTTGCCCGCCAGAAAGACCGAGGATTGAAAGTTGTCTTGCGGGTCAATCGGATGCCGGGTTTTACCGAAATCGTGTATCAGGCCCTTGGGTGAGGCCAATGCCACCTGCCACCAGGAACTTTCATCCGTCAGCGTGGCAACAGCCAGATCACAAGACACAAGCCGTGTTGCCGAATTTACAATGACCTCAAAGACCGGCGTTGTATCCGTTGGTGATTGGCTGATCACCCGCAATACGTCGGCACTGGCGGTTTGGCGCGAAAGCGCGGTTTGCGTGTCGTTGAACAGCTGAGAATTCTGAATCGCAATGATGGCTTGCGACGCAAATGTCTCCATTTGCTTGATCTGTTTTTCGTCAAAGGCCGCTTTTTCGCGGCTGCCCATACTGATCACGCCGATCGTGTCGCCGTCTCGTATCAGCGGAACCGACAAGACAGATCTGTAACCTTGAAGATTGGATTTCAGAACAGGGTCATATCTGGAGTCTGATTGCGTATCTTCGACGTAATCGGCATGTCCGTGCAAAAGCGCCCGCGCGGTGGCCGAGTTTTCTCCGGGTTCGAAAGGATGGGATTTAAGAAAGCTGGCAAACGAGTCCGACACATTGTGACCTGCAAAGAAATGGTATTTTCCATCCTCAGGTCTTTTGAGCGCGACGAAGGCATCCTGCAGGCGGCAGATACGGGACGACACGGCCAGCAAAGCCCCCAGAACAGGCTCTAACGCGTCGGGAGATCGGGAAATGACCTCCAGAACTTCGCTTGACGCTTTTTGGTACTCCAGCGCCTCTTCCACCTCTGTCGTGCGGGTCTGAACTTCTTCGAACAACTGGGTGTTGTTGATCGCGATCAACGCCTGCGCGGCGAATGTCTCTAACAGCTTGATCTGTTTGTCACTGAACGCGGACGCTTGCCGGTGCGCCATGACGATGACACCAACGACCTGGCCATTCTTGACCAACGGGACCCCCAGGGTTGTCCGGTAGTCACCGATCTCGGCGGCTTCGGTCCATGTATAGGTTGGGTCCTGTCGAGTGTCCTTTATATAGACGGTCTTGCCATGCAACGCCGTACGTCCAATGCATGACCCTTCCTCGGGGGCGATAGGATTGTCTGATAGGAAAGTCAGAAACGCGTCGCTGACGTTGTGCGTCATGGCCACGCGGTACAGATCTTCGTCAGGATCCCGCATCGCGAAAAACGCGTATTCCGGTGAGCAAATGCGCGAAGCCACCTCGAGGATCGTATCCAACACAGGGGGCAAATCATTGGGCGAGCGAGAGATGACATCCAGCACTTCGGACGTGGCCGTCTGATACTCAAGCGCCTGCATCACTTCGGCTGTGCGCTCTTCGACTTCACGAAAGAGGTTCGCGTTGGTGATCGCTATGATGGCTTGGTCAGCAAAGGTTTCCAGCAGCTTGATCTGTTTGTCGGAAAACCCGGACACCTCCGGCGCGCCCAGTGAGATGACACCCAGCACCTCGTCGTTTTTGACCAAAGGTAGGCCAAGCAGCGACTTGTATTCGCCCACACCGCTTTCGTCCAACCACGTGTAAGATGGGTCTGCTTCGACATTCTCAATATAGCTTGTGCGTTTCGTCAGGATCGCACGTCCTGTCACGCTGCCTTCATCCGGTACAAGCGGATTGGCCTTCAGATACTCGGAAAAGATGGTGTCTGATGTCAGCGTGGAATGGACGTGGTACAGCCCGTCGTCGGGGTCCAGCATCGCAACATAGGCATCCTGCAATTCGCAGATGCGTGACGCCTCATACAGGATGGCATCAAGCACCGGTGCCAACTCGTTCGGAGACGCAGAGATGACCCGCAGAACTTCTGATGTCGAAGTTTGGTACTTTAGAGCCTGCGTAACTTCGGCCGTACGTTCCTGCACTTCCCGAAACTGGCGAACGTTTTCCATCGCAATAACGGCCTGGGCTGCAAAGGTCTGGACCAAAGCAACATCATCATCCGAAAACGGTGCCACCTCGCGCCGATAGAGCACGATCACCCCAAGCCCCAAACCGTCTTTCATCAAAGGAACTGCCAGTACCGAACGTGCCCCTTCGACCTCGACCATCTGAACTCGCCTTGGGTCGCGGTCCCGATAGTAAAGCGGATCAGCGGCAATATCGTCCTGGCGTACAACCTGACCGTCAACCAAGGGCCTTATTGCGATCAGTTCCGTGCGCGTCAGCGGTTCCACGAATTCTCTGAGGGCTTCGTCAAAGTCCGTTCTGGCACCAATATTCGCTGGAATGGTGGCTAACCCAGCTTCGTGATCCGCGACGCATAAAAAGGCCAGCGGCGCTTTGCATAAACGGCTGGCGTTATCCAGAATACTATCGAACACCGGGTTTTCGTCATCCCGACTGCGGCTGATGACTTCAAGAACCTGACCCGTTGCCGTTTCGCGTTCCAGCCGGTTTCGCAGCTCCTTGAGTTGCCGGGTGTTTTCCAGCGCTATTACGGCCTGCGCTGCAAACCCTTCGACCAGCGATATTTCATCGTCTGTAAACGGGCGCACTTCACGCCGATAAATCCCGATAACGCCGACCGGCTCGCCTTCGGCCGACATCAGCGGAACTGTTAGAAATGAACGAACGCCTTCCTCATCAACAAGCTGGCGACGCCATGGGTCACCCTTGATGTACTTTTCCGTCTGACGCAGATCGACATTGTGTATGACGCGCGCCTCGCGCACAGCCCTTGCGATTTGCAGATTTGAGTCAATTGACCAACGATCCACACCGACCTCATAGGTCGCAAGTTGATCGCCGAAATGCGCGGCATATTCCAAATGCGTTCCAGCCTCGTTCAACAGGCTCAGCGTGGCGACATCCGTTTCACATAGCCGGGCAGTGTTTTCCAAAATCGTTTGGAAAACCGGCGCCTCATCATCCCGGGAACGACTTATGATCTCAAGGACTTCCCGGGTTGCTTCTTCGCGGGCCAGTCGATTTTGCAACTCGCGGAATTGGCGGACGTTCTCGATCGCGATTACGGCCTGTGCGGCAAATGTCTCGACCAGTTCGACCTGGTCACTGGAATATGGCCGCACCTCATCGCGCGCCAACATCAGGCATCCGATTGCCGCACCTTCCTGCTTTAATGGCACGAACAGGTTGCTGCGGCATCCATGTTTATCGACGACAATCCTGAAACGTTCATCGCCAGATCTGTGAAATTCGGTATCGCCCATATCGGCAACGTGCCGGGTTTCGCCGCTAAGAATGGTATCCGCCACAAACGAGTTGCCCGGCTCCATCGTGTATTTGCCATCAGTCCAGAGCTGTCGGATCTCAGGGTGTAAATTGACGCTGGCGACCAGCCGCTGAAGGGTGTCGCCCTCTTTTCCAAGCACCAGTCCGGCGAACACCGCACCGCAGAGGTCTTTCGCCAGCGCGACGATCAAGTCACAGACCGGCTGCACATCATCCCTGGTTTCCGAGATCGCTCGCATCACACGCGCTGTCGCGTCAAAGCGCGCTTGCTGATCCGCAGCGCTTAACTCAGGTGACGGCGCGCGGGTACTCGCTGTGTCAGATACATTTTCTTCACTCACCGGTGCGAGGGCCCCCAAGCAAATTCTTAAAATATACCGGTCCAGAGTGTAGACAGCACGAATTAGAAGTCACTGAATTTCTTCGCGAACATAGGCATTATGTTTGCACAAAACGTTTTGGCAAAGGTTAGTTCCGCCGACGGCCTGTCAGACCATGGCACATTCTGTCGCGTAGATTTGTGCAGCTCAGGCAGGATGGGATGCAGTATTTCCGTGTTTGTTCGGCTAGGGTGCTTGAATGGAAAAACAGTTTGAAACTATCGCGATTAACATTGCCGATGCGCTGAAAACGCAAAAGCAGATCGACCCGGTGCTGTCAGAATCCGTCTCATCTAACCACGCATACGCAATCGCGCGCCGCGTGCGTGGGATTTTGGATCAGCGCCCGGTAGGTCGAAAAGTCGGTTTCACAAACCGTGCGATCTGGCCCATTTACGGGGTTTCGCAACCCATCTGGGGAATGGTTTTCGCGGAAAGTCTGTATTCAAATGACCAGTCCATTCATCTTGCGGATTACGCGGAACCAAGGATCGAGCCTGAAATTGTCCTCGGTCTGAAAACAGCGCCGCAAGCCGATATGGATAGGGAACAGCTAGCAGGATGCGTAGATTGGTTCGCCCCGGGCATTGAAATCGTTCAGTCCATTTACCCGAATTGGAAATTCTCTGTTGGCGATACGATTGCCGCGCAGGGTCTGCATGGTTGTCTGATACTGGGCGAAAAGATACCCTCGACCAAAGAACGCCTGAATGAATTACGATCTGTACCGGTTGAGTTGATCCGCGGCTCGGAAACTGTGGACCATGGCAAAGGAGAGAACGCTCTGGACGGCCCGGTCAATGTGTTGGCTCATTTGACTTCTCTTGTTTCAGCTCAGGACCCTCTGCAAGCAGGCGAGTTTGTCTCGACAGGTACACTCACCGATGCGTGGCCATTAAAGCCGGGTGAGACATGGACAGCGCGCTATGGTGGGGTCATGGATACCGAACTGTCTGTTCGGATTGTTTAGATACGGGCAAACCGAACAGAGGTCGGTTTACTGCAATCAGCAGACTGCTTATCGCCGCGCAAAACACATCCCTAGGGCTGCGATCTGCGCGGCGATGCCGATGTCGTCGATTTAAAAGTCCAGATTCTCGACGCTCAAGGCGTTCTGTTGAATGAACTCGCGCCGTGGTTCGACCACGTCGCCCATCAGCTTGGTGAACAGATCGTCGGCCTCGACCATGTCGTCCACACGCACCTGCAACAGTGTGCGGGCATCGGGGTCAAGCGTGGTTTCCCACAGCTGATCGGGGTTCATCTCGCCCAGACCTTTGTAGCGTTGCAGCGACAGGCCTTTTTCACCCTCTTCCAGAATGGCGCGCAACAGGTCCAGCGGGCCGTGGATGGCTTGCATGCGGTCACGGCGAACCAGCGTGGCCGGAGTGTTGTAAACCTCTTGCAGGCTTTGTGTGAAGCTGCCGGTCTTGCGTGCCTCGCCGGAGCGCAGCATCGGGCCGTCCAGAGTGCGGACCTCTTCAACGCCGCGCAGGATACGGGCTAGGCGGATACCATGGTCCTGCGTGATCCGGCCCTGCCAGCCGCGTTCATATTCCAGCGCGATCAGATCCAGACGGGCGGCGACCTTGTCAGCCACGCCCTGCAGGTCAGCATCCACCGCACCAGGTACAAACGCCCCGGCCACGGCGGCCTGTTCCAGAATGTGGCGCGGGTAATGCGTCGGGAAGGCGTCCAGCACGCGTTTCAACTGACGTGCCTCATCGACCACACGGGTTAGGTCTTGCCCGACGATTTCCTCGCCTGAGCCCAGTTTCAGCACCGCGCCCTCGACGCCCTGATTGATCAGGTAATCGTCCAGCGCAGCCTGATCCTTCAGGTAAACTTCTGATTTACCACGCGAAACTTTATAGAGCGGCGGCTGCGCGATATACAGATATCCACCCTCGATTAGTTCCGGCATCTGGCGATAGAAGAAGGTCAGCAACAGCGTCCGAATGTGCGCACCATCCACATCCGCGTCAGTCATGATGACGATCTTGTGGTAGCGAAGCTTTTCGATGTTAAACTCATCACGGCCAATGCCGGTGCCCAACGCCATCACCAGATTGCCGATCTCCTGAGACGACAGCATCCGGTCAAAACGCGCGCGCTCAACGTTCAGGATTTTCCCACGCAGAGGCAAAACGGCCTGAGTCAGGCGGTCACGACCCGTCTGGGCGGAACCACCGGCCGAGTCACCCTCGACCAAGAAAACTTCGGTCTTGGACGGGTCTTTCTCAGAACAGTCTTTCAGCTTACCAGCCAGATAGTTCACATCCATCGCCGTCTTGCGGCGGGTCAATTCGCGCGCCTTGCGGGCGGCCTCACGGGCAAGCGCAGCCTCGATGATTTTACCAACGATGGCTTTGGCCTCGTTCGGGTTTTCTTCGAACCACTCAGCCAACTTTTCGTTCATCAGTCCTTCGACCGCCGGGCGCACTTCGGAGGATACCAGCTTGTCTTTGGTTTGCGATGAGAACTTGGGATCGGGTACTTTCACCGACAAAACGCAGGTCAGACCTTCACGCGCGTCATCGCCGGTAAAGCTGACCTTTTCCTTTTTCGCGATCCCGCTGGACTGCGCATAGTTGTTGATCGTCCGGGTCAGGGCGCCGCGGAAGCCCGCCACGTGCGTCCCGCCATCCCGCTGCGGGATGTTGTTGGTGAAGGGCAGAACCGTCTCATGGTAGCTGTCATTCCACCACATCGCGATTTCGACGCCGATATCGTCGCGCTCACCCTTGATATAGATCGGCTCAGGCATCGCGGGCGATTTGGATCGGTCAAGGTATTTGACGAATTCCTTGACACCACCCTCATAAAACAGCTCGGTCTCCAGCCGTTCGGCAGGGCGTTCGTCGATCAGGATGATCCGCACACCCGAATTCAGGAAGGCCAGCTCGCGCAGGCGCTTCTCCAGCGTATCGAATGAATATTCGAGGTTCGAGAACGTATCGGTCGAGGCCAGAAACCGCACCTCGGTTCCCGTGCGATCGCCGCAGTCCTGAACCACCTTCAGGTGTTCCGCGGTCTCGCCACCCTCAAAGCGCGCGACGTGTTCCTTTCCGTTGCGCCAGACGCGCAGTTCCAGCCAATCGGACAGGGCGTTCACCACGGAAACACCCACGCCGTGCAGACCGCCGGACACCTTGTACGAGTTGCTGTCGAACTTACCGCCCGCATGCAGCTGGGTCATGATGACCTCAGCTGCCGAGACACCCTCTTCCGGGTGGATATCCACTGGAATCCCACGCCCGTTGTCACTGACCGAAACACTGGAATCGGCGTGAATTTTCACCGTGACATGGTCTGCGTGACCGGCCAGCGCCTCGTCAATTCCGTTGTCCACGACCTCATACACCATGTGGTGCAGGCCCGAGCCGTCATCCGTATCCCCGATATACATTCCAGGGCGCTTGCGAACAGCTTCTAAGCCTTTGAGAACTTTGATGGAATCTGCACCATATTCCTGGGGTGCCTGTGCGTCTTCGGACATGCCGTCAGTACCTATATTATTTTGGTAACTTATACGTTTTCTGGTGGGGAATGTCACGTCATACCCCCATATTTTGTGTCAGAGATTGGCTTTTTTAACAGATCAAAGACGATCCAGATCAGCCGCAATGTCACTTGCGATTTCATGGGCATTCACGTCGTCACGCTCTGCCGACAGTCGGAGCCCCAGAATGTCCGATTGATACCGCGCGGCCAGCCGCTCTACGTCATGGTCGGGGCGAATTTCGCCAGCCTCTTGCGCGCGTCGAAACAAGGTGGCGAAACAGTCTTTCATTTCGACCATATGAAAGCTTGCCTTGTTGGCCAGATCATGTCCCTTGGCCTGCAGCTCGGCATACGTCTTGGCCAACATACAGGCTCGGGTCGGCATTTCCTTTTCATCTATCACGAAGTGAGGTTGCGCCTTGAGCGCATTCAACGGCCCTATCTCGTCTGCCATCGCCAAAAGGCGCGCAACGCCGTCCTGCGCATATCGTTCCAAGGTCAAAGCATACAACGCGTCCTTAGAGCCGAACGCTGCATAAAAGCTGCCCGGTTTCAGATTCAATTCGCCTTCGAGATCTTTCAGCGATGTCCCGGCCCAACCTTGTCGCCAGAAAAGATCCCGAGCCTTCGCGATCAACGCATCACGGTCGTATGAGGGTTTTCTGGGCATGGGATTCACCAATTCTTGAATGTTCGCTCAAATATATACTTGAGTGATCACTCAAAAAAGCCTAAATACGACTCATCGCGCCAAAAACAGGAGTTTTGACATGGCAAACTTCCCCTCTCATGACCTGACGACCGCCCCCGAAGGATCCAAGCCTCTGCTGGAAAAATCGCAAGCTGCCTTTGGCCGCCTGCCCGGCCTGCACAAGGTAATGTCGGAAAGCCCCCAGCATCTGGAAGCCTACCAGCTTTTGCATCATCTGTTCCTGCAGACCGATTTCGACAATGACGAAAAGACTGTTGTTTGGCAGACCATCAACGTCGAAAACGAATGCCACTACTGCGTGCCCGCCCACACCGGCATCGCAAAGATGATGAAAGTGTCGGACGAAATTACCGAAGCCCTGCGCAATGAAACGCCGCTGCCGTCGGCCAAACTGGAAGCGTTGCGCACATTCACGCTGCAATTGATGCAGACACGTGGCAACGTGACCGACGAACAGCTGCAAGCCTTCTTTGACGCCGGATACTCGCACCGCGACGTGTTGAACGTGGTTCTGGGCCTGGCACAGAAAACCATGTCGAACTACGTAAACCACATGGCGCAAACACCGGTCGACGAAGTTATGCGCGGTTTCCTGTGGGAACGCAAAGTCGGCGAGCCTGCCTAAGCCTTGACGACCGAGCCCTCATCGCTTTCGGTAACGATCAGCGTCTGGGCCCGGTCACCCAGTTCCGAGAAGAGCTCAGGCCCGGTGCCCGTCATCCAGGCCTGCGCCCCTAACGCGCAAATCTCATCATAAAGCGCCGCCCTGCGTCCGGCGTCCAGATGAGCAGCCACCTCATCCAGCAGCACAATCGGCGGCGCACCGACCATTCCAGCCAACGCACGCGCGTTTGACAGGATCAGCGAGACCAGCAGCGCCTTCTGTTCTCCGGTAGAGCAATCCTTGGCAGGGACCCCTTTCGCTGCGAAAACACCGTATAGATCGGAACGGTGCGGCCCGACCAGCGTTCGGCCGGCAGCCAGATCGCGGAACCGGCTTTCGTTCAGGGCCTCGCGCAGGTCATCGACAGTATCGGGCATAGAACCTTCGGTTTGCACCAATTCCAGTTCGGCGGAAGGAAACGCCGTTTCCGCCTGATCCTGAGCAGCCCGCAAGTGATCAAGCGCGGCCATCCGCGCCGAATGAATGCGATAACCTGTTTCGGCCATTTGCCCTTCAAGTGCCGCATACCAATGCGCGTCGCGCACCTGTTCCTTCAAAAGACGGTTTCGTTCGCGCATGGACTTTTCATAGGTCAAAGACGCCTCGGCATGGGCTGGATCGAAACTCAACGCAATTCGGTCCAGAAAGCGCCGCCGGCCTTCTGCGCCTTCAATCCAAAGACGATCCATTGATGGCACCAACCAGACAACGCGCGCCAGTTTTCCCAGCTCAATCTGACTGGACGCTTTGTCATCAATTCTCACCTGACGCGCCGCGCCAGCTTCGGACCAAGTGTCGATTTCGTAGCTGCGGCCGCCAAGGCTCAAGAGGCCGGACAATTTCCACCCCAACGCCTCGGGCCTGCGGGTCATGTCTGCGGCGCTGGCCCGGCGCATACCGCGACCGGGTGAAAACAGCGACACAGCTTCCAGTATGTTGGTCTTGCCCGCACCATTCGGGCCATGGATCGCAACCGGGCGACCATCCAGCGACAGCCTCGCCAGTTTGTGCGAGCGGAAATGCGAGACCGTAAGTTCGGTCAGGGCCAAACCCATGACCCCTCCCTTTCGCTAGAAGACGCGGGCGCGATCAGACGCGCATCGGCATGACCACATAGACTGCGCTTTGGTCATTTCCTTCGCGCATCAAGGTCGGGTCACCTGCCGAATTGAATAAGAAAACCGCGTTCTCACGATCCACCTGCGACGCGATTTCCAGCAGGTATTTTGCGTTGAACCCGATTTCCAGACGCTCATCTCCGTAGGCCACCGCAAGTTCTTCTTCGGCGGCGCCGCTATCGGGTGCATTCACAGAAAGAACCAGCTTATCTGCCTCAAGCTGTAGCTTTACAGCCCGCGAACGTTCAGATGAGACGGTTGCAACCCGATCTACGGCCTGAGCGAATTCTGCGGCATCCACCTCAAGCTGGCGTGTGTTGCCTTGTGGAATCACACGGGTGTAGTCCGGGAAGGTGCCGTCGATCACTTTCGAGGTCAGTGTGATATCGGGCGTTGCAAAACGCACCTTGGTTTCACTGACCGACACGGCGATATCCATTTCGTCGTCATCCAGCAGCTTGCGCAGCTCGCCCACTGTTTTGCGCGGGACGATCACACCCGGCATATCCGCGGCACCATCCGGCAGGTCCGCATCGATACGGGCAAGGCGGTGCCCATCGGTGGCCACGCAACGCAAAACCTTACCGCCCTCGGATGCATCCGACACATGCATGTAGACGCCGTTCAGGTAGTAACGCGTCTCTTCCGTCGAAATGGCGAATTTGGATTTATCGAACAAACGTCGCAGCAATGCCGCCGGAGCGGTAAAGTTCGACTGATACTCCGACGACGCCATGACCGGGAAATCTTCTTTCGGCAAAGTCGCTAGCGAAAAATTCGACCGACCCGCCTCGACCGTCAAGCGCCCCGCAGCGCTGTCGGCCGTCAATGTCACCAGTGCACCGTCCGGCAATTTTCGTACGATCTCGTGCAGGGTCGTCGCCGCTACGGTTGTTGCACCTGCCTTTTCGACCTGCGCAGGTGCCTTGTCGACAACCTCGATGTCCAGATCTGTTGCACGAAACTGCGCCTGATCCCCTTCAGCTTCGATCAGCACATTGGCCAGTATGGGAATGGTGTTGCGACGTTCCACAACAGATTGGGCCTGGGAAACGGCCTTGAGAAGGGTGCCGCGTTCTATGCTGATCTTCATACCCTCAATTCCTCTGACTTGCGTGCCGAAATGGGCGGGACTGGCACGTTAGCGGTTCCACCCTGAGGCACAAGGATTTTTTATGGATTTCTGAGTCGGATTGCCCAAAGCGTCAAGGGGCGCGTGACCCCTTTGGCACAGTTCATGCCGGACCGTGGGCAATTTCGCACAAGAAAACGCCCCGGGCGTGAGGGTCCGGGGCGTTTCCAGAGTGGTCGGGGATGGACCTCAGGCTTCCAGCGAACGTCGCAGCATTTCCACATCTTCGGCGATCTGGCCGTCTGTGGTTTTCAGTTCTTCGATGCGCTTCACGCCATGCATGACCGTTGTATGATCGCGTCCGCCAAACCGACGACCAATCTCGGGCAGGGATCGGCTGGTGAGCTGTTTGCACAGATACATCGCCACCTGACGTGGACGCGCGTAAGACCGCAGGCGTTTGGGGCCGATGATATCCGACAGGCGAATGTTATAGTACTCTGAGACCTTGCGCTGAATTTCTTCGACGGTGATCTTGCGCTCGGACGCGCGCAGAACGTCGGCCAGACAATCCTGCGTCAGCTCCATGTCGATCTCACGGCCAACCAGCGAAGCAAAGGCAAAGAGGCGTGTCAGCGCGCCCTCAAGAACCCGGACGTTTGTCGAAATGCGATGCGCCAGAAATTCCAGCACGCCATCGGCGATTTGCAGATCAGGATAGGTGCTGCTGTGGTGCTGCACTTTGTTCTGCAGAATACCCAACCGCAGTTCGTAATCCGTTGGATGCAGATCGACAACAAGACCACATTGCAGACGAGACTTTACCCGATCCTCAAGGTCCTTGATCTCACCGGGGGCGCGATCGGCCGAGATGATGATCTGTTTGTTCTGATCGACCAGCGCGTTGAAGGTGTGAAAGAATTCCTCCTGAGTGGAATCCTTACCAGCGATGAACTGCACATCATCCACCATAAGCACGTCGACTGAACGGAAGAGGTGTTTGAAATCCATCATCCGACGCTCGCGCAGTGCTTGCACGAAACGGTACATGAACTGTTCCGCCGAAAGGTATAGCACATTCAGGTCGGGGCGCTTTGTCTTCAGCTCCCATGCAATGGCGTGCATCAGGTGCGTCTTACCCAGCCCCACACCGCCATAAAGAACCAGCGGGTTGAACGTCACCGGGCCACCTTCTGAAACACGGCGCGCGGCAGCATGCGCCAATTCGTTTGGCTTGCCGACCACAAAGCTGTCAAAGGTAAACCGTGCATCCAACGGCGCGGCCTGCAGTGACTCAAGCGCGCTGTTGGCAACTTCTGGCTGTTGCGGCGTTTCGGTCTCCTGAACTTCAACTGGCGCAATCTCGATGTCGGTCGTCGGCCGCACAGGTGAGTTCGCCGCAACACGAAATGCCAGCCGCTGGACGGATTCCCCGGCGGTATTCATCTCGTATAAGATCAGGTCAGCAAAATTCTGGCTAACATAATTGCCCATAAAGTTGGTCGGCACCGAGAACACCGCAACGCCGTCCTGCAGCTCTTGGAACTGAAGAGGCTTGATCCAGGTGGTGTAGTTGTTTTGTCCGATCGCCTTGAGCAGTTTGTTTTGCAGTAGTCCCCATTTTTCTTGTGTCATTCAGCGCCTCACGCATCCCATTCTTTATTGGCCTGTCGGCCTTATTGCTAAGCCCGGTTGCCCGGTATGTGCGGACACTCGGCAAAGGGTTCCCATCCACCGGATCGAATTGATCCGGCGTTCATCCCAGAAAACGATTACATCCAGAACAGAAGACGCCCCAACACCGGAGCACCCCCGGAAACCGGGATGCATATCGCAATCTCAATTTTCGACAGGGCTGGAATACTTGGTTGTGCCAAGTCCCGCAGCAGATCAGCAACCGGCATGGCCGGCAACCGACATTCGTTCCAAGATCGTCCTGATGCCCGTCAATCTGATCTGTGAAACAGCCTGTCCCCCCAAGCGAGTGAATCGCTGAATCAGTGGTAACAAGAGGGCGGCGGTCGCGGCAACGAAACTCTGATATTGACTCGGGTCTTTCGGCGAAAGAATCTCTCGGTTTCGTGAGGACGCGGTATTCTGGCAACAGCAGAAAGGGCGCCGCACGGTGCGACGCCCCCTAAAATATATCAGTCTTTCTTACGTGACCAAGGGTCACCCGAAAGCTTAGCCCAGCGCTTTGACGCGTGCCGACAGACGCGACATTTTACGTGACGCGGTGTTTTTGTGGAAAACGCCTTTGGTGACGCCGCGCATCAGTTCGGGCTGCGCTGCGCGTAGTGCTGCGGTTGCCGCGTCCTTGTCGCCGGAAGCAATAGCTTCTTCGACTTTGCGCAGGTAGGTGCGGATGCGCGAACGGCGTGCTTTGTTGATTGCAAAACGCTTTTCGTTCTGACGTGCGCGTTTCTTTGCCTGGGGCGAGTTAGCCATGTGTCTCTGACCTTTGTTCGGTACGGTTATCTAGGGTTGCGCGCCACGGAAATTATCCGCACCGGATCAGAAATCACGAGTGTGAGTCGGGCCAAGCGGGCCGCACGCGCATGTATAGCGGCGCTTACTATCCAACTCGTGAGGGTTTGCCAAGCAGATTCTTGAGTACACAAGATGGATACAAAAAAGGCGGGCAACTGCCCGCCAAAGCTTTTTCTAAGATCGCTTACTTGTCGCGAAACTGCGCGGCTCGTTTTTCCAAAAACGCGGCCATGCCTTCCTTTTGATCTTCGGTCGCAAACATCGAATGGAATACGCGACGTTCAAACAACATGCCTTCGCTCAGCGGCAGTTCGTAGCTGCGGTTTACCGCCTCTTTAGCAGCCATCGCACTGAGCTGAGATTTCTCGGCGATCTTATGGGCGGCTCCCATGGCCTCTTCCATCAGTTTCTTGGCAGGGACGACGCGGCTGACAAGACCTGCTCGTTCGGCCTCTTCGGCATCCATGAAACGGCCGGTCAGGTTCATATCCATCGATTTGGACTTACCGACAAAACGCGTAAGGCGCTGGCTGCCGCCCAATCCCGCTATGACGCCCAGATTGATTTCTGGCTGACCGAACTTGGCCGTATCGGCGGCAATTATGAAATCGCACAGCATGGCCAGTTCGCAACCACCGCCCAGCGCATAGCCGGCAACCGCGGCGATGATCGGTTTGCGAATGGCGCTGACGCGGTCATTCACATCCGCAAACAGGTTGGTGGTGTACACATCGACAAAGCTCATCTCGGACATTTCCTTGATGTCCGCGCCTGCGGCAAATGCCTTGTCCGAGCCCGTGACGATGATGCATCGCACCTTGTCGTTCTGATCCGCTTCTTCCAAAGCCGTGCACAATTCCTGTGTCAGCTGCGCGTTCAGCGCGTTCAAAGCATCAGGTCTGTCGAGCTTGATTAGGGCGACGTGGTCTTCGATTTCGACGATGATCGTCTCAAAAGCCATGAGGTGTAAGCTTCCGGTTGTTCCGTTCAGATACGATTCATTATCACGCGAAAACCTTGGATCAAGTTATCTTTGGCATTGCGCACAGTAGAAGGATGAGCGACCGGACTGGGTGATTCTTTTTATAGCAGCGCCGCAACCCTCTGTCCGACAAGGCTCGCCCTCGCGCCCGTAAACGTCAAAGCTGTGCTGAAAATATCCAAGTTCTCCATCAGCTTGCCGGAAATCGCGCAAAGACGATCCACCGGCCTGAATGGCGTCTTGCAGCACCTGGCGGATGATAGGAACCAACGCCGCGACACGCTGCACTGAAATCTGTCCCGCCTTGCGACGTGGCGACACTCCGGCGCGATAAAGTGCCTCGCAGACGTATATATTCCCCAATCCGGCAACGATTCCCTGATCCAGCAATGCTGACTTCACCGGTGTGTTCTTACCTCGAAACGCATCGACCAGGTGTTGTTCGTGAAAGTCATTCCCCAAAGGTTCTGGCCCCAGAACCGACAGAAGCTTGTGTTCGTCCGCTGTGGCCGTCGGCAACAGATCCATAGCACCGAACCGGCGCGGGTCGTTGAATGTGACGCGCGCGCCATTTGCCATGTGAAACACCACATGGTCGTGTTTCTCGGTTTTGGGATGGTCGTGCACGAATTGCCCCAGCGGATCGCCCGAGACCGTCATACGCCCCGACATACCCAAGTGAATCAGCAGCGTCTCACCACTGTTGAGATCAGCCAGAATGTATTTCGACCGGCGGCGTAACCGCTCCACCCTCTGACCGGTCAGGCGCTCGGCCATACGTTCAGGGAAAGGCCATCGCAAATCGGGGCGGTTTACATCCGCGCGTTCGATCACCACCCCTTCCATCGCAGGCGTTAACCCACGGCGGACCGTTTCGACTTCGGGAAGTTCCGGCATGCCTTCTCCTGATTTGCTGCAAGGGCACGTTCCAGCGCCTGCACCATTTCATCATGTCCGGTTACATATTTCAGAATCCGCGCGGTCTTCCCATCCGAAAAACGCAACACGTAGTTTCCGTTGTGTCGCAGCCTTATCTGGCAGAGCTTGGTCAGGTCAAAATACCGCCGTTGAAAAAAGGGGGTCATGGTTGCCAATTCCGATCCGTCAATCGTAACGAAATTGGCGAAATGATAGATCAGCGTATAAACAACCAATGCCACGAGGCCCAACTTTATCAGAACGGCCGTTTCAGGATCACCAACGGGTATGAACAGTTCGGACGGGGCAAGCTCGGGCCTTATGAAGCCGATGTAAACAAGAATACACAGCACAATCGCCGTGACCGCAATTACGCCGGGTGTGGCGCGAAAGGTCAGGCGGGTCAGCGATTGCTGCGCTGGCCTTTCACTGCCGGCGCGCAGCATAGACTCGTTTACGATATCATTGGGAAAGTGTCGCGCGGCCGCGTCAATCTTGTCCGCAAAACTTCTGGCGCGATGCACCCTGAGGACGGTGAGAAACACCGCTCTGACCCGCCACAATATGAAAACAAAGGACAGGATCACCCCCGCCCAAACGGCAAAACTTGTATAATCTGACATCTTTTAAATAACTGCTTTTTAGACAATTCAGATTCTACCGAGCGAGTGTGGAGAATCTAAGGCAACCCAGCGCCTCGAACCACCTGCTACCTTTTCGCGCGATTGTCTTCCCTGCCGCGGGGCCTATAAGGATGAACAACACTGACAAAGGCATCCTTTCATGTCCGACACCAACGACAAGACCACTCATTTCGGCTTTGAAACCGTGCGTGAGGCTGACAAGGCCGGGCGTGTGCAGGGTGTGTTTAACTCGGTCGCTTCGAAATACGACGTCATGAACGACGTGATGTCCATGGGTATCCACCGGGTCTGGAAAGACGCGATGATGGACTGGCTGGCCCCGCGCCCCGGTCAGCGCCTGCTGGACGTTGCAGGTGGTACGGGTGATATCTCGTTCCGCTTCCTAAAGCGTGCAGGCCACGGTCACGCCACTGTTCTGGACCTGACCGAACCGATGCTGGTCGAAGGTCGCCAACGTGCCGAGGCCGACCAGATGTCGGACAGCCTGAACTGGGTGGTGGGCGACGCCATGGCCCTGCCGTTCGAGGATAACACGTTCGATGTCTACACAATCTCGTTCGGCATCCGAAACGTCACCCGCCCGCAAGAGGCCCTGAACGAGGCGTTCCGCGTTCTCAAGCCCGGCGGTCGTCTGATGGTGCTTGAGTTCAGCCAACTGCCCAATGACGGTTTGCAAAAACTCTACGACCTCTACAGTTTCAACGTCATCCCACGCATGGGCAAGCTGATCGCGAATGACTACGACAGCTATCAATATCTTGTGGAATCGATCCGCAAGTTCCCGGATCAGGAAACCTTTCTGGGAATGGTCCGCGCTGCTGGTTTTGAAAACGCCAAATACCGCAACCTCAGCATGGGCATCGCCGCGCTGCATTCCGGCTGGAAAATCTGATGCGCGGACCCCACAATATTATTCGCCTGATCCGCACAGGCGCCACTCTGGAGCGCACCGGTGCCATGAACGTTGTACTGGACGCGTTCGAAGCCCCGCGCGCCCTGCGCATCGTGGCGCATACCCTCGGCAAACCCTTCCAATGGCTGGGTTATAAAGGCGACCCTGAAATGCCGCCCGCGACCCGCGCACTGACAGCTTTGGGTCCGGCCTATATCAAGTTCGGTCAGGTCCTCTCGACCCGCCCCGATGTGGTCGGCAACGAACTGGCCGCGCAATTGCGCGTGCTGCAGGACAAGCTGCCCCCCTTTTCCAAAGCCGAAGCCATGGCCGAGGTTGAGCGGGAACTGGGCCAACCCGTCTCGGAAATCTTCAGCGATTTCAGCGAACCCATCGCCGCCGCGTCCATCGCCCAGGTCCACAAGGCCAAGCTGACCAGCACGGGCGAAGACGTCGCCGTCAAGGTCCTGCGCCCCGGCATCGAACGCGCCTTTCGCAAGGATGTTGACGCTTTCTATTTCGCCGCCCGCATCGTTGCGCTTTGCGCCCCGGGCGCCCGCCGCCTGCGCCCGATGGAGGTGATCGAGCATTTCGACGGCGTCGTGCGCGGCGAGCTTGACCTGCGCCTCGAAAGCGCCGCGGCCTCGGAATACGCCGCCAACACCAAAGACGACGCAGGTTTCTGGCTGCCCCCCGTGGTCTGGTCTTTGTCCGCCCGCCGCGTGATGACCCTCAGCTGGGCCGATGGCATCCCGCTGGGCGACAATGACGCATTGGACGCAGCGGGCCACAACCGCCGCGATCTGGCCGAGCGGGTCCTGCGCCTGTTCCTGCTGCATGCTCTGCGCGACGGCTATTTCCACGCCGACATGCATCAGGGCAACCTCAAGGTCGCCGCCAACAGCGATATCATCGCCTATGACTACGGCATCATGGGCCATATCGACGAGTATACTCGCCGCGTCTATGCCGAGATCCTCTTCGGCTTCATCCGCCGCGACTATAAACGCGTGGCCGAGGTGCATTTCGAAGCAGGCTATGTCCCCGCAAACCAGGATGTCGACGAATTCGCCCGCGCCCTGCGCGCAGTGGGTGAGCCGATCTTCGGTATGGATGCCACCCATATCTCGATGGGCCGTCTGTTGAACTACCTGTTCGAAGTCACCGAACGCTTTGGCATGGAAACCCGGACCGAGCTCATCCTGCTGCAGCGTACCATGGTTGTGGTCGAAGGGGTTGCACGGTCGCTGGACCCACATATCAACATTTGGGAGGTCGCGCGCCCGGTCGTCGAGGATTACATCAAGAAATCAATCGGCCCCCGCGCAGCGTTGCGCGACTTTGGCAAAACAGCCCTGGTGCTCGCCCGTTTTGGCCCGCGCCTGCCGGATCTGGTTGAAAACGCGTTGATTGCTCAAACCCAAAAAGACGAAGCGCGAAGATCGCCTATTTGGTCCACGGCGCTAACCGCAGCGGTCGGAGCCGTCGCCGGTGGCGCGTTGGTCCTACTGCTGAACGCGATCAGCTAGTGACGTCTCACCTGCTTCATCTGGCCAAAAATATCCTCGGGGGGAATCGCGCCATGGCGCGATGGGGGGCAGACAGCCCCCCTGCAACGGCCCCAGATCAGAGCCGTTCGATGGCCAAAGCAATACCCTGACCACCACCAATGCACATGGTGATCAAACCTTTGGTACCGCCGGTGCGCTCTAGTTCGTAAAGCGCCTTCAACGTGATGATTGCGCCGGTTGCACCCACCGGATGACCCAATGCGATCGCGCCACCGTTGGGATTCACTTTTGCAGCATCCAAACCCAGCTCTTTGTTGACCGCCAACGCCTGAGCCGCAAAGGCTTCGTTGCTTTCGATTACGTCGAAATCCGTGATCGACAAGCCGGTCTTGACCAATAGGTTCTGCACAGCCGGAACCGGACCAATACCCATGACCTCGGGGCGAACGCCGGCATGGGCATATCCCAGAATACGCGCTTTGGGTTTCAACCCAGCTTTTTCAGCGGCGTCTGCCCTTGCCAGAACCATAGCCGCCGCACCATCGTTGATGCCCGACGCGTTTCCAGCCGTGACGCGCCCCTCTTTCTTGAAGACCGGGCGCAGGCCTGCCAGCACCTCAGTGGTCGTGGCCTTTGGGTGTTCATCGACCTTGAAATCCACCATGTCCCGTTTGACCTTGACTTGCACGGGCGCGATCTGGCTTTCGAAATAACCAGCCTCAATCGCGGCTGCTGCACGATCCTGGCTGGTAACGGCGAACGAATCCATCTGTTCACGGGTGATCTGGTGTTCATCCGCAACGTTTTCTGCAGTGACACCCATATGGCCGGTACCGAACGGGCAATTCAGCGCGCCCAACATCATGTCCAGCGCACTGACATCGCCCATCTTTGCGCCCCACCGTGTCTGCTGCATGATGTGTGGCCCGCGCGACATGCTTTCAGCACCACCTGCAACCGCAAAATCCGCGTCACCCAACATCAGGGACTGTGTGGCCGAGACGATCGCCTGTGCCCCCGACCCGCACAAACGGTTTACGTTCATCGCTGGAGTTCCGTTCGGAATGCCGGCCTGCATCGCCGCGACACGGGAAAGGTACATGTCGCGTGGTTCAGTGTTGATCACGTGGCCAAAGACGACATTACCGATCTGTGCGCCCTCAACACCCGATCTTTCCAACGCCGCTTCGGTTGCGACGGTCGCCAAATCGATAGGGGCCGTGGATGCCAGGGCACCGCCAAAAGTTCCGATGGCAGTACGCGCACCGTCCAGAATCACCACATCAGTCATATTATTCTCCTCCAGAAATCTCGGGCATTATGCACCTGCAGCATAATCTTTAAATCGGACTCTCTGTCACGCCCCGAATTGACATTACCGTGTGCAAGGCGCACTAGATTCCGTCATGACGGAAAACCCAGACGATATCCTAACACTTTTGCCTGCCCGGCTAAAGGACGCCCGGCGCGCAAAAGGGCTGTCTCTTGAAGCAGTTGCCAATCTCAGCGGCGTTTCCAGATCCATGGTCAGCCAGATCGAACGCGGCGAAAGCAGCCCGACGATTTCGACGCTATGGAACCTTACACGAGCCCTGCAGGTCGATTTTGCGGGCCTGTTGGAAGATGGCAAAACCGCCGACCAGATCGAAGTTCTCAGGGATTCCGAAGTACCCAGTATCGACAATATGGGTGAAAAATGCCGAATCCGCATCCTCTCCCCTCCAGAAGAGGCTGGCGGCCATGAAGTTTACGACATTCGGTTCGACGCAGGCGGGGCACTGAACAGTCAGCCTCATGCCCGAGGTGCGCATGAGCAATTGACGGTACTTGATGGTGCCGTGCGTGTTACCTCGGGCTCTGCGGTCAGCGATTTGAAACAAGGCGACACGGCGCGATACGCGGCAGATGTTCCGCATGCCATCACGGCGGATGGCCCCGCGCGCGTCTTTCTTATTGTCAAAAACGCCTGATACACAAAACGCGCGGGTGTTTGTGGAAACACTGTTGTTCATTCAGATTGGGTGTCTTGTCGTCTGCAATTCGGCCGTAGACTTTCGGATGAGGGTCAGCACCCTGAATACATGCCAGTAAAAACTGGGGTTCAGGGCACATATTCTGAATTTCCATTATTATGGATTTTTTTCCGTAATTTCGAATTCCCCTATTTCGGATTCTTTTCCGTTATGGTAGATACACCCTCATGCTAGGAGGATTCGATGTCTCAAGATTTCCTGAACCACGTCGCTGACACGCTTGATCAAATCCGGGCCGAGGGACTTTTCAAGACCGAGCGAATGATCACCTCGCCTCAGGGCGGTGAGATCACTGTGGGCGACAACCGGGTCATCAACCTTTGCGCCAACAATTATCTGGGTCTGGCCGATCATCCCGCACTGATCAACGCTGCCAAGTCCGCGATGGAGCCCAAAGGGTTTGGCATGGCCTCAGTTCGCTTCATTTGCGGCACGCAGGATATCCACCGCGAGCTGGAACAGAAGCTGGCCGCGTTCCTGAACAAGGACGACGCGATCCTGTTCGCGGCCTGTTTCGACGCGAACGGAGGGCTGTTTGAGCCTTTGTTAGGGCCTGAAGATGCAATCATCTCGGACAGTCTGAACCACGCCTCGATCATCGACGGGGTGCGGCTGTGCAAGGCCAAGCGCTATCGCTATTTGAACAACGACATGAATGACCTCGAAGCGTGGCTGAAACAGGCGCGCGAGGATGGGGCGCGGCACATCATGATCGCGACCGATGGCGTTTTTTCCATGGATGGCTATCTGGCCAACCTGCCGAAAATCCGTGAACTGGCCGACAAATACGATGCCATCGTCATGGTGGATGACTGCCACGCCACCGGCTTCATGGGCCCGCGTGGAGCGGGTACGCCGGACCATTTCGGCGTCGATGTGGACATTCTGACGGGAACTTTGGGCAAGGCACTTGGGGGGGCAATCGGCGGTTACATCGCCGGGCCGCAGCCAGTGATCGACCTGCTGCGGCAGCGGGCGCGGCCCTATCTGTTCTCAAACTCGCTGCCGCCCTCCATCGTCGCCGCCGGGCTTGAGGCCATACGTCTGGTCGAACAAGGCGACATTCTGCGCGCCCAATTGTTCGGCAACGCCAAATACTGGCGCGCAGGTTTGGAGAATCTGGGGTTCGACCTGTTGCCGGGCGAACATCCCATCATCCCCGTGATGCTGGGCGAGGCCACTCTGGCGCAAGAGATGGCGTCAAAACTGTTTGACGAAGGCGTCTATGTTTCGGGCTTTTTCTTCCCGGTTGTCCCGCGCGGTCAAGCGCGGATCAGAACGCAGATGAATGCGGCCCTGACACGCGACGAACTGGACCGCGCACTGGCTGCCTTTGGCAAGGTCGGCAAGGACCTCGGAGTCATCTCATGATCCTGCCCTCTGTCATTGGCGCGATGGAGAACACACCGCTGGTCGACCTGTCGCGCGTCTGCACGCAGCTTGATCTGGACGGGCGCATTCTGGCCAAGCTGGATTACCTGCTGCCCGGATTTTCAAAAAAAGACCGTGCGGCCCGTTCGATCATTGAATTGGCCCGCGCCGACGGTACGCTTGCGCCGGGGCAAACCGTGGTCGAGCTGACCTCGGGCAATATGGGCACGGGTCTGGCCATCGTCTGCGGTATTTTGGGTCACCCCTTTGTTGCGGTGATGAGCGCCGGAAACTCGGTCGAACGCGCCCGTATGATGCGGGCGCTGGGGGCTGAGGTGATCATCGTACCCCAAGCCGACGGTAGCAAACCGGGCGAGGTCTCGGGTGCCGATCTGGCGCTGGTGGATGGGGCCGCGCAGCGCATCACGGCCAAGCGGGGCGCCTTTCGCGCCGATCAGTTCGGTCATTCCGGCAACCCCAAGGCCCACCAGACAGGCACCGGGCCTGAAATCTGGGACCAGTCCGGCGGATCCGTAACGGCCTTTTGCGATTTCGCCGGATCCGGCGGGACGCTGGCCGGGGCCGCCGCCTATCTGACCCCGCACGGCGTGCGATGCTATGCCGTTGAACCCGAAGGCGCGCGGGCCATCGCCGGGGAAACCGTGACGGCCCCTGATCACCCGATTCAGGGCGGTGGCTATGCCATGGACGATCTGGCCCACCTGACCGATACCGCGCTTGCAGGCCATCTGGCTGTTTCCGGTGCGCAAGCTCGCGATTGCGCACGCCTTCTGGCCCGGGCCGAAGGGATATTCGCCGGCTACTCGGCCGGCGCCAACCTTGCGGCGGCCATCCAGCTGTTAAACGGGCCGGAAAAGGGCGGTTGCGTCGCAATTGTGATGTGCGACAGCGGCCTTAAATACCTGTCCACCGATCTTTGGGAGTAATCACATGCGACCCAACACCATGAAAGCGCTTGAGAAATCAAAACCCGAGGAAGGTCTGTGGATGGTACAGGCCCCGGTGCCCGAGATCGGCCCGGATGAGGTTCTGATCCGCGTCAACAAGACCGGCATCTGCGGCACTGACATTCACATTTGGAACTGGGATGACTGGGCCTCGGCTACGGTGCCTGTTCCCATGATCACCGGTCACGAATTCGCCGGTGAGATTGTTGAGATGGGGCGCAATGTGACGGGGCTTGAGATCGGCCAGCGCTGCTCGGGCGAGGGCCATCTGATCACCAATGACAGCCGCCAAAGCCGCGCGGGCAAGTTTCACCTCGACCCCGGTACGCGCGGTATTGGCGTGAACGAACAGGGCGCGTTTGCCCAATACCTGAAGCTGCCTGCGTTCAACGTGGTTCCCCTGCCCGATGACATACCGGATGAGATCGGAGCAATTCTTGATCCGCTCGGCAACGCCGTGCACACCGCACTGAGTTTTGATCTGCTGGGAGAGGATGTTCTGATCACCGGCGCAGGCCCCATTGGAATCATGGCGGCTGCCGTCGCCCGGCACGCAGGCGCGCGGCATGTCGTGATCACCGACATCAACCCGGATCGCCTCAAACTGGCCGAGCACGTTGTGCCGACCGTGCGCAGCGTAGATGTGTCTCAAGAAGACCTGCAGGACGTCATTTCCGAGCTAGGCATGACACAAGGCTTTGACGTCGGGCTTGAAATGTCCGGCTCCCAAGCTGCGCTGGATCAGATGGTCGAGGCACTTGTGATGGGTGGCAAGATCGCTCTGCTGGGGATCCCGCCCGGTAAATCCCCGGTTGACTGGTCTCGCATCGTCTTCAAGGCCATCACAATCAAAGGCGTCTATGGGCGCGAGATGTTCGAGACCTGGTACAAGATGATCGCCATGTTGCAGAACGGCTTGGACGTCAGCCGTGTCATCACCCATCGGTTTAGCGTCGATGACTTTACCCAAGGGTTTACCGCGATGAAGTCTGGCCAATCCGGAAAGGTCGTTCTGGACTGGACCTGACACGCTGGATAGGTGCAAAATAAGGCTCTAAAAAGGTCAAAAACACCGCATCAGAGGTCAGCATGAGTGACAAGGAAGACAGGTTTCTGGAACGCGGAATCGAGGAGTCTCTGGTCACTGATTTCGCGGAAACTCACCGCAAATCCTATGGCGATTTCCTGCAGCTCAAGACCCTGCTGAATCTGCAAAAGACATTTCAGGATCCCGCCCAACCCGATGAGATGCTGTTCATCATCATCCATCAGGTCAGCGAGTTGTGGCTGAAACTGATGCACCACCAACTGGTCGAAGTGCGCCGGTTTCTACAGCAAGACGACTTTGGCCCGGCGATGAAAAACCTAGACCGCGTGAAGGCAATCCAACGACAATTGATTGCATCTTGGGAAACCCTGCTGACGATGACGCCCAGCGATTACATGACCTTTCGGCAGGCTCTGGGCAGTTCATCTGGGTTTCAAAGCTATGGCTACCGCCAGATCGAATTCATTCTGGGCAACAAGGACGCCGCGACCCTGAAAGTTCACGCGCACGACAGCGACGTCATGGAAATGTTGACTGCCGCGCTCAACAAGCCGTCGCTGTATGACGAGGTTTTGCAGATGATGGCCCGGCAGGGGTTTTATGTACCGGATGATCTGCTGGATCGGGACTATGCGCAGCCTTATTCCGGTGACCCTCGGGTCGTGAAACTGTGGGTGGAGGTGTTTCGCGACACCGACAGATATTGGGATCTGTATGCGCTGGCCGAAAAACTGATGGATGTTGAATCCTTGTTCCAACGCTGGCGTTTTGATCATGTCACCGCGGTCGAGCGTGTGATTGGCAATCAACCGGGCACAGGAGGCTCAAGTGGTGTTTCGTTTCTGCGCAAAGCCTTGGATTTGCGCTTTTTCCATGATCTTTACGACGTACGCACCGAGCTGATGTATTCGGAACAGGAAGATTAGATGCTGTATCGCGGCTTTACGCAAAGTGAACTGGATCAGGAATATTCCCCACGGTCGATGATCGGTGGCGACCTGACGCCCTATATCGACAGCTACGCTGCGCTCAGCGCGCAAAACCGTGCGCAGATGGACTGCCAACAGAACCTTGCCTACGGAGACGCGCCCGCGCAGGTGCTGGATTTCTTTCCGGCAAAAGGCGCAGGCGCACCGCTGCATGTGTTCATCCATGGCGGTTATTGGCAGGCACTCAGCCAGCGTGAGTCCGCGATGATGGCCCCGGCGCTGATCGAGGCCGAGCAGTCCTTTGCCGCCCTGAACTACACGCTCGCCCCCGAGGCCCGCATCGGCGATATGATCGAGGAATGCCGCAACGCTCTGCTCTGGCTGGCGGCACATGCACCTGACCTTGGGTTCGATCCATCGCGTGTCACGTTATCAGGGCACAGTGCAGGTGGGCATTTGGCGGCCATGGTCATGGCAACATCGGCTGATGCGCTGGCCCGTGCCGGCCTGCGCGTGCGCGATGTGATCCTGATCAGTGGGGTTTACGATCTGGAACCGATCAGCCTGACGCCCGTCAACGACCCGCTGCAACTGACCCCGGTTGAGGTGCACGACCTGTCGCCCATCCTGCACCTCCCCGCCCCCGGCCCGCGCTATCGCGTGACCGTGGCCGAGCGCGACACGCCGGAATTCATTCGCCAGAGCCGGGACTATGCGGAACTGCTGCGCAAGGGCGGGCATTCGGTGAGTTTCGATCTGCAGAAGGGGATGCAGCATTTCGACATCATCATGCATCCGGGAACGTTTTTGACCGAAACCCGATAGGCAATGGTCTGGGGCTTCAGACGGATTCAAAGACTAAAGATAACACTGCGGGCACTAGTCCCTTCAGCGTACAGCCGGGTCCTTCATACCTATTTTGATGTTTAACGACGACCGGGCCCAAGGGGACTGAATGCCATCCGTTTCGCCAATCACATCAGTTCGCACTTGTTCGAACATAGGCTCTAAAGACAGGCTAGAAGTACTGATCGCACGTGCAATCGCGGATGTGTAAGGGCTATTTGTACCGGTCCCGTCCAAGGCGACTTCGCCGGGGCCTGTTGCGTACGCGATCAGATTGTTCGGCCTGGCAGTCATACGTGCAAGCCCGTCGCCCAAGTCCACGATCACATCCGATTGGTTGCCAAATGGATTATCGCGGCAAGCATCCAGGATCATGACACTAACAGCTTGTGGCGTGTGAACGCGGTCCAGTATCCACTCCGCCGGAACGGCTTGGTTTGCGATATCAGCCTCGGACTGAATGTTCACACCCAGCGGTAGAAGGTAGTTAAAACCATCGCTGCGCACACCGTGCCCCGCGAAATAAAACACGGCCAATGCCTCGGACCCCGCCGCGCGCACTGTGCTGGCAAAGGTCTCAACTTCACCCGTCATCTCATCAAGGTTCGCATCTGTCAGCGTCGTTACTTCGAAACCGGCACCCCGCAATGCGTCGCTCATCAGACGGGCGTCGTTGACAGGATTATCAAGCGCCGGGACATTTGTGTATGCAGCGTTACCAATCACCAAAGCGAACCGCTCATGCGCCGCGGATGGTCCAGCCAACAGCGTGAAAATAATATGAAGCACCGCCAAAATACGCATCGATTGAATCTCCAAGTTTACCAAACCAGAGACGCCAACCGATCGCTTCCCAGCAACTACCTGTTGCGCGTTCCCTCAACCAAAACGAGTAACAAATCAGAGCTATGCTTCCAACGCCTATATGTTGAAGGCTACTTTGTACCTTGCGTTTAACACATGGTCAGTTTCATCTGCCTTCGAGCAAACAACTTTTTGGGGCTTTGCGCTGCGTACGTCCCTAATAAAACCAAAAAAACAGACGAATTATCTGCGCGATCCCACAAAAAACAGCGGCCCGAGAGGACCGCTGTTTGTTGATTTCTGCAAGCTACCGGATCAGTCCAGTGTCCGTGTAACCTCTTCGCGCTCGAAGATTTCGATCACGTCGCCTGCGCGGATGTCGTCGTAGTTTTCGAACGCCATACCGCATTCCTGACCCGACTGAACCTCGGCCACTTCGTCCTTGAAGCGCTTGAGCGTTTTCAGCGTGCCTTCGTGGATCACAACGTTGTCGCGCAGCAGGCGGACACCGGCAGAGCGACGCGCCACACCTTCGGTGATCAGACAGCCAGCGACCTTGCCGACGCCAGTGACCTTGAAGACTTCGCGGATCTCGGCGTAGCCGATGAACTTTTCGCGGATCTCGGCGCTCAGAAGGCCCGATGCGGCGGCTTTCACGTCGTCCACCAGATCGTAGATCACCGAGTAATAGCGGATCTCGACACCTTTTTGGTTCGCGGTGTTCCGCGCCGAAGCGTTGGCACGGACGTTGAAGCCGAAGATCGGCGCGCCGGAGGCTTCGGCCAGACCCACGTCGGTTTCGGTGATCGCACCCACGCCCGAGTGCAGGACACGCACGCGTACCTCATCGTTTCCGATCTTTTCCATCGCCTGAACGATGGCTTCGGCCGAACCTTGTACGTCCGCTTTCATCAGAATCGGCAGTTCGGTGACGTTTTCGTCTTCTTTGGCCTTCTGCATCAGCTGCTCAAGGGTGGTCGCGGCACCGGCGGCGGCGCGTTTGTCCTTGGCGGCTTGTTCACGATAGGCGGCGATTTCACGGGCCTGCGCTTCGGTCTCGGTCACGTTCAGAACGTCACCCGCTTCGGGCGTACCGTTGAGGCCCAGAACCTCAACCGGAACCGAGGGGCCAGCTTCTTTGACGCGGTCGCCCTTGTCGTTGATCAGCGCACGGACTTTACCGTATTGCTCACCCACAACGAAGATATCGCCTTGGCGCAGCGTTCCGTTCTGGACCAAAACAGTGGCGACGGGGCCGCGGCCCACATCCAGCTGCGCCTCGATCACGGCACCTTGGGCGGCGCGATCGGGGTTGGCTTTCAGTTCCAGAATCTCGGCCTGCAGCGCGATGGCTTCCAGCAGTTCGTCCAGACCCTGACCGGTGATGGCAGAGACTTCGACGTCCTGAACCTCACCCGACATTTTCTCAACGATCACTTCGTGTTGCAGCAGATCGGTGCGGACCTTGTCCGGGTTCGCATCGGGTTTGTCGACCTTGTTGATCGCCACGATCATCGGCACTTCGGCCGCTTTCGCGTGGTTGATCGCCTCAATCGTCTGCGGCATCACCGCGTCGTCGGCAGCAACCACCAAAACCACGATATCCGTGACCTGAGCACCGCGCGACCGCATCGACGTAAACGCCGCGTGGCCCGGAGTATCCAGGAAGGTCAGCGTGGTGCCGCCATCGGTTTTCACCTGATAGGCACCGATATGCTGGGTGATACCACCAGCCTCACCGGCCACAACGCGCGCATCGCGGATTGCATCCAACAGCGAGGTCTTACCGTGGTCAACGTGACCCATGATGGTGATGACCGGCGGACGCGGCTGCAGATCATCATCGCTATCTTCGACTTCCTTGATGACGTCTTCAACATCCGAATCGGATACGCGAGTGACCTTGTGGCCGAATTCTTCGATAATCAGTTCAGCGGTGTCAGCGTCGATGGTCTGGTTCTGAGTAACCATCATGCCCATCTGCATCAGCGATTTGACAACGTCAGCCACACGCTCGGCCATACGGTTGGCCAGCTCCGAGACCATGATCGCCTCGGGCAGCTGTACATCGCGGATCACCTTTTCCCGTTCGACCGGACCGCCCATGGCTTTCTGGCGCGCACGCTCTTGCTTGCGCTTCATCGACGCCATCGAACGCTGGCGATTGCCCTCGCCACCTGTGGCCTGACCTAGTGTCAGTTTACCCGAACGACGGTTGTCATCACGGCCTTTGCCACGACCGCGCTGCTCACGCTCACGGTCCTGCTTGCGCGGGGCTGCGGCGGGCGCGGGTTTGCTGGCCGGAGCACGGGCAGCCTTGGGTTCTTCGGGTGGAGGTGCAGCGGCAGCGCGTTTGGCGGCTTCTTCCGCCTCTTTGCGTTTACGCTCTTCCTCTTCCGCCTTGGCGCGGGCGCGTTCTTCAGCTTCGCGCTGCTCGCGTTCCTTGGCTTCCTGTTCCGCACGACGGCGGGCGCGCTCTTCTTCACGCGCTTTTTCTTCGGCCTCACGGGCCGCAGCCTCTTCGGCCTCGCGGGCCTTGGCAGCCTGCAAAGCTTTCATCCGGCGCGCCATTTCCGCGTCGGAGATCCCGGCTGGGCGGCGCGACGGATCACCCGAAGGCGCAGCTCCGCCACCCGGCTTGCTGGCACCCGGCTTGGGGACCACCACGCGTTTGCGCTTGGTTTCCACCACGACATTTTTGGTGCGTCCGTGGCTGAAACTCTGTTTCACATTTCCGGGGCGTGCCCCGCCACGAAGACCTAATGTCTTTTTGCCGTCATTATCGCTCATAAAGCTTCTTACCCTTCCGCGCGGCCCCTGCCGCCGTCATCCGTTTCGCGCAAGCCACGCAGGCGCTGCGCTTCCTCTACAACACGTTTGGCGAGTCCGCCAGAGGCCAGCGCCGCATGAATCACGGTTTGGCGCCCAAATGCCGCCCCTAACTCGTCCGCCGTCAGCCAACCGATGTATTTTCCGAAGTGCGGCGTGCTGAGTTTCGACTTGCCGCGCCCCGATCCATCAGAGGCCTGAATCAGTACCTGGGCCTCTTCCCGGTCCAGCCACGTCTTGACCTTTTCATATCCGGCAACCGCGTCACCGGATTTGCGCGCCAGGCTGATCAGCTCGATCACCCGCCGCGCGACTTGCTTTTCAACCTCGTCTGTCAGGTCCTTTGACGCGCTGACCTGCGCCTTGAACCCACGAGAGAACAGTTTCTTGCCAACGGCCTTGTCCAGCGCGGCGCGATCCGCCGCCACATAGACCCCACGTCCCGGCAGTTTCGCCGCAACATCGGGAAAGACCTGACCGTCCGGCCCCATCACAAAGCGGATCAGCCCGTATTTGGGCTGAACCTCGCCCGTGGCGATGCACTTGCGCTCGGGGCCTTCCGACCGATCCTTATGGACGCCACCGCGACCCATTCACGCCACCCCGAGGCCCTGAGATCAGGCCTCGGCCTCCTCTTCGACGTCGCCGTCTTCTTCTGCCTGTTCAAGCTCGGCCGGATCGACCCAGCCCAGCATGATACGGGCGGTCATAACCAGATCCTGCGCTTCTTCCAGCGTTACGCCGAAAGGCTCAAGCACACCGTCATCCTTGATGCGCTCGCCGTCGACCGTGGTCCAGCCACCGGCCAGTTCCCAGTCGGCACAGGTTGCGAAGTCTTCCAAAGTCTTCACGTCATCCTTGGCCAGCGCCTCTACCATCTGGGGTGTGAGGCCCTCGAATTCAATAAGGCTGTCCTCGGCACCCAATGCACGGGCTGCATCCAGCGCCGCTTTGGCTTGTGCTTCCAGGAATTCGCGGGCACGGGTTTGCAGTTCCTGCGCAGTGCCTTCGTCAACACCGTCGATTACCAGCAGTTCGTCAATCTCGACATAGGCGACTTCTTCAAGGTTGGTGAAACCTTCGGACACCAGCAACTGGGCAAAGAACTCGTCCAGATCCAGGCTTTCCATGAACAGCTGGGTGCGGGCTTCGAACTCTTTCTGACGACGTGCCGATTCTTCGGCTTCGGTCATGATGTCGATGTCCAGATTGGTCAGCTGGCTGGCCAGACGAACGTTCTGACCGCGGCGACCGATGGCAAGGCTCAGTTGTTCTTCGGGTACCACGACTTCGATCTTGCCGGCTTCTTCGTCCAAAACCACCTTGGAGACCTCGGCGGGCTGCAGCGCGTTCACCAGGAAGGTCGGCTGATCTTCGTTCCACGGGATGATGTCGATCTTTTCGCCCTGCAGTTCGTTCACAACGGCTTGCACGCGGCTGCCGCGCATACCAACGCAAGCACCCACAGGGTCGATCGAACCATCATACGAGATCACGGCAATCTTGGCGCGCGAGCCGGGGTCACGGGCCACGGCTTTGACCTCGATGATGCCATCATAGATTTCCGGCACTTCCATCTTGAACAGCTCGGCCATGAATTCCGGCGCAGTACGCGACAGGAAGATCTGGTGGCCACGCACTTCGCGGCGCACTTCCTTGATGTAAGCGCGCACGCGGTCATTCGGGCGATAGCTTTCGCGACCGATCTTGTCGTTGCGGCGCAGAACAGCCTCGGCACCGCCCAGATCGACGATGACATTGCCAAACTCTTCGCGTTTGACCGCACCGTTGATGATGGTGCCTGCGCGATCCTTGAACTCTTCGTACTGACGGTCACGTTCCGCTTCGCGCACCTTCTGAAGGATCACCTGCTTGGCGGACTGAGCGGCAATACGGCCCATTTCAACCGGCGGGACTTCTTCCACGAAGACGTCACCGACCTCGGGGTTTTCCATATACTGTTTGGCCTGCTCGACGGTGAACTCGGCCTGATAGTTCTCAAGCTCGTCATCCTCGACAACGGTGCGCACGCGGGTAAAGGTCGCCTTGCCGGTCTTGCGGTCGATGGACACGCGGATGTCCATCTCGGCCCCGTAGCGGCTCTTGGCGGCGCGGGCGAGCGATTCCTCCATCGCTTCGACAACCAGACCGGGGTCGATCATCTTTTCGCGGGCCACGGCCTCGGCGGTCTGCAGCAGCTCCAGCTGGTTGGCTGAGGTGATTGCCATCAGTTCGTCTCCTCTTCGGACCCTTCGGTCTCAATCTCGTCGAAAGCGTTTTCGTTCAGGGCACCAGCGTCTTTGCGCTGGCGCAGCATTTCCTTGATCAGATCATCGGTCAGCACCAGCTTGGCGTCGCTCAGCCAGTCGAATTGCAGACCGATGGTGATCGTCTCAGACCCTTCGGGGATGTTGATCAGAACCTCATCCCCTTCGATCCCGGCCAACTCGCCTTTGAAGCGGCGACGGCCGTCGATCAGTTCGGCGGTCTCGATCTTGGCCTCATAACCCTCGAACGTCTCAAAATCCTTGAGACGGGTCAGAGGGCGGTCGATCCCGGGGCTGGATACCTCAAGCGTATAGGCGTCAAGGATCGGGTCTTCGACATCCAGCGTGGCGCTGACGGCGTTGGAAATCTCGGCGCAGTCATCGACTTCGATGCCCCCATCAGGCTTGTCGGCCATGATCTGCAGCGTGGTCTGCTTGCCGCTCATCAAACGGATGCGCACAAGCTCATACCCCAGATCTTCGATCACGGGGGTGATGATCTCGGCCAGTCGCCGGTCAATGGCAGCTTTGGCTATCAGGTCGTTTGTCATTCGGGTCTCTACCCTTCAATCGGGCACAAAAAAACGGGCGCGCGGCCCGTCGTATTTTCCGGTGGAGCCTTGAACCAGAAGTCCAACGCGCCGCTGTTGCAACCGCATATACGCAGGGTTTCCCGAGTCTGCAACCCCCGGCGAAAATCGTGATCGAATTTACGCCAACCACCACCGTTCGGCAATGCGCCCATCGTCCAGTACGCGATTACTGCCGATCTGTCGCGGCATCCCGACATGCCCAGCTACAGCCAGCGCCATATCGTCCTGACTTGGGTGATAGCGAAGACCGCGCTGGTCTTTCAGATCGTCCCCGTCGGGCAAAGCGGCCACATCTACATAACCATCGCGCAAGGCCTCAGCCCGTACGCGCGCGTCCGGGATCACGATGACTTCGACAGCGTCGGCCCAACCTGCAGTGCCGTTCTTGTAGTGACCCGCCACTTTTCGGCCCAGGAAATTGCGACCATCTTCAGCGCGCTCGACTCTGTAGCAGCCGGTGCCATTGGCCGCGTTCAACGGCGTCACGCCTTGACCCGAACGGGTTATAACGAAACGGGTATCTGCCAGCATGAAGGGCAGGCCTGCATTGGCTTCAGTCAGTTCCAGCCGAACTGCGTCCTCGGCAAGGGCCTCGGCCTTTCCGAATTCGCGCAGCACCGACACCACGTCTTCCACATGCAGCGCCGCGCCATCATGGAAGGTCACATCTTTGCACAAATCAAACCGCCAGACCCGCGCGTCAGAATCAGTCTGCCAACCAGAGGCAAGTTCACCGCGCAGAGTTCCATCGGGTGCAATTTCGGTGAGGTTATCAAACACCGCACCACGGGCCACCTGCTCTAAACTGTCGTCGCGTGGCACGGCCAGTCTGAGCGTGCCGCCCTTCTTTGGCGTATCCGCCAGCGAAGCCCCAGTCGCCGCCAGCAAAGCCGCGGCGGCACCTGATGCGAATAGCGCGCGGCGGTCGATCCGGGTCATGTCGCACCCTCGGCAACCCGATCCATTATGCGGACCAGTTCAGCGCTGATACCGGGCTCGGACAACGCATGGCCTGCCTGACGGACCATCTTGAGGTCTGCATTCGGCCAACGCTCGGCCAGAGACCATGCAGCCTGAGGCGGGCAGATCATGTCATAGCGCCCCTGCACGATATGGCCGGGGATATGAGCGATCCGGTCCATCTGATCCAGAATTTGCCCATCCTTCTCAAGAAACGCGCCATTTATGAAATAGTGATTCTCGAGCCGCGCAAAAGCCCGCGCGTATTCGCCGGGGCTTTCGCCTGTGGACCCGTGCGAGTGGATCGAGGCCAACGCGTTTTCCCAGCTGGACCACGCCCGCGCATACAAAATCTCGGTCGCCCGATCCCCTGAAAACAGGCGCTTGTTATAGGCCCGGATCGTATCCGACAAATCACCCTCGGACAGCAGGGCAGTGAATTTCGCCCATTGTTCCGGCCAGAACCGCCCTGCGCCGCCCCCATAGAACCAATCCAGCTCGGCCTGCGTTGCCAGAAAGACGCCGCGCAGCACCAGCCGGTTAACGCGATCGGGATGCGCTTGCGCGTAGATGAGGGCCAGCGTCGCCCCCCAACTGCCGCCAAACACAGTCCAGTCGTCGATATCCAGCAGCACCCGTAGGCGTTCAATGTCTTCGACCAGATGCCAGGTTGTATTGTCCGCGACCGAAGCATGGGGCCGCGATCGTCCGCAGCCGCGCTGATCAAAAAGAATCACCCGGAACACATGTGGATCAAAATACCGGCGCATGGCAGGGCTACAGCCGCCACCCGGGCCTCCGTGCAGAACCACCACCGGCACCCCATCAGGATTGCCGCATTGTTCCATATAAATACGATGTCCATCGCCCACATCCACCATGCGCTGATCGAACGGGTCGATCGGCGGGTACAGATATTGAACTGCGCGCTTTTGGTCCGGGTACTTGTCCATTATGGCCCTATATAGTCCTTAAACGTAAAAGAGCACACGGAGACAGGAATGCAAGCGCATCCGAACACGGTAGACCCGTCCGAGATCGCAAAATTTGAGGCGATGGCCGCTGAATGGTGGGATCCTCACGGGAAATTCAAGCCTCTGCACATGCTCAATCCGTGCCGTCTGGATTATATCACACAACAGATTGCAGGTGAATTTGACCGTGATCTGACCACCCCAAAACCGTTCGAGGGGCTGCGCCTGCTGGATATCGGCTGCGGTGGAGGGCTGCTGAGCGAACCGATGGCTCGCCTTGGCGCGGATGTCGTCGGAGCCGACGCCGCCGAGCGTAACCTGCCAGTTGCCCGAATCCATGCCGAACAATCAGGGCTGGAAATAGACTATCGCCACACCACTGCCGAAGACATGGCAGCCGCAGGTGAACAATTCGACGTGGTGCTGAATATGGAGGTCGTCGAACACGTAGCGGACCCCCTAGGGTATCTCACCGCGACGCAACAGTTGCTGATACCCGGCGGGTTGCAGGTCTGTTCCACCATCAACCGCAACCCGAAATCCTATGCCATGGCCATTTTCGGGGCCGAGGTCGTCATGCGCTGGCTGCCGCGCGGCACGCATGAATGGAACAAGTTCATCACCCCGGATGAGCTGTTCGATCTGCTGCGCCAAGCCGGGCTGGAACCGGTGGATCGCAAGGGGTTCGTGTTCAACCCAATTCTGTGGAGCTGGTCGATCTCGGACCGGGATCTGAGCGTGAATTATGTAACGGCGAGTGTGAAACCGGCTTAGGGCTTTTCACCTTCCAACTGCAGACGCAAATCCCGCAGCACGGGCAACGTGCTGCGGACGCGGTCCAGACCCAGCTCTCCAACTACGCGGTTGATCAGGGGGCTGATTGATGAAATCGCCTGATCCCGCGCGCGGCGGCCTGCCGGGCTGATGGCGACCATCTTACGGCGGGCATCATCCCAATCGGGCCGAATGTGGATGTATCCCGCCCATTCCAGCTTGGCCAAAGTATTCGTCATGGCACCGCGCGTGACATGAAATGTGCTGGCAAGCTGTGCTGGCGTGCGTTCGTCGCCGACGTAGACCAAATGGTTCAAGACCGAAAAATGTGAGATTTCCATGCCCTTAGGCAGCACTCGGCTCAGCCGGTTGCGCAATAGCTGGTCGGCGGTCAGGATCTCGCTGAATAGCGTGACCGCAAGGGCATTCTGATCGTCGGTCATGGTCCGGTTCTGGGTCAGGGCCCACTAAATGGGCGCAGGTGAGTCAGGGAAGGCACGCGATGGCGCGCCTCTGTCACAGAACTATCATCCAAATCGAAAATGTGAATGCCTGGATCGGTCCCTGCGTCGATTACGACCTCTCCCCACGGGGCGACAACAAGGCTGTGGCCATGGGTTACACGTGTTTTCCCGCGCGTTTTAGGGTGCTCACCCGTCTGCGCAGGTGCCAGAACCCAACAGCCGGTTTCGATTGCCCGTGCCCGCAACAGCGATTCCCAATGCGCGGCACCCGTCACCGGCGAGAAGGCGGCCGGAACAGTCAGAACCCGTGCGCCCGCCTGTGCCAATGCGGCAAACAGATGAGGAAAACGGATATCGTAGCAGATTGTCAGGCCCACCTTTCCGAAATCGGTTTCGGCGATGACGGCAGTATCGCCCGGGCGATAGTTCTTTGATTCGCGGAATGTCTCGGTTTCCGAGACCTGCACGTCAAACATGTGGATCTTGTCGTATCGCGCGACGATCTCGCCTTGCGGGTCGATCATAAAACTGCGGTTGGCGAAACGACCGTCAGCGTCATGCGTCTTTACCGCCAAAGACCCGATCAGCAGCCATATCCCTAATGAGGCGGCCTGCTCACGCAGCCCCGCCAGCGTCTTATCGTTTTCTTCGTGCTGCAGAACCTCACGCTGACGCGTGGAGCTTGTTGAAACGCAGTTGGTGACCTCTGGCGTCAGAACGAATTTCGCACCCTGCCCGGCCGCATCTGCCAGCAGGTCGCACACCATGTTGAGGTTTTCAACCGGATCATCCGAAGAGGTGATCTGCAGCAGCGCCGTTTTCATCAGGCAGCCAGAAGGCGATCCAGTTTGCCCTGACGATCCAGCTCATACAGCTCATCACAGCCGCCCACGTGCTGCGAACCGATGAAAATCTGCGGCACGGTACGCTTGCCACCGGCACGTTTAATCATCTCGGGCTTGCGCTTGGGGTGCATGAACACATCGACCTCTTTGAACTCGACGCCTTTCTGTTTCAGCAGGCGTTTGGCCGCGTGGCAAAAGCCGCAAAGCGGCGAGGTATAGATTTCTACCGGTTTCATAGTTCGTCCCTTGGGTTTTACATATTCTTGGGCGAATTATGCATCCTTGGCAACGCGCGCTAGGGTCAACACGAAAATATGATTTGCACCTGCATCTTTACAGGCACGGGCGCAGGCAGCCAAAGTCGCCCCCGAGGTCATCACGTCATCAACCACCAACACATCGCGACCCTGCATCCGATGCGTCCGCTTTGGGTGGGCCGCGATAGCTTGTTCCAGCGTCTGGGTCCGTTCCGCCGCCGTTTTCCCATCTAAAACAGGGGTTTTTCTCCGGCGCGTTAGCAGATCAGGGCATACGTCCAGCCCGGTTATCCACCCAAGGTGCTGCGCCAGCAGTGCAGATTGATTGTATCGCCGCTTTAGCAGGCGTGACCAATGCAAAGGTACCGGGGCCACCAGCATATCCTTGTGAAACAATTCCCGGCCTGCCTGTGCCATCCACCCGGCGGCTGGTCGCGCCAGCTCGGGCCTGTCGCCATGTTTCAGAGCCAGAATAAGCGAACGCGCCTTGCCTGCATAAAGCAACGCAGCGCGCCCGGCCTGCCAGGGGCGCTGGGCTTTCATACAGTCATCACACTCGATCCGGTGGCCGTCTGCCTCACCTGGCAGGGCAACGCTGCAACTGTCGCACACCGTCCCACCGATAAAGGGCGTTTCGCGCCAACACGTGCCGCACAGGCCAAAGTCCGATTCCGTCAACGCCCCACACCCCATGCAACGGGGCGGATAGATCATCTGAACTGCGGTTTGAATTCGCGGCCAGATGCGATAGTTGCGCCCTATGAAACTGCCTGAGTCCAACGCACCCTCTCTGTTTGATCGCAGGGCTTTGACCCGGCACCGTGCCCGCGCGCAGGACGACGCCTTGTTTCTGCATCACGCTGCTGTGGACGAGGTGCAGGATCGGCTCTCCATGGTTAACAAATCCTTTACGGCCCCGGCGATCATCACGCCGTTTGCGCAAATCTGGCAGGACGTATTGCCCGATGCGAACCTGATTGCCGATAACGAGGTGCTGGACCTGACACCCGGCGCTCATGATCTGGTGGTTCATGCCATGGCGCTGCATTGGGCCAATGACCCGGTCGGTCAGCTGATCCAGTGTCACCGCGCATTGCGCCCCGATGGGCTGCTGCTGGTGGTCTGTCTGGGCGGAGAAACCCTGCACGAGCTGCGCGCCGCCCTCGGGCAGGCTGAGATTGAGGTAACCGGCGGCCTCAGCCCGCGCATTGTACCAATGGCGGAACTGCGCGACCTAGGTGGGCTGCTACAGCGCGCCGGTCTGGCCCTGCCCGTCGCCGATACAGCGTGCCTTAAGGCAGAATACCGCGACATATACCATCTGATGCACGATCTGCGGGCGATGGGTGAAACCAACTGCCTGACAGACCGCGTCAAACATCCAACGCGACGCGCGGTATTTGACCGGGCGCAGCAAACTTACGCCGACAATTTCGCAACACCTCAGGGGCGTCTGGCCGCCACCTATGAATTGATCTGCCTGACCGGCTGGTCCCCGGATGACAGTCAGCAAAAACCGCTACGGCCCGGATCAGCCCAAACCCGCCTTGCAGAGGCGCTTGGAACGAAAGAAGGCAAACTGTCCGATTGACGAAAGAGCAATTCCGTTTATCTCAGCCCCGAACGACCGATTTTCAGGAAAGACAACATGTTTGACGCCACCCGCCCTGTTCATGCCCCTGCGGACCATCCAAAGGTCAAAATGGGCCGCGTCGGCATCTTGCTGGCCAACCTCGGTACACCAGATGACTATAGCTACTGGCCCATGCGCCGGTACCTGAACGAGTTTTTGTCAGACCAGCGCGTCATCGATTACCCAAAATGGAAATGGCAGCCCATTCTGCAGGGCATTATTCTGACCAAACGCCCTTTCAGCTCGGGCGAGGCGTATAAGTCGATCTGGAACCATGACAAAGGCGAAAGCCCACTGATGACGATCACCAAAGATCAAACGGCCAAAATGCGTGACGCGATGCAAGCGCGCTATGGCGATCAGGTGATGGTTGATTTCTGCATGCGCTACGGGAATCCGTCGACGAAATCCAAAGTACGTGAAATGGTCGCTGCGGGGTGTAACCGCATCCTGTTCTTCCCGCTGTACCCCCAATACGCAGGAGCCACGACCGCCACAGCCAATGACCAATTCTTCCGCGCGCTGATGGAGGAAGCGTGGCAACCTGCAAGCCGCACAGTACCAGCCTATTTCGACGAGCCCGCCTATATAGACGCCCTCGCGGGATCTGTTGAGCGGGCTTATGCCGAGCTGAGCACAAAGCCGGACATACTGGTCTGTTCCTATCACGGAATGCCGGACCGTTATTTGCAGCAGGGTGACCCGTACCATTGCCAATGCGCAAAGACGACGCGACTGTTGAAGGAACGGCTGGGATGGGACGACACTCAACTGGTCTCAACCTTCCAGTCGAGGTTCGGCCCTGAAGAGTGGTTAAAGCCGTACACGGTAGATCATGTGGCCGAACTGGCGCGTCAGGGCAAAAAGAACATCGCCGTCATTGCGCCCGCGTTCTCTGCCGACTGCATCGAAACACTCGAAGAGATCAACGAAGAGATCAAAGAGAGCTTTGAAGAAGCTGGCGGTGAAAGCTTTACCTATATCCCCTGCCTCAATGACGATGATTCTCACATCGCGGCATTGGGGAAAGTCATCGAAGACAATCTGAAGGGATGGCTGGACTAGTCACCCATCTGAACATTCAGGCATGAAAAAAGGCGGTGGAAAACTCCACCGCCTTTTTCATTGGATAATTCGCGAAGAATTAGCCTGCTGCAACAGCTGCGGCAACTACGACCAGCAGGATCAGCGGCAGGATGATGCCTTGCGACGAACCTTGTGTTTCTTCGACAACAACAGGTGCCTCAACAACCGGCTCTTCCAGGTTGCCAGCATAAGCGGTCGAAGCAGCAGCAGTCAGCGCAGCGGCGAGAACGAGTTTCTTCATATTAACCTCCAGAATACGCACGGTTCCAATTAGCGAAACCGCACACCCAAGACTTACCTCGTGTTTTTTTCTAACCAGCTATCCGACTGGAATGCAAATGGAACTTGCTTCGCAAGCGGGTTCGCGCGCGAAAATGTCGTCAAATAAGCAACACTTGCGTGCCAACTTTCGCCATTGAAAACAACTCGGCAATATCTTCGTTGAAAAGACCGATGCATCCGTTGGATGACCTGCGTCCGATTTTGCGTGTATCGTGTGTTCCGTGAATTCTGTAGTATTTCCAGCTTAGATATAAAGCGTGTGTTCCCAATGGGTTATCCGGCCCCGGAGGAATGTAGTCCGGCCATTCCGGGTTGCGCTTTTTCATCGACGGCGTGGGCGCCCAGCTTGGTCCTTCAACTTTTCGGATCACACTGGTGCGGCCGCGACGTGTCAATTCTTCGGTCAGCGGAACCGATGAAGGATAGAGTTTGTACACTCTTTGATCTTCTGACCAATAATGCAGCGCCCGCGACACCGTATCGACCAAAATGGCGCCGTTATTGGTGTTGTCGAAATAAGGCTGCCAATTCAGAGCACGGAATCCCGAAATGTTGCGACGCACTTCCGGTTCGGGCTCTGGAGCCGGGCGCAGCGGATCGCCAGGAATGTACTGAGCGACGGCAGGCGTGGCCAGAAAGGCCGAGGCACCAGCCAAAAACCCGCGCCGCGATGAAGTATGAATGCGTTTCTTGACCATGTCCTGTGGTCCTTTTGTAAACCAAACTTGAAAATCTGACGTATTTTATTGCCAGAATACGTCATTCGCAAACCAAACCGGCAAAATCACGCGAGAATCAGCCATTGCAGGTTTGCCCAAGCCGGTTGGGCGCGTTATTGCGTAGGATAACTCAAATATCAGGTCGACCATGACGCGTATTATTTCCCTACTGTTTCTTTGCTTTGTTGCGTTGGCAGCATGTACCCCAAGCAGCACCCCGACCTATGGATCCGATGGTCGCCCCCTGCCCAGCGTTTACAAGATTCGCGGGAACCCGGAAAAACTGCAGTTCCGCATGCTTGATTCGGTAAATGCACTGCGTCAGGCCTCTGGTCTGCAACCAGTTCAACTGAACGCCCAGCTGAATGCTGCGGCAGCGACCCATTCAAAGGATATGGCGCGCCAGAACCGGCCCTGGCACTTTGGTTCGGACGGGTCTTCGCCAATCGACCGCGCAGCGCGTGTCGGGTATTTTGGAACTTTCCTCGGCGAAGCGATCTCGGAAACTTTTGAAACCGAGACGGAAACCCTGGCGGCTTGGATGCAAGAGCCCGGCCCAAGGTCTGTTATCCTTGATCCCCAAGCAACCCAGATGGGTTTTGCATGGCATCAGGAAACCGGTGGAAAAATCTGGTGGACACTTGAGATGGGGACTGGTGGTTGACCACCTGATCCAAAAGAAAAAGCCCCCGTTTCTCGGGGGCTTTTTTATTATTAACAATGATTTAAGCGGCTTGCATTGACTGAGCCTCTGTCAGGATCGCATACAGCTTAACCGGATCAGGGTTTGCCCGCAGCTTGGCGCATACGGACGTGTCGCGCAGCGTCCGTGACACAAGGGCAAGCGCTTTCAGGTGATCTACACCAGCTTCTTCGGGCGCGAACAACGCAAATGCGATATCAACGGGCTGCCGGTCAACCGAACCGAAATCGATCGGTTTTTCCAACATGACAAATACACCAGACACAGCTTCAAGCTCAGTCATACGTGCGTGCGGCAAAGCCACACCGTGTCCAACGCCGGTCGGGCCAAGGCTCTCACGCTCGAGCAAACTGTCGACCACGACCTGAGACTCCAGCCCCAGCGTACCGGCCGCAACATCGGCGATTTCCTGAAACAGCCGCTTCTTACTGGAAGCCGCCGACAATACACGCACTGCTTCGGGCTTCAGAATGCTCGAAAGCTCCATGATCATGCTCCATGGCAAGGCCCCCACAATCGCGGGGGCGTGCCTTACTAATCTTGCCTGTTACGGATCGATCCAGCCGATGTTTCCGTCATCCCGACGGTAAACGACGTTCAATCCGTCCTTGTTCTCATTCCGGAATACCAGCACCGGAGCACCAGCAAGTTCCATCTGCATAACGGCTTCACCAACACTCAGCGATGGGATCTTGGTTTCCATCTCAGCCACGATCATCGGCTGCAAAGTTTCAGGCTCATCAGCCGACTCAGATTCGTCAGACGCGAGGATATAAGAGGAAGCTCCAAAGAGTTCAACCGGCTCAACCCGATCCTTATGGTGATCCTTCAAACGGCGTTTATATCGGCGCAATTGTGTTTCCATTTTGTCGCAGCAGGCCTCAAATGCTGCGTAAATCTCGATTGCATGGGCTTTGGCCTGGGCCGTCAGACCGGTGGAAAGATGCACGGTGGTCTCGCACACATATTCATGCGCAGAACGGGAAAAGACGACATTGGCATCGGTTGGTCGCTGGGCGTATTTGCCCACCACCTCGCCAAGTTCGGTCTGCACGTGGGTCTGAAGTGCTTCACCGATGTCGATCTGTTTTCCGGTTATTTGGTAACGCATGTGATCTCCTTCACAATTCACACCCATTCTGACGCCGCAGAAAACGACGCGCTTGTTTTTATCGGGTGGGGGATATCGGCATGTTCCGCGATTGCCCAAAGGGGGTCCCTTCAAGGAAGGGGCATCGTGATCCAGACTGGAACCGAAGAAATGCCATAACCCAATTGAGGCAAGAGACGGCGGAAGAGTCAATAAAAACAGGCGTGTATATACGCGATTTCCGCCATTCGATCAGCGCAATGCCGCGCAAGCTTATGAAATACGGAAGTTTTCGCCCAGGTAGACGCGTCGAACGTTCTCGTTTTCAACCACTTCGTCAGGGGTCCCGGACATCAGAACCTGCCCATCGTGCAAAATGTAAGCGCGATCAACAATTTCCAGTGTTTCCCGTACGTTATGGTCGGTGATCAACACGCCGATACCGCGCTTTTTGAGGTCTGCAACCAGATGCCGGATATCGCCCACACTGATCGGGTCCACCCCGGCAAATGGTTCATCCAGCAAAAGATATTTCGGATCGGCGGCCAGACAGCGTGCAATTTCAACACGCCTGCGCTCACCACCCGACAAGGCCAACGCCGGTGCGCGGCGCAGATGCTCGATCGAGAAATCCGACAGCAATTCTTCCAGTCGTTCTTTGCGCCGATGCGCGTGATTGACCGTGATATCGAGAACGGCTGAGATATTATCCTCAACGCTCATACCTCGGAAGATCGACATTTCCTGCGGCAGGTAACCGATCCCAAGGCGCGCGCGGCGATACATTGGCAACGTCGTCACGACCTGCCCGTCGATTGTCACGGTTCCCGCTTCGGGAAACACAAGCCCTGCGACCGAGTAAAAGGTCGTCGTTTTACCCGACCCGTTTGGCCCCAGCAGTGCGACGACTTCGGATCGCCCCAAAGTCATCGACACATCGCGGATCACCGTCTTTTTCCGGTAAGACTTGCGCAACTTCTCGATCTTGAGACCTGAACTGCCTTCGGTGAGTGTCAGGTTTGCGGACGCCATCAGTTGGCACCCTGTTGCAAAATGGTTTTTACGTTTCCGCTGACGGTTGCCGTACCTGTGGTCAGGTTGGCATTCATCTGGTCCCCGCTGATCGTACTGGGCCCTTGCGTCAGCAACACATTACCGCGCATTTCAATTTCGCCCGAATCGATCGTGTATTCGGCCCAGTCGCCTTCGGCTGCATCAGGCGGGCTGACCAGAACAACGTCTTCGGTCGCCTCCATACGCTCGATCCCCGAGCGATCTGCGTTGTATATGACCAGAACGCGCCCCGCCGTCAGTCGCATTTCGCCCTGGATGACGATGACATTTCCGATGAACTCAGCCGAGCCGTTTTCCTGATTTACGTTCAACGACTCCGAGGTCACCTCGACCGGCAGACTAGGGTCGGCCTTGACCGCCCCGAACGCGACCTGAGCTTCCTGCGCAACCGCAGATATCGGGCTGGTCAACAAGGCAAGGCCAGCAATGGCAAATCGAAAATCGAACACAGGTTATCTTTCTGCTCTTTCAGGCTCGTATATCAGCTTCACGCCGTCTGTAAAAATAATATGGACCGGGCCATCCTTTTTTTCCGTACCAAAGGTCATTCGACCGGCAGAGAAATCGCCGATAATTCCGGTACCCTGTACCTGACCGGGCGTATCCCCGCGAATTTCATCAAGCGCCGTATTCAATCTGTCCGTCGTCACCTGAATCCCGTCTGTCGACGTAATCAGGACATCACCGATAAATGTAGCAGTGTTCTTGTCGGGTCGGATCATACCCGAATTGGAATCCAGCGTTATGACCCCGCCTCCGGACAGACCCAGCCGACCTCGGAATTCAGAGGCGGTCGGAACCGAGTTTTCGGTGCCCTGCGTGGCCTGGGTCGCCTCGATCTGCACCTCTTCGCCTTTGCGTGTCGTGCCACGATAGTTTGGGCGCGTCACAACCTGATCGGCAAGACGCTCTTCGATATCACGCTGCGTGAACGGCACGGTGACATTGGTTTCGATACTGCGGGAGAACAGGAAAACAGTGGACAGCAAGACAATGGCCGCCAAAGGCAGCAAGACCTTCAAGAATTGCACCATTCTGGAGTGGCTGTCCAAGCTGTCCCCTCCTAACCCAGCCCGACGCGCAGGCAGTCATGAATGTGCAGCAATCCTTCGACCACTCCATCCGCATCTGGTGAAACCACGAACAAGGACGTGATCTTGCGGTCGTTCATGACTGCCACGGCCTCTTCTGCCAGGGCATCTGGGCCGATGGTCGAGGGGTTTTCAGTCATAACCTGTTGCGCCGATTTTGACAGCAACCCATCCATATGCCGACGCAAGTCACCGTCCGTTATGATCCCTGCCAACCGATTTTGGCTGTCGACGACACCTGCTACACCGAACCCCTTCTGACTGATTTCAATTAGGGCATCGCTCATCGCGACATCGGACGCAAGCAATGGCAGAGCAGAGCCTGTATGCATCAGATCGCGCACTGTACTAAGCCGCGCGCCCAGCTTTCCGCCAGGATGAAAGGCACGGAAATCTTCTGGTTTGAAATCGCGATACTTCATCAGCGCAATTGCCAGCGCATCCCCCATGGCCAGAGTCAACGTGGTCGAGATCGAAGGGACCATGCCAAACCCGCAGGCCTCTCCCATCGAGGGGATCAACAGGTGCACATCTGCCTGTTTCATCAGCGTGCTTTCGGGTTTGCTGGACAGGCCAATCAACGGAATACCAAAACGTCGTGTAAAGGCCAGCAGGTTGGCCAGTTCCGGTGCCTCACCCGAGTTCGAGATCGCAAGCACGACATCACCCTTGGACACCATCCCCAGATCACCGTGGCTCGCCTCGGCAGGGTGCACGAAGTAGGCGGGTGTGCCAGTGCTGGCCAAAGTGGCGGCGATCTTGTGTCCGATATGGCCTGACTTACCGATGCCACTGATGATGATACGTCCGGTGGCTTGCAGGATCAGTTGCACGGCCTCGGCAAAGTGTTCGTCCAGGCTTTCGGCCAGGACGTCCAGCGCGCGGGCCTCATCCGTGACAACCTGTCGGGCTGTTCTCAGAAATGCTTCGGTATCGGTCATGAGTGCGCAAAAATATCCGTTTCGGGCCAACCGGCGAGGTCAAGTTTCGCACGCATCGGCAAGAAGTCAAAACACGCCTGAGCCATTTCGGTCCGACCTTCGCGGGCCAGACGGCCGTCCAGCGCCTCGCGTAGCTGATGCAAGTACAAAACGTCGGACGCAGCATAATCCAGTTGTGCTTCTGTCAGGGTTTCTGCACCCCAATCGCTCATCTGCTGCTGCTTCGAGATATCGACGCCAATCAGTTCTTGGCACAGGTTCTTCAACCCGTGTCGGTCGGTGTAGGTACGAACCAAACGGCTGGCGATTTTTGTACAATAAACCGGCGCAGCCAATGCACCGAACGTGTGGTACATCGCAGCGATATCGAAGCGGCCAAAGTGAAACAGTTTCAAAACATCAGGGTTTTGAAGCATGGCGCAAAGATTTGGAGCCTGCGTCTGGCCTTTTTCGACCTGCACGATGTGGCTGTTGCCGTCACCGCCTGACATTTGAATGACACACAGCCGGTCGCGATGCGGGTTCAAGCCCATGGTTTCACAGTCGATGGCCACAACCGGGCCAAGATCCAGCCCATCCGGCAAGTCGTTTTTATAGAGGTGGTTCGCCAACGCTGTCTTCCTTTGTGCGATATCGCCCCCGAGATAGGCGGTTTGATCCGCAAACTCAACGCCATCTCGGGAATGGCGCCAATATGCGCGGAATTCTTGACCATGCGCCCCTGGGCTGGAAAATTACGATGCAGCACACACCGCAAAACCGGTGCACATTGATCCCGGCAAAGGACATGCAGATGCTCAGCGTTCTGCAAAATCGCGTTTACCGCCATTTGCTTGCGGCACAGGTCGTCGCGCTGACCGGAACCGGGCTGGCGACCATTGCGCTGGGTCTGCTGGCCTATGATCTGGCCGGAGAGGCCGCAGGGTTGGTTCTGGGAACGGCCCTGACAATCAAGATGGTGGCATATGTTGTCATCGCACCAATCGCTGCCGCCTTTGCCGAACGCCTGGACCGGCGGCGCATGCTGGTGGCGCTGGATCTGGTGCGCGCGGTCATTGCGGTTTGCTTGCCATTCGTAACCGAAATCTGGCAGGTATATGTGCTGATCTTTTTTCTGCAATCTGCCTCAGCCGGATTTACACCCGCGTTTCAGGCCACGATTCCTGACATTTTGACCGACGAGCAAGATTACACAAAGGCGCTTTCCCTGTCTCGATTGGCCTATGATATTGAAAGTGTCGTCAGCCCCGCATTGGCAGCCGCGCTTCTGACGGTCGTGAGTTTCGACAGTCTTTTCTGGGGAACCGGCTTTGGGTTTATTGCCTCGGCCCTGCTGGTGGTTTCTGTCTACTTGCCTTCGCCACAGCCAACGACGCAACGGGGCATTTATGATCGCACCACGCGCGGTCTTCGTCTGTATCTGTCCACGGCCCGCTTGCGGGGCCTGCTCGCGCTGAACTGGACCGCTGCCGCGTTAAGCGCGATGGTCATCGTTAATACCGTCGTGATCGTTCGCGCCGAACTGGGGTTGTCGGAAAGCGCAGTTGCCATTGCCATGGCCGCTTACGGAGGCGGGTCCATGACGGCCGCTCTGGCTTTGCCCGCGCTCTTGGAAAAATACCGCGATCGCAGGGTCATGTTGACAGGCGCGGTATTTGGAACCTTCTCCATGGCACTTTGGGCTTTGTTGTTTTTCGCGGGTTGGGCGAGCTTACCGCTTCTTATTCTGATCTGGGCCAGTGTTGGTTTCGGCTATGCTGCCATCCTGACACCAGCCGGGCGATTGCTGACCCGCTCATCCCGCCCCGAGGACAGACCCGCTATGTTTGCCGCTCAATTCACGCTGTCGCATGCATGCTGGCTGGTTCTGTACCCTTTCGCCGGATGGTTGATGACAAACGGAGGATCGACCCAAGCCGCAATCTGGATGACAGTCGCTGCCGCAATGGGCCTGATTGCTGTTGGCTTTCTTTGGCCGCAAACTCAGAAAAGACTCACGGGCGCAGATCAACCTGACAAGCCTTGAGGACCATCCCAAATCTGCTTTACACCTTGGCGCATGGATCAACTTGACCGACGCATAATCGCCGCTTTGCAACACAACGCGCGGGCTTCAACGACAAAGATCGCTGCCAAACTCGGTGTGGCGCGCACAACGGTGCACGAACGGATCAAGCGGATGGAAGAAACCGGCATAATTGCCGGGTATTCGGTCGTCCTGAGCACATCAGAAGATGATCCACGCGTGCAGGTTGTCGTCATGCTTGAAGTTCAGCAGAACGAAACGACCCGCATCATCAAAAGGCTTGAAGCCTATCCCGAAGTCAAACGGTGCCTCTCAATCAATGGTGACTTCGATCTGCTTTTGTCTGCCGAAGCGCCTCGGATAGAAGATCTGGACATTCTGGTGGATGAGCTGGCCAAGATCCCGGGTGTGCTGCGCACCAATACCAGCGTCGTTTTTGGTCGCAGGATTGATCGGAACTGAACCGCCGCTAACCCTCTGTAAACCCTGCTGCCGCTAGTTTGACCGGGACCACACAGAATCCCGGACCGGTAGAATGCCCAATCGAACACTTACAGGTCTGATCTTTGCTGCGCTGAATCTGGCGCAACCTGCCACCGGTATGTCTGACGCGCGCACGGCGGATATCTGCGACCGGGCCGCCCAGCGCGCCGCAATGGCCGAAGGTGTTCCGCTAAAGGTCCTGCGGGCGATATCCCGGGTCGAAACTGGCCGTGCATTGGACGGAAAGCTTTCACCCTGGCCCTGGACGATCAATGTTGAGGGCGCGGGTTTTTGGTTCGCCTCAGAATTCGAAGCAAAATCATACGTTTTCAAAATCTTCAAAGCTGGCAAGCGCAGTTTTGATATTGGTTGTTTTCAAATAAATTACCGCTGGCACGGCAAGGCCTTCCGATCCATCGACGCCATGTTCGATCCCGATGAAAACGCAGCCTACGCGGCCCGCTTTGTCAAAGACCTTTATGCCGAACTGGGCTCTTGGGATGCTGCAGCAGGTGCCTATCACTCTCGCACCACGCACCTTGCACAAGCGTATACGACCCGATTTCGGAATGTTCTGGCGCAACTTGATCAATCAGACACACCGGTCGCCGTCACGCATGATCCATTCACCACTGCAGCATCTCCTTTGTTCCCGCAAACGATAGAACAACCCCGCAGCGCCGGTCTTGGCTCCCTTGTTCCGACAACCGGAACCGTCAAAGCCTTTATCCCGTTCAACTAGGAAAGTCGCGTGCCCCAGATCGACGCCCGTTCCCTCTTTTCCCCGACCGTGTTGCTGGCCGTTGCCCTGATGACGGTCATCGTGATGATGATCCTGCCGATGCCCGCATGGGTTCTGGACGTCGGGCTTGCAGCCTCGTTCGCATTGGCGATCCTGATATTCACTCTGACCCTGTTTGTCGAAAGACCACTGGATTTTTCCTCGTTCCCGACGATCCTGCTAGCTTCGCTGATGCTGCGACTGTCACTGAATGTGTCCTCGACAAAGCTGATCATCGGGCAAGGTCACACCGGCCCCAACGCGGCCGGTGACGTCATCGAAGGCTTTGCCAATTTCGTCATGGGCGGCAGCATCTTTCTGGGTCTCGTGGTTTTTGGCGTTCTCTTGATCGTCAATTTTATGGTGATCACAAAGGGGGCCGCGCGCATGGCCGAAGTCGGCGCGCGTTTTGCACTGGATGGGATGCCTGGCAAGCAATTAGCGATCGACAGCGACATGTCCGCGGGCGCGATTGATCACCAGCAGGCCAAGGAACGACGTGAGCGCGAACAGCAAGAGACAACCTTTTTCGGCTCGCTCGACGGGGCTTCAAAATTCGTAAAGGGCGACGCGGTTGCCGGTTTGCTGATTACGCTTCTGAACCTTGTCATGGGTCTTGTCATGGGCGTCGTCGTGCACGGGATGCCAATTGCTGCGGCGTTTGAAACCTATGCCATTCTGACGGTCGGGGACGGGCTGGTCACGCAGATACCCGCCGTGATCATTTCGATTGCATCGGCCCTCCTGTTGGCGCGCGGCGGTACACAGGGTGCAACCGATAGCGCTCTGTTCTCGCAGCTGGGCCGCCATCCGGCCGCGCTTGGCACAGTTGCGGTTTTGATGGTTCTTTTTGCCTTGGTTCCCGGTCTACCATTTCTCCCGTTCATCCTGGGTGCAGCGGTTCTGGGCTATACGGCCTATCGCGTGCGACGCAATCAGCAGGCAGCAGAGGCCTCTTCAAGCGCGCCCGATCCCACGGACGAAACGCCCGTTTCGCAAGCCATCGGTGACATTCTGGATCTCGACGACGTTCATCTGGAATTTGCGCCCGATCTTGTCAGCATGGTGCTGAACCCAGGCACCGGGCTGGATGCCCGGATTGCCAATATGCGAACCTATGTTGCATCGACCTTCGGGCTGATCCTGCCAGATATCCGGCTGACCGACCGCGCAGATTTGGCGATGGGAACCTATGTCGTCAAAGTACAGGGTGTCGAACAGGCACGCGGCGTGTTGAACCCCGATCTGGTTCTGGCACTGGTGCAGGAGGGTCATGACCTTCTCCCCGAAGGGAATGACGTGACAGAGCCCGTCTATGGTGCACCAGCCCGCTGGATCCTGCCCAAGGATCAAGAGACCGCCGCAATGAGCGGGGCAACCATCGTGTCACCACCTGAAATCCTGGCGACGCATCTGCTGGAAATCATCAAGCAGAACTTCTCGCGTCTGCTCACGCTCAAGTCCCTGCGCCGCCTTTTGGCCGAGATGACCAAGTTGAGCGACCCGATCCGGGCCGAGGCCAATCGCAAACTGCTGGACGAACTGATCCCAGACAAGGTCCCAATAGATACCTTGCATGCCGTTCTGCGCCTGCTGCTGGATGAAAAAGTGTCGATCAGAAATATGGCCTTGATCCTGGAAAGCGTGGCCGAGGCTCGTTTGAGAACCACACAACCCGAAGGGATCTGCGAACTGGTCAGACAGCGTCTTGGCTTCCAGTTGATCGCCGAGATGAAGCGCGAAGATGGTTCAATCCCGCTCATCCAGTTGGCCCCCGAATGGGAGGACACCTTTGTCACCTACCAGATCGACGCGCCAACAGCGGGTCTTGATGTGGCATTGCCGCCCAATCTGTTCAACAAGCTGGCGGATGGCGTTGTCGAAAGCGTTGCACAATCCGCAGACCATGGCCTTTTTCCGGCTGTAGTCACATCAACCAGACGACGCCGGCTTCTACGTACCATCATGCAGGCGCGAGGTGTTTCAAACCCCGTCCTGTCGTTCGAGGAAATCGGACTCGAGGCGCGTCCGGCGCTTGTCGGAACCGTACCTGCGTGATTGCGCTGCCACCCGAACTCCTCCCCCGATTGGGCGATGAGATTTGGCACGCCTTCGCCGTTTTCGTGCGTGTTTCAGCCTTGGTCTCCTTGCTTCCTGCGTTCGGCGAGAGGAGTATTCCAAGCCGCGTAAAGCTTTCTGTAGCGTTGGCATTCACCCTCGTCGTCACCCCGGCTGTCCCGGATCTGACACCTGATGCCGGGTTACTGCCGTTGACGCGTTTGATATTCATTGAGGTTCTCATCGGTGCCGCCTTGGGTCTGGGACTGCGCCTTTTCGTTTTGGCCCTTCAAACCGCGGGGTCCATCGCGGCGCAAGCAACGTCACTTTCGCAAATCCTGGGGGGCGCTGCCGCAGATCCGGTTCCAGCCATGGGGTATCTTTTGACCCTAGCGGGGCTGACAGTTGCAGTAATTCTGGACCTGCACGTTCGTATCGCCGAATTCCTAATCCTTAGCTACAAAGTGTTCCCGGCAGGAGTGGCGCCAACTGCAACCGATCTCTCGCAATGGGGTGTTAGAAACATCGCGCGTAGTTTTGGGCTGGCCTTTAGCCTGTCGATGCCTTTCGTGATCGCGTCACTCATCTACAATCTGGCACTTGGTGTGATCAATCGCGCGATGCCACAGTTGATGGTCGCGTTTGTCGGTGCTCCGGCAATCACATTCGCCGGTCTGTTTTTACTATTCGCGGGAACCCCTTTGATTCTGGCCGTGTGGTCAGATGCTTTGTTCGATTTCATAGGTGACCCGATCGGAACCGACAAATGAGTGCCGGTGATGACGATAGCGATAAGTCGTTCGAACCAACGCCACAAAAGCTTCAAAAAGCGCGTGACAAGGGCGAGGTTGCCAAGTCCAACGATTTATCGGTGGTCGCGGCTTATTCGGGGTTTTTGGTTGCCATTCTCGCGTTGGGCCAATTTGGCGTTCAAGAAATAGGCACCCTTTTTGTAGTTTTCCTGGATCAGGCCGACACGTTGTCAGACCTTGTCGTCGAAGGGCCCGCCGCCAGCCCGGTTGGTGGAATGCTCAAAACCACACTGGTCGCAATCTCGGCGATGTTCGTGGTGCCAGCTTTGGCCGTTGTGTTGGCCCTGCTTGCCCAGCGCGCGTTAGTCTTTGCCCCCTCAAAGCTGAAACCCAAACTGTCGCGGATATCGATCCCGTCAAATGCGAAAAACAAATTTGGCCGAGGCGGATTATTCGAGTTCGCCAAGAGCTTTGTAAAGCTGGCGATCTACGGCACATGCTTGGCGCTTTTTCTCCGCTCCCATCTCGATAAGATCCTCTCTGCCAGTGCTGTCCCAGCCCAAACCTCTTTGCTGCTGATGATGGATCTGTTGTTCCGCTTCATGTTCATCGTGGTTGCAATAGCTCTGGCGATCGGAGCGGTTGATTACCTTTGGCAACATGCTGAACACATCCGAAAGAACCGCATGTCTCGCAAAGAAATCCAGGATGAAACAAAGGATGCCGAGGGTGATCCCCATGTCAAACAACAACGGCGCCAACGCGCTCAAGAGATTGCATCAAACCAAATGATGGCAGATGTCCCGACGGCAGATGTTGTTATCGTGAACCCCACCCATTTTGCGGTTGCTTTAAAATGGTCACGCAAGGCCGGTTCCGCGCCGGTTTGTGTGGCCAAGGGTGTCGATGCGGTCGCAGCCACGATCAGATCAACCGCGGGGGAAGCTGGGGTTCCCATCCATTCTGATCCTCCGACAGCCCGGGCGCTGCACGCCAGCGTCGACATCGGACAGGAGATTTCCCAAGAGCATTACCAGCCAGTTGCCGCTGCCATTCGGTTCGCAGAGGTCATGCGAAAACGCGCGAAAGACAAAATTGCATGAAGATATCTAAAGTCTCAGATTTGGCGGTCGTGACGGAAGCCACTTTTCAAAAAGAGCTCCAACATCTCAAGCCCGCGTTAGACGCAGAGGCAAAAGTCCAACAACAATTGGCGCAGTTGAACGCATTGGTCAGGCAGTCGCGCGCGGAAGAGACCCAAGACTATTTGCTGACAGGCGCCGATGTTCTTTGGAACGGTTGGGAGGCCAAGACACGCCGCCAACTGAACATGGACCTAGCACGGGCCAAAGCCCGCAAGCTTGCCGCGTTGGACCAGTTGCGGAACGCATTTGGGCGCCAGCAAGCTGTAGCCGAACTGTCGAGACTACAGTTTGCTGAGCGCCATCAAAGATCACGCAACAAAACGCCCTAGCCAAGGCTAGCCAAAACCTGACTGCTTTTTAGGTGTCTTGTCGATTCACACTCGTAATCAGAATTTCAGAAACGCTGTCGCCCAGATCTTTTTGCGCAACCTCCAACAAGGACTGCCGCAAGGTGTCCAGATTGTCCGAGTGCGTGAAGTTCCCGTCAAACCCACCCATATTGGCGTGGTCGAATAGGACCTGAAGGAAACGGTCTCTCAGCTTGGGCTCAAGGGTATAAAAACGGTCGGCGATACTCGGGTCGGCCTCAAGGCTCAGGGACATTGTGACCATTCCCGCGATGCGATCTGCCTCAACAATCGGGATCACAAATTGCTTGGTCAGCTTGAGATATTCCATTTCACCCGGCTTATCTTTTTTGCCCGACGGTTTTGTTTTTTTGTCTGCCGCTTCGTCCTTCAGCCCTGCTTCTTTGACCTCGGTATCTGCAGCTTTTTGGGCTTCACCTTTGGGGGACAGAACAACACCCGCACCGATACCGATACCAAGGCCTGCCAAAAGCAAAACAATGGGGAGGAGTTTTCTCATCAATATACAGCCTCAAAAAGGTAGAAGAGTATCCAGAACCTGCTGCCCGTAGCGCGGCTGCTGAACGTCAGTGATTTGCCCGCGACCGCCGTAAGACACACGTGCGGATGCGATCTTGTCATAGGTGATCTCATTCTGGCGCGAGATATCCTGAGGGCGCACATAACCTGCCACCAGCAGTTCGCGCAGCTCGAAATTGACCCGCAATTCCTGTGACCCAGAAATCGACAACACTCCGTTCGGCAAGACATCAACAACGGTTGCCGCGACACGCAGCGTCAGTTTCTCTTTGCGCTTGACCGAACCCCTTCCCCGACTTGACGAAGCCGAGTCAATTGACACCGCTTCATCCAGAGATGCACCTTCAGGCAATTGTTCTGCCGCGCGTTGAGGCAGGCCGAACAAACCCGGCACCTCAAGGCTTTCTGACCCAGCGCGCGAGCGATTGGTGTCGTTAGAAATTTCGGCCTTTTCGTCCAATTCGATCACGACCGTCAGGATGTCACCTTTCTTGATCGCCCGCTGATCGCCCAGCAACGAATGTTGGCCGCCGCTCCACAAGGACGCTTGATCAACGGCGCGTTGGGGTTGGGTGTGCAGCGGTAATCCCGGCCAAAGCATGGCGACCTGCTCTGCGGAATCCTCGTTGGGCGTGAAACTGGGCGGTTTTCCCAAATGATCCACCCGCCCGCAGGCCGTCAGAAACAAGACACCAAGTAAGAGCGATTTTGAAAATCCCGACATCATTTAACCTCAATTTGTCCGTCTGGTCGGATGAACCCCATGACTGTTGTGCGCGACGACAAATTCATGACGCGAATACGGTCGCCCACAGCGCCCCGACCCAATGCGCGACCTTCGGCCGTTATTGACAGGGCATGCTGATCAAAGACCAGCACGACCAGGTCATTGCGATCCACAACTGCCGGAGGCCCGACATCCTCTTTGCGGATGGGTCGCCCGGGGTAGAGGGCAATGCGCGCCTCCTGCCCGATCAGATGATCCAATCTGGAAACAGCACCCGGGACATCCTGATCTTTGACCTCAAGATCTTGCGCCGCGATTAATTCCTTGGCGCGAATGGTCCGGACCGGCACTACGATTTCCGCAAGTGCACTAAGCGGACTAAAGGCGGCCAAAGCGACAATCAGACCTCGCATCATCTTACCTGCGTTGTTGCGCCCATCATCTGATCGACGGCTGAAATGACTTTGGCGTTCATCTCATACCCCCGCTGGGCCTCAATCAACTCGGTGACTTCGCGAACGGCATCAACTGAGCTGTCCTCAAGATACCCTTGTCGCAATGTGCCCAACCCATCCTCACCCGGAGTACCAACAACAGGGGCGCCGGACGCTTCGGTTTCCTTGAATAAATTGCTACCGATCGCCTCCAGACCCTTTGCGTTTGAAAAGCTCGCAAGGTTAAACTCACCCAGCAACTGACCCTCTGGCGCGTCATCAAAGTAAGCATAGACCTCGCCTGAAGCGTTGATCGAGACTGAGCGCGCATCGTCTGGAATCGTGATTTCCGGAGCCACCGAAAAACCGTCCGACGTCACGATCAGCCCCTCGGCCGAACGTTTCAGGCTGCCGTCGCGGGTAAAGCCCGACTGGCCGTTGGGCAGCGTGACCTCAAGATATCCTCGGCCTTCGATTGCCACGTCGAGATCATTACCAGTCGCCGAAATCGCGCCTTGCGCCAGTTGCACAGTTACAGCCGCGGGGCGCACGCCCAAACCCAGTTGAATACCTGTTGGCAGAACCGTTCCATCGTTGGCGTTAATACTCCCGGCGCGCGCCATCTGCTGATAGTGGAGATCGGCAAACTCGGCCCGCCGCGCGTTGTATCCGGTTGTGTTCATATTCGCGAGGTTGTTCGAGATCGTCTCAACCCGCATCTGCTGCGCCGTCATGCCCGTCGCTGCGATTTTCAATGCCCGCATGTTCAAATCCTCCGTTCTAAAGTCAGCGCATCAGCGCCTTCAGCGCCCCGCGTACACGTTCGTCTTCGGTTTCCAGAAAGCTTTGGCCCAGCTCATAGGCCCGTTGAATTTCAACCAGTCGGGTGACCTGATGCACCGCGTTCACGTTCGAGCCCTCAAGGAACCGGTGCAGAACCACCGGATTGTCCACCGGATCGATCTGAGCCTCGGCGCGGAACTGGGTGCTGCCCTCACGCACCAACGTCTTGGGGTCTTCGACCCGGTAAACACCGATCTGCCCCAATAGCTGCCCCTCGATGCTGAGCGTGCCGTCGCTGCCCACGTCGATCGAGGCCGCGTCCGGCGGGATAAAGACCGGCGCACCGTTCACATCCAGAACCCGGTGGCCGTCCATGGTCACCAGATCACCTTCGGCACTGGGGGAAAACGCCCCCGCCCGGGTCAGGCGATTGCCACCGGGTGTTTCGACCATGAAGAAACCGTCGCCCTCGATGGCGAAATCGAAATCCCCTCCGGTCTCGGTCAGCAGACCCTGTTGCAGCGAGGTATTGCGCACCTCGGCCCGTGCCATGGACAGGGATGGATTGCCCGGCATGTCGCGCACGAATTCGGAAAACACCAAGCCTTGTGCGCGGTAGCCTGTGGTGTTGGCATTGGCGATGTTGTTTGCCACCAGCCGCATTTCGTTCATCAGCCCCGACTGGCGGGACAGGGTGGTATAGGCGGTATCCATCAGCGACCTCCGGCGATCAGCGGGATGAGGGTTGTGGTGAAAAAGGTCACCAGCGTCTGGGTCATGAAGCCCATGGAGATCCAGAACACGATGACGATGGCGATTAGTTTGGGCACGAAGGTCAGCGTCATCTCCTGCACCGAGGTCAGCGCCTGGAACAGGCCCACGATCAGGCCCGAAACCAGCGCCACCGCCAGAATCGGGACCGAAGTGATAACCGCGACCCAAAGCGCCTGACGCACGATGTCATAGAAGAGACCTTCGCTGAGCATCAGGTCAGACCGGCATCCGCAGAATTTCCTGATACGCCTCAACCACCTTGTTGCGGACGATCACGGCGGTTTCCACGGCCAGTTCGGTCTGTGCCAGCGCTTGAACCAGCGCATGCGGATCGGCCTGCCCGGTCATGGCCGCCTGTGATATCTGTTCAGACTGTTTCAGCGTCGCGGTGAAGTCCTGAAACGTGCTGCGCAGCCCTTGCGCCATTCCGGCGTGATCGGGATCGGCCTGCGTGGCCGGGCGGGCAACGGCATAGTTCTGTGCCGCGGTCAGGGATCGGATATCCATTCTGGTGTCCTTTATTTTCTGAGAAGTTCCATAAGGCTCGACGACATCTGCCGTGTCTGGTCGAACATCTTGAGATTGGCCTCATAGCTGCGCTGCGCCTCGCGGGCGTCGGCGATCTCGATCATCAGATCGACATTCGAGCCGCGATAATGGCCGGTCTCATCCGCCATAGGATGGCCGGGGTCGTAAATGCGCGAACCGTCGCGGCGGTCCAGCTTGACCCGCCCGGTCTGCACCACCTCACGCCCGTCTTTCTGCACGGTTTCAAACGGCACGGTCTTGCGACGATAGCCCGGTGTGTCAGCATTCGAGATGTTCTCGGACACGTGCCGCAGACGCGCCGATTGCGCGCGCAGGGCACTGGTCGAGGCGGCAAGGGAATGGGAAAAATCGCTCATCTCTCGGCCCCCTTACGCCCGGCCCAGACTGCTGCGCAGGATGTTCATCGAGGATTTGTAGATGGTCAGCGCGCGGTCATGCTGACGCTTGACCTCAATCGCCTTGAACATCTCTTCCTCAACCGAGATGCCGTTTCCATTCGGATCGCCCGAAGGCGCGACCTCATACTCGGCCCAGGGCTGCGGGGCGCTTGAACCGTTCAGATGCGCAGCGCGGGTGGCGGTCATCGCAACCTCACCCCCCGATTTTTCAAATGCTTTTTGAAAGCCCTCAAGATCGCGGGGCTGGTAGCCCGGCGTATCCGCATTGGCCATGTTGCGCGCTATGACCGCCTGCCGTTGCCCGGCATGGGTTGCCATTGCGTACGCTGTTTTAAAGACGTTCAGGTCAGAGAACATCGGGGCTTCTCCCTCGATCAATTTCAATCAAGGCTTAACCCCGATTCCTTTAGAAACCGTTTTCAGAAACCCGTTGGAGAACCCACGATGTCCGATCTCGACCCAAGCTTGCTGAAATGCGAATTCGACCGTCTGTCTGTCGTGCGCCATATGGGCCTTGTGTCCGGTGTGGCGCGCGGAGTCGTTGAAATTCAAGGACTTGAAGGGCAGGCACGGATTGGCGACCACCTGACTTTGCGGCGACGCAGCGGCCCGGATCTGGCCGGAGAGGTGCTGCATGTCGAATCGGATCTGATTCACATGATGCCCACGGCGGCACCCGATGGCGTCTGTCTGGGGGATCGGGTGATTCTGGAGCAGACGCCTGAGTTTGCACCGGGGATGCATTGGCTGGGGCGGGTGGTCGATCCGTTCGGGAAACCACTGGATGGCAAACCTCTGCTCTCTGGTACGCAAGAGCGTGACATCATGCAGGCACCGTCCCCAGCCGTCACCCGCAAACCGCTGGGCGCGCGGATGGAAACCGGGCTGGCTATCCTCAACACCATGCTGCCTGTGGTTCAGGGTCAGCGGATCGGTCTGTTCGCCGGGTCTGGCGTGGGTAAATCGACCTTGCTGGCCACATTGGCCAAGTCAATGCAGGCGGATGCCGTTGTTGTCGCTTTGATCGGGGAACGCGGGCGTGAGGTGAATGAATTTGTCGAACATGCCTTGGGCGCGGAAGGGATGAAACGGTCGGTTGTGGTGGCCGCCACGTCCGATCAGTCGGCGCTGGCGCGCAGGCGCTGTGCGTGGTCGGCGATGTCCGTGGCCGAATACCTGCGCGATCAGGGGCTGAATGTTCTGTTCCTGGCCGATTCGGTGACCCGCTTTGCCGAGGCCCATCGCGAAATTGCCGTCGCCATGGGCGAATCCCCGTCGCTGCGCGGTTTCCCTCCGTCCGTGACACCTCTGATCGCCGGCCTGTGCGAACGTGCGGGACCCGGCACTGCAGATCAGGGCGACATCACCGCCGTGTTCAGCGTTCTGGTAGCCGGATCGGATATGGATGAGCCTGTGGCCGACATCCTGCGCGGCGTGCTGGACGGGCATATCGTGCTGAACCGCGACATTGCCGAGCGTGGGCGATTCCCGGCCATTGACCTCAGCCGATCGGTCTCGCGCAGCCTGCCCGGCGCGGCGTCCGACGAGGAAAACCGTATGATTGCGGAAACCCGCAAGCTGGTTGGCAGCTATGAACAATCCGAGGTGATGATCAAAGCGGGGCTGTATTCCGAAGGCGCCGACCCGCTGCTGGATCAGGCCGTGCGCGTGCATGAGGACCTGGATGCCTTCTTTGGCAAGGCCGAGCCGGGTGGGATCAAGAACAGCTTCAACCATCTGCAACTGATCCTGCGACGGGCCGGACCCATGGCACCGCGGTGAAATCTGAACAGTTTTAAGTGTTAAGCCCACCTTAAGACCTGCCCGGCTACGCCTGTCATTGGGTGATAGAAAAAGGTGGTGGAGATGGGTGCGCAAACCAATGCGGCGCCAATCATCATCAAGAAGAAACGTGTGTCCGGTGGCGATGGCCACCACGGTGGCGCGTGGAAAGTCGCATATGCCGACTTTGTCACGGCCATGATGGCGTTCTTCATGTTGATGTGGCTGTTGAACGCAACGACAGAAAAACAACGCAAGGGGCTGGCGGACTATTTCTCGCCAACAATACCTCTGAGTCCTTCATCGGGTGGCGGCGATGGCGCTTTTGGTGGGAACAATATGTTCTCGGAGGAGACACTGGTCATGGATGGTTCAGGCGCCAGCAAGCGCAGCCCGACCACGGCGCGTCAGGCGCGCGGCTCGATTGGCGTCAGCGCCGAGGGCGGGCGTAACAGCACCGAGGCATTCTCGACACTTGAGGCCCACCTTATGGGGCGTACCGGCGAAAGTATGGTGTCGGACAAAGTCCTGAAACATATCGTCACGCGCGTGACGGACGAAGGGCTGGTGGTAGAGCTATTTGACACCGAGGATCAGCCGCTTTTCGAATCAGAAAGCGATGTTCCGACATCCATGATGCGCGCGCTTGCTTTGTTGGTGGCGCGGTCCTCGGACCTTGTGACAAACCAAATAGCCGTCGAAGGACATGTCAGTTCCACGCCTGTCGTGTTGGCGCAAAACCCGACTTGGAACCTGTCGACCTCACGTGCACAAAAGGTGCGGCAGATGCTTCAAAACAAGGGGGTTTTACCTGGCAGGGTGGATCGAGTCGCTGGCCACGCCGACCGAGAACTGGCCCACGACAACCCAATGGCTGTTCGAAACAACAGGATCGAGATCATCTTCCTGCGCAATCCCTAGAAGAAAAGGATAGCGCGCATTTTAGCTGTTAGCGCGCTGTTAAGAGCCCGCGCGTTAGCTGTTGCTTCAAGGATTGACGCAACAGAAGGGCGTGCCAATGACAATTTCATCTTCGCTGAACGCCGGTGTGGCCGCACTTAAGGCCAACGCCAACCGGCTGGCCACGATTTCGGACAACATCGCAAATTCCTCCACTTTTGGGTACAAGCGGGTTGAAACGGATTTCCATTCAATGGTCACGTCCGGACAGGGCGGCAGCTATTCTGCAGGCGGTGTCAGGACAACCAGCCAGCGCCTGATCGATCAGCGTGGTTCACTTGTAACAACCAATAATTCAACCGATCTGGCCGTGCGAGGCCGCGGCATGCTGCCAGTGCGACCCAGTTCTCAGATCGCTGGCGGTTCGAATGAGATGCTTTTGACCACCACAGGTTCGTTCCGCACCAACGAAGAAGGATACCTTGTCACCGAGTCTGGTTTGGTACTGCTGGGCTGGCGCGCAAATCCTGATGGTTCGATACCGTCAGTGCCGCGCGATACACCTGCGGCGCTTGAACCCATCCAACTCAGCGTCAACCAACTGTCCGGTGCCCCAACCACGCAAATGAACCTGCGTATGAACTTGCCCGCAACAGCAACAGATGCAGGCGCGCCCGGTGATACTCAGCCTTTGTCTGTCGAGTACTTCGACAACTTGGGCAAGTCTGAGAGCGTAGATATCGAACTGGTTCCGACTGTTCCTGCTACAGGCTCCAGCAATGAATGGACAATGATCCTGCGCGACTCGGCTTCGGGCAATGCGATCATCGGGGAATACACGCTGACCTTTACCGATAGCCGGACGGCAGGCGGTACATTGGCCAGCGTGACAGCCGTGTCCGGTGGTCCCTACGACCCGGCGACCGGCAGCGTCGTCGTGAACGTCGCGGGCGGCCCGATGGAAGTGAATATCGGTCAGCTCGGCGATGCGGATGGCATCACTCAGCTATCGGACACTTTTGCGCCGGTCTCGATTACGCGCGACGGTTCGGCGGTCGGGACAATGACCAGCGTTCAGGTTGATGAAAACGGGTATGTCTATGCTTTCTATGACACAGGGGTCAGCCGGCGGATGTTCCAGATTCCGCTTGCGGATGTACCAAACCCAAACGGCCTGACCGCGCTGGACAGTCAAACCTATGCGCCATCGCGTGAAAGCGGCACATTTTTCCTCTGGAACGCAGGCGAAGGTCCGACCGGAGATTTGGTTTCCTTTGCGCGCGAAGAATCCACAACGGACGTGGCAACCGAACTGACCTCGATGATTCAGACACAGCGGGCGTACTCTTCAAGCGCCAAGGTAATTCAGACCGTCGACGAGATGCTGCAGGAAACCACGAATATCAAACGCTGATTTGAACGTTATTTCTGAAAAGGGACCTGTGTCATGAACATGTCGACTGCCTTGAACAACGCCATCGGCGGGTTAACTGCGGCCAGCCGCGGTGCCGCTGTGGTGTCCGACAACATTGCAAATGCCCTTACCCCCGGATTTGCGCGCCGAAGCCTTGAGCTTTCCACCAACACAATCGCCGGTCACGGTGTGAAGTCGGTGGGAGTTGTTCGACACCAAGACCCGGTTCTTACGGCGAACCGTCGCACCGCCGAGGCGGACCTGACGCAGAAATCCACGATATCCGACTTTTATGACATGCTGGAAAGGCTGGTCGGCACTGCCGACGACCCCACTTCGATTTCTAGCCGCCTTTCTGATTTCGAGGCCAGCCTGATCACGGCTATCAGCCTTCCGGATTCGTCGGAAAGACTGGATCAGGTTGCACGCACCGCGCGTGATCTATCCGATAGTCTGAACGCAGCGTCCGAGGGTCTTCGACAGGTCCGTTCGGGCGCGGATCGGGCAATCGGAAAGTCCGTAGAGGCACTAAACCAGACGCTCAAAGATATCGAAGCACTGAACGCGCGTATCCCGGCAGTCAAATACGCGGGCGGCGAGATTGGCGCGCTGCTGGATCAGCGTCAGGTACTGATAGACCAGGTCAACGAACTGATTCCGGTTAACGTTGTTCCGCGCGCCAATGATCAGATTTCTCTTTATTCGAACGGCGGCCTGATCTTGCTTGAAGGGACGGCTGCTGAGTTGTCCTTCAACACTACCGGTGACACGAAACCTCATATGACGGTCGCCAATGGTCTGTTGTCCGGACTGCAATTGAACGGCAACCCTGTTCGCACGGAAGGGAACAGTGCACAGATAAAAGGCGGGGCCTTGGCCGCGCAGTTCGAGATCCGAGACTCGCTGGCGATTGAAGCTCAGACAAACTTGGATGCTGTGGCTCGCGACTTGATCGAACGGTTCGAGACACCTGGCCTCGACCCGACCGCTGTACCCACTGACCCGGCCCTGTTTACAGACGCAGGCAATCGGTTCGACGCAACAGCACCCGCAGGGCTGGCGTCGCGCATTCGCCTGAACGCCATCGTCGACCCGGACAATGGCGGACAAAGCTGGAAGTTACGCGCAGGCATCGGGGCAGTAACGCCAGGGGACGCGGGTAGTGCCGCACAGCTCATGGCATTTGGAGCGGTTCTGGAACAGGCGCGTCCGGTTGCCGGGTCAGTCTTTGGCACCGGAGACATGCGCGCCAGCGACCTGACAGAAGCCCTTTTGTCAAAGGTCGGTGCGGACGCGCACACTGCCAACCAGCGCCGCGTCTTCGCCAACAGCACCCATGTGGAAATGACCAAAATCGAAGCGGAGCAAGGCGTGGATACAGATCAAGAGCTACAGCGCCTGATGCAGATTGAGCAAGTCTATGCCGCAAATGCACGTCTCATCTCGGTGGTGGATGAACTTATGGAAACGTTGTTGAGGTTGTGAGCATGAATCTGACATCCATCGGAGACCTCGCCAGAGGGCTGACTTTGAAAACCCGCGCGACGGAGATCAAAGGCCAGATCGAAACCCTGTCGTACGAAATGTCTACGGGCAAGGTGCAGGACGTGTCCGGGCGCCTTGATGGGGATTACTCTCATCTTCTGGATCTTGATCGTAGTTTGGTTCGGCTGGATGCGTTTCAGGTTGCGACCGCCGAGGCTGGTTTATTCACGGATGCCATGCAGCGCAGCCTGACAACGATTGACGACTCGGTCAGTGAAATTACCGCAGCCCTACTGTCATTTGGCACGTCGAACCAGGCGGTCACGCATGAAAACGCGTCTGTTCAGGCCCGAAACAAACTGGACACGATTATGTCTGCATTGAACTCCAGGGCCGGAGGTCGCAGTCTGTTTTCCGGTACCGCAACGGATGTGTCCCCTCTGCCTTCAACAGATACTCTGCTCACCGCTTTGGAGGCCGAACTGACTGGCCTGACAACCACAGCAGATATTCAGTTGGCGGCAGAAAACTGGTTCAACGATCCGACCGGATTCGATGCGGTGATCTATCAAGGCTCTGATACAACGCTTTCACCGATGCAGATTTCCGAAAATGAAAGCGTCACCGTCCCGTTGACTGCGACGGACCCGACTTTGAAAGCAGCCCTGCGCGACATCGCAGTTGCTGCGTTGGTATCGGACAACGGTCTAAACCTTCCGCGTGATCAACGAACCGACCTTTTCACAAATCTTGGTGTCCAATTGGCCAACACGCAGAACGAAACCGTCAACTTGCGCGCTCAGGTCGGCGCAGCAGAGGCACGGATTGAACAGGCCGCCACGCGAAATAGTGCCGGGCGTACAAGTTTGGAATTCAGCCGAAATAAGCTAATCGCAGCAGATCCATATGAGACGGCTGCACAACTGCAAACCGTGCAATTCCAGCTAGAAAGCCTGTATTCTGTCACAGTTCGCAATGCGAACCTGTCGTTAGTGAATTTCCTGCGATGAGAGCTTTGATATTTCTTTTGTTCCTGTTGCCCGGCTTGGCATCAGCCGGCGCGATCCGCTTGAAAGATCTGGTGGATTTCGACGGAGTTCGGGGCAACGATCTGGTTGGCTACGGCCTTGTTGTCGGCTTGAACGGCACCGGAGACGGGTTGAGGAACTCTCCGTTCACCGAAGAGATCATGTCCAACATTCTCGAACGTCTGGGCGTCAACGTCACCGGTGAAGATTTCCGGCCCAAAAACGTGGCTGCGGTCTTGGTAACAGCGAGCTTGCCACCATTCGCCAGAGTAGGTGGACAGATCGACGTTACCGTGTCTGCAATCGGGGATTCCAACAGCCTGCTGGGCGGAACCCTGATCATGACGCCACTGAACGCAGCCGATGGGCAAATCTACGCGGTCGCCCAAGGCACTGTTTTGGCCGGTGGTGCTGTCGCTGAAGGTGAGGCCGCCTCGGTCGTGCGCGGTGTCCCCACATCCGGGGTGATCCCGTCCGGTGCCCGTGTAGAGCGAGAAATCGACTTTGATCTCTCGACGCTGACGCAAATGCGGCTCGCGCTGCGCGAGCCAGACTTTACAACCGCAGGACGGATCGAGACGGCGATCAACTCGGAATTCAACCGCGCCGTCGCAATCATGCGCGATTCGGGCACTGTAGAATTGAACATCCCCGCCACTGAGGCTCTTTCGACGGCGCATGCCCTGCGGCGGATAGAGAACATCCCTGTCGAACCCGAAACCAAAGCTCGGGTCGTTGTTGATCAGCGGTCAGGGACAATCGTCATGGGGCAAGAGGTTCGCATTTCCCGTGTCGCCGTCTCGCAAGGCAATCTGACACTGACCGTCGAGGAAGCCCCGATCGCAGTTCAACCCAATCCGTTTGCCCGTGGTGAAACTGTGGTGGTCCCCCGGACAATCGCAGGCATCGAAGAAGACGAGGGGACAGGATTGGCCGAAATTCCCGAGGCAACCACCTTGTCCGAAGTGGTTGCGGGTCTGAACGCTTTGGGTGTCTCGCCCCGCGACATGATCGATATTCTCAAAACAATCAAAGCCGCGGGTGCACTGCATGCTGAATTTATCGTGCGCTAGACACGCCGGTGAATTCGTGACGTCAATTCGACCCACATCCGGGCAAGTACAGCCCAATGGTCGTCACCTGGATTTCCAACTGCTCAGCCATTGTTTGAATCTGCTGCCTCTTTCCTCGATCGCGTCGCCCGCAGCGTATAGCCCGTCTTCAACGTTTTCGATCATCGGGTCTACTCGTGCTTGTCTGAAACGACGCCAGCGGACCCAAATGGCCCAGAGCAAGGCCGCAAAAACAACAAGGAAAATGATGTTGAACCACGGAATAATCCGCACATTCGGATCGTCGACAGACCAGATTTTGACAGCGTTCGGGAAAATCGAAAGAAACTCACTGCGCCAGCCATAGTGACGAACCACGACCCAGCGCGGCGCCTCGGTCGTTGACTTCAAATCTGCGGCCTCGGCCTGAAGGTTCGAAGAGTTCAGCTTGAAATAGGGCGGCCAACCCCATCCGGTGTCCTCATTTCGGTATACCATGACCTTACCGTTGGTCTTGCGCGTCTGAATGAAAAACACATCTCGGTTTGGTGTCGTCGCGTCGCTTCCTACATCATGAACCGACCAGAAAATGCTGTTCTCACCCGGATCAATCCGCTTTTCATAAGTGTCTGAAATCCGAACCACATCATGCTGCGGAAGCGTATAGTTCAGCACCGAGGCTATCGTGCCCCAAAACAGAATGATGATGGCCCATTTGACGTAACGCATTTGCGAAACCCTCACATGAAATTCGATACATAAATCAGGATTGCGATCAGACCCAGCGGGACAACGTAAATCCCTAGGATCAGTTTTCGGCGAAATGATCCATCATATTTTTCCAATCCGCGCCGGACAAAAGCGTCCCGGTCCCCTGACAGCCCCTTTTTTTCCCAATGCGCGATCAATTTACCGCGTCGCACCCATCGTGAATAGAGCGACACTCCGACGTACAGAATGGTCAGGAAGATCAGTAAGGGAACCAGAAAACGCAGTGCCACAAACATCTAACTTCTCCCAACCGCGCCCCAAGGACCAACGCGCGCGATAATGTCGTCGCTGACCCGGTCGCCGCTCATATCGGGTTCATGACCATAAAGAGCCGCGCGCGCACCTGCTTTGTCTACCTGATACTCACGCGCAAGGAAGTCGGCAACATAAGCTTTCTTGCTGTCTGACCAGGTTTTGTACGTACTGTAAAACAGCTCTTTGTGGCAGATGAACATCTGACGCGGGTCAAGCGGAGCAAGCTCGGCCAAAAGCATGTTCACCAAATCGCGGTTCGGTGTATCCGCCGCACGCAATGTATAGAAATAAGCCGGATGATCCGAGGTGATACGCGGCCACGGCCCGCCATCACTTGCCCAGCGCAACAATTCAGCAAGACCCTGGTAAGCCTCTGGCAGTTGATCGGCATGGTTGCGGGCCAGCCGCCGCATATCGCTGCGATCCAGCCCCGTCAGATCGACACCCGCGTCGGCCGCCGCATGGATGGTCAGAAAATCCATCTTTTGCTGTAGAACGGCAGCCGAATTCACACCGCGCGCCTCAATGATCGTTTCAACCAGACCGTTGTCGTTCAGGAAGGCCGCAATTCGGTGCCGTTGCGAAAGGTCAAAAACATGGTCGATCGGCAGTTTTTCTGGCCGATCACTCATACAAATCGCGGCCGGGTAATCCAGATCAGGAAAAAGATAGAGCCCGCCGAAATGCGCCGTCCAGAAATTACACTGTTCAAACGTTGTGTGGCGCAGGCGAACCGGGTTGCGGGTCACGTCGCCCGTTTCCTGCGCCGTTTTGATCATCTTTGCGATCAGCACGTCGTCAAACCAGGCGTCCTCTTCGGTTTTGAAGCGTTCGACCATGCCCGCCAGTTGCTCGGCTTTGCGGAGGGTACCGCCGACGGTGTCCGCCTCAATCTCAATCTTTCGCAAACTCAACAGCTCGGCGGGTGTCGTGAGTTTGAAGACCGAGTTCACCAGCTCTCCGGCAACTGCATCCGTGGCGGTAAGGGCGAACAGTTGCGCCTCGTTCATCTCGATGAATTCGCGCAAAATATCGCGCGAGGTCGAGAATTTGACGTTCAGCAGCGGCGCGCGTTTCTGCTCGGTCGTCAGCAGAATGAACTGCCGGTTGACCCCATTGGGATTGAGGTAGAGCGGATCCTCCAACTCCTGACCGATCTCAGGGGAATAGCCCGAGATATCGACATGAAAATCCGTCAGCTGAGTGGTCTTACCAGCCAGATGCTGCAACGCGCGGTTATACCGCTCGACCAAGGCCGGGCTGGAGATGTGGACGAGGTTTCCGAACATCAGGCCTTTTTCGATGAGGCGGATCATCTTCCCGTTTCCTGTCGTGCGTTCTTTTCCTCAACGCTCCAGAGAAATTCTTCCTGTTGAGCCATTCGGACCAATTGATGTTCTGAGAACAAATCTCCGTTACCAGAATTACGCCGACTGATTGAAAGCGTTGCGAGACAAAACAAGACGCTTAAGAGCAATATTGCCCAAACGAAAACACTTCCGGACAGTGTAATAACAAGAACAATGTATATCGAAAGTGCCCAGATGCTTAGAAAGTAGTCAAAGCTTTTTACACCTCCCGTCAAAACGATTGATACGGCTACTGGAGCGAGGGGGACGAGTGTGAAAAACAAAGCCACAGTAATCAATATTGCGCGAAGCCTAAGTCGTTTTAGTTTTTTTGATGTTATTTTTCCTATATGCCAGCCAACAAGGCAGGACACCGCCATGCTGGATAAGACGAAGATAAGAACTTCCAGACCGCCGCTCACCCCTTCCCCTCCAAATACCGCCGCTTGGTCTCCTTAATTCTACCCATCTCACACGCCACGTTTTCGATATGCGACGCCGTCGCTATCATCGGCATAGCGGAACTCGGCGTCGAGTTGGTTTTTCGTACTTTGCGCCACGTGTTTCATCCACTCCTCTGGAACCGAGCAACAACCACGACCGCCAATACCAACAGCGGCAACGCAAATGCCCGTGCTGTAATCTGCAGGTTGAACCCGATGTAAGACACCACGCTGCCTTCAAACAGGATCAGCGACTCTTCCCACGATGTCCCCTCGAACCCACTGCCTGCGTTCACGCCAAACTGAGTGAGAAACAGTACCGCCACGGCGGCCAAAAATCCGAATACGCCCCAACGCAAAGGCAGAATCAGACCCAAAACAAGGGCCAAACCAGTGATTGCGAGTGTTAATGTCATGTCGTTGCCTCCTTTGACTGACAGAGCGCATCGGTGTGCGCTCTGACGCTCAAAGTCTGCGTGATCACATGCGGTAACAACGACCGACCAAGAAAACGTGAAGGCATATCAGCTAACTGATCTAAACAGTTTGTTTGCAGGACCAGAGCAACCGTCACCCCTTGCCCTCCAGATACCGTCGCTTAGCCTCTTCCATCCGGCCCATCTCACGCACGGCGTTTTCGATGGCGACCTCGTCGCTCTTGTCGGCATAGCGGAATTCGCTGTCGGCGTAGCGGTTGATCTCTTGAATAACCATCTCGACCGTGATCGGCTGGCGCAGGTCCTCGATCAAGGCCTTCTTGGTGTCGTAATCGCGGAACAGGAACAGGTCAGGGTTCTCCATCCATTCGTCGGGCAGTTCGAAATCCATCGCGCGGACCTTGACCGCGTCGGTGATGTTCTTGATCGCGCGGCCGGTGAAACGTTCATCCGCCTGTTGGATCGCCTTGAGGTAGGTACCCAGCTTGGCGATCGTGTCCATCTGGCCGATCTCACCAGAAACACGGTCATAGACCTGCAACAAGGCATCCTCATGCGGGCGGGAATGGCTTTCGAAACTGGCGGCGACGGCCTTCTTGATCTCCTGCGCGGCATAGGCGTCGTGTTCCCCCAAGGGTATGTCGTGGTTGCGGCCCATCAGCAGGTGCAGGATGTCGATGTAATCCTCGCGCGTCTGCGGCCCGTCCACCAGGAACCGCGCGCCCGCCCGTTGGCGCAGGGCGTCGTCCACGTTCTCGGGGTAGTTCGAGAACATGCCAAAGGTGCAGTTGCCGCGCACGACGGTGTTGGCACCCGCAAAGCTCTCCATCAGCACGGCGGTGATTTCCAGTTGCCCGGCTGAGGACTGCCGGTCACCGCGCTTGCCCGCAAGCTGGTCGATATCATCGATGGTGCCGAACCCGATGAGCGAGGGATCAATGATCGTGTTGATAAACGCCTTAGCGTTCTGACCGGACTTGCCCTGATAGCTGTCGATATTGTCGGTGCTCAAGTTCTGATAGCGGAACGGGTAGCCCGCGTTTTGGCAGTAGTCGTTAATCAGCCCCGCCATCATCTGGATCAGTGTGGTCTTGCCGGTGCCCGGTTTGCCGTCGCCCATGAAGGTGAAGATGAACCCGCCGAGTTCCGCAAACGGGTTCAGGCGGCGGTCGAAATCATAGGCCATCAGCATCTTGGCCAGCTTCATCGCCTGATACTTGGCGATATGGTTGCCCACCACTTCTTTCGGTTTCTTGAACGTCATGGTAAGGGTGGTGGATTTGGCCTTTGAGGCCGGTTCAAACCCCCGGATCGTCAGATCGTCGGCCTCGATATGCCAGGCGGCGTTCTGGAACGGGGCCAGACGGCCGGCGGACTGCGCGCGCAGGGCCGCCTTATCCATCAGTTGCTCGGCATAGGCGCTGGTGGCCGCAATCAAATGCGCATCATCGGGGGCGTGCTTGGCCAACATCTGATCCAGTTCCCACAGCGCGCCGTGCAGCGCAAGTTGGCCATTGTCGGTCAGAACCTCCTCAATTTCGCCGATATCGACGGTAGTCTCGCCTAAATGCGAGGACATCAAATAGGCCAATGCGTTGCCGAATGTATGCGAGGTGATCAATGCCTCGGCCGTCAGCAGTTCCGAAAACTCGGTCTTGCGCGCGGCAGGTAAATCTCCGGCCAGATTGGCCCGTTTCAGGTCGGCCAGCGGAGTTTGCTCGGCATAAGCTTCGGCAACAGCAAAGGCGATGGAAATCGCGCGACGCACGGCTTGCTGGGTGACTGCCTGCGGCGGCGAAACCAGCGTATCGCCCTCGTCCGATGCCTCAATCCGATCAACCAGATGCACCCCATCAGCGCGCGCCGTGCGCCGGGTCACCAAGCCCGGCGTTGTCGAGCGAAACCGCCGCCCCGTCGATACTCCGGGTGAACGCTCGACCGCTGCTTCAACCGGTTTCGCAATCCGAGGCGCGTGTTCAAAGCCGTTCAGCAAGGCGGTCGCAGCAGGATAGTGCTTGCGAATATCGTCTTCGCGCAATTCCATTTGGTCTGACGTCAAACTCATTTCAAAATCGCCTTTGATTTGCTCAATACCTCAAAACCTGCCCGGTTTTGCTGACCACAAACTTGCGCACGTCCACGAACCCCGGCGGGTTGCGCTCGGCCAGCACTTGAAACGGGCGTTGGGGCAGAATGATCGACCTTTGGGTCCGGGTTGCCCCCGTCTCGGCCCCTTGTCCTCCGAACGGGTCCAACGCGAATATCTCGCGGTCGACAGTTGAAAACCACCCGGCACGTTCCTGGGTCACGTCTTCGCTTTCTAGCTCCTCCAGGGTCCAGGCCAAGGCCCAGTCCTGCCCCACCGGTGCCTGTGCGTCGCCCAACACCTGCCGCAGCGGGCCGGATTGCTCAGTGTAGGCCGAGGAATACATCGGCCCCACATGGATGCGGCGCAAATGCTTCGGGTGCAGGTCGTCGAAGTCCTGATCGAACCCCTTGGCAATCGTCACCAGCTTTAACCCGCCCAAGGACTGCGCCATAAGATGTGCCTGCACGGCGGGCCAGCGGCGCTGGTCTTTGGGCAGGGCAGTTTTGCCGCTATCCTCCAACTGCATCAGGTAGATGACCGGCAGGTTGATCTGGCTGTCATAGACCGCCCAGTGGATCAGGAATTTGCGCCTTTCCCCTTCGTTGCCGATCCAATGACATTCGGGATCGTTGCGGGCCCAGAACAGTTGCCCTTTCAGCAATTCCTCGTAATAGAGCCGTTGGGACAGCGCGAATTGCAGCTTGGTGGGGATTTCCTGATCCCCGATAATCGTGCGCACCATATCGGTTTTCAGGTCATCGACCGAGGGCATATTCGCCAGATGCACCTGCGCCTGTTGCGCGTCATTGGCCATGGTCAGCAGCTCAGCCGCCACCGGAAACCCGCTGTCGCGCTTGTCCATGGCAAGGCTGCCAAAGAACCGCCCCGTATCACGCCCAACCAGCAGGTATTTCATGGACAGTGCCCGGAACGTATAGAGCAACCCCGAGAGGTAGCGCGACACGATCCGCACCTCTTGCTTGCTGATTGCGCCTTCGGCCTCCATCGTCGCGGCCACGCGCAGGAGGTGGACGGTGATCACCTCAAATTTGCGGAAATAGCGGCGCGAGGCGAAGGTGTCGGTTAGGCCGACATGATCTTGGGTGGGGTTAGTCATTGGCAGATTTATTACACCCGTTTGTGCGGCATTGATGAAGCCGCCAAGGCAAGAGAAGAACTTCCGAGATCAGGTACAATGCGAAGATGATAAGCCCGAAGATTACACTACCCGGCCCGACATATAGAGTGAGGAAGCCGAGCAGCTTATAAGCTCCGCCATCGACACCGATTTCATGCAGAAGGGCCGTTAGGCCATAGACAGGGAACGGCCAAACCACGAAAAAGACGCCAATTCTGAGCAGCCTAAAGTCTTTTTGGCTAAACCGCTTCATCCGCCATACAAATTCTTATCATGCTTCTCGACAATCGAGGCAAAGCGGCGAGCAAAGCGTTCATCCGCCTTGGCCTTTTTCTCCAGCACGTCGCGGGCAAAGACCATGTGGTCCTCATGCGCCTCAAGCATGTCGGCCATTTTCTGGTTGGTCGCGGTGCCGATGGCGGCCATGGCGGTTTGCGCCTCTTGATCCGTTTGCACTCCGATCTCGTTGATGCGGTGGGCGACGTCCTGCTGCTGCGCGGTTTTCAGCGATTTGGTCAGGGCGTCATACAGCACCACGCGCTGTTGCGTGTCTGTCTGCAACTTGTTGATCAGCACCATCTGCGTCGCCGCCTGGTTCTGTAGTGAGTCGACCCAGGTTTTGCCCTTTTCGATATAGCGCTCCAGCGTTTGCGATTTGGCCAGCTTGACCTGTTCTTCCTGAACCTTGGAGTTGTATTGCTTGTTCAGTTCGGCCAATTCAGTCTCTAACTGGGTCCGAGCAGCAGCATCCTGTTCGACGCTGATCTTGTTTTCCAGTGTGATGATTGTCGGATCCATGCCTTGGATCTCGGTACGCAGTGCTTCCAATTCGGCCACTGTCGCCTCACGGTCGTCCAGCGTGCCGGTCAGGTTTTCCTCGACCTTGACGCGCTGTTCTTCCAGCACGGACAGTTGGCCCTCCAGCAGCTTCACGATCACATCGGATTTGGCGATCAGATCCTGCAATTTGTCGTCGATATTGGCGGTGCGCATCCGTTCCTGCCGCATCGACTCGGATTTGCCTTTGGCAAAGATGCCAACAAACGACTCCCACCCGGTTTTCGAGCGCATCTCGTCAAAGTCTTTGGAGAACGCGTTGGTGACGTCGTCCAGCCCCATGATCAGCTCGGCGATATTGGCGTTCATCACCTCGGTATGGGCGTGTACATCTTCGAGGGTGGCGTTTTCAATGTCGATATCAGCTTCGGCGGTGCCGATCTTGGCCCGTGCCGCGTCAATCCGCGAGGTCAGGCTTTCGATCTGCGACTGGCTTTCGCGGACTTTGGTCTGCGTTTCTTCAATCAAGGCGTCAAATTGATGGTTCGACATCTGCACTATCCCCTTTTTTATTCAATTACCCAATAACATAGGGAATGTTACGACTATTTACATCCCCTGAAGCCCAAAATTCCCCAGAACTGTGGCAAACTCTGCTTGAAAAAGATAGGCGCGATCTGCCCGTCAAAGTTGTGGCTTATGATCAAATCTGGATTGATCTGCTGCGAACAGTGGACATAGACATTCCACACCCCACCTGTTTGTGTGCGCGAGATACAATTCCTGCCGGAGGCTGACCCATGCTGGACGCAACAACCGACCTGAAATCCATCCTCAAGAACCCCGACCTGCTGGCGACCAATGCCTATATCGGCGGGCAATGGGTCGAGGGCGAGAATGGCACCTTTGCCGTCACGAACCCGGCACGCGGTGACGTGGTCGCCGAAGTGGCAGACCTGAGCCGCGCTCAGGTTGCCGGCGCGATTGCGCAGGCCGAAACGGCGCAAAAAGAATGGGCCAAGCTGACCGGCAAGGAACGTGCAGCGATCCTGCGCCGCTGGTTTGATCTGATGATGGAAAACGCCGAGGATCTGGGCAAGATCCTGACTGCAGAACAGGGCAAACCGCTGGCCGAGGCGATTGGAGAGATCGGCTATGGCGCATCGTTCATCGAGTTCTTCGGCGAAGAGGCCAAGCGCGTCTATGGTGAGACGATTCCGGGCCATCAGCGGGACAAACGGATCATGGTCCTGAAGCAGCCGATCGGCGTGGCTGCTTCGATCACGCCATGGAATTTTCCCAACGCAATGATTACCCGCAAGGCCGCACCAGCGCTGGCTGCCGGATGTGCCTTCGTGGCCCGTCCGTCCGAGGAAACACCGCTGTCTGCACTGGCACTGGCTGTTCTGGCCGATCAGGCGGGCATCCCGGCTGGTGTTTTCAACGTCCTGCCATCCTTGAATGCCAGCGAAATCGGCAAAGAATTCTGCGAAAACCCCGGCGTTCGAAAACTGACTTTCACCGGGTCAACTCAGGTTGGTCGCATCCTGCTGCGGCAAGCTGCAGATCAGGTCATGAAATGCTCGATGGAGTTGGGGGGCAATGCCCCGTTCATCGTGTTCGACGATGCCGATCTGGATGCCGCGGTCGAAGGCGCGATGATGTGCAAATTCCGCAACAACGGTCAGACCTGCGTCTGTGCAAACCGCATCTATGTTCAGGCGGGGGTTTACGATGCCTTCGCAGCAAAACTGAAAGCCGCGACCGAGGCGCTTTCGGTCGGTGATGGGTTGTCTGACGGAGTCACAACCGGCCCGCTGATCAATGCCAAGGCGGTTGCCAAGGTTCAGGACCACATCGAGGACGCAACAGCCAAGGGCGGGTCTGTTCTGACCGGTGGATTGCCCCATGATTTGGGCGGTACGTTCTTTCAGCCCACGATTGTCACAGGCGTCACACAAGACATGAAAGTCGCGCAGGAAGAAACCTTTGGACCGCTTGCGCCGCTCTTCAAGTTTGAGGACGAAGACGACGTGATCGCAATGGCAAATGACACGATCTTTGGTCTTGCCTCCTATTTCTATGCCAAGGATCTCAGCCGCGTCTACAAAGTGGCCGAGGCGCTGGAATATGGCATCGTCGGCGTGAACACAGGCATTATCTCATCCGAGCTGGGACCGTTTGGTGGCGTTAAGCAATCCGGCCTCGGGCGCGAAGGCAGCCACCACGGAATGGAAGACTATCTTGAGATGAAATACGTCTGTCTCTCGGTCTGATCCGTTTTGGTCCCGGTTTAAAAACCGGGACCTTTTGGTTTGTCACAAAACTGCAAACAAACTGTCACATCCCTGCAATGACCCGCGGTCATCCCCCTTTCATCCAACTGAGAGAGGATAGAACCCGATGTCATTGCGCTTTGTCTGCCTGACATCTGCCCTTGCCCTGACAGCTGGTCAGGCCATGGCAGAGATGAATTTCAACCGAATTGCATCCTTCCCCGTCGTCAAGAACATGGCCGAGGGCGCGGATACCAACCGTGAGACCTCGCCCGAGATCATCGCGGCTACCGCAGATGGCATGACGCTGGTTTACACCGACAGCCCGCTGGGTGTGATTGGCATGATCGACATCACCGACCCCGCAAAACCCGCGCCTCTGGGAGCGATGGAGGTGGGTGGTGAACCGACATCCGTTGGGATCGTTGGCGCGACCGCTTTTGTTGGCGTGAACACCTCGGAAAGCTATACTGCCCCATCGGGTAAGCTGATCTCCGTCGATATCGCGGGCAAGACACAGACCGGTGCCTGTGATCTGGGCGGTCAGCCCGACAGCGTCGCCATCGCCCCTGATGCCAGCTTTGTCGCCGTAGCGATCGAGAATGAGCGCGACGAAGACCTGAACGACGGCATTATCCCGCAACTGCCCGCAGGTGAGCTGGCACTGGTACCGCTGAAAGACGGTGCGCTGGATTGTTCCGGCATGAAGATGGCCTCACTAACCGGCTTGGCCGAGGTTGCTCCGACCGACCCCGAGCCGGAGTTCGTGGATATCAACAGCCTTGGTGAGACCGTCGTTACCCTGCAGGAAAACAACCACATCGCGGTTGTTGCCAAAGACGGCACCGTCATCAGCCATTTCTCGGCAGGTAGCGTGGATCTGGAGGGCATCGATGCCACGGATGAGCGCGGCGCGCTGATCTTCAGCGAAAGCCAGCCGGGCCGCCTGCGCGAGCCTGACGCGGTGAAATGGATCGACGACAACCACTTTGCCACCGCCAACGAAGGCGACTATGAAGGTGGCTCGCGAGGTTGGACGATCTTCCACAAAGACGGCACCGTTGTTTACGAGAACGGCACCGATTTCGAGAAAGCCATCATCCAGATCGGCCACTACCCCGACAAACGCTCGGACAGCAAAGGGGTTGAGCCCGAAAGCGTGACCGCAGCCACCTTCGGCGGCACACCGATGATCTTTGTGGGTGCCGAGCGTGCCTCGGTCGTGGGTGTATACGACGCCACCGACCCGGCGAACCCGGTTCTGAAACAACTGCTACCCTCAGGCGTCGGCCCGGAAGGCTATGTAGCGATCCCCGAGCGGAACCTGCTGATCTCGGCCAATGAAAAAGACCTAATCGAAGATGGCGGCCCGCGGGCGCATGTGTCGATCTTCGCGTATCAGGAGGCCCCCGCCACCTATCCCCACCTGACCTCGGCAGGCGCGGATGAGCTGATCGGATGGGGTGCTCTGTCCGGTCTGGTCGCGGATGAGGACGGCATGATCTATGCGGTCAATGACAGCTTCTACGGCTTCCAGCCCTCGATCTTCAAGATCGACCCCAGCCAGCAACCCGCCCGCATCGTGGACGTGATCCGCATCCACCGTCAGGACGGCAACCCTGCGCAAAAGCTGGACCTTGAGGGCATCACGCTGGACGGCAAAGGTGGTTTCTACGTCGCCTCCGAAGGCCGTACCGACCGTGTGATCCCACACGCGATCTACCATGTCTCCGCCGAGGGCAAGATCAAGGACCGCAAAGGCGAGATCGGCCTGCCTGCCGAGTTGATGGCGGTCGAGAAACGCTTTGGCTTTGAAGGCATCACCAAGGTCGGCGACACCCTATGGATGGCGGTTCAGCGCGAATGGAAGGACGACCCTGAAAACCACGTGAAACTGGTGGCCTATAACCTTGAAACCAAGGAATGGGGTGCAGTGCACTATCCCAAAGCAGACCCGGACACAGGCTGGGTCGGTCTGTCCGAGATTGTGGCCTTCAGTGACCATGTTTACGTGATCGAGCGCGACAACCAGCACGACCACCGTGCGGTGACCAAAAAGGTCTACCGCATCCCTCTGTCAGAAATGACCCCGGCCCCTCTGGGCGGCGACCTGCCCGTGGTCAGCAAGGAAGAGGTCCGCGACCTGCTGCCCGACCTGACCTCGACCGGAGGCTATGTTCTGGACAAGATCGAAGGTCTGGCCATCCTGCCCTCGGGCGAGGCGTTCGTGATGACCGACAATGACGGCGTCGACGATGCCTCGGGCGAGACGATGTTCTGGTCGATCGGATCGGTTTCAGCTGGGAATTAAGCCATTTGCCAAACATTGAACGACCCCGCACGTAATTGTGCGGGGTCTTTGCATTGTAGCTCCTGCTTTGTGCCTATGTTGACCGCATCCTGCAGCCGTTTTCGGCTTAGAAAAAGCCCGCCATACAATTGTCCAAAAACGCATTTTTATTGGCGAATCTTGAGGGACGGTGAAGTCTATTGTGAGACAGGAACAGTTGAAAACATGAAAAAGATGGACGCACTTTTTAAGTACTGGGAAGATCCAAACTACGTGGTCTTAGAGGCTGGGCAGCCTGAAAAAACCATTGATTGGTTATCCCAGCAGACGCCCGATACGTGGCATCGTGTCGTCATGACATGGAACTATGACTATGAGGATATAGTTCTGTCTTGGGTTCTGCAGCAGGAGAACTGCGACAAAGGAACCGCCGCTCGCGTCTTTGATATCGAGGGTATGGGGCACTGGCTTGGGAATGCAGAACTTGCAAAGAACGAAAGTTACTTGTGTTCGATCATTCTAAAGAACTGGAAGCGGTACAAGTCGGGTGATTTCCTTCACACACCCCAAAATAATAATTTACTGCTAGAAAAGGTGCGCATGCACATGGAGAGTGGGTTATATGCCGACACTCCAATTTTGGACGTAGCTCAATACTCAGGTTCTCGCGACGCACAGTCAGAGTTCGAATCTCAAGATGGAAAGATAGTAGTCGCCTTCGACCATTGGTTAAGGACGAATGGCATCGAACTCACAGAATGAGGATCCTTAAAGCGGAGATCATAAAAATTCCAACAAACCTCAGATCTCCGCATAGCTGACATCCCGACAATACAAAAAACAACGCCCCGCGTCTGGAGGAACGCGGGGCGTGCAGTCTGCGATCGTCCTGAGAGGCGGGACTATCGCGATTTATCTTAGGCCTTAGTTCACGGCCTTGGCGTCAACCACGTCTTTCTCGATGGCGTTGGCCGAAGAGATCTCGATCCGGCGCGGTTTCAGGGCCTCGGGGACCTCGCGCTTTAGGTCGATATTCAGCATGCCGTTCTCATGGCTGGCGCCGGTCACGCGGACGTGGTCGGCCAGCGCGAAACGACGCTCGAACGCGCGGGTAGCGATACCGCGGTGCAGGTAGCTGCGTCCTTTGTCTTCGTCGGCTTTCTTGCCAGCGACGACCAGTGAATTCTCTTTTACTTCGACGGAAAGATCCGCCTCAGAGAAACCGGCGACAGCGACCGAAATACGATAGGTATCGGCATCGGTTTTCTCAATGTTATAAGGGGGATAGCTGGGCTGCGCGACGTCGTTAGTCAGAACGCGGTCCATCATGTCGGCGATCTGGTCAAAACCAATAGTGGCGCGGTGCAGCGGTGCAAAATCAAAACTACGCATGTGTCGTATCCTCATGTCAGAGCGATGAACGATTGTGCCCTCCGAACGGACGGGCGGGTTGATTGGTCAGGCCCCATTTGTGGCGACCCGATACAAATCAGATGGGAATGTTTTGGTTGAGTTCAACCCCCGCCGGAGCTGATGAATTTCGCGCCCGAGCTGGACTTGTCTGATCCGACCTGCAATCGGCGAATAGACGCCTTTGGCTTAGGTGCTGCGTTGCGTATGTCGGCCTTGAGTTCCGATACGATCCCTGCCAACTCCATGCCATAGCCGACTTTTCTTTGGCCATCTGTTCCAAGGGCCGAAACAACAGACAAAATCTGCCACCGGGTGCCTTTTCGGGCCAGCAAAGCCGAGCCCGACGATCCAAACGTGATGTCACAGTTGAAGGTGATCAAGCCTTGCCGACGCTCCAGGATTTGGCAGGACCGCTCGCGCGTGATCGCCTCGGATCGGCCGCGCCCGTAGGATGCGATGCTGACCTCATCATTTGTCACGCGCCCACTGTACAGCGCAAACGGATACGCCACCGTGTTCGGGATTGATTGTTCTAGGCGCATCAGCGCGACATCAGCGCGAACCGTGGCCGGGGAAAGGTTCGGGTCGTTGGTGTAATCGGGGTGGACCGCGATTTGGACGACCCGGCGATCGGCCACAGCCTTTCCTTTGATCAGCCCGGCCCGAAAGGTCACGTGCCCGGGCGCATACGGAATTCCAGTGGCACGGTCGACCGCGCAATGCGCTGCCGTCAAAACCAGATCCGGCGCGATCAGGGTTCCCGTGCAAAAAGACCGGTTTCCGATGTCCAGACGTCCGACCGCCTCCCAGCCATAGAGATCCTGTCGGTTGGTCAGCTTGCGTTTCGAGTTCTGCGCAAGGGATGCGGATGCAAGGCCTACAAGGCAAAGGGTGGCTATCACTAAACGGATCATGGCTTGATAAACCGCGCACCCACATTGTTGGTCGCAGCGCCCTGTGGAGTTGTGGCGATCAACCCGCGCCCGGCGGATAGCTCGCGTTGAAGAAGGGTCACTGACTCATCAACCGCCGTACCTACAGCGACGCGCTGACCATTGAACTCGGCCTTGGCGGCCACGACGGACACGATACGGGGGCGCTCGCCCTCAAAGGAAAAGACCGGCGCGCCAGAAGACCCGAACTCGACGTCGCAGGACATGACCAGGACGTCTGACCTGCGGGTCATGACCGAGCACACCTCTTGCAGAGCCGGGGCTTCGGCGCGGTCCTGCGCGTAAGAGACCACGCCCACTTCTTCTCCGCGTGCGGGGCGGGTGCCGGTCTCAAATGGAATAACTGTTGTGTTGCGAATAGGCTGCCAAAGCTCGACCAGAGCAATGTCACTGCCGATACGTGCCGACGAGTCGTCTTCGCCGTACTTGTACTCGGGGTGGATCACGGCCCTGCGCGCGGGCCGATAGGCGGAGGCACGGCCAAGTCGCCACGCGGCCAGAAACTCGACTGTGGACAAATCCACCTGCTTGCCGGTCACTTTATCAAACAGACAATGCGCAGCCGTCAGAACAAGGGTCGGCGAGATCAAAGTGCCTGTGCAAAACCCTGCGCCACCAATATCCAGTCGGCCAACTGCCATCCACGCCCGACCGGCATCGGTCGTGTCCAGACTTTTTAGCCTGGAGTCCTGCGCCATCGCCGTCATTGGCAAAAGCGCCAGTGTCAGTGCCTTAATCCAGTGTCGCAAGCGGTTCTCCGACGTTGCTTTAGACGTATCCTCCTACGCGCCGCATGGGGCGAAAATAGGGCGCTTGCTTGGCGGTCGGTTTCTTTAAGCAACTGCGGTATCGCAGCATCAGAAGCCTACCTTAAGATCGGCACCTCACGGTCCGGCCTGCGGTCCTGCTGCATGGCTCGTGGTAACGGGCCTCCGGTCGCCCAATCCAACAGTTCCACCGTATGCAGAATCGGGACTTCGGTAGCCGACCCAATTTGCATCATACACCCGATATTACCTGCGGCAATAACATCCGGGTTACTGGCCATAAGTGTGCGAACCTTGCGGTTCTTAAGCTGTCCTGAAATCTCTGGCTGCATCAGGTTATACGTACCGGCACTGCCACAACACAGGTGACTGTCCGCGGGCTCGACAACTTTGAACCCAGCCCGTTTCAGCAGATCCTTCGGATATGTCTTGATTTTTTGACCATGCTGAAGCGAACAGGCTGCATGGTATGCGACCGTCATGTCCTTATCATCGCCTTCCGGCACATCCAGCTGCACAAGCAATTCACTGACATCCACCGCCAACGCAGAAACACGCGCGGCGTCCTTGGCCAGCGCATCATTGCGGAACATGTGACCATAGTCTTTGACCGTCGTGCCGCACCCCGAAGTATTGATGACGATCGCATCCAGACCCTGCCCGTCCATCTCAGCGGTCCAGGACCGGATATTGGCTGCAGCCGCCTTGTGGCTTGCGTCGGATTTTCCCATGTGGTGGGTCAAGGCACCGCAACACCCGGCACCTTCGGCCACCACCACCTCACACCCCAGACGGGTCAGCAGACGGATGGTTGCGTCGTTGATATCCGTGTTCAACGCCTTCTGCGCACATCCGGTCATCAGCGCGACGCGCTTCTTGCGCTGTCCGGTCGGGGCGAAACTCTGAGGATCGTCATTCCGACTGACCGGAGGGATATGCCGCGGGGCCATATCCAGCATGGCCTTCAATCTGGCATCTGGCATCAGAAACCGGAACGGACGGCCCAGCTTGGCACCGATCAGCGCCCAGCGAAATCGCATTGGATAGGGTAGAATTTGGGCCAATACCCATCGAAGCACGCGATCCGTGAAAGGTCGTTTGTAGTTCTGCTCGATATACTCACGGGCGTGATCGACCAAATGCATGTAGTGCACACCGGACGGGCACGTGGTCATGCATGCCAAGCACGACAGACACCGGTCGATATGCTTAACTGTCTTTTCATCCGGAACCCGCTCATTCTCGAGCATATCCTTGATCAGATAGATACGACCACGCGGGCTATCCAACTCGTCGCCGAGCACCTGATACGTCGGGCAGGTCGCCGTACAGAATCCGCAATGCACACAGTTGCGCAGGATTTCGTTTGACCGTTGGATGGCCGGATCAGCAAGCTGTTTTTCGGTGAACGTCGTTTGCATGCGCCTACCCCATGAGCCCTGGATTGAGCAAACCGCGTGGGTCGAATTTCTGTCTTATTCCATTTGTTAGAGCCGAAATATTACTGGGCTCAGGTTGGAACCTTCCCAGTGTCTTGATCGTCTCAGTTGATGCACGCACCAAGGTTGCGTGCCCGTCCAAAGCGCCCATTTTCTGTCGCAGATCCGTTCCCTCTGGCACCCGAGCCCAGACCAGACCACCGCCCCAGTCGAACAGCGTCTGCTCGGCTTCTAACTGGGCAGCTAGGGTGGGGGCATCCGAGGGTTTGACCGAAATGCGCCAAACATCGCCATCTTGGCCATGCAAGGCAGACGCATCGCGGATTGCGCGCCAGTGTTCCGTCGGGTTCTCAAGCAGGCTGATATCTCCGTACCCCGAGAGAACGGATTTCAATTGCTCGACACGATATGCGACCGAGTCTGTGAAACCTTCGACACGCAGCAGAGCATGTCCCTCTGACGGGGCGAAGGCCGCCCCGCTTACCTCAAACGGGGATTTCAGCGCGGCGGACAAGGTTTGTATTGCCGATGCAACGTCGGAAACCTGAACGGCCAACGTGGCTGTTGCTTCGGGCTTGGGCAGTACCTTTAGAGACAGCTCTGTCAATATTCCAAGCGTACCCCATGATCCCGCCATCAGCTTGACGAGGTCATAACCAGTGACGTTCTTCATCACCCGTCCGCCATTTTTGATCACCTGCCCGGCACCGTCCACATAGCGCACACCCAGCAGGAAATCCCTGCAAGCCCCGGCCTGAATACGCCGCGGCCCCGAGATATTGGCGGCCACAACACCGCCGATGGTCGGCACACCATTTGTACCCAGCAAGCCCCGATAATCCATCGGCTCAAAGGCCAGTTGCTGCCCTTCGGCCTCCAGCGCGGCCTCAATTTCGGCCAAAGGGGTACCTGCCTGGGCAACAATCGTCAGCGCGCCGGGTTCATAAAGGGAAATACCACTCAGACCACCGGTTTCGATCACGGCCTCAGGGCCATTGATCCCGCGTGTCCCGCCCCCTGCAATACGCACCGGCTGTTCCAGCCCAGCCACCAAGTCGGCCAGTTCGGCTTCACTTTCAGGTTTCATCACAATTCTTCTTTGTTAGAGCCGATTATTCCGCCGCAAGAGGCGTTTCGCGACGTGTCTGCGACGCACTCAATGGGAACACTTTGGCGGGGTTCAGTAGCCATTTGGGATCAAAGACATCTTTGACGGCCATTTGCGCTTCTAGGTCGGCGGGCGCGTATTGATGGGTCATCAGATCCCGCTTTTCGATCCCGACGCCGTGCTCACCGGTCAAACAGCCACCGACATCCACACAAAGCTTCAGGATGTCCGCACCGAACGCCTCACACTTTTCCAGATCGCCCGGTTTGTTTGCGTCGAACAGGATCAAAGGGTGCATATTGCCGTCACCTGCGTGGAATACATTACCAACAGGTAGGCCATATTCCTCGCTCATTTCACCGATCCGGCGCAGCACTTCGGGCAGCGACGAAACCGGGATCGTGCCGTCCAGGCACATATAATCATTCATCTGCCCCATCGCGCCGAAAGCCGATTTGCGACCCAGCCATATCTTGGCGCTTTCCTCGGCTGACTGACTTTCACGCAATTCAACCGGGTTATGACGTTTGGCAATTTCGATGATTTTCGACAACTGATAGTCGATCTCGGCTTCGGACCCCTCGACCTCAACGATCAGCAGCGCATGGCAATCCGGGTATCCTGCCTGGGCAAAGTTCTCACACGCCTTGATACAGAGCGTGTCCATGAACTCGATCGCGACAGGCAGAATACCCGATTTGATAATGTCCGAAACGCATTGGCCCGCAACTTCGTTGTCATCAAACCCCATCAGAACAGGCCGTGCGCCTTCGGGTTTTCGCAGGATGCGCAAGGTTGCCTCGGTCACTACGCCCAACTGGCCTTCGGATCCGCAAACAACACCCAACAGATCCAAACCACCCGCGTCCAGATGCGCACCCCCGATCTCGACCACGCTGCCGTCCATCATAACCATGGTCACACCCATCAGGTTATTCGTGGTTACACCGTATTTCAGACAATGCGCCCCGCCCGAGTTCATCGCGATATTGCCTGCGATCGCGCAAGCCAATTGCGATGACGGGTCGGGAGCGTAGAAAAAGTCATCTTCTTCCACGGCACCGGTCACACTCAGATTTGTTCGCCCGGTCTGCACGCGAATGAAACGGTTGTCATAGTCGACCTCGAGCACCTCGTTCATGCGCGCGATACCCAGAATGACACAGTCAGCCGTAGGCAGAGCACCACCCGCAAGCGATGTACCGGACCCGCGTGGAACGACCGGCACACTCTCTTCGTTGCAGATCCGCAGAACGTCCGAGACTTCTTGCGTGGTTGCGGGCAATACAGCCAGCATCGGTGGACAGCGATAGGCCGTTAGCGCATCGCACTCATAAGCGCGGGTCTCGGCCGGGTCATAGATGACGGCATCCTCAGGCAGGACCTGTAACAAACGGCGTAAAACCGCAGCCTTGCGATTTAAAATATCGGGGTTTGGCTTTGGCATTTCCATGGCGGGCCCTCCGGTTTGGTAAAATAATATTACCAATTTTCCGATCTGGCAAGTTCTCCCGTCACATCATAGGGTCACTTTCATGTCGTGGATTGATCAATCTTTGCCGTTCTCACCCATAGATTTCATTGGCATCGGCCTGCTGATCGCGGCATGGCTGTGGATCGGCTGGCGGATCGAAAACCCAGCACCGCAAAAACCATCCGTGGGCATGATCATGGATGACTACCGCCGCGACTGGATGAAGGAAATGGTGACGCGCCAGCCGCGCATGTTCGATGCGCAGGTCGTTGGCACCATGCGGCAAGGCAGTACATTCTTTGCCTCGACGACGATGATTGCCATCGGGGGCGGGTTGGCCCTGCTGGGCAATACCGAGCGGCTGGCCGGTTTGGCGCAAGACCTTGCTCTGGGCACCGCACCCGCGCTGGTGTGGGAGGTCAAGATTTTGATTATCCTTCTGTTTTTGGCAAATGCATTCCTGAAATACGTCTGGGCGCATCGCTTGTTCGGGTATTGCGCCGTGCTCATGGCCGCCGTTCCGAACGAACCAGAAGATCCCGCTGCGTATCCCCGGGCCGCGCAGGCCGCCGAGATTTGCGTGACCGCCGCACGAAGCTTTAACCGGGGACTGCGCGCGACCTATTTCGCACTGGCCGCCGTAGCATGGATTTTGGGACCCATTGCACTGATATTGGGCACGTTGATTACACTTGCGATGCTATACCGGCGCGAATTCGCGTCACATTCGCGCACCGTACTTTTGAACACCGGATCGTGATGACCAGCCCATGCGCAAAAGGTTAAGTTCAAACCATGAGATATCTTGTTCTGACGGCCCTGCTGGCCACACCCGCCCTCGCCGATGATCCCGTCATCGAAAAGGTAACCGCCAAACCAAGCGGTGAGACCTGGAGATTCGATGTGACTGTCTCGCACCCTGAAACGGGCTGGGACGATTATGCCGATGGGTGGCGCGTACTGGATATGGATGGAAATGAGCTTGGGATGCGCGTACTGCACCACCCGCACGAGAATGAGCAGCCTTTCACACGATCTCTAAGCGGCGTCGCAATACCCGCTGGGACAAGCCAAGTGCAAGTTCAGGCGCGCACCAACGCAGATGGCTGGGCCGAAGAAACTTATGTGGTTCAGCTGAACTGACCTCAGAACACACCCATTTCCAAACCCGCTGCCAATGCTAAGCCAAGTTCGCGGCATTTCTCCAATTGGTCGGCAGGAACGGTTTTTTCGGCCAGAATAGCTTCGGGTGTCTGCGCATGCGTGCACAGGATCAGCGGTGGCTGCACCTCTTTCAATCGCCAACCTGTTGCGATGCGCGCCATCTGGCGGGCGGCGTTCTCTCCGTCGGACCCAGCACATACCATCTGCGCATAGGGGCGGCCTTCGATGCGGCCCAGTACGGGGTAGTAGCTGCGATCGAAAAACTCTTTCATTAAACCCGAAATGGCGGCCAGATTCTCGGGCGCACAAAAAATGTACCCGTCGGCCTGTAGCATATCTTCGGGTCCGGCCTGATCGGCAGTTTTCAGGATGACCTCTGTCTCATCCCGCGCAGCCGCCGCTGCAGCTTCGGCCATCTGCCGGGCCCCGCCGGTGCGCGAGTGGTAAACGATCAAAAGCTGCGCCATGTCAGACCCGGTGATAAGGACCGCCCGACAGGATGGTTGCGGCCCGATAGAGTTGCTCGGCCAGCATCACACGGACCAGCATGTGGGGCCAGACCATCGACCCGAATGAGATGGAAAAATCCGCCTCCGACCGCAGATTAGGGTCTATTCCATCCGCCCCGCCGATGATCAGCGCCAAATCTTGCCGCCCGGCATCGCGCCATCCGCCCAGCTTTTTGGCGAAATCAGGCGAGGACATCACCCGCCCCCGTTCATCCAGCGTACAGATCACTGCGCCCTTGGGCAGCGCTTTGCGCAGCAGCGTGGCCTCAGCCGCCATGCCTGCGTTTTTCTTGTCTTCAACCTCAATCACCCGCGCGGGACCAAGGCCCAGCGCGCGGCCGGTCCGGTCAAATCGGGTCAGGTAATCGTCAAGCAGGGTCTTCTCGGGTCCGGCGCGCAATCGCCCGACCGCAACTATGCTGATACGCATATCTCTCTCGCCTCCGGCCCGTTAGTGCAGGCCGGGATGGCGCCTCAGTTGGCTGAGGCGCTGCCGCCCGCAGGCAGCCACATCTTTTCCAGCTGGTAGAATTCACGCACTTCGGGGCGGAAGATATGGACGATCACGTCGCCCGTATCGATCAACACCCAGTCGCCGGCATCCTTACCTTCGACCTTTGAGGTGAAACCGAATTCCTGCTTGATGCGATCCGTCAGCTTTTCCGCCATAGCCGAGACCTGACGGGTCGACCGACCCGAGGCAATCACCATGTGGTCCGCAACCGAAGATTTGCCCTGCAGATTGATCTGCACAACCTCTTCGGCCTTGTCATCGGAAAGTGAGGAAAGGATACGTTCAAGCAGCTTATCGCTGATTGACTGAGAGTGGGCCATCACGCTGGCCCCGTCATCGGCGGGCAACCCCGCCTGGGTATGTAGAGACAGGACATAGTCCTCCTTTGCTGCGCGCCAATCAATCCCGGCGCCGGGGTACTAATAAGGTAACAAGCGGATTGCAACATTTCAATGAACCGGCACGCAATGGGGGCAACGGCTGCTCACTCTTTGGCGATCTGTTGCGAGTCTGCGTCGGACAGCAGGCGAACCTCGCGCTGCGGGAAGGGCAGCGAAATGTCATCGGCTTTGAACGCGTCCCAAAGGGCCAGATAGACATTGCCGCGGATATTGGTCAGCCCTTTTGTCGGGTCGCTGATCCAGAACCGCAGTACATAGTCCACACTACTGTCGCCAAACCCGATGATGTGACACACGGGTTCATGCGATCCGCCGCTGAGGACACGGGTCACGGATTTGACGGCGCGAATGGCCGTCGCCCGCACCTTGTGCGGGTCATCGCCGTAGCTGGTGCCAAAATTCAGATCCAGCCGCACGAATTTGTCGGAATGCGACCAGTTCACCACCTGATTGGTGATCAGGTCTTCGTTGGGGATCAGGTATTCCCGCCCATCTCGTGTGACAACCGAGACGTAGCGCGCGCCCAGCGCATTGATCCAACCAAACGTATCCCCCAATGAGATCACATCGCCCGGTTTGATCGACCGGTCCATCAGGATAATGATGCCCGAGATCAGGTTGGACACAACTTTTTGCAACCCGAACCCGATGCCTACGCCAATCGCACCTGACAAAAGTGCGATACCCGTAAGGTCAAAGCCAAGCGTTCGGATCGCGGCCAGGAACACCGCGCCGTACAGCAGAACCTGTATGCCCTTGGCCAAAAGCACCTGCATCGACGGCGTGATATCGTCGTTGCGCATCAAACCACGCTCGGCCGCGCGTGTGCCGACACGGGCCAGAGTCAGCAAGATACCGATCAGAAGAACGGCCTGCATGATCCCAAGTGCCGAGATATGAAGATCACCGATCGAAATAGCTACGCCATCCAGGAAACCGGCCACGTCATCCGTCAGATTCAAGGCAACAAGCGTTGCATAGACCCACATAGCCCACTTGAATATCCGCCTGAGTGTTCGGTTGCGCACAAGGCGCGCCACCAACGCAATGGCCAGCCAAGCAGCCGCCAAAGTCGCAACAACACCGATGATATAGCTGCGCGACGGCCACGTCACATGCTGCATGACCAGATAAAGCGACCAGGACAAGGCCACGAAATACACCAGCGTCAGCCGCTGCATCAGCTGCACCAGAACGCGCAGACGCCATTTGGGCCAGCCAGTCCGTGCGCGCGCCCATGCATCCCACCGGTTTTGAGTGAACACGTTCAGGAAATACGCCAGCGCCCAGATCAATACGATGATCACAAGCTGATATTGCCGCCATCCCGGTGTTACGACTAATTCGACAAAGTTCTCAAATTGCGATGAAAAAGCCGCCGTCATATTGGCGTAAAGCTCTGAGATCGTTTCCGGGATAAGGTCTTGGTTCATACACGTCTCCTGACGTTCAGCTTGGACAGCGCGCGCGCTCGATGCAAGCGCAACCTGCCTGCGCCCGGATTGAACCTTGATTGAAGGCAATCCCCGATATATCTGGACGGCATGAGACTCACCGTAGCCCAAATTCAGAACCTTGAAGACCGCGCTCGTCTGCGCGAACGGTTCTATGGGGCTGCCCGCACGGTTCTGGCGCGCCTATCCGCGGCCTGAGCCACCTCGCCAGCCATTTCTCATTACATACGGGAGAGGACCGATGTCCCCCAAAACACTCTATGACAAGATCTGGGATGCCCATGTCGCGCACGAAGCCGACGATGGCACCTGCCTGCTGTATATCGACCGCCATCTGGTTCACGAAGTAACCAGCCCGCAGGCGTTCGAAGGTCTGCGCATGGCGGGCCGCAAGGTGCGCGCGCCGGAAAAGACCATCGCCGTGCCAGATCACAACGTGCCGACCACGCCGGACCGTGTGAACGGGATCGAAAACCCGGAATCGCGCATTCAGGTCGAGGCGCTGGACAAAAACGCCAAGGATTTTGGCATTCACTATTACCCGGTGCATGACGTCCGTCAGGGCATTGTCCACATCGTCGGCCCGGAACAGGGCTGGACCCTACCCGGCATGACCGTTGTCTGCGGCGACAGCCACACCGCCACCCACGGCGCGTTCGGCGCGCTGGCCCACGGCATTGGTACCTCTGAGGTCGAGCATGTTCTGGCCACGCAGACCCTGATCCAGAAGAAATCCAAGAACATGAAGGTGGAAATCACCGGCAAATTGCAGCCGGGCGTGACCGCCAAGGACATCACTCTGGCCGTGATCGGTGAGACCGGTACCGCTGGTGGTACCGGCTATGTCATCGAATATTGCGGCGAAGCGATCCGTGATCTGACGATGGAAGGTCGCATGACCGTCTGCAACATGGCCATCGAAGGCGGCGCCCGCGCGGGTCTGATCGCCCCCGATGAAACCACGTTCGAATATGTCAAAGGCCGCCCCCACGCACCGAAAGGGGCTCAGTGGGAAGCCGCGATGGACTGGTGGAAAACACTCTACACTGACGAAGGCGCGCATTTCGACAAGGTCGTCACCCTGCGCGGCGAAGACATCGCGCCCGTCGTGACATGGGGCACCAGCCCCGAGGACGTCCTGCCGATCACCGCTTCTGTTCCGCACCCCGAGGACTTTGAGGGCGGTAAGGTCGACGCGGCACGCCGTTCGATCGAGTACATGGGTCTTGAAGCTGGTCAGAAACTCAGCGACGTAGAAATCGACACTGTATTTATCGGCTCCTGCACCAATGGCCGGATCGAAGACCTGCGCGCCGCTGCAGAAATCCTCAAGGGCAAAAAGATTAAGGACGGGATGCGTGCCATGGTCGTGCCCGGCTCGGGCCTTGTTCGGGCTCAGGCCGAAGAAGAGGGTTTGGCCGACATCTTCAAAGAGGCTGGTTTCGAATGGCGTCTGGCGGGATGTTCCATGTGTCTGGCGATGAACCCCGACCAGTTGCAACCGGGCGAGCGCTGTGCCGCAACCTCGAACCGCAACTTCGAAGGCCGTCAGGGACGGGGCGGACGCACCCACCTGCTAAGCCCTGCGATGGCTGCCGCCGCGGCGATCACAGGACGGCTGACAGACGTTCGCGAATTAATGTAAGGTGCCCTCATATCTAGATATTTGAGGGATTGATGACATGAGTGACTGGATCAAATGGCTGCTGCTGGGACTTTTGTCCATCGCGTTTGGCATATTCGTGCTGGGCGCGCCGGCTGTGGCGTCTATTGCCGTGACGGTGGTGACAGGGGTGTTTCTGCTGATCTCGGGGGTTCTGCAGATCGCCGGCGGCTTCACCGTTGACGGCACCGGCAACAAGATTCTGTCATTCATCATGGGTGTTGTGATGCTGTTTCTGGGTTGGTCCTTTCTGGATCATCCTTTGCAGGGAACAGTGACCTTGGCGACCGTCTGCCTGATCCTGTTCATGGCAGGTGGTATCGCGCGGGTCATCCTGTCGTTCCAGATGCGCGGAACACAGTATTTCTGGGCGACGCTGATATCGGGCCTGATGTCGATCGTTCTGGCAGTGTTGATCTGGCGCTTTGCCGCGACCGATCCTGCGGTTCTGCTGCAACTGATAGGCATCCTGCTGGGGATCGAAATGCTGTTCAACGGTCTCGGCCTCGTGTTCATGGCGTTCTTCGTCAAGAACGCACCCAAAAGCGAAGCTGCAACACCTGACGAAACAACCGAAGCGAAAGAAGCTTAAACGCGGGGCACGGGCGCGGCCCTCTCCCGCAGGAGTGTAGACATGGAAAAGTTTGACAAAGTCCACGGGGTGGCCGCCCCAATGCCATTGATCAATATCGACACCGATATGATCATCCCGAAAGTGCACCTGAAAACGATCAAACGGTCCGGCCTTGGCGTCGTCCTGTTTGACGAGATGCGCTATCACGACCACGGCGGCGAGAACGAGGATTTCGTTCTGAACAAGCCCGCCTACCGCAACACCGAGATTCTGGTGGCTGGCGACAATTTCGGCTGTGGGTCCTCGCGCGAACACGCGCCCTGGGCGATCAAGGATTTTGGCATCAAGGTTGTGATCTCGACCAGCTTTGCAGACATCTTCTTCAACAACTGCTTCAAGAACGGCATTCTGCCTATCGTCGTCGAAGAAGAACACCATGCGATCCTGATGGAAGACGCGCACAAGGGTGAAAACGCCCGGATGACCGTACACCTGGAAGATCAGCAGATCACCACATCGGATGGTGTCGTGATCGAGTTCGACATCGATCCCCACCGCAAGCACTGCCTGCTGAACGGTCTGGATGACATTGGTCAGACCATGGAAAAGGATCACCACATCGACAAGTTCGAAGAACACGCAAGTCAGGCCCGCCCCTGGGTTTGATTCTGTGGATGATTCTGTGGGTACTCAACTTAATGGGGTCACTTCGGTGGCCCCATTCGCATAATTGGGGTCCGGTTTTCCGCAACCACAACATGTAGGGGCAATTCTAAAGTGCACGCCGAATCTGCGTCAGCAATGATGCAAACCAGCACCAGTTTTGCCATCTTTTTGCCTTAAATGGCGTGTTTTCTGCACCTTGGCTTGAGCGTAATGCCGAAGGGGGCCAGTGTTGCCGCTTAGAGGCATCCGTCAAAATATTGAATGGCGGGCACAAGTTGGAATGAAGTCGGCAAAGAACCGGCCTATCCAGTTTGAAAGGGTTCGGATAGTGATTGCGCGCACAACAGGGGCGGCAATTCGGGGCGTTTTGGTTGCACTTATGGTGTTGACCCCCGCGTTGTATTTGCCCGTATCGTCAACGAATGGGACCGAGATCGTCGTGTTTCTCGCCATTCTCGCGTTTTTCCTGACCTTTGCCGAATACAATTCGGCCTTTCCCAGCTTTATTGAATTCCGCGATGCCCCACCGGTAAATCGCCTGCGCTTTGTAGGTTTGGTCTCAATGGTCACGTTCCTGACGCTGATCTGTAAGAACGCCTACGCCCCCACTGCGGTGACCGAAGTGTTTTATACAATCGGCGTGAGCATCGCGAATATCGTCGATTTTCCCTATTCACCCGTGCGTCTGATTGTGCTGATGTTGCCCGTCGACGCCAGCTTTCCCCTGACCGAGCTGGTACGTATTGCCGCCAGTGTCGCCTATGTCGTGGCCCTGATCACAATCGGCAGCTTCGCGTATGCCGTGAAAATGCGGGGTTGGCCCACGGGCAACGGCGCATTCAACGTTTGGACAAACCTGCCGCTGTTCGACCCCACCAAGGGCGGAGACGTCGTTACCCGTCTGCAGCGGGACGGACGTTTGAACATCTCGATCGGCGTGCTGCTGCCCTTCCTGATCCCGGCGCTGATCAAACTGCTGACCGACTATGCCAACCCGATCTCGTTGAGCAATCCGCAGACCCTGATCTGGACCATGAGCGCCTGGGCGTTCCTGCCCGCAAGCATGATCATGCGCGGAATGGCCACGGTGCGCATCGCAAACCTGATCGTCGAAAAACGCCGCGCATATTCCACGACCGAGTCCACTCAGACCGCATGATCCGCGCAATTCTGCTGCTGCTTCTGCCCGGCTTGGCGCAGGCAGAAACCGTCCGCATCGCCACTTTCAACACCGAACTCAGTCGCGAAGGCCCCGGTCTTTTGCTTCGCGACATTCAGCGTGGCGGCGCACAGGTTGAGGCCGTTGTCGCGGTGTTGGCGCAGGCCCGTCCCGATATCGTTGCGCTGCAAGGGATCGACTGGGACTTAAAACAACAAACCCTATCCGCGCTGGTGGACCGGTTGCGTGTAGACGGGCTGGACTATCCCTATCACTATTCGGCCCAACCTAATGCGGGCCTCGCCACCGACCTGGACATGGACGGTGATGGTCGAACCCACGGCCCCGGAGACGCGCAAGGTTGGGGCAAATTCACCGGGCAAGCCGGGTTGGCCGTCTTGTCACGCTATTCTATCCGAACGGACGAGGTTCAGGATTTTTCGACCCTACTGTGGCGTGACGCACCGGATGCGCTGTTGCCCAGTAAAGACGCTGCACCGTTCCCGTCGGCAGAAGCTCAGGCCCTTCAACGCCTGTCCTCAGTCGCGCATTGGATGGTACCGGTCGATACGCCCATCGGGTCCGTGGACCTGATGACCTTTCATGCCGCGCCGCCCGTTTTTGACGGGCCGGAAGACCGCAATGGCCTGCGCAACCACGACGAAATCAGCCTGTGGGCGCAGGTATTGAATGGCCAAGTGGGTCGGATGCCCAAAGGGCCGTTCGTTATTGCCGCAGACACCAACCTGGACCCAGAGCGTGGCGAGGGGCGCAAACAGGCCATTCAAGCGCTATTGGCGGATCCCCGTCTGCAGGACCCGAAGCCCAGTGACACGTCGGGCGACCAAACCACAGTCGTTTGGAAAGCAGTCGGCGAGATGCGCGTCGACTATGTCCTTCCATCCGCTGACCTGCGGGTCGTGGACGCGGGCATATTCTGGCCACCCGCCGGGTCTGAGTTACGCGATGCTGCCGTACTGGCCAGCAGGCACCGTCTGGTTTGGGTCGACGTCGCCCTTCCTTAAGATCGGCCTCAGGCAGGATCATTTGCCAATACCGACCCCACGGCGATGCGTAGCGCGTCATCCAGCGCGGTTTGTTGAAACTCCGGCAGAAGCGCATCAAAATCTGCGCCATCCAGTCGATGGGGCAAGTCCCAGAGGTAGCGCATCTCAATCAGGTGCTTGGCCATCGGCCAGAAAGGTCGGGCAAGGTAAAGCGACCACCAGTGCATTTGCCTAAGCGTGACGTCCTTACCCGTGACGCGCGTCAATGCTTGCGCGATTTCATGGCCGGTCACAGAATACCCCGAATAAGACAAGTCACAATACCGGGGCAAGCTGTCCCGAATTTCGGCCAACCCAACCGCTGCCTCTGCGAGATCTGGCAAATAGGCCCAACTGTGGACACTGTCCGGGCGGCCGGGATACGTGAACTGGCCCTGAGGCAGGCGTTTTATCATAACGCGGTCAAACCAGTTGCCCGAAGGGCGCGTATCAATGAAGTCACCCGCGCGCAGTAGGATCGTCTTGACCGGTGATGCGCGGTACGCCTCTTCCATCTCGACGCGGATACGCCCTAACGGATTGGTCGCAGCATGAGGTGTGGAACCCGACCACGCATCGGCGGGCTGAGCGCCGAAAACGTAGACATTGCCGGGTATGATCACGGTCGAGCCACTATTTGATGCGGCGGCTATGACCTGCTGGGTCAGTTTCGGCACCTGCTGTACCCAATGGGTATAAGGCGGGTTCCACGCATTGACGATGACCTGCGCCCCGTTGGCTGCGCTGTCTAGGGATTGCGTCCCGCGCTGGAACGTGCGGACGGCCCATCCGGCCTTGTCGAACGCCGCAACAGCATTTCGACCGAACCGACCGGTTGCGCCCAGGATAAGAACAGTTTGCGTCATGATCACCTCGCTGCTTACCGCAATATGGGCCATTCAGAGCGATTCAGGAATTGCAGGATACCGTACAGCGTGTATTCATTTTTGAATGGATAAAACGCTCTCACCCGCTGACTGGTCGCTAATACAAAGCTTTCTGGCAGTTGCCGAAACCGGCTCGCTTTCCGCCGCTGCCCGGCGACTTGACCGCAGCCAACCCACATTGGGCCGTCAAATTCATGCCCTTGAAGAGGAACTGGGCGTGTCCTTGTTTGACCGGCATTCTCGTGGCCTCAAACTCAGCCAGATCGGTGCTCAGCTTTTGCCCATGGCGCAACAAATGCACTCGGCGATGAACGCGCTCAGCCTGACGGCTGCCGGGCAATCTCAGCAACTGGAAGGGTCCGTGCGCATTACGGCCTCGGTCTTTGCATCGCACCACCTGCTACCCCCGATCCTGGCCCAAATTCGCGCCAAAGAACCGGCCATCCAGTTAGAACTGGTGGCGACAGATGCCACTGAAAACCTTTTGTACCGAGAGGCGGATATCGCCGTGCGCATGTATCGGCCCGAGCAGGTAGATATCATTTCCCGTTACCTGGGGGACGTGCGCCTGTGTTTCTGTGCAGCCAAATCGTACCTGAACCGCGCCGGGCGCCCAGATGGGCCTCAGGAGTTGTTCGAACACGATCTTGTCGGCTTTGATGCCAACCCGCATATCATCAGCCGTATGCGGGCTCGGGGGTGGCCTGTCAGCAAAGACAATTTCGCCACCAGATGCGATCTGCAAAGCGCCTATTGGCAATTGGTCCGTGCGGGGTGCGGCATCGGTTTTTCACAGGTTCAGGTAGCCGAAGCAGACCCGGACATCGAAGTTCTCGATCTGGATGTCGAAGTCGAAGCCCTTCCTGTCTGGCTGGCCGCACCGCAGGCCATGCGCCAGACGCCACGCATTCGCCGCGTCTGGGACTTGCTGGCCGATGGCCTGAAAGCCAGCCTCAAGGCCTAAAGCGGGCCGGTATAAGTGCCACGCGCAGGATAATTGTTCCCCAGGGCAAACTTCAGACCGCCAACGATATCGGACATCGCCGGTCTGGCGAATGGGACCGTTTGTTGCCACGCAAAGAACAGTGTCTGATCCGGCGTGATAAAGAAATGTCCGGGCTCGGCGAACATGTCAGGTTCCGCGCTGCCTTCGCGTGCCGTCGAGATGTTCAGACCCCAACCTTCCCGCGCCTCGGCCAGAGGCAAACTATGCCCGACCCGCAAGCGGGATACGCCCGCTTTTTCGACCGTCTCAGCCGCGCGTTCTGCGGTATCCGTTGTGATCATGACCACTTCGACACCCAGCGCTGCGAAATCGTCCAGCGCCGCCTCAACCTCGCCCATCTGGTTGATGCAGATCGGGCAATGCAGGCCGCGGTACTGAATCACCAGTGTTCCGTTTTCGCCTTTGTCAGCGTCCAGATCAAAGGTTCCATGACCCACCGTTTCAATTTTCAGCGCGGGGACGGGGTTTCCCGGTATCAACATGTGTTTTCCTCGTGTTTTGGTGGGTTCGTCTCATTGACCCGATGCCGCGCAGACGCTAGGCCCTTTGCGACAAAACGCAAGGAGACTGTCGATGTCCAACCCCTCGCTCCTCATCCTGCCCGGAGACGGAATTGGCCCGGAAGTTATGGCCGAAGTGCGCAGAGTAATCGATTGGTTCGGTGAAAAACGCGACCTTCACTTTGACGTGAGCGAGGATCTGGTCGGCGGCGCCGCGTATGACGCCCATGGCAAACCCCTGTCGGACGAGACGATGGCCAAGGCGCAAGAGGTCGATGCGGTTCTTCTGGGTGCTGTTGGCGGCCCGAAATACGACAATCTGGACTTCAGCGTAAAACCTGAACGTGGCCTGTTGCGACTGCGTAAGGAAATGGACCTGTATTCCAACCTGCGCCCGGCCCAGTGTTTTGACGCGCTGGCGGATTTCTCGTCGCTGAAACCCGACGTTGTTTCCGGCCTCGACATCATGATTGTGCGCGAGCTGACCTCGGGCGTGTATTTCGGTGAGCCCCGCGGCATCTTCGAAGAAGGCAACGAGCGTGTCGGTATCAACACGCAGCGCTACACCGAGAGTGAAATCGAACGCGCCGCGCGCTCGGCCTTTGAACTGGCGATGCGCCGGAACAAAAAGCTGTGCTCGATGGAAAAAGCCAATGTCATGGAATCTGGCATTCTGTGGCGCGAAGTGGTGGATCAGGTCGCCAAGGACTATCCCGAGGTCGAGCTGATCCATATGTATGCCGACAATGGTGCGATGCAGCTGGTGCGCGCGCCCAAGCAGTTCGACGTTATCGTCACTGATAACCTGTTCGGCGATATCCTGTCGGATTGTGCCGCGATGCTGACAGGTTCGCTGGGCATGCTGCCGTCTGCCAGCCTGGGTGCGCCGATGGCCAATGGTCGACCCAAGGCGATGTATGAACCGGTCCACGGCTCGGCCCCCGACATCGCAGGTCAGGGCAAGGCCAACCCCATTGCCTGTATCCTCAGCTTTGCTATGGCGCTGCGCTACAGCTTTGATCAAGGCGCTGAAGCTGACCGCCTGGAAGCCGCCATTGAGAAAGTTCTGGCAGACGGCGTCCGTACAGCCGATCTGTTGGCCGAAGAAGGGGTCGAGCCCGTTTCGACCACCGAAATGGGCGACGCAATCCTGGCGGCGCTGGACGAAAGCCTCTGATCAGGGACGCAATCGAACGTTTAAGGCGGCGCCAGTTGGTGCCGCCATTTTGTTTGGTTAGTCAGTTTCCGAAAATGTTGTTCAACAGGTTGTTGATCGCCTTTTCGAAACCATTACCGGAATTGCGGCGCTGCTGACGCGGCTGAGCCGTCCGTACGGGCGGGTCCGGTGCGAGCATTGGCAGCGGTGAGGGCGTCATGCCTTCGGTCACGCGCACCATAGTCTCTTTCCAGATTTCAGCCGGCAAACCACCGCCCGTGACACCGGACAGGGGGGTGTTATCGTCATACCCCATCCACACACCTGCCACGTAGTCAGCCGTGAACCCGATGAACCAAGCATCTCGCGCCGCCTGAGTGGTGCCCGTCTTGCCCGCCACCTGCCATCCCGGCAGCTTGGCACGGCCGCCAGTGCCTTCGGAGACAACACGCTCCATCATCCAGGTCAGCTGTTTGGCGGCTTTGTCGTTGATGACACGCTCACCGATACCTGTCGTCGTCACCATGACAGGCGTTTCATCGCCCAGTAACTTCAGCTCGGTCAGGCCATAAGGCTCCACGGCCGATCCACCGTTCAGGATGCCCGCGTACGCGCCGGTCATCTCGATCAGCGTGCTTTCGGACGCACCCAGGGCCAGCGCGGGACCTTCGGCAAGATCGTTGGCGATGCCGAATCCATTGGCCACGGTACGCACGTTCTCTAGCCCTGAAATCTCGGCCACCTTCACCGCTGGAATGTTCAGAGAGTTCTTCAACGCATCCGCCAACGACACGCGACCATAGAACTTGTTTGTGTAGTTCTTGGGGCACCATTGTCCGGAACCGGGAATGTCGATGCAATAGGGCTCGTCCATCACCGTATCCAGCGGGGAATACCCCAGTTCGAGCGCAGTGGCGTAGACAAAGGGTTTAAAGGAAGACCCTGTTTGACGCAGCGCCTGCGTCGCCCGGTTGAATGCACCCGAAACGCGGGTCTTGCGCCCGCCGACCATTGCACGCACGGCCCCGTCAGCCGACATCACAACAATTGCGGCCTGCGCCTTGGACCCTTCGCGTACCTTTTCCTGGAAGATGTATTGCAACGCCTCTTCCGCCGATTTCTGCAGGCGCTGGTCCAAAGTCGTGCGAATGACCACATCTTCGGTCGTATTGCGCGTAAAGAACTCGGGCCCGCTGGCCATGACCCAATCGGCGAAATAACCGCCAGCCCGCGCTGCGGCAGCCTCGGACAGCTCGGCAGGGCGCGCGCGTGCTTCGCTGGCTTGCGCGGATGACAAATAGCCCTGATCTTCCATCAGCCCCACGACAAGCCGCGCCCGGTCCTGAGACCGTTGCAGGTTGTTCGTCGGTGCATACCGGGTCGGTGCCACCAGCAAGCCCGCCAGCATCGCCGCCTCGGACGGAGAAACCTCGGCCGCTGAAATACCAAAGTAACGCTGACTGGCCGCCTCGAATCCACGTGCGCCTGCGCCCAGAAATGCGCGGTTCAGATAGATGGTCAGGATTTCGTCCTTGGAGTATTTGACCTCCATCGCCATCGCATAAACGGCCTCTTTGGCCTTGCGCCAAAGCGAGCCCTGACGGCAATCGGCCTCATAAGCGGCTTCAGACTCCCACTCGTTCGGCACATAAGGCACGCCCAGACACAACAACTTGGCCGTCTGCTGCGTAATCGTCGACCCGCCATGGCCTGACAGCGGGCCCCGCCCCTCGCTCAGGTTAATACGGACGGCGCTGGCCACACCCCGCGGGCTGACACCGAAATGGCGATAGAACCGCTTGTCCTCGGTTGCGACGACCGCGTTCTTAAGATGCGGTGACACGGTATCTGCCGTAATCACGCCACCAAACTGATCACCGCGCCAGGCAAAGACCTTGCCGTCCCGGTCCAGCATCGTCACCGAACCGCGCGCGCGACCGTCCAGCAGAGAATCAACATCCGGCAAGGTCGAATAGACCACCCCGATTGCCAGTGCCAACAACAACGCGCCAACCGCACCCACGCGCCAGGTCACACCCCAGATCAGACGCCACAGCCAGCGGAACATACGGCGGAAAATCCCGCCGCCGCCTCCGCCGGATTTCTTGCGTGTTTTCTTTCTACTTGTCCGGCGAGTGGTTGTTTTGCGCGCAACTGCTTTCTTGCCTGCAGGCTTTGCCGCACGCTTGGTCGCCTTGGGCTTGCGCCCTTTCGACGGGTATCTTTTATCCGCGACAAGAGGTGTCTTGCGGCGCCTGGACTCAGTCATTTCCAAACTCTGCCCGGTTATCGTTTTCAGGCACCATACCCTGCCACATCCTTGAAGTAGAGGTCAGAATTTCCGGAAATTGGCTTACTTTTTCTGCACATTTTTTAGGCATTGTTATTATTTTGTGCAAAAATTGTGCACCTTGCCACCATTTCCCGCATCTTTTCGGTGAGTTGAACGTTCCTAAAGGCGCACAGTCGCGCTTTTTTGCTGCGAGTGCAAACAGACCGGACAGACCGGGGAAACAAAGGGGACCAACGTGAAACTGATCATTGCGACAATCAAGCCGTTCAAGCTCGAGGAGGTGCGCGAGGCACTGACCGCGGCTGGCGTGCGCGGCATGATGGTGACCGAAATCAAGGGCTTCGGCTCGCAATCCGGTCACACGGAAATCTATCGCGGCGCGGAATACGCCGTGAACTTTGTGCCCAAGATCAAACTGGAAATCGTGGTACCCGCCACGATGGCCGACCAGATCGTCGAAACCATCACAAACACAGCCAAGACCGGCAAGATCGGTGACGGCAAGATTTTCGTCCTCGACGTCGAGCAGGCCCTGCGCGTGCGGACCGGGGAAACCAACGAAGAGGCGCTGTAAGGCGTCCCCACTCATCACTACTCGAGGACACACAATGAACCTGATGAAATCTCTCATCCCTGCCGCCGCGATCGTCGCGCTGCCGCAGATGGGTCTGGCGCAGGAAGCCGCCGCCGGCGAAGCCGCGCTACACACCCAGTATATCTTTACCACGCTGTTGTTCCTGATGGCGGGATTCCTTGTCTTCTTCATGGCGGCAGGCTTTGCCATGCTGGAAGGCGGTCTGGTGCGTTCCAAGAACGTTGCCATGCAGATGATCAAGAACGTGGCTCTGTTTTCTCTTGCCGCAATCATGTACTGGCTGGTTGGCTTCAACACGATGTATCCGGGCGACTTCAATGGTTTCTTTGCCATTGGCGGCCCAACCGTGCTGGACCCGGTTGGTGTTGACCCTGCCGAGGCTGCCTTGGACTATGCCTCGATCGGGTCGGACTTCTTCTTCCAGCTGGTCTTTGTGGCTGCAACCGCGTCCATCGTGTCGGGTGCTGTGGCCGAGCGGATCAAGCTGTTCCCCTTCCTGATCTTCGTGGTCGTGCTGACCGGTATCCTGTACCCGATCTCAGGCTCCTGGCAGTGGGGCGGCGGCTGGTTGTCTGAAGCTGGCTTCTCGGACTTCGCTGGTTCGACCGTTGTACACTCGGTCGGTGGCTGGGCAGCTCTGGCAGGTGTGATCGTGCTTGGCCCGCGTATCGGCAAATACAAGGACGGCAAAGTGCATCCTATGCCCGGTTCGAACCTGGCGCTGGCAACTTTGGGTACGTTCATCCTGTGGCTGGGCTGGTTCGGCTTCAACGGCGGCTCGCAGCTGGCAATGGGCACCGTGGGTGACGTATCTGACGTTTCGCGCATCTTTGCCAACACCAACATGGCAGCCGCTTCGGGTGCAGTTACAGCGCTGATCCTGACACAGGTTCTTTATAAAAAGCCTGACCTGACCATGGTTCTGAACGGCGCGCTGGCCGGTCTGGTTTCGATCACTGCTGAACCGCTGGCTCCGACACTGTTTGGCGCTCTGTGGATTGGTGCAGTTGGCGGCATCATCGTGGTCTTCACCGTTCCGATGCTGGACAAGTTCAAGTTGGACGACGTTGTCGGTGCAATCCCGGTTCACCTGTTCGCCGGTATCTGGGGCACCATCGCCGTTATCTTCTACGGTGAGGCAAGCCTGGGCACACAGCTGCTGGGTATCGCAGCATACGGTGTGTTCACCTTTGTCGGCGCATTGATCCTGTGGACCATCCTGAAAACCGTCATGGGTATCCGCGTCAGCGAAGAGGACGAGATCAACGGCCTCGACATGGCGGAACTGGGTATGGAAGCCTATCCGGAATTCTCGAAAGGCTAAGCCCTTTCCAACTCAATCTAAAGCCGGGCGTTCGCGCCCGGCTTTTCTGTTGGTCGCATACAAAAAAAGCCGCGCTGGGTTGCGCGGCTTTTTCTAATGAATGGTTAGATATCAGACGCCGACGTCGATGATCGCCTTGGCTAAAATCGGTACCGTCGCCGCGTTCAGGCCCGCAATGTTCAGGCGGCTGTCGCCTACCATGTAAATACCATGATCTGCGCGCAGCTTCTCGACCAGCTCCGGCGCTGCTCCGAGGCGCGAGAACATACCGCGGTGCTGGGCTACAAACCCAAACCGATCCGAACCGCTGAGGCGTTGCAGCTCATCGGCCAGTTGCTGACGCAGGCCCAGCATAGACAGGCGCACCTCTTCCAGCTCTGCGGCCCAATCTGCGCGCAACGCTTCGTCGTTCAGGATCGTCGTCACAACGCGCGCGCCGTGGTCGGGCGGGAAGGAATAGTTCTGACGGTTCAAAAACGCGAGCGTCGATTGGTTCAACGCGGTTTGCGAGGCATCATCGCTGATTGCCATCAACAGCCCGGTGCGTTCCCGGTACACGCCAAAGTTCTTCGAACAGGACGCCGCGATCAGGCAGCGCTTGACGGACGAGGCCACCAGCCGTGTCGCCTGCGCGTCTTCCTCAAGACCGTCGCCGAACCCTTGATAAGCAATGTCGATCATCGCCACGAGGCCAAGCTCGTTGATGATGTTCACGACCTCTTGCCATTGCACCATATTCAGGTTGGCGCCGGTCGGGTTATGACAGCAACCATGCAGCAGGACCACGTCGCCCGCTTTGGCGGTTTTCAGATCCTCGACCATGCCGTCGAAGTCTACGCCACGGGTTTCACCATCGAAGTAACGGTACTGGACCGTCTCCATCCCCAGATAGTTCAGGATCGACAGGTGGTTCGGCCATGTCGGATTCGACACGAAAACCCGTGCCGAGTGGTTGGCCATACGGATCATCTCAAACGCCTGACGGCACGCGCCGGTGCCGCCCGGTGTTGCCACGGCAGCGATGTTTCCACGTGGAACCGCGTTGCCAAGGATCAGCCCGATCATCGCATTCGAATAGGCCGGATCGCCCGCCAGACCCGTGTAGGCTTTGGTTTCCTGTTCCTCCAGAATGCGCTTTTCGGCAGCTTTCACTGCGCGCATCACAGGGGTGATACCTTCGGCATTCTTGTAGACACCCACACCCAGGTCGATCTTTTGATCGCGCGGATCTTCGCGGTACATCTGCATCAGCGCCAGAATCTTATCGGCAGGCTGCGGTTTGAGGTTCTCGAACATCAGTTCTCTCCGGTTGCGACGGGCAGGGTCGGGAAAGCACCCCATTCAGCCCAGGACCCGTCATAAAGCGAGTGGTCTTTCTTGCCCATGCGTTCAAGCGCAAGGCTGAGGATCGCGGCCGTGACGCCTGAACCGCACGACGTGATGGCAGGTTTGGACAAGTCCACCCCTGCCGCTTCGAACACGGCGCGGCAGTCATCGGGCGACTTCATTGTGTTGTTCTTGTTCAGCAGCTCGGTAAACGGCACGTTGCGCGACCCCGGAATATGGCCCGAGCGCAACCCTTCGCGCGGTTCGGGCGCGGTGCCTGCGAAACGCGCGGCAGCGCGGGCATCGATGATTTCGTGATCGGCCAGCTTTGCAGCGGCAGAGACTTGCGTCACATCCCGCACCAGATGGTTCTGAACCCGCACTGTCATGTGGCGGTCGCGGATAACCGGAGGCAGGTCTTCGACCTCGCGCCCCTCGGCTTGCCATTTGGGAAACCCGCCATCCAGAACAGCCACGTTTTCCTGCCCCATCAGGCGGAATAACCACCAGACACGCGCGGCAGACATCAGACCCGCCCCATCATAGACGACAACCTGATGGCCATCGCCAACGCCCATCGCCCGAAGCCGCGACATGAACTTCTCGACCGGTGGTGCCATATGCGGCAGGTCAGAACGCAGGTCCGAAATCTCATCGATATCAAAGAAGCGCGCGCCCGGGATATGAGCCGCGTCATATTCAGCCTTGGCATCGCGCCCCTGCTGGGGCAAGTACCACGACCCGTCCAGAACCCGCAGGTCCGGGTCCTTCATATGGGCTGCAAGCCATTCGGTGGAAACGAGGGTTTTCGGATCGTCCTGCATCTGAGCCTCCGCTGAGCGAGCTTGCGTTTTCCCTATACGCGCAAGGATGCAGGTTCAAGGCTGGATGGGCGTCTTAGGACTGTCTATCCAACTGGTGCCGCCTGCCCGTAATGATGCATGTTCAGAAACGCGGCCCCTTCGGCACCAGCGCGATAGCCATGCGGCAGATCCGCGGCAAAGCGCAGCCCCTGCCCGGCTTGCAGCGGCACCCAGTCCGCGTCGCGCAGAATTTCGAGCGATCCGTTCAACACGAACACTTCTTCGGTCACGCCCGCAGCATGCGCGGGGGATTCGTGGCTCTGGTTGGGGGCAAGATCGACATGAAAGGTCTCGGCACCCAGGGTGGGGTCAAATGGAAAGACGATTTTGACCTCGATACTGCCGGGAAAGGTTACCGTGCGAAACAGGCTTGCGTCGGCAGGGTCACGCAACGCCGACGCGCCGATTAGGGCGCTCAGAGGCAGTTGGAAACCCTTTGCGATCTTCCACAGCGTCGCGATGGTGGGGCTGGATTCGCCGCGCTCGATCTGGCCCAGCATGGCTTTGCTGACGCCGGTCATTTCGGCCACTTTCGACAGACTCAGCCCCGAGGCCGCCCGCACATCCCGTAATTTCAGCGTAATCTCGTCCGGTGCCATATCGTCGTCTTCCGAATCCTCTTGTGCGTTATAGCGCACATGTGATACGTGCGCTATAACGCACAAATCCCCCTACAGCAATCGGGGCATAAGGGAAACAGCATCATGCCATTGTACCGATCCAGAACCTCAACCCATGGCCGTAACATGGCCGGTGCCCGCGGCCTGTGGCGCGCGACCGGCATGGGCGACGATGATTTCGGCAAACCGATCATCGCGATCGTCAATTCGTTCACTCAGTTCGTGCCCGGCCACGTCCACCTGAAGGACCTGGGCCAAATGGTTGCGCGCGAGGTTGAGGCGGCTGGCGGCGTTGCCAAAGAGTTCAACACCATCGCCGTGGATGACGGCATCGCCATGGGCCATGACGGGATGCTGTATTCCCTGCCCTCGCGTGAGGTGATCGCGGACTCGGTGGAATATATGGTCAACGCGCACTGTGCGGATGCGATGGTCTGTATCTCGAATTGCGACAAGATCACGCCGGGCATGCTGATGGCCGCGATGCGCCTGAACATCCCGGCGATCTTTGTCTCGGGCGGGCCGATGGAGGCAGGCAAGATCGACATCGCCGATCTGGACGCCAAAAAGATCGACCTTGTCGACGCCATGGTTGCCGCCGCTGATGACCGGTTTACTGATGAGCAGGTCCAGCATATCGAGGAAAACGCCTGTCCCACATGCGGGTCGTGTTCGGGCATGTTCACCGCGAACTCGATGAACTGTCTGGCCGAGGCGCTGGGTCTGGCCCTTCCGGGCAATGGCTCCACGCTGGCGACCCATTCCGACCGTAAAGAGCTGTTCCTTGAAGCTGGTCGCCGCATCGTGGAGATCACCAAGCGGCACTACGATTTGGACGAGAAAGGCTTCCTACCGCGCGAGATCGCCACGTTTGATGCCTTTGAAAACGCCATGTCGCTGGATATCGCCATGGGCGGATCGACCAATACCGTTCTGCACCTGTTGGCCATCGCGCATGAAGGCGAGGTCGATTTCACCATGAAGGACATGGATCGCCTCAGCCGTAAAGTGCCGTGCCTGTGCAAGGTCGCGCCCAACACCGAAAACGTGCACATGGAAGACGTGCACCGGGCCGGGGGTATTTTCTCGATCCTTGGCGAGCTTAGCCGCGCAGGGCTGTTCCACGAACATTGCAACACGGTCCACTCCGGCACGATGGGCGAAGCGATTGCCAATTGGGACATCAAGGTTGCCAACAACCCAAAGGCGCAGGACCTGTTCAAGGCGGCCCCCGGCGGCGTGCGCACCACGCAGGCGTTCAGCCAGTCGAACCGGTACAAGGAACTGGACACGGACCGCGAAGGCGGCGTGATCCGGTCCAAGGACCATGCCTTCAGCCAAGACGGCGGTCTGGCCGTTCTATTTGGCAACATTGCCCGCGACGGCTGTATTGTGAAGACAGCCGGTGTCGATCCGACCAGCCTGACCTTTACCGGCAAGGCCTATGTCTGCGAAAGCCAGGATCAGGCAGTGAACGACATCCTGACCGGCAAGGTAAAAGAGGGCGACGTGGTGGTCATCCGCTATGAAGGCCCACGCGGCGGTCCGGGGATGCAAGAGATGCTGTACCCGACCTCGTATCTCAAATCCAAAGGTCTGGGTAAAGCCTGTGCCCTGCTGACCGATGGTCGATTCTCGGGTGGTACCTCGGGCCTGTCGATTGGCCATGTGTCCCCCGAAGCGGCAGAAGGCGGCGAGATTGGCTTGGTTCAGGATGGTGACCGGATCGAAATCGACATTCCGAACCGCTCAATTCATCTGGCCGTGTCGGATGAGGAATTAGCAGAGCGCCGCAGTGTCCAAAACGAAAAAGGATGGGAACCCGTAAAGCCGCGCAAACGCAAGGTTTCAACAGCGCTAAAAGCATATGCCAAGCTGACGACAAGTGCCGCCAAGGGTGCGGTTCGCCAGCTCTGACAAGCGAATGCCCGGTCGCGAATGTCGGAAGACCGAGCCCCAAACACTCCCGCGCCCGAAGCGCACTATCGGCTTCGCCGATACCACGTTCGGCCTTGGGCCCGGCGCCGCGCCTTGCGCGGCGCCGGGCCCAACCAGAGGAAATGTCTCGCAAGAGACATTGACGATGGGCGGGAGAAATGCCCGTCCGGTTCAATCGCCTAGTTTCGCGTGAACCTCGTCCAGATCTATTTCACCGACAGGCATTTTGTTTCCCGGGTTTTCGAAATCGTATTTGAACAGTTCGAAATCCTGCTTGTAGATTTCATAGACCAAATGCATGGACAAATCGTCAAAATACTCTTCGACCGGATGCGCCCGCTTTGGTCCGTGACCCTCGGACTCGTTGAACCGTGGGATTTCTGACAGGTCTACAGTATGAGGTGTCTGAAGGTGGTTCAGCACATCCTGCATGCCGTCATTGAATTCCTCGGTCCAGAAGATGCGATCGTACCGCCCGCCGTTGACAATGAATGTCGACACGTGGCCAGACATCGCCGACCAGTGAATATCCGGGTCCATGGGCCGTCGCCATCGGATGGTATCCCGCGCAAACAAAAGAAACCTTCGGAAGCTGGCAATCTGGTCGAATTCACCCTTCCCATCTTCCCCGCCTACTTCGATCCCGTAATTGTAGATCAGGGTCGGCACCAGATTACCGCGGTATCGTTTCCCGTTTCGCTGAATTCCGCAGATCTTGTCAAAAAACGAGCTCAAGATTCGCGTGTATGGGTTGCGAACACAGGTAAACGCATAAGAAGAATGGCTTCGCACATTGTTGGTAATAGGGTCCTGACTGGCGTCAAAAGCCCATTTGTGCATCCCTTCTTTCGCGTCATGAATATCGCCGTCAAAAAAGCGCCCATGATCCGAGTAATACATGATCTGCCCGATGGTCGAGCACGCACATTTGGGAACCACGCGATAGACCATGCTCTCGCTCTCGGTCATCCATGTACCGGGAAAACCCATCTGCCGTGCCTCCTATGCGGTTTTGTGCCTTGAACCTGCGCCCGCATTTGAAATCAAAAAACCAAAAATATTGTGTTTATTCAATCGTTCATCCTCAGTATCACGGTTGGCAACGGGCAGAAACGGAAATCGTGAAATCAAGATGGCCAAAGTCGCCTATATTTTGCTGTGCCATAAAGACCCTGACGCGATTGTTGCACAGGCCGAACAACTGACGGCAACAGGGGATTGCATGGCGATCCATTTTGATGCCCGCGCCAGCTCTGAGGCGTTCCAACGCATTCAAACTGCTCTGAAAGACAACCCCAATGTTACCTTTGCGACTAAACGCATAAAGTGTGGTTGGGGCGAATGGTCTCTTGTTCAGGCAACGCTCTACGCATTGCAAGCCGCAGTGGCAGCCTTTCCGCGAGCGACGCATTTTTACATGCTGTCCGGCGATTGCATGGCGATAAAAACAGCCGAGTATACCCACCGTTTTCTGGCTGAGCGGGACAAAGACATCATTGAAAGCCACGATTTCTTTGAAAGCAACTGGATCAAGACCGGAATGAAGGAAGACCGGCTGATCTATCGCCATTTCTTCAACGAGCGGACCCAAAGCAAGCTGTTTTACGCGTCCTACGAGCTGCAAAAGCGATTGAAAGCTGAACGCGATATTCCCGCGGACATCAGGGTCATGATCGGCAGCCAGTGGTGGTGCCTGCGCCGCCGGACCGTTGAGATGATCCTGGAGCTGCTGAAACAGCGCCCGGACATAAAGCGGTTCTTTGCAACCACGTGGATACCGGACGAAACCTTCTTTCAAACGCTGGTGCGCCACCTTGTTCCCAAACAAGAGATCGACAACCGTACGCCGACGTTCCTGATGTTCTCGGATTACGGGATGCCGGTGACATTCTACAATGATCACTACGACATGCTGCTGGGGCAGGATTACCTGTTTGCGCGTAAGATCAGCCCCGAAGCGTATGAGCTGAAAAAACGTCTGGGCAAGTTATATGCAGCCAAGAATGTCGACTTTCAGATTTCAGACGAAGGACGGAACCTCTACGGGTTTCTTACCACCCGTGGTCGGGTTGGGCGCCGACACGGGCAGCGCTTTTGGGAGGCCAGCAATACCCTGGGCCCTGAATGCGACGTATACATGATCGTTTGCAAAAAGTGGCATGTTGCGAAACGACTCGTTAGCCAGATCGCGGCAGAAACAGGCATTCCCTGTGTCGAGTATCTGTTCAACGAAGAAGAAACAGCGCTGCCGGATTTGGGTGGGATCGAAACAACCTTGATCAAGCGATCTCGCCACCGTCGCGCCGTGGTACGTATGCTGTTTGAAGCTTTCGATACGAATAAATTGGTTCTGTGTGTCGATCCCGCCAATATCGACATCATTCAAGACTTCTGCGCGGATCAGGCCAACACCCATGTGCTTGAGGTCGAGTGCGAGTATTCAGATGAATACCTAATCGGGCACGCGCGCCGGGTTGGCTTGGCAGGTGAACACAGCCCCGCCGACACTGTGGCTCACCTTGTACCTACGCTTCGCAACGCATTGTCATACGAGTCGGAATTGATCCGGGCTGCCAAGCTGGACGGGTATTCGTTGATCCGAGAAAACGAAACACGCACGCATAACGAAGCTCAGATCGCCCGGTTTCTTGGGGTACCAGCAGACAAGGCGCATGCCGTTATGCGCCTTGACTACCTGTTTGCAGACTGATCCGCGCTTTTCCGGTACGGATCAGATATCGAATTTGACGCCCTGTGCCAGCGGTAATTCGGCCGAGTAATTCACCGTGTTCGTTTGGCGGCGCATGTAGGATTTCCACGCGTCAGAGCCGCTTTCGCGCCCACCACCGGTTTCCTTTTCGCCGCCAAAGGCACCGCCGATTTCAGCCCCCGATGGTCCGATATTGACGTTGGCGATGCCACAATCGGACCCGGCTGCGGTCAGGAATTGCTCGGCCTCACGCATGTTAAGGGTAAAGACGCAGGACGACAGGCCCTGCGGCACATCGTTTTGCAGTTCGATGGCGTCGTCGAACTCATCATAGCCCATGACATACAGGATCGGCGCGAAAGTCTCAGTTTTTACGGTCGCGGTCTGGCTCGGCATTTCAACGATTGCAGGCTGCATGTAGACACCATCGGGAACACCTTCGGTCACGCGCGCGCCACCGAATACGGCGCCGCCTTCGGCCTCAGCCGCCTGCAGCGCGGCGGTCATGGCCGCGCCCGATGCCTCATCGACTAGCGGGCCGATCAACGTGCCCTCGGTCAGCGGGTTGCCGATCGGTAGACCGGCATAGGCTTTCTTGAGGCGACCCACCAGTTCCTCACGGATAGAGTTATGCACGATCAGGCGGCGCAGGGTAGTGCAGCGTTGGCCCGCTGTGCCCACGGCCGAAAATACAATCGCGCGCACCGCCATCTCCAGATCTGCCGAGGGGCCAACGATCATCGCGTTATTCCCGCCCAGCTCCAGAATGCACTTGCCGAACCGCTGCGCCACGACGGGGGCCACGGCGCGGCCCATGCGGGTGGAACCCGTGGCCGAGATCACAGGCACATCCTCGCTGGCCACCAGAGCCTCACCCAGAGCGGCACCACCGATCAGGGTTTGCAGCAGGTGGTCAGGTGCGTCACCAAACCGGGCCAGTGCACGTTCGAAAATCTTCTGACAGGCCATCGCGGTCAAAGGCGTCTTTTCAGACGGTTTCCAGATCACCGTATCGCCGCAGACCAGCGCAATCGCCGCGTTCCACGACCAGACCGCAACCGGGAAGTTGAAGGCCGAGATTACGCCGACCGGCCCCGCCGGGTGCCATGTCTCCATCATCCGGTGACCGGGACGTTCCGAGGCGATGGTCAGGCCATACAACTGCCGCGACAGACCTACGGCAAAGTCGCAGATGTCGATCATCTCTTGCACTTCGCCCAAGCCTTCGGATGTGATCTTGCCTGCCTCCCAACTGACCAAAGCTCCCAGATCTTCTTTGGCGGCGCGCAGTTCCTCGCCCAGCAGGCGGATCAGCTCACCCCGGCGCGGGGCGGGCACGGTACGCCATGTCTTGAACGCGGCCCGGGACCTGGCAAGGACCGCATCCATTTCTGAAGCAGGAGTTTCATGCACCTCTGCCAACAAGCTGCCGTCGATCGGGGATCGCACGGCCAGCGAACCGCCGGTCAGATCGGCGGCTGTCAGGTCCAGATTGGCAAGGGTGGATTGCGCAGTCATCACGATGTCTTTCATATCTCAGGCCGCCTTGTTCTGTTCGGTTACATCGCCGGCGCGATAGAGCCGGCCAAATTCGGTGTTCAGGAAATCGGACAGGTTCACCTGCTCTTGTCGCACAAAACCACTTGTGGGCAGCGCGCCCGATCGCATCAGGTCAACGACGCCTAAAACACCCGCTGCGGTGGTCACCTGAATTGCGCTCCAGACCTGCCCTTTGATGGTTCGGGCAAAGCTCTTGTTGATCAGTGATTTCTCGCGCAATGCGCCGTCAATCATGCCTTTGGCCGTGCAATAGACCAGAACCACATCCTGATCCGTACGCGGCAGGGCGGTTTCAAAGATGTCCTTCATTAGATCGCGGCGACGTTCCAGCCCCAGATCTTTGAGAAGCAGTTTCAGAATATCGCAATGACCCGGATACCGGATCGACCGATACGACACCGCCCGCGCCTTGCCTTCCAGCGTTTCGGGTAACGTCCCCAATCCGCCCGAGGTGTTGAAGCACTCATATTCCACCCCGTCATGACCCAGAACTTCGTAGTCTTCCAGCGGCGCGGTTTTGACACGCTCACCATTCACAATGGCATCGCAAGGGTTGCAGTATTCGTTGATCAAACCGTCGGTAGACCATGTCAGATTGTATTTCAGAGCATTGGTCGGATAGAGCGGCAGAGCCCCGACACGCATATGCAGACTATCCAGCTGGTCAAATTCGGCGGCCAGTGCCGCGCCTGCGATACCAACAAAACCGGGTGCCAATCCACATTGCGGCATAAAGGCTGTGGTGCTGTTTTCTGCCAGAGCGCGCACAGCCTCGGTTGCGGCGACATCTTCGGTCAGATCAAAGTAGTGGGCCCCGACGGTCTTGGCCGCCTTGGCAATTTTCGGGGTCAGAAAAAACGGAGCCGCCGAAATAACGGCGTCAAAGCCGGCCAAGCCTCGCGTCAATTGGCCTTCGTCGCCGACATCAATCTGTCTGGTCGAAAGACCCTGCCGGTTTAAACCGGACAAAGCCGCAAGATCGCGGTCGGCGACCGTTACAGTGTAATTGGGTGAAGATTGCAGCAAGGCCGCGATCATCTGACCGATCTTGCCTGCTCCGATAACACAGATATTCCAGCTCAAAACGCGCCTCCTCTTTCGTTTTTAGAAAGTATGAGGGCGCGTTTGTCCGTTCTGCAGGGGCAATCTTGACGATTATGACGAAATTTCCGTCATTATGACGGTATATTCGTCATAAAGTATAATCAAGCCGTCTGCATCATGCGCGAGTTAATGGCAGCTTCAGGTGGTGCCGCGCTATGAACTCCCATTTCCGTCAGAGCATGCTTGGCTGCATCGACAACCGCGCGCATAACGTCTGCGTCCATGCGTCCAATGCACCCGATGCGGAAACTATCCACTTCGGTCAGTTTTCCCGGATAGATGATAAAGCCCTGTTCCTTCATCAGCTCGTAAAAGCGTCCGAATTCGAAATTCGGATCAGACGGGCAGAAAAATGTCACGATAATCGGGGAAAGCCATTCATCCGATAGCAATGTCTCGAACCCCAACGCGCGCATGCCCGACACCATCACATCGCGGTTCTGCGTGTACCGCGCGCCGCGCCCGGCAACTCCGCCTTCGGCTTCGTGCTCTGTCAGGGCCTGAAGGAACGCAGCAACAACATGCGTCGGAGGGGTAAAGCGCCATTGACCCGTTTTCTCCATCGCATCCCATTGCGCGTGCAGATCAAGGCTGAGCGACGGACAATTTCCTTTTGCAGCTATCAGGGCTGACTTTCGGGCCAGTACAAACCCAAATCCCGGAACACCTTCGATACATTTGTTGGCCGACGACACCATCGCTTCGAATGTGAATTCGCTGGGCTGCAAGGGGATTGCGCCAAATGCGGACATGCTGTCGATCAAAAGCTTGCGGCCTGCCGCTGCGGTGGCGTCAGAAATCTCGCGCAGAGGGTTCAGAATGCCCGAACTGGTCTCGCAGTGGATCGCTACGACATGAGTGATCTCCGGATCATCAGCCAATATCTGCGCCACTTCTGACCCGCGCGGCGGCAGGTAATCGCCCTTATCCAGCAGCACATAAGCACGGCCAGCATATGCCAATGTCTGAGCCGCGCGTTTTCCGTATGCACCATTGGCCAGCACCAACGCCTTACCAGACGGCGGGATCATCGACGTCAGCATAGCCTCGACTGCAAAACTGCCGGAACCTTGCATCGGCACGCAATCGTAGTCCTCGGACCCGTCACCCAGCAGTTTCAAAAGCCGTGCGCGCAGTTCAGCAGTCATGGTGCGAAAATCGCCGTCCCAGCTTCCCCAATCTCTCAGCATGGCTTGTTTGACGGAATAAGAGGTCGTTAGCGGACCTGGTGTCAGAAGATAGGGTTCGCCAAGTTCCGGACGGGGGACGAGTGACATAGAGAATGCGCCTTGTTCGCAGCAGGATTTCGCCGTTAGGGTATTTACGATACCCCTCTTTTTCCACCGCCCATAGCTTTTCTGTATGAGATTGCCTCTGTCAGAAAACTGACACTAAAAGCACAGGCTGGCCGCCCCCTCTGGATTCCGCGCCTTGGGACAGGAGCCGAGCGCAGCAAACCCGAACGACTCCGCAATACTTAACGAATTTAATGCTTATGTACGTCCATATGCACGGACTGCGGGCATTAACCTTCGGGGCTTAGCCCCTCGGTGGATAGATCGTCCAATTTTGGCATTAGTCTGAGCAATTCCCGCGCGTAATCAGTCTGTGGATTTGCGAACAGGTCGTTGGTGTCTTGCAGTTCAACAACTTTACCCTGTTTCATCACCGCGACCCTGTCGCACATCTGGCGTACCACTGGAAGGTCATGGCTGATGAACAGCAGCGTCAGGCCCAGATGTTCTTGCAGATCCTTCAGGATGTTCAGGATTTGGGCCTGAATAGACACGTCCAGCGCACTTGTGGGTTCATCACAGATCAGAAAGCGCGGCTGTGTAGCCAGGGCGCGCGCGATGGAAATGCGCTGACGCTGACCGCCCGAGAATTCATGCGGGTATTTCAGCCCGGCCTCATGACCCAGCCCAACCTGATCCAGCAACTCATCCACACGGCGCTTGATGTCAGCACCTTCCATCAGCTTGTGATGGCGGATCGGCTCGGCCACGATTTCGTCCACTCGCATACGGGGGTTGAGCGAGGAATAGGGATCCTGAAAGATCATCTGGATGTTTTTGCGGTAGGCGTCCAGTGCAGCTTTGTTGGTCAGGTCGCTGACAACCTGCCCCTGAAACGAGATCGTGCCGCCATCGACCGGATAGAGCCCCGCGATCATCCGCGCGACCGTGGACTTGCCCGATCCGGATTCGCCCACAACGCCAAACACCTCACCCGCGCGGATGTCAAAGCTGACATCATCCACAGCAGTGAAATAGGTGCGATCCCAAGGCAGCAGGCCCTTCTTTTGCAGGAACTTCTTGGTCAGGTTGCGTATCTCGAACACCGGTTTGGTGGTGTCATTGTCGACCTTGGGCCAATGGCGCGCCATATCCTCGATGGCGAACCGGGTCTCGCGCCCGCCATAGCTGATCTGCGGAAAGCGGTGCAGTTTCAGCGTAGGACGGGGCACGGCGGCGATCAGCGATTTGGTGTATTCATGGCTGGGCTGGCCCATGACTTGCGATGTCGGGCCGGTCTCAACCACTTTGCCCGCATACATCACCGTCACCTTATCCGTGGTGTCGGCAATCACGCCCATATCGTGGGTGATCAGGATGACGCCCACCTGACGTTCGGTCGCCAGTTCCTTGATCAGGTCCAGAATCTGCGCCTGAACCGACACGTCCAGCGCCGTTGTCGGTTCATCCGCGATGATCACGTCCGGTTCCGTGCACAGCGCCAGGGCAATCACCACGCGCTGCCGCATCCCGCCCGAGAACTGGTGCGGGTATTGATCCAGCCGCGTGTCGGGGTCAGGGATGCCAACGCGGTCGATCAGATCGCGAGCGCGTTTGTTGGCCTCGGCGTCCGAGCCGCCCAGATGGGCCTGAATCGTCTCGACCAATTGCTCGCGCACAGTGAACAGAGGGTTCAGCGAAGTCAGCGGGTCCTGAAAGATCATCGAGATCTTTTTGCCGCGCAGACCACGCATCGCCTCGGCGTCCAGACCGCTGATCTGATCACCGCTCAGCTTAATTGTACCGCTGGCAATACGGCCGGGGCGGTCCAACAACCCCATGATGGCCGCGCCAATGGTGGATTTACCGGCCCCGGATTCGCCCACCAGACCGTGGATTTCGCCCGGCTCCACCGACAGGTCCACATGGTCCACGGCAGTGAACAGTTTGCGGCGGGTCGGGAATTCGACCGTCAGGTCATTGATCGTCAGAAGGCTCATGAAATCACCGCAGCTTGGGGTTCAGCGCATCGCGCAGCCAGTCGCCCAGCAGGTTCACAGACAGGGCCAGCGCCAGAAGGGTGCAGGCCGGGAAGAACAGGATCCACCACTCACCCGAGAACAGGAAGCCCTGCCCGATGCGGATCAGCGTGCCCAGCGACGGCTGGGTCGGGGGCGCGCCCACGCCAAGGAAGCTGAGCGTTGCCTCGGCAATGATGGCCAGCGCCAGCGAGATGGTGGCAATCACCAGAACCGGGCTGAGGACATTGGGCAGGATATGGCGGAACATGATCGGGAACGATCCGCGACCGATCAGGCGGGCGGCCTGAACGTATTCCTTGTTCTTTTCCACCAGCGCCGCGCCACGCACGACGCGGGCAAATTGCACCCAGTCCGACAGGGCAATCGCGACGATCAGCACATAGATCGCCATCGCATTGCGATATTCCGGCGGGGTCACGCCCTTGGCGATACCAAAGATCAGCATGGCCACCAGAATGGCCGGAAAGGTCAGCTGCACATCCGCAACCCGCATGATCACAGTCTCGATCCAGCCGCCGTAATAAGCCGCCATCAGGCCGAGGATCACGCCGATGATCATCGCCAGCACCACGGCCGAGACCCCGACGAACAGCGAAACCCGCAATCCATACAGGATGGTCGAGAACACATCGCGGCCCTGATCATCGGTGCCCAGAAAGAAGGTTTCCTGCGTGAAGGCGTTGGGCGTGCCGGGCGGCGTGAACCCGTTCATCAGGTTCAGCGAGGCCGGATCGAACGGGTTATACGGCGCAATCAGCGGCGCAAAGATCGCTGACAGCACCAGAATGACCACGACCAGCGTCGCGATGATCGCCACGGGAGAATGCCGGAAGGACCATGCAAAATCGCTGTCCCAGAACTTGGCAAACCGCGTCTTTTCGGGGGCTTTGGGTGTATCGAGAATATCGGTCATGTGGCCCTCGCGTCGACACGCAGGCGCGGGTCAATAGCATAGTAAAGAAGATCGACAATCAGGTTGATCGTCACGAACATGACCGAAATCAGCATCAGATAAGCGGCCATGACGGGAATATCGACAAACTGGATCGCGTTGATGAACAGCAGGCCAACACCCGGCCACTGGAACACCGTCTCGGTGATGATGGCAAAGGCGATGATTGATCCGAGCTGCAGGCCCGTGATGGTGATCACCGGCACCAGCGTGTTTTTCAGCGCATGGCGGAAATTGATCACCCGATCCGACAACCCGCGCGCACGGGCAAAACGGACATAGTCGGCGCGCATCACCTCAAGCATCTCGGATCGGACCAGCCGCATGATCAGCGTCATCTGATACAGACCCAGCGTGATCGCCGGCAGGATCAGCGCCTTTAGACCCGAGGCCGTCAGGAACCCCGTGGACCAATTGCCAATCATAGCGGTTTCGCCCCTCCCGAAGCTGGGCAGAAGGTCCAGTTCGACCGAGAAGATATAGATAAGTAAGATCCCGATCAGAAAGGTTGGCAGGGAAACCCCAATCAGCGAAACCGTCATGATCACATTCGCCGCGATCCCTTGTCTTCGGATCGCAGTAAAAACGCCCAGCGCAATACCCATAGTGATCGCCAGAAAACCGGACACGAAAGCCAGCTCTAACGTGGCAGGAGCGCGCTCTAACAGGATCGTCGAGACCGGCCGGCCCTGACGGAAGGAAACACCGAAATTCCCTTGCGCCGCGCCTTGCAGATACTTGAAATACTGCACCGGGAAAGGCTGATCCAACCCAAGCTCGGCGCGCAGCCTGTCAATATCGGCCTGTGTCCGTTCTTGCCCCAGCATGTTGTCGATCGGATCGCCGACAAAACGAAACATCGAAAACGCGACCAGACCCACGACCAGCAAAACGATCACGGATTGGAACATCCTTCGGACGATATATGCGAACATTCATTTTCCCCGTTGATTTCCGTGTCTACGCACGGGTCGGCCGAATGGTCAAGATGTCGCGGGACCCAGTGCCGCCCGGTCATGTGGCGCAAGCCAATCCACTTTTGGACCGAGTGGAACGATACCCAGAGGGTTGCGAAGCTCGGATGGAGAGAAATAGCCCGTCTTGTATATCTCGGGCTTCACGGTTTGCGCGATTTCAGGACGTGTGTACAGATCCCGCGCATATCCCCAAAGGTTTGGGTAGTCGATCAGCCGCTGCAGGTTGCAGCGGAACGCATAGTGATAGGCCACATCAAACCGTGCGAGTGTTGGAAAAAGACGCAAATCAGCTTCGGTCAGCTCATCGCCGCATAGATATCTGTTTGTCGCCAAATGCGCCTCGATCTCGTCCAACATGGCGAACACGTCGTGAAACCCAGCCTCATAGGCATCTTGCGTGCGTGCAAAGCCAGTACGGTAGACGCCATTGTTCAGGCGTGGATAGATTTTCTCATTCCAGTCGTCGATCTGCTCCAATTTATCCGCAGGTGCCAGATCAGGGCCATACCCGTCGAGCGTACCCAGCATTCGAACCAGATCGGCGGACTCATTCGACACCGCACGGTTTTCAACACGATCCCATAGCAACGGAACGGTGATCCGACCGGTATAGGCCGGGTCAACCTTGGCGTAGACCTGATGCAAAGCGGTGACGCCGAACAGGGGATCGGCATATTCACCCTCTGCGTCATAAACCCACCCATCCGGAGTTCGGCGCGGACGGGCATAGGACACGGTTATGATGTCATCCAACCCTTTGACTGCACGGGTCAACAGAACCCGATGCGCCCAAGGGCAATTCCATGCGGCATACAGGTGGAACCTGCCGGGCGAATAAGGTCCGTCCGGCAGATCATTGCGTATGGTAGACGCCTGCCGGCGGTAAGCACCGTCTAGGCTTGTCTCAGGGGCCGGGTCCTCTGGGTGATAGAGCCCATCAATCATGACACCCATCGGGTTAGTTCACCGTAACCCAGCGCAACAGAAAGAAATTGTCCGGGCGCTGCGTCAGATCAATATTGCTGCCAGTCCCCCAGACCAAGGGCTGCACGTACATCGGAATATAGACGTGGTCGTCCTGATATATCTGGGTGACCTCATCCAGCATGGCCTGACGCTTGGCTGCGTCCAGTTCCGACTGGATCATCGGCAGCAGCTCATCCACTCGCGCGTTCGAATAGCCACCAAAGTTCCAGCTACCCAGTTTTTTCTCTTCGTTCGGAGTAGCAACAAGGAACCGCACAGGGTGTTCCGCATCAAACGTACCCGGGCTCCAGCCTAACAGGTACATGTCGTAATTATCCTCGCGCAGCTCTGGCCAATAGTTACGAACCGGCATTGCATCCAGTTCGGCAGAAACTCCGATCTGCGCCAACATGCTGACAACCGCCTGGCAGACGGCCTCATCATTCAGATAGCGATCGTTGGGGCATTTCAGCCCGAATGAGAACCCGTCGGCATAGCCCGCTTCGGCCAGCAACGCCTTGGCGCCGTCGACATCAAAGGCAGGGCGGTCTGCGTGGGCAGCAGAATAGCCGCTCATGGCGGGGCTGACCAGTTGCGAGGCGGCCTCGGCATTGCCCCGCATGATCGTGGCCAGGATCGCGTCGACATTGACGGCCTGTGCCACCGCCTGACGGACCCGCGCATCGCGGAACGGGTTCGGCTTGCCCGCATCGTCGGTGTATTTCAGCGTCTCAGCCTCGTGGTCAAAGCCCAGCATGATCACGCGCGCCTCGATACCCTGAATAACATCCACATCCCCGTTTTCCTTCAGGCGCGCGACGTCCTGAATGGGCACGGGGTTGATCATGTCCACATCACCCGACAGCAGGGCCGCAACGGCAGTCGCTGGGTTCTGGATCGGGTTGAACTCGGCGCGGGTAATGTTGTGCTCAACCTTGTCCCACCAGCCTTGATGTGGCTCTAATACGGTCTTTAACCCCGGCTCGCGGGCAGCCACTTTGAAAGCGCCCGTACCATTGGCATTGATCGTGGCGTAATTGCCGGTCTCTTTGTCTGGCACAACGGCATCGTTGGCCTCGGCCCAACCTTGATCCATGATCATCCAGTTGGCGATCGAGGACGGGAACAACGGGTTTGGTGCTGTGGTCATGATATCAACGGTGTAGTCGTCGACGACGATCACCTCACTGACCGGCGCGAACCAGCTGCGGGTATCTGCGGCCTCGCCGGATGCACGCTGATAGCTGAACAGGACATCCTGTGCATCAAAGGTGCTACCATCATGGAACGTCACGCCCTCACGCAGCTTGAAACGCCACCCTTCGCCTTCGCCGATCGGCTCCCAACTGACGGCCAACGCGGGCTCGACGGTCATGTCTTTGTCACGGCGTACCAACCCCTCATAGACGTTGTTGAGAAAGCCCAGAACGGGGGCCGAGTTGACGGCGTGCGGATCCATGGTCTGAGGATCGGTAGTCGAGGCCCATTTGAACTCGGCCGCCTGAACACTGGTCGCAGCTAAAAAGGCCAGGCCAATGGCACTGTTTCTGAGGATCATCACAATGTCTCCCTGTTTCTGGGATCGAGTTTTCTTGGTTTTTCCTGCATGCGCAAGGAAATCTCAGGTCGAAACGAAAACAGGGCGCGAAATCCGCGCCCTGTCTGATTAAGCAATAGAACTGACTTAGTTCATGGTGAAGTATTTGACCTTCGGCTGGTCTTCGGCATCCACTTCGATGCCCACACCGTCAGCCATACCCCAGTTCAGAACCTGATGGTGGATGGGGATGTACAGCGCCTCGTCCTGCACCACCCGCCAGATGTCGGCGATGTCAGCGTTCCGCGCGTCCAGATCGGTGTTCGAGGCAAGCGACTTGATCTTGGCATCCAGCGCATCGTCCTGATATCCGGTTCCGTTCCACGTGCCGATATCGTCCTCGCGACCATGCACAAGGAAGTTGAAGATGTATTCCGAGTCATATGTCGGCACACCCCAACCCAGCATGTAGAAGTCGGTCTTGCTGTCGGTGATCAGCGGGAAGTGCTGCGCCTTGGGCTTGGCGTCCAGATTCACGGTCACGCCAATCTGACCCAGCATCCCGACAGCCGCCTGACAGATCGCCTCATCGTTGATGTAGCGGTCATTCGGGCAGTCCAGCCGCAGCGAGAAGCCATCGCCATAGCCTGCTTCGGCCATCAGCGCCTTGGCTTTTTCCAGATCGGTCGAGGATTCGCCGTCCATGTCAGCGGTCCAGCCGTTCACGAAGGGAGGTGCGATCATGCCCGCAGGCTGCGACTGGCCGCGCATTACGACCTGCTTGATCGCATCGCGGTTGATCGCCATCGACATCGCCTGACGCACACGCACATCGGCCAGAGGATTCTTGCCGTCCACGTTATCCGCTTCGATATCATCCGAGCCCTGGTTCATACCAAAGAAGATGACGCGGTTCTGCGGGGCCTGCTTGACCATCAGGCCATCTGCGCCGTTAACGCGGTCAATATCCTGCACCGGCATATCCTGCAGGAAGTTCACCTCACCCGACAGCATCGCCGCAACGCGGGTCGCCGCGTTCTGGATGGGTGTATAGATGATCTCGGTCACTTCCATCGGGAACTGGTCGATACCCCAATAGTTGTCGTTGCGCACCATCACGGTTTTGACGTCAGGCTCGCGACTTTGCAGAACATATGGGCCCGTGCCATTGGCATTGGTGGTGGCATAGGTGATCTCACCACCCTCAAAATCCTGCACATTGACGGTGTTGTTCGCCTCGGACCAGCCCTTATCCATGATGAACAGGTTGGTCAGGTTCGACGGCAGGATCGGGTTCGGGCCGTCGGTGACGATCTCGACGGTGTAGTCATCAACCGCGCGAACTTCGGTGATTGAGCCGATCAGCTCCTTCATGTCGGAATTCGGCTGCTTGGCGCGCTCAAAGCTGAACACCACGTCTTCGGCGTTGAAATCCGCGCTATCGTGGAATTTCACACCCTCGCGCAGCTTGAAAACCCAAACATTCGGATCATCGGCCTTGGGTCCCCACTCGGTCGCAAGCGCAGGTTCAAACGCGCCGGTCACGTCGCGGATGATCAGCGGCTCATACATCTGGTGCCGGATGGTGTGAGAAGGACCCTCGTTTTGCGAGTGCGGGTCCAGCGTCAGCGCGTCGCCCGCCCGCGCCCAGCGCAGGGTTTCAGCCGATGCGCCTGCAGCCATCAGCGCGGTCGCGCTGGCCGCGATCATCAGATTTCTTAAGATCATTACAAACTCCCCGTTTTTTGTTCACGCCGCCATTCACGACGGCTGACCGCTTTTCGCGGTCATGGTGCCCTGATCATCCAGATCATTTTGACAGTTGCAACACTAGAATGTGATGCAACTGAAATGATAAATCTGAAACTCTCATTTAAGCTTGATTAGACTCTAAGTAACCACCAGTTCAGCGTAAAATGATCGAGCGGCGATGTTCATCATCCGGGAAAACACGCCCAGACTTGACGCAACGGAATATGTGTTCAAACACCTTGCCTGCGTCTCCTCCCGGGGCCACTGGTCCAAAATAGTTGTGCCCGGTTGGCGTGTCATAGCGCGTATTTACGTCATCACAATCGACCTGAAATACATTGCGCGGGGTGCGATCGATGTTTTCGGGGCCTGTATGTCCAAGACGTCGCGATGCGACCTTGTTCTTGAGGTTTGCCGCTTTGCTGGCCCGCAACGCCAAATCATCGGAGGCAAAATACACCACAACATTGCGCGAGGCATGGCTGACCAAAACCCCGGGTTCATTTTCATGGACGGTTTCGTTCACCACATCAGCCGCGACCATGAACGTGTTGCGAAACAACAATGGCACGCCCGATGCCAGATCATAGCGGTCCCATTCCATCAATGTCTGCCGCAAGACGCGATTGCCCATCGAATGCGCAAGCAGGTTCATCCGTTTCAGGCACGGCGCAACATCGGGTTCATTGTCGTCGCTATTGCGCCACTCCAGGAACCGCTCAAGCACGCGGGCAAAGGAATACCCGCTTTGGTCCGCAGACTTCTGATCGTCCCAGTATTTCTGAACGATGCCGTGCTCATTATCGCTGGGCCAGATCAGAGGCAGCACCATCACCTCGCCCGGGTCGGCCTGATCGCAAAGGCGCTGCAACTCGGACGCTGTTCTAAAGACGTCCTCGGGCAAATTGTTGAAACCGTGCAAATACAACAATATCTGGCGGCAGTCACTGTCGCGCACACGGCGCAACAACTCTTTGCTTGTGATTTCTGTATGGTGCTCTCCCTCACCTTTTTCGCAATAAAACACGGAATTGGACGGCGCGTTATTGTCCAGATCAAACGTAAACCTGCGCCCTTTGCGGGTGCGGATACTCTGAGTTGGAAATCTGTTTGTTATGAAAAGCATGCAATGAACTCCGACAATAGTGTCTGATCAACGTGTCATGATAGTACCAACCGGCACACAGCCTGTCAGCTTGCGGAAATCACACGGTTCCAAATAGTCAGGTATTCCGCCGGTTGCATTCGTTCACCAAGCAATCAACTATTCCCAAGATGCGCGTGCTTTTAAGAGTTTGTTTTGCGGGCCTTATGCTCGTGTCGCTTGTGCTGATTGGCTTTCGGCTGGCCGCAGGCGCGCGTGAGTCTTTGGCCCTGGGTCAAGAGCTTCCGCCCGGCGGCCAACTGATAGAAACCGCGGATGGCGCTGTGTTTCTGCTGGAAAAAGGCCAATCTGATAATCAGGCGGTGTTATTTGCCCATGGGACGGCAGCCTGGTCTGCGCTTTGGCTTCCAACGCTTGAAGCTGTTGCTTTAGAGGGGTTCTATGCGCAGGCATTCGACATGCCACCCTTTGGCTGGTCCGAACACCCAGAAGGGGACTATAGCCGTGACCGGCAAAGCGATCGTGTGATTGCACTGCTTGAAGCGCTGAACAACCGGCCGATTGTCGTCGCACATTCTTTTGGCGCAGGTCCCGTGGCCGAGGCTGTCATGAAACGCCCCGATCTGGTGTCAGGATTGGTGATCGTCAGCGGTGCCATCGCGCTGGGACGACACGATCCGCCCAGTGAGGTCCCGTTTTACCTCGACAACCGGGCCTCTCGCCAATTCATCGCGTCGGCAACTATTTCGAACCCGCTGTTAACGCGGGCTTTCCTGCGCAGTTTTCTGCATGTGAAATCCGCAGCCTCTGTCGAAACTACGGAGTTGCTGCAAGAACCGATGCGCCGGGTCGGCTATACGCAAGCGGTCGCTGACTGGTTGCCCACCCTGTTGGTTCCCCCACAGACCGCCCTGAGCACACGTCCTGAAAACTGGCGCAGGCTTGAAGTTCCAATCGGTCTGATCTGGGGCGCTGAGGATACCGTGACCCCATTGGCCCAGGTACAAGATTTGCACAACCTGGTTCCTCAGGCTCATTTCCACGTTTTGAAGGACGTGGGTCACATACCGCAGATCGAAGACCCGGCATCATTTCAAGCCGTATTAGGGTCTATTCTTAAATCCATTTCTGATCCTTTATTGGATGAGGCAGAGTCATGAGAAATTTCACCAGAAGAGCCGCGCTCGTCGCGGCGGGCGGTTTGGCCGGTTGGGGCGTATCGCGCTGGTTGGGCCCGGACTTACCCGTATACGCCGGTACGAGCCGGACATTTGCGCCGCAGGACCCGATGGTCATGAATGACGCCAGCGGTCTGTCACCGACCCCGGTCCACAAGCATCTGGTCATGTCCGAGGATGCCGGTGAAGCCCTGATCGCGGCCATCAGACGCGAATTGGCGCAAGCAAGCGCCGAAGGGCGGCCGCTCAATGTTGGCGCCGCGCGGCATTCGATGGGGGGTCAGGCTATTCCCCGCGACGGAACGGCGATCACCTTTGACAACGGCTGGGTAGAAATTGACAGCGCCGCCCAAACGTATTCGACGCATGCCGGCGCGCGCTGGTCTCAGGTCATAGCGGCGCTGGACCCAGTCGGGTGGTCGCCTAAGGTGATGCAATCGAACCACGACTTCGGCGTTGCCGCCACATATTCGGTTAACGCCCATGGCTGGCCCGTTCCCTTTGGGCCGATGGGGGCCACGATACGCTCATTGCGAATGGTTTTACCGTCGGGCGATCTTGTGACCTGCTCACCGACCGAGAACGCGGACTTGTTCAATCTGGGAATGGGCGGGTACGGGTTGATCGGTGTCATCGTGGACCTTGAGGTCGAGATGGTTCCCAACACCCGCCTCACACCGTCCTTTGACGTTATGGAAGCCAGCGCATTTGCTTCTGCCTTTCGCAAAGCGGTCGATGACCCGGCTGTCACGATGGCCTATGGCAGGCTGAATGTCGAAAGGGCGTCTTTCTTCGAAGACGCTTTGCTGATCACCTATCGCGAAACGGTTGATCAGTCTGAACTGCCAGCCGCGTCAGGCTCGGGCTGGATGTCACATGCTGCCAGCCGCCTGTACCGTGCGCAGCTCGGAAGTGAGGCATTCAAATCCTTCCGCTGGTGGAATGAAACAATACTTGGCCCCGCCCTCGGGGGTGGCGACGCAACCCGGAACTCATTGATCAATGAACCCGTCATCACGCTGGACGATCGCAACCCAGACCGGACCGACATATTGCATGAGTATTTCGTGGGGTTTGACGCCTTCGATGATTTTCTTATCGCCTGCCGTGAGGTGATCCCCGCCTCGTATCAGGAGTTTCTGAACGTTACGCTTCGATACGTGGCGCAAGACGATCAGGCGGTTTTATCCTTTGCGTCTGAACCCAGGATCGCCGCCGTCATGTCCTTTAGCCAGGAAATGACCCAACGTGGCGAAGCAGACATGGCCCGTATGACACAGGCACTTATCGACAAAATTGTTGAAATTGGCGGGGCCTATTATCTGCCCTACCGTCCACACGCGCGGCTGGATCAATTGACGGCGGCCTATCCACGTGCTGCAGAATTCGCGCAGGCCAAACGCAGCCTGGACCCGCAGCTTGTTCTTAGAAATAACCTTTGGGACAGTTATCTGGGGCTTTTATGACCAACCTTCAAAACCTTTGCATCATCTATTTCTTCGTGCTGATGATCGCTGCTTTGTTGAATTACATCCCCGGCGTAACCGACGAGGACGGGCTGGCTTTTGGGATTTTCGCGCTGGACCTCTATGACGATGCCTTGCACGTTGCGTCGGCCTTTTGGGCCTTGATCGCGGGGTTATGGTCACACAAGGCCGCCCGCATCTTTCTGATCCTTTTCGGCCTGGCCTATCTTGGCGATGGGGTGTTCGGGTTCTATACCGGCTACGGGTATCTGGACCTTGGGATATTCACCAACCCCTCTGCCGGTATCGACCTGTCGCTGGGGCGTTTTCTGGCAAATCTTCCTCATCTGGCGCTTGGCGGGCTGGCCGCCTGGGCTGGTCTGCGGGACGCGAGGCGCACAGCATGAGGTTTCTGTTGCGCTGGATGCGGCGGATCGTGTTTCTGCTGCTGGTCGTGGTCATCGGATTGGCCGCCCCAATTGTGTATGTTGAAACCAGTTGCAAGGGCCCCGCGCAACCGCAAACCTATGCTGCCTTGCTGCCCACGGAACATCACCGCCCCGAAACCCGCACATTGATGACCTATCCCGAGTGGCACATCGTTCACGCATACGCAGATTATGCCGAGGTGCTGGATCAGGGCGATCCCCACGACTACGGTTTTTGGCGCGGTATCACCGGATTCTGGAGCTCTCTCTGCGCCCTGACGGAAAACGCCTCAGCCCATGGTGAGATTGATGGCGCGACGAAACAGATGGTTTACGTCATCGGCGCGAGTTTTACCGCGGAATTGGCGATGAAAGCCGCTTATGAAGAAACGATTGGCCGCCTATTTACGGCGCTTCGAGGGCCAGAAAAAGCAACATTAGACACTGTTTCGGCGCAGCAGGCTGCCGCCTATGCCGAGTTCCTGCAACAGGTCCCCTGGTATAAATGGCCTTTTGCGCAAGATGCGCAGGACCTGCTGGAACAGTCCACCGGCTCGTTGCGCGACAGCGAACGCGCTATTGCGCTGGGGTTGGAATACACCGCCAAGGACGCTTATGCCGGTGTGATTGAACAAGCCGTGGAACAGGTTGGACCGGACGAGCTGACGCTGCGCATGATTGCAACCGGCGCCGAGGATTTTTCGACATACCCTGACGTTCAGGTCATTGGCACCCGACCCGAAGGCACCGAGATCGAAACCCCTCGTTATCGCGAACTGACCAATCTTTTGACCGAAATGGCGCGCAACGGTGTGGATATCATCGAGATCGCCGGAAATGACGATATCATGTTCACCGCTTTGTCTTCGCGACCGTCCGAGCCCGGAGCCGTTTTCAGCGCGCCTCGACAGGGTTTTGACGACTATCGCCATCTGATCGTCGTCAAGGTTGCCGATCTGGCCGACCAGCTACGGCAGACCGAGAGATCAGGTCTGACCCTAGAACATATCCATGACTATTAGGTCCATCCTGATCGCCCTGCCATTACTGGTATTGGGCTGGTTATCGACCCTGGTGGTGGTTGCGTTGCTGACGGATGAGGCCCCCGCCTACGTGGTTCTTCTGCCTCAGGAAAGACTGTTGGATGCGTTGTCGGATGATACTGCGATCCTCGCGGCCTCAAGGCTCAGCGTGACGGTTGCCTCGGACATGCCGGGCTTTGCCAAATCCCTGTACGCCAATGGCGCGCGTTTGGTACTGCCCGCAGGCTTGCCCGGCTGCTTGCCCTTACCCAAGGCCTAGCAATCATCCCTCAAACGGGACACGCGACTCGTCCAGTGTTTTTTGGCTCGATGGTAGGTTCAGTTCGTGGGTTACCGGAGCTGAACGAGAAATTACCCGGCCCTTGCGTACAACCGCCAAACGATGGGCTCGCAGGCGGATCGCTTCGATCGGGTCGGCGGCTTGCAGCAATACGAAATTCGCATCGCACCCTTTGGCCACGCCATATCCCTGCAAACCCATGATCCGGGCCGAGTTCCGGGTCACCGCATCAAAACACCAGGCCATGTCCGCGCGGCTAGAGAGTTGCCCCACATGTAACCCCATGAAGGCCACATCCAGCATGTCGGCTTTACCCAGCGAATACCAAGGGTCCATCATACAATCAGAACCGAAACCGACGGTGATCCCGGCATCGCGCAGCTCACGCACACGGGTCTGGCCGCGGCGTTTGGGATAGGTGTCATGCCGCCCCTGCAACATAATGTTGATCAACGGGTTCGGGATCGCATGAACACCGGATTCGACCATCAGCGGGATCAGCTTCGAGACATAGTAGTTGTCCATCGAATGCATCGAGGTCAGATGCGAACCCGTAACTCTTCCATTCAACCCCAATCGCTGCGTTTCATAGGCCAGTGTTTCAATATGACGGCTCAGCGGGTCATCGCTTTCGTCGCAATGCATATCAACCATCAGACCCCGATCAGCCGCCAGCTGACACAGAATCCGAACGGACTCCGCCCCGTCCGCCATGGTCCGTTCGAAATGCGGAATACCTCCGACCACGTCTACGCCCATATCCAGCGCACGGATCGTGTTCTGCATGGCGCTTGGGCTGCGCAATACACCGTCTTGCGGGAAAGCGACCAGCTGCAGGTCAAGATAGTCCTTAACTTGCTCGCGCACCTGCAACAGCGCCTGCACGCCCTTCAATTCGTCATCGCAGGTGTCCACATGACTGCGGATCGCACCAATCCCCTTGGACACCGCCAGTTCGCAATAGCGCAAAGCGCGGGCAACGATGTCATCAACGGACTGGATCGGTTTAAGCTCGCCCCACAAAGCAATACCCTCAAGCAACGTGCCCGAGACATTCATGCGAGGATTCCCCAATGATAAAGTCGCATCCATGTGGAAATGCGGATCGACAAAGGGTGCAGACACCAATTGACCCGCAGCGTCGATGATCTCGGCGGCCTCGGCGGTAATGCCGGCCTCAACCGCAGTGATTTTGCCATCCTGACAGGCGATATCCATTCCGGTTTGACCATCGGTCAGGGTGGCGTTTTTGATAAGCAGATCGACCATAATCAACGTTGACCTTTGAACCAAGGGGTGAGCAATGCCCGCGGATAATCCGCCGAGCGCGCGGCGATCACAAGGGCGATGATGGACAGGACATATGGCACCATCAGAAACACCTGTCCGGGCACCAAGGCGCCAACCTCGGTCTGTAGACGAACTTGCAACGCGTCAAAGGCGCCGAATAGCAACGCGCCCAAAAGGGCTTTGCCCGGTCGCCAGCTTGCAAAAATCACCAGTGCGATACAAACCCATCCGCGTCCGTTGACCATGCCAAAAAAGAAAGCGTCAAAGGCGCTCATGGTCAGGAACGCGCCGCCCAATGCCATAAGCGCGGATCCGACCACAATGGCCCCGATGCGCAAACCATATACGGACAAACCTTGCGCATCCACGCTGTCCGGGTTGTCGCCCACGGCCTTGATCGCCACGCCCAGCGCCGTGCGGTTCAGCACATACCAAACCATCGCAACCAGTACCAAAGCCAGCCACGTCAGCGCTGTTTGCTGAAACAGAACAGAGCCTAAAAAGGGCAAATCAGACAAAATGGGCAGGTCCAAGGGCTGAAATGGTTCGATCCTTGGTGGCGAAGATACATTCGGCAACGCCGTACGGTAGGTATAGTAACTGACCGATGTCGCAAACAGCGTGATCCCTAATCCAGAGACATGCTGGGACAGCCCCAAAGGCACCGTGAGGATCGCATGAAGAAGGCCGAAGAACGCACCGGCTAAGGCCGCCACGAGAACACCGCCCCAAAGTCCTGCGCCCAACCAGACGGCCATCCAGCCACACATTGCACCGACGACAAAGATACCTTCGATCCCAAGGTTCAGAACGCCAGCCCTTTCGCAGATCAGCGCGCCCAGAACGCCAAAGATCAACGGTGTCGCGATGCGCAAGGAAGCGGCCCAAAAGCTTTCAGACAGCAGGATGTTGAGGATATCCATCATGACGCGGTCCTCGTCGCGCTGGCCCTTACGATCCGGTATCGCGCGACGAACCCTCCGACGAGGACGCAGAGAAGCGACATCGAAACAACCAGATCCGCAAGGAAGGACGACACGCCCATGGCGCGGCTCATGCTGTCGGCACCGACAAAAACGGATGCAATGAAAAGGGCCGCAATCACCACACCCATCGGTGACAGCCCTGCCAACATCGCCACAACGATGCCGGTATAGCCAAACCCCGGCGACAGATCTGCGGTCAGGTACCCTTTGAGGCCGGCAACCTCACTCACACCTGCCAAACCGGCCAGACCACCCGACAGGATGGCCACGCCGAACAAAGATCTGTTCACGTTGATACCAGCATGTCGCGCGGCGGCAGCGTTTTCGCCCACGGCCCGCAAACGGAACCCCCAAACGGATCGCGCCAGCATAAATTGCGCCAACCCAGCCAGTATTAGAGCCAAAATTAGCCCTGAATGCACACGCATCCGATCCATCAGCGGAGGTAGCATGCCCTGATCCAAAACCGGCTCGGACTGCGGCCATCCCAAACTCAGCGGGTCTTGCAATGGCCCTTCAAGCATCATCTGCACAAAGATCAGGATGATGAAGTTCAAAAGCAGCGTCGTGACCACCTCATCCGCGCCAAACCGGGTTTTCAGATAGGTCGGCGCGACCATCCCGGCCGCTCCGGCCGCGGCACCGGTCAGGATAATCAGCGGGACCAGAAGAATGCCCGAGATATCAAACAGCCCCGAGCCGACCGCCACAGCGGCCATTGCGCCCAAATACAGCTGACCTTCGGCCCCGATGTTCCATAACTTCGCGCGAAAGGCCAAAGCCGCGGCCAGTCCGGTGAATATCAGCGGTGTGGCGCGGGTCAGAACTTCGGAAAACGCAAAGACCGATCCGAACACGCCGCGGAACATCTCGGCATAGGCGGTGATCGGGTGAGCGCCTGCCGCCAACAATGGGATCGCAGCAAGACCCAACGCAATCACCGCGGATAAGATCGGCACGCCCAAGGTAAAGGCCCGCGATTGCGTTTGACGTGGTTCGATGCGGATCATGCGGGTTCTCCTGCCATCATCAGCCCGATTTGTTCACGGTCGCGGCCCGGCGCTTCGTGCAGCTCTCCGTCGCGAATAACGAATATCCTGTCTGCCAAGCTTAGTAATTCATCCAGATCTTCTGAGATCAGAACCACGCCTGCACCGCGCGCCCGCGCGTTCAACAGGCGCTTGCCGACGTCAGCCGCTGCGCCCATGTCCAAGCCACGCGTCGGCTGGTTGGCCAGAATAAGACGTGGGGCACGGTCGAAAACCCGCGCCAGTATAAGCTTTTGTATGTTCCCGCCGGACAGCAACCTTGCCGGCGCATCGACGCCGGGTCCGCGTACATCATACGCTTTGGCCAGACGCTCAGCATTGTCCTGAATGTCTTCGCGTCTTAACAAACCGAACGTCTGGACCTCTGGATCGCGTAACCGTTCGATAACCATGTTTTCAGATACGCTCATCGCGCCCACGATACCTTCATGGTGGCGATCTTCCGGAATGCGGCCAACCCCGGCATCCACCATCCTGGCCGGGGTCGGGGACGTTATTTTTACGCCATCAACCTTAATTAGACCCTTTTCAAGCCGCGCGAGCCCCGCAATTGCATTAGCCAACCCTTTTTGACCGTTCCCCGAAACCCCGGCGATTCCCAGGATTTCATATGCGTGCACCGTCAGGTTCACATCGGTCAGCGTATCGCGATTGGACCGACCCGCGACCGAGACATCGGACAGTGTCAGAATTGGCTCGCCCGGTGTCAGTTCCGACCCTGCCAACTGGGGCGTTTCGGCACCAACCATCATGCGGGCAATTGATTTCTCGTCTGCATCTGCCGTCGCCATTTCCCCCACTTTTTGTCCGTGGCGCAAAACGGCGATACGGTCCGAGAATGCCAGAACCTCGCGCAGTTTATGGCTGATGAATATGACGGACAGTCCTTCGCGCGTCATGTTCCGGATGTTTTCAAAAAGCGTGTCGGCCTCTTGCGGCGTCAGAACCGCGGTCGGTTCGTCAAGGACCAAAATGCGAGCATCCCTGTAAAGCGCCTTGAGGATCTCGACGCGTTGACGCTCGCCCACTGAAAGGCGCCCAACCGGAGTGTCCAGCGGGGCGGTCAGGCCGCTTTGGGCCATGATCGCCTCAATCTTGCGACGCGCTTCGCCACGCTTGCGGCGCAGCGCGAACAGAGGTTCGGCCCCAAGCGTGATGTTGTCTAGGGCCGAGATATTCTCGGCCAATGTGAAATGCTGGTGCACCATTCCTACGCCCGAGGCCAGCGCCACCTGTGGATGGCCCAGCGGTAGTGGGTGCATCAACCCTGCTTCATCAGCGACTTCTATAGACCCTGAATCGGGTAAATAATGCCCAAACAGCATATTCATCAGCGTGGTCTTGCCCGCGCCGTTTTCGCCCAGCAGCGCAAGAACCTCACCCTTTTTGAGGATGAGGCTGACATTGTCATTAGCGATGACCGGACCGAATTGTTTGCTCAGCCCGTTGAGTTTCAGAACCGTGGAATCTGTCATTGGGAAAACGAGCCGGTGTGCAGACCGGCCCGGGAATGATTACTGGTCTGAAACCGGACGATCGTCGTTCACATTGACCCGGAACAGGCCATCAAGGATCTCGGTCTGCCGCGCATTCACGGCTTCGACAACTTCGGCGGGGACCAGTTCTTCGTCCAAAACCATCGAGCCGCCGCCATAGCCCATAAAGCTGTACTGACCATAATCTGCAGCCTCGAACGATCCGTTCGCCACATTGGCGACGGCCTTGTCGATGGTCGGCTCCATATGCCACAGGGCCGACGCCATTATCGTTCCCGGATAATCGCCTGACGTGTCGATCACATTGCCCACGGCCTTGACCCCGCGCTCTACCGCGGCGTCTGACACACCAAAGCGTTCGGCATACATGACGTCAGCACCCGCATCCATCATCGCGATAGCGCTTTCCTTGGCTTTTGGCGGGTCGTACCAGCTGTCGATAAAGGTCACGAGGAATTTGACATCAGGGTTAACCTCACGTGCCCCGTCCATGAAGGCATTCATCAGGCGGTTTACCTCGGGGATCGCATATCCGCCAACCATTCCGATGACATTCGATTCTGTCGCGGCCCCGGCGACCATGCCGGTCAGATAAGACGGCTCGTGGATCCAGTTATCAAAGACCGAGAAATTTGGCCCGACCGGCCCAAACGACGACCCCATAAGAAAGGCGGTGTCCGGGTAATCTTTGGCCACCTTACGCGCCGCGCGCTCCAGGCCGAACACCTCGCCCACAATCAGTTGCGATCCCTGTTCTGCATATTCGCGCATCACGCGTTCATAATCTGTATTGGCCACATTTTCCGAGAATACATATTCGATATCCCCGCGTTCGGCCGCGGCATTCAGTGCTTTGTGGATACGGCTGATCCACTGTTGTTCAACCGGCAGCGTATAGATTGCTGCGACTTTTACGGTTTCTGCTGCCGCAAGCCCTGCTGAATACAACGTTGAAGCCGCTGCAACAGCGGCCAACAACACGCGTCGGGAAAATTTTTGATTGGCCATGACACCCTCCTGTTTTGGGTGATGCGAACATTATTTTACTGTTCAGTCAATTTTTTACTCGGCTTACTTGATCATCCGCCAGTTTTTCACAGCGGTTCCGAGTAAATACCAGGCGTCCTCGAATAGATAAGACATGCGAAAACGCAGCTTTATGTTGAAAAATTCAATGAAGAAAGCGAGCATGTATTGGCACAGTTCTCGAATAATTCCTTGTCATTCAAACCCTCAGCTTGTCAAAGGAAAGGGCATTCACTAGGACCAATAGAACCTAGATTTTACCGAATGGATTCATCATGCGGATTACTCCTGTTCTTCTTTGCGGCGGTTCCGGAACTCGTTTGTGGCCTTTGTCGCGGAAAAGTTACCCTAAACAGTTCGCTTCCCTCGTGGGCGACAATACTCTGTTCCAAACCTCGGCTTTGCGTGTGACCGCTGAAACTCCGTCATTAAGTTTTGCGGCTCCAATGGTTCTGACCAACGCGGATTTCCGTTTTATAGTCACGGAACAACTGCAGGCAGTGGGAATTGATCCGGGACCAATACTGATCGAACCAGAAGGCCGCAACACCGCGCCTGCGGTATTGGCCGCAGCCCTGCGTGCAAGCGAAGAGGACAAAAACGCTGTTTTGTTGGTCGCGCCTTCTGACCATGTCGTTCCTGATGTTAACGCCTTTCATGCAGCGATCATTCGCGGACTGGATGCTGTCGCGAGAAGGCAGCTAGTCACCTTTGGGATTACACCCACCCATGCGGAAACAGCCTATGGTTATCTTGAGCTGGCCGAAAAGCCCGACAATGGTGGCGCGACCGTTCCGCTAAAACAGTTTATAGAAAAACCTGATGTTGAGCGTGCAGCAGAAATGCTGGCAGCCGGTAATTTCAAATGGAATGCAGGTATATTCCTGTTCCGGGCCGTCGACATCATTGCCGCCTTCCGTGCCCATGCGCCCGAATTGCTGGAACCCGTCCAGCGCGCGCTGGACGATGCAAAGCCTGACCTTGGGTTCTTGCGACTAGCCCCCGAGCCTTGGGCGGGTGCCCAAGATATCTCGATCGACTATGCGGTGATGGAAAAGGCTGAAAACCTGTCGGTCGTACCTTTTGACGCGGCGTGGTCAGACTTGGGCGGCTGGGATGCCGTCTGGCGCGAGAGTGGCCCTGATGCAGACGGCGTCGTGACAAGCGGTGATGCAACCGCAATTGATTGTCAGGACACATTACTGCGCTCGGACAGCGAGCGCCTTGAGGTTGTCGGGATAGGCCTGAACAATATCATGGCTGTCGCGATGAATGACGCGGTATTGGTTGCCGATAAGTCGCGCGCGCAAGACGTCAAAAAGGCCGTTGCCGCGCTGAAGGAAAAAGGGGCTGATCAGGCCACCCAATTCCCCAAGGACCATCGCCCGTGGGGATGGTTCGAAAGCCTCGTGGTCGGTGATCGGTTTCAGGTGAAACGCATTCAAGTGCACCCTGGCGCGGCCCTGTCTCTGCAAAGCCACGTCCACAGGTCCGAACATTGGATCGTGGTAGAAGGCACCGCGAAAGTGACAATAGATGGACAAGAGACACTGGTAACCGAGAACCAGAGCGTCTACATCCCACTGGGCGCAGTCCACCGGATGGAAAACCCAGGCAAGGTGCCAATGGTCCTGATCGAAGTTCAAACGGGCGCGTATGTCGGAGAAGACGATATCATCCGGTACGAGGATGTCTATGCGCGCGACTAACACCTCCTTCATCGGCACAGGCCGGTCGTGAACCAACATTGAGTTCTGGGTTTCTGAAATGACTGAAGCAGAGGCAATTCCGCCCCTGAGCCCCTCGAGCGCCGGGTATGATTTTTCAGGTCTCAGGGTAGCAATCGTTCACTATTGGCTTGTCGGCATGCGCGGCGGTGAAAAAGTTGTCGAAAGCCTGCTTGATCTGTTTCCGGATGCGGTGATCATCACACATGTTTATGACGCGGAGCAGGTTAGCGAGAAAATCCGCAATCAGGATGTGCGTGAAACCTTCATCTCAAAGCTTCCGGGTGCCAGAAAGCACTATCAAAAATACCTTCCGCTGATGCCACTTGCGCTGGAGCTGGTGGATATGACCGAATTCGACGTCATCCTGTCCAGCGAAAGTGGCCCCGCCAAGGGTATAATCCCGCGCCCTGACGCCGTGCATCTTTGCTATTGCCACTCGCCGATGCGCTATATCTGGGACCACTATCACATCTACCGCGCCTCTGCCGGACGGCTTGCCCGGCTCGCGATGCCAACCGTGGCGCATAAGTTGCGGATATGGGATGTCACAAGTTCAGCGCGGGTGGATCGTTTCGTTGCCAATTCAAGCTTTGTGGCGCAGCGTATCGGGAAATACTATCGACGGACGGCGGACGTCGTTTATCCGCCCGTCGCGGTGAACGACTTCGATATATCAGATGAGATCGGAGACCACTACCTGCTGGCGGGCGAGATGGTCTCCTACAAGCGTGCGGATCTGGCGATTGATGCGTTCAACGCCTCAGGTCGTAAACTGATCGTTGTTGGCGATGGTGAGATGCGAGATGCACTGTCGCAAAAAGCCAATCCCAACATAACCTTTCTGGGGCGCGTCGGCTTTGCCGAGCTTAAACGGCAGTTTGCCACCTGCAAGGCGTTGATCTTTCCAGGTGAGGAGGATTTTGGGATCATCCCCGTCGAGGTTATGGCATCCGGTCGCCCTGTTGTCGCCTATGGTCGGGGCGGGGCTTTGGATACAGTCCTTCCCGGCGTTTCAGGAGTGCATTTTTACGAACAAACAGTAGAGGCCCTGAACGCCGCGATTGACGCGCTTGAGGCAGATGTCACTTTGATGAACGCGCCATCCAGAATCCGAGAACATGCTGCGCGTTTTGACCAACAGGTCTTCAAATCCAGAATTGCCGACCTGTTAGCGCATGATCTGCAGCTGACGGCGTCGAACGCGCGCCGCGCATAGTAAACTGGGCGGTATGAGCACTGGCGTCGTGCAACAATCTGGAAAAAGGTTTGCGCTGAAAAGCCTGTCTGCGCTGTTCATTAAGTGCGCCGCAGCAGGGCTTTCATTTCTGATGTTCGTTGCACTGTCCCGCGGGCTGGGCGACCAAGGGTTCGGTCAATTCAGTTTTGCCTTTTCACTCGCCACGCTTCTTGCCGTAATTGGCTCATGCGGACAGCGTAATCTGGTCCTGCGCTTTGCATCTTTTTACATCCATGCCCGGGATTTTGCCAAAGCAAGGGCAGTGGTGCGGTTCAGCTATCTGACCGTTTTGTTGGGATGTGGGTTCACCGCGATTGCGCTAAGTATATCGGCTGCGGTCTTGCAGATATTTGAAGACCAGAAAAGCCTGTTATGGGCAACGGCCCAGTTCACGGTCGTTTTAGCAATTGCCGAATTTCAACCCATTCCGCAACGTGCTGCGGGGTCTGTCTGGCGAGCGCTATTGCCACGGGATGTCGTCTTCCGCGCTTGTATGATCGCGACCGCAGGGCTCAGCGTGTCGGGGGCAATCCCAGCGATTGATCCGGTTTCCACGCTTCGCATTATGACAGTTACGCTGGGGGCTATTGTTCTGATCCAGTGCTTTCTCGTCCCGCTGACCAACCCAGCCCGCCACGTGGCTGGAAAGGTGGATTTCAGCCCAAAACGCAACTGGATCTCGTCCTCGTGGGGGATGTGGGGCAATTCGGTTGTGGATGCGTCCGGACGCAACCTTGCCATCGTCATCATGGGTGGTTTGCTACCGGCTGCGGCCGTTGGGGGCGTATTTGCGGCGTTACGTACGGCCATGGTTCTGGAACTGTTCCTGATGGCGATCAATATTGTGGCGGCACCGTTGCTGGCCGCCCAATTGGGGCATGGTGACGTCAGCGGCGCGCGCAATACCTGCCGCCGCATCAGCCTGATGCTAGGGTTGCCCACGCTTGTCAGTTTTGTTGTGTTTGTTCTCTGGGGCGGCTGGGTGCTGGAACTCTTCGGTGCGGGTTTTGCAGCCGCGCATCCCGAGTTGATTATCATCAGCTTTGGATATCTGGTCAGCGCCTTGGCAGGCCCCACAGCACAGATCATGGAAATGTCCGGGTATGAGCGTGTGCATTTCAAAATATTGTCTCTAACTACGGCTGTTTCGCTTGCTGCCTTGCCCGCTGCCGTCGCGCTGTGGGGCACCATAGGGGCCGCCATGTGCATCAGCTTGAACCTGATCGCACTGAACGTCGCGGCCTATATCTTCATCTTCAGAGCAACCGGTATTTCCGCTGGCATCGTCGATCTATCCCTACTGAGAAAAGAGGGCACACCGTGACCCAAACGCCCTTGCCCGTGAACTTTTTATATCTAGGCGGTGACAAATGTGGCTCGACCTGGATTTGGCATATCCTCAACCAGCATCCGGACGTCACGTTGGCGAACGCCAAAGAACTTTTCTACTTTGACCGCTTTTACGACAAGGGTGCTGCATGGTATCTGCGTCAGTTCCCAAGACAAACCGCCACAAAGCGGGTGGGCGAAATCTGTCACGACTATCTGTACTCACAAACAGCCCTGAAACGGATTGCGACGGACCTGCCCCATGACAGCCGGTTTTTGGTGACAGTGCGTTCCCCGATTGCCCGCAGTATCTCGCACTGGAAATACATGCTGAAGATCGGGCGGACGCGGCTGAGTTTTGAAGACGCCATCCAGGAGTTTCCTGAAATCATCGAGAATTCGCTGTTCGGGAAACACATCGAAAATGCTGTCACTTACTTGGGCGCAGAGCGCGTATTCGTGCTTGATTTCGACCAGCTCGGGGCGGACCCCGTTGGTTTTGGTAGGTCACTGTCTAACGCTCTGGACATCCCATTCATCGACTCGCTGCCCTACGACGATCGCATTCTAGAGGCCCAATCTGCGCGCAACCCCGCGCTTGTTTCAGCGTTACGCAACACGGGTTGGATGTTGCGTCGACTGGGGCTGCCCAGCATCGTTTCAAAGGTCAAAAGTAGTCGGCATGTATCGCGGATGCTTTACACATCATCTGCCGAAAAAACCTGCGGGGAACCTACAAACGAGGTCTTGAAACAACTCACTAATCAGTTCGCCTCTGACCAAGCCAGATTGGCCAAATTCTTGCGTCCTCAGTCTTGCGACATGTCTGTTGGCTGAGGTGTCCGGGATAACCGCTGCAACCCGGCGCCCGGAGCGGCATGTGACAGTTCACAAGACCACCCTGATTACCGGGTTACTGATGTTGAGCGGTGTTTTACTGGGCCTCTCGTCCCTACCTGCGGCGCTAGTAATTTCGTTTTGCGCCCTTGCGTCCATCCTGTCCATCGTTCTGACGCGCAGCCTGACGAAACCCGCGGCATGGATTTTGGCGTTTGTCCTTTATTGTGTTGTCAGCGGCCTTGTCTTTAACGGTTTCGCCTCGATCCAAGAGACTTCACTTGCCAGTTGGATCGGGAAGGAAGGCCGAGTTTTTCTGTACTATTGGCCCGCCCTATACGTGCTAAGCACCAGTGTTCCACCAGAAAAGCAAATCAGCCTACTGATGCGCGGCCTGACAGTGATTGTGTTGGCCAACGTCACCGCCACGGCAGTGGGCAATTTTTCAACATTCGGCTCACATCACGCAGCCGGAGCCTTTGCGGTGACGGCCACGCTTTATCATTTCTATCGGTACAGTTATTCACGGGCGGTGGTGGATCTGTTGTTTCTGGGAATGTCAGTTGTTGCACTCTTGGGAACAGATTCTCGTACTTCTCTGCTTGCTGCGGTTTTGGCGATTGTCGCAACAAACCTAAGCTCGGGCAAACTGCGAGCAGGTCTTGCGGTGGTGGTTCTTGCGCCGGCAGGTGTTTTCCTGATGGCCAGTGTCTTTCCCAGCCAGTTTGAACGCCTGAACGACGCCGCCAACGCGCGCACCTTTCATGCAATGCAGCGCAATTTCCTTGTCGCGTATCACGCCGATCACCCGCTGGAGGTCGGAAAGGCGTGGGAGTTGGCGGACGACATTGACCTGTCTGGAAACGCGAACCTGGCCATCCGTGGGTATCTGTTTGGACGCACAACAGGAGAGTTCATGCGTTCTCCCATCGTTGGGATCGGTTTCGGTCGGATCAACGACATCGGGCGGGTGTTTTCAGGCACGCCATACGCGCTCTATGTCGTAACAGAAGCCTCTGTCGCCTCGCCAACGGAACAGACGGCGCATAATTCCTACCTTCAGCTTTTGGCCGAGCTCGGGATTTTGGGTAGTGTGCTGCTGTTCCTTGCCTATCGCTCCATGTGGATTGGATTGAGCGGCACAATACCCCACCAATGGATGTGGTCTCAGATCGGTAAGGCCAGTCTGGTGAGCCTTCTTTTCATAGCGCTGACGCAGCACTCATTCGGGGCACCGATTTACGGATTGTCCCTGTTTTTGATGGCGTCCCTCGCATACAGAAAATGCCAGCCTGCGTAAGGCTGGCATGCAGTTGTTCTGCAATTATGAAGTCGCGCCAGATTTCATGGCGTAAAACTGCGTGATCATGGCTTCTTCCGCCGAGTTTGGAACCCGATTCATATGCAGGCCACCGTAGTCCCTGATATGCGCAGGGTTCGGGCCCGAAACGCGATAGGGCTCAGAACCGCCATCCTCAAGCGGTGCGCCGGATTGGGCCAAAGTATTGCCATTCACGTTTGTCAAAATACCGGCCGCGCTGTTGGACGTTGTGACAAGCGTATCGACACCAACCAAAGATGCCCCTGTATCAACGGCGCTTTGAATCCCGCCGAATGAGCATACGACACGCCCCGGATCCGATTGCAGGGTAAAGATCAGCGGATGACGTTGTTTAAGGTCCCCGCCCCCGCTACCTCGGTTGCTAACGATATGAGCGAAAGCACGGCTGAAGCCAAGCGTCCGAAACGCGACCGCCTCAAACACCTCGGCCGAAAACGGCACCGCTCCTTGAAACACCAGCGTGTCGTCAACGCCGTCGCTTTCCAGCCAATGACGCGTGCCATCGGTTTGATACACCGGTGCCGAGGTGCCGCTGGGCGCAAGGTAATACCCGCCCAGAGTTCCTTTGTTGCTTACGCGTCGAACCGGATCACCGGCCAACGTGACTGGTACTAAACCAGCCGCATCCTGGAATAGGGTCGCCCGATCCGAAGGATCGCGCCACAATTGTGGTTCCAGACCTGAAATACTTTGATGCGCTTTGCGCAAAGCAAGCGAAGAAATCGAAAGGCTGACATCAATCATCGTGCACCTCCGATCTTTGTTGCCTGCCGCACGCGGCGTTCAGTTCTTTCCTACGGGCCATGACAGTCCGGATGTCGCATTCCACTTGGGACAATTTCATTGGTCTCCACCATTTTGACGAATTGATCTGCGCACAAACCCAAGGGGGCGTGTGCGTTCGCCGAAATGGTTTCCGAACAGTTTTTACGTTGGCTTAGACGACCGTTCGGTGTGGTGATAAACGGCAGATTTGCGCTGCACATGGCTTCGGTTTTAAAAATACTCTTCTTAAAGTTGTTATTCTTAAAGTTCTAAACTTCACCTTAAGCACAGCAATCCGGCAGGAAGCGCCACCTCTGTCTGGGGTTTTGCGGTACCGGAATTAAGTCTTTGTTTACCAGTTCAACCTATCACGCAAGGAGCCATACAGTGGAAATACCACAAGCTGTATCGGCGCGTTGAATTGTGCTTGCGGCAGAAGGGATTTCTGGATGTTGGACTTTGCCTCTACGGCGCGAACACCCGACAGGTCAGCCGCGGTTACCTACCCGCACCCTCCCACAGCCGGTCTCTATTCGAAGTATGGAAAGCGGCTGCTTGATCTTGGCTTGGCGCTTGTTTTGTTGCCTGCCTTAGCACCGGTCATCTCCGTTTTATGGATACTGGCGCGGCGCGACGGGGGGCCAGGCTTTTTTGGTCATGTCCGCATTGGAAGAGACTCTAAAGCGTTCAAATGTTGGAAAATACGGACTATGGTCGTCGACGCAGAACAGCGGCTTCAGTCACACTTGGCAGCCAATCTCGAAGCAGCAGAAGAATGGGAGCGCGATCACAAACTGACCAATGATCCGCGTATTAATCGGATCGGGCACTTCTTGCGCCGAACCAGTTTGGACGAGTTACCTCAGATCTGGAACGTGTTGAAGGGTGAAATGAGCTTTGTTGGCCCGCGCCCTGTCGTTGCCATCGAACTTGTTAAATACGGAAAGGCGGCGCCTGCTTACCTTGCGCAAAAACCGGGTATAACCGGGCTTTGGCAAGTCTCGGGTCGAAACGAAATCAGCTATGGTGACAGGGTGGCGATGGACGTGGCTTACCTTGACCGGCGCAGCCTGATCAACGACTTGAAAATCATCGTCCTGACGGTTTCTGCCGTCCTGACCGGCACGGGTCGATGAAGAGTTTCGTTATTTGTTGATATTGGCAGACCACATCTTATACGTGTGCTTTGAATTCTCCAAAAAGGTTCGGAATGAAGCAGACTCCGATACACAACACGCAGTTCACAGCGGCCGGACGTCCCGCAGAGCAAGAGCTCGCAAGCGATACAATTGATCTGAGCGCGTTGGTCGCAACGTTGTGGCGCGGTAAATGGGTGATCGGGTTATCTACTTTGGCAACTGTACTGCTGGGCGCCTACTATACATTCTTCGTCGCTGTTCCGCAGTACAAGTCCACAGCCGTAGTTATGCTGGAAACGGATCAAGCCAGCGTTGTCGACCTGCAAAGCGTTGTGGGTGGCTTGGCCGGGGACACCGCCGAAGTGAACTCAGAACTGGAAGTTATGAAATCCCGCGGCCTGATGGAAAAAGTAGTGAGCAAGCTGGAGCTGATCTCTGATCCGGAGTTCAACACCAATCTGCTGCCACCGAACGCTCTGGACCGTGCATTGCAGTTTCTGAGGCCTAATCCCGGCGTCACTACACCTGACAATTTGGCAGAACAGTTAACCCGGGACGATGTGATTACGGCTTTGCTTGGCAAGATCTCTATCCGGAATGTGCCGCAAAGCCTTGTATTTGAAATCACGGTTCATACTGAGTCCGCCCGCAAGTCGGCCCTGATCGCCGATACCATTGTTGACCTCTACATTCTGAACCAGATCGAAGTGAAATTCGACGCGACAGAACAAGCCACTACGTGGCTAACAGGCCGTGTGGCAGAGTTGCAAGCGGAACTGGAAACTGCCGAGGCAAAGGTCAACGCGTTCAATTCCGACACCACTCTTGTGTCACCCGAAGCTCTGCAGCTTCAAGAAGTTCAGCTGAAAGACCTGCGCGAGCATCTGGAAACGGCAGACGCGACCCGTAACGCCGCACAGATCCGATACGAAAGCCTTATCGCGGCAAAGGATCGTGCTGCGCAGAGGGAAGCCAGCCAAGACTCACAACTGGCACGTCTATTTGACAGTTTGAACGGCTCAGGAACCAGCCAGGACGCCTTTGACACGGCGTTTCAACGGGTGGTCGCTCGCAATGCATTGGAAGTTCGGCGCGCGGCGCAACAAGCGCAAGCCTTGAGGCAATCCACGGAAGAGTTGGCCCAACAGATAGACCAGCAAAGCGCGGATCTGATCACGCTGCAGCAAATCGGTCGCGAAGCAGAAGCCGTGCGCTTGTTGTATGAGTATTTTCTGGCGCGGTTAAAAGAAACCTCGGCGCAGGAGGGAATTCAAAAAGCGGATAGTCGACAATTGTCCAGAGCGGTCGTTCCAAGCGATCCGTCTAGGCCGCGGAAACCGATGATACTGGGAATGTCTTTGATTCTGGGTCTCCTTTTAGGCAGCGCAATCGTCCTGATGAATGAACTCAGACGCAAAGGCTTTCGATCCGCGCCAGAGCTAGAACGCATGACAGGATACAGCGTGCTGGGCCAAATTCCCGCCTTTCCAACACGGGGACGTCGCACGGTTTTGGAATATCTCGCTGCAAAACCGTCATCCGCGACGGCTGAAGCGGTTCGAAACCTTCGAACATCGTTGATGCTGTCTAACGTAGATCGGCCCCCGCAGGTAATCGTGATGACATCTTCGCTGCCCGGCGAAGGCAAAACCACCAACGCCCTAGCACTGGCGCAGAATTTTGTGGGCATCGGAAAGAAAGTACTGCTTGTCGAAGGTGACATACGAAGGCTGACAATGACGGCGCAGTTGGAAAATGTGCCCAAGCAAGGCATCGTGTCCGTTCTGGCCGGAGACATTTCCGCACAAGACGCCGTTTTTCGGGACCCTTTGCTTGGATGTGACGTTCTCGCGGGCGAGGAAACCTCGGCCAACGCAGCGGACTTGTTTGCGTCGGACCGATTCCGGCAGTTTCTAAGCGGCATGCGCGAACACTACGACATCATATTAATCGATACGCCGCCAACTTTGCTGGTGTCAGATGCACGGTTGATCGCACGCAATGCGGACGCGGTACTTTTGACCGTGAAATGGAATGACACATCCGAGCAAGATGTCAGCGAAGCGCTACGCCTGTTCCATACCGATAGTCAGCACCTGACGGGCATTGTGATGGGGCAGATCAGCCCGCGTGGTGCAAAGGCGTATGGCTATACCTACGGCGGCTACGCGAACAGCTATTACAGCAACTGATCGCCAAATCGTGCCTAGCCTGGAATTATGAGTGCGCCCTTCGTACAGAAGGCCAGTCCAATCAGTTCGTCGTACCAACCGTGCTCGTTGTACTGTTGGTCGATCCACCGCCGCCCGCTGCCGCGACACCAATGGCCGCCGCCGCAACCCCAAGCGCAGGAGCGACAAGCGGCACAAAGCCTGTCACACCCGCGGCTTCAGCGGCCTTGGCAGCATCTTCTGCGCCCCTCGATATCTCGGCATTTGGTGCGGTTGGCGCGCCGTTCTGTGAAGCGGGCGAGCCATCTTGAGCCAGTACCGCAGTGGTTGAAAATGCCAAAGCAAAAATCGAAAGCTTGATCATGCTAATTCCCCTCAATCACAACTCGATCTCAGAATAAACTGATGGTCGAGTGCGAAAATTCGTTATGGCTGGGCAGTTTTGAAACTGAAAAGTAGCAAAAACTACATTTATTATGAACTACTTGGATATGAAAAGTGTTAAAATTCGGTTAACTTCTCGGCCCGATGAACACTCCTCCGAAGAGAGTTGCATAGAATCCTGATTGCAGTTTTGACACACGTTTAACGAAAGTTAAATGCAGGGTTAGTCGCTTGAGACGACCCCAATAAAAGCGGTTAAGGAGAGGCAAAAAAGGCAACTCCCCCGCGTGAAGATCAAAGCGTCATTCCTTAGGTGCACAAGCGTCGCAGCATGGTTCTGCGTCACCACTGCGACCATTTCACAGGCGCAGCCTGTCTCGACCTATGGAACGCCTGGGCTGATCGATATTCCCACGGCCGAAATGTTCAAAGATGGCACTCTGACCTTCACGGCGTCGGGTTTTCGGAACACCGGACGGGCAACAATGACATTCCAATTGTTGCCCTGGATACATGGCAGTTTTAGATATGCCGTTCTTGATCGCTTGGATGGCCCCGGAACAACCCGCTTTGACCGCAGTTTCGATGTCCATTTCCGACTGCGCGAGGAAGATCGAAATGGGCCCGCGATTGCGATGGGCTTGCGAGACTTCGGTGGAACTGGTATTTACGCGGCAGAGTATATTGTTGCGACGAAAACTCTGAATGACCGGTTTAAGCTAACAGGCGGCATCGGGTGGGGCCGGATGGCTGGCCGGGGCGTGTTCTCAAATCCACTAAGCGTTTTCGGAAACCGTTTTGACGAGCGGAACAACACAAATGCAGGCGACATTTCGGAAACCGGACAATTGGATTTCGGCAACTGGTTCCGCGGCGATGCTGCGGTATTCGGCGGGGCAAGCTGGCAATATAATGACCGCCTGACGTTTTTGGCTGAGTATTCACCCGACCTGTACGCCCAAGAAAGCATCAACGACAATTTACAGGTCAAGTCCCCCATCAACTTTGGGCTTCAGTACCGTTTTCAGAACGGATCTCAGCTGACGACTTCGGTTCTTTACGGAACGACACTGGGGCTGAGTTACAGCTATTTCGTTGATCCGCGCAAATCCGTCGCGCCCGGAGGTCAAGGCGCGGCGCCGCCGCCTTTGCGACCGGAAAACCCGTCGCAGAAACGTTCATCCACGGACAAGGGTGATATTCGCACCCAGATGAAAGCGGCCCTGAAACAAGAAGGGCTGCGGCTGGTCTATATGTCGGAAACCCCTGATACTGTCCGCGTCGGGGTCGAAAACACATCGTATGGGCAGGCCGCTCAGGCACTTGGCCGGGCAGCCCGCGTTCTGGCCAACGAACAGCCAAAGCAAACAAAGCATTTCGATATTGCACTGATGTCCAGCGGCGTGCCGCTCAGCGCTGTTCGAATAAACCGCGACGATCTCTATGCGCTGGAGAACGATCCAGACAACACGTGGCGCAGCTTTGCGCGCGCACAGATTTCAGACACGATACCTGTGGCTCAAGGTGGGGTCCTGAAAGACGCTTACCCGCATTTTTCCTATCGTTTCGGCCCTTATCTGAACTTTTCTTTCTTTGATCCTGACGATCCGCTGCGGTACGAGCTTGGGGCCGCTCTGGGCGCCGATTTCACTTTGTCCCCCGGATTTACGCTGTCAGCCGAGCTGCGGCAGCCGGTTCTTAGCACATTGGATGACAGTAGCCGTGTATCGGATTCCACCTTACCCAGAGTACGCTCGGACTGGGCAATCTATGCCCGCGAGTCAAACCTGCGGGTCGAACACATGACTGCAGAGTATCTATGGCGTCCGTCAACCAACCTGTTTGCACGCACGACACTTGGGTATTTGGAAACCATGTTTGGCGGCTTGTCGACCGAATTGCTGTGGTACCCTGTAGACAGTCGCCTCGCGCTGGGGGTCGAGGCGAATTACGTCGCCCAGCGTGATTTTGACGTCTTGTTTGGCTTTCAGGACTACAACGTCGCCACAGGCCACATCTCGGCCTACTACGATCTGCCCGGCGAGTTTCATGCACAGGTCGATCTGGGCCGCTACCTCGCCGGAGATTATGGCGCCACCTTCAGCCTTGACCGCGAATTCACCAACGGTTTCAAAGTTGGGGCTTTCTTTACACTGACCGATGTCAGTTTCGAAGAGTTTGGCGAGGGGTCTTTCGACAAAGGAATCCGTCTGGAAATCCCCGTGTCCTGGCTGACGGGACGGCCATCGCGAAACAAGATCGCGCAGACCATTCGACCTGTCTTGCGCGATGGCGGGGCAAGGCTGAACGTGCGTAACCGTCTATACGGAGTGACCCGCGAAGCACGCGCACAGCAGCTTTTCCGCGGCTGGGGAAGGTTTTGGCGATGAGGTCCCTGTGCGCCCTATTGCTTGGCCTGTTGTTGATCTCTTGCGGTGAGGCGCAAGAGGATTTTGACTTGCTCAAGGGCGCGCTGCAGCCTAACGCGCCTCGTTTTCATCCGCGCGCCAACGCGCTTGCGGCACGCCGCCCTATCCCACCACGGCTGGAGGTCAGCTTTCCCACCCGTGACCTAAGCGGTGTCATGCTTCTGGAAACCGAACGCGCAGGTGTACAATCCTGGCTGTCCGCCGACGGCGCTGCAATCACGCTGTCACAGGGTATGCTGACCTCGACCAAGGGTTTTGGTGGGGGGCTTGTCGCCTCGGACGCCAGTCAAAGTGCGGCGATTGTTCTTGGCGACGGAAACGCGCGCGTTGAGCGGTTCCACAGCTTCCTGAACGGCAATGATGAAATCGAACTGCATGCCTATGTCTGCCAGATCTCAGTGGCGGGGCCGGACATCGTCCTGCTGCGTGGCAACCCAGTTAACACGTCCAAACGCGAAGAACGTTGTTATGGGGTCAGGGGCAGCTTTTTGAACACGTACTGGGTGCAGAACGCTCCGCGCCGGGTCGTTCAATCATCGCAATGGACGGGCAATTTCCTGGGCAACATCTTCATCAAATCAGTGCCCGATGACACGTAACTCTTTGAACGGCGAAGGATACCTCGTGCGCAACATTTCACTTTTGATCAACCTCGTTGCGGTTTGTGCCGTGACAGTTGGATGCTCAACGATTTACCGCAGCCCTTCGGTGACTGCAGGCGTATCTGACAGCGGCAAAGTCCGCGTGGTACCCCTGACGCCTGAAACCGTCCTTGTGGCAAACCGAACTGTTTTTGCACCAAAGACTTTGCCTGCAGTATTTCAACTGTCCGCCGGATCTACAGCGGGTGCCAACCGGCAAAGTGCGGCGTCTTTACCGGATGCACCCTCTACACAAGATGGGACAAGAGCAGGTCTTCAATTGAACCCGCCCCAGCAGATCGTGCCGGGTCCCTACACTATCGGTGTTGGTGACGTTTTGGTATTGTCTACCCCGTCGACACAAGGCTCTGCGGGCGAGCTGTCTGGTCTGCTTGCCGCTCAGAACAGCCGAAACGGCTACACAGTTCAAGACGATGGCGCGATTAACATTCCCGATGTCGGCCGCGTCAGGCTTGCGGGTCTAACCGTGGACGAAGCCGAAGCGAGCCTGTTCCAACGTTTGGTGGAAAACCAGATTGACCCCACCTTCAGTCTTGAAATTGCCGAGTTCAACTCTCGCCGTGTATCCGTTGGAGGAGCGGTTGGACAACCCGGCGTACAGCCTATTACGCTGACCCGACTAACTCTGGGCGAAGCACTGACTGCAGCCGGTTCCGTTTCAGTTCGCGATATCGACAACGGCTCGGTCCGCCTTTACCGCGACGGGGAAATGTACCAGATCCCGCTGGAAGATCTTTATGCGCAAACCGCGTTACAGGATCTGAACCTGATCGCAAATGACTCAGTCTTCGTCGATACAGACTATGACCTGGATCGCGCGGAACGGTATTTTGCACAGCAGATCCAGCTGCGTGAAACAGCTCTGGAAGAGCGTCAAACCGCCCTTCAGGAACTGGATACCGTGGTTAATTTGCGCCGTGACGACCTGAATGAACGTCGTGAGACCTTTATACAGTCTATCGAATTGGATGCTGTTGATCGCGACTATGTCTATCTCAGCGGCGAAGTGCGTACGCAGGGCCGTTACGCATTGCCTTTCAACCACAATGCCACACTTGCGGACGCTCTGTTCGACACTGGCGGCGGGATTGCCAAGGAAACCGGAGACGCATCAGAAGTTTACGTTCTGCGCGCCGCGTCAGATGCCCCAGAATTCGGGGCCGTAACGGCCTGGCATCTGGACACCAGAAATGCTGCGCATCTGACACTTGCCGCGCAATTCATCCTGCGGAGCAACGATATCATTTTTGTTGCTGAAAACCCGGTCACGCGTTGGGGTCGGACAATCAGTCAGATCACGCCATCTCTGATTACGACACCAATCGTCGCGGCCGTGAACTAAGGCGTCACACAGACCGGGCCCGGCGCGGCGGCCCGGTCAACGTTTGCGATAGGCCGATAAGCCATACGTCAATTCGGCTTTGGCCAGGTTCTGGTCTAAACCAATAGCATCGCGTGGATGCCGGACGCTGTTGTACCAGTTGCGTGAATTCGACGAACGCCGACTGGCAGAATGGAATAATCCGACACTTTTACGGTTCGAACTTCGTCCTGCACAGTGGTCAGGACCAACGTCCCACCGGTTTCTACGTAAAGGCCGATAGCGACAGCCGTCAAATCTGAAGTGTCAGAGGGCGTTACGGGTGCAATATCCCGAGCAGGTCCAGCCAGGCTGGAGGCGCGATTGGTGAATGGGTTCGTCGTCATGGGTTTTGCCTCGCTGAATGTTTAATCGGCAGAACCGTAGAAAAACCCGGTTAACGCGCTTCAAGCAGGGCGCGCGTTGCGTAAACTGTTTTATGGCGCTTGAAGCTAGGATCAGGTGCAGCAGTTACAGCGATAACCCGATCGACCAAATATCAGTTCTTATAAGAATTTGGGCGTGGAACCATCCAGACACACCGCACTCAGGACACCAGTCGCATAAGCTCCGGTGTCGATGGCGATGCGACCACGCAGAGCATGTGCCTCTGGTACAATGGTATGCCCATGCACAACCCAATAGCCATCTCGTCGATCCTTGGATTGAAACCTCGGGTGGCCCCAGATCAACACCTCGTCTGTTTGCCCATCAGGCGGACATGCGGGATCCGCTCCGGCATGCGCGACAAGTACGTTTCCTGATAAATAATGGCTTGGCAGGTCGGCCAGCCACGCCAACAGCCACTCGCCCATGGCCTCCAGCAATTTGTCACGGCAATCGATCAGATCGCCGGAGTTCCTTTCCAATCCAACCCCTTGGACACCGAAGGATGCCAACGTCTGCAAACCGCCGTGATGTATCCACCGGGCTGCTGGACCCGTGGGATCCGCCAGGAATCGAAGCAACATGTGTTCATGGTTACCCATCAGGCAAACATAGTCGGGACGTGCAGCAAGCAATCGCAACGCGTCTGCACTGTTTTCACCCCGGTCAACGTAGTCACCGACCAGAACGACGCGATATCCAGTTGGGACTCTGGCCAATAGTTCTTCCAACAGATCGATGCTGCCGTGCACATCACCGATCACGCATAAGGGCTCGTCCGGCTTCGGAGGTTCAAAGCGCGCAGAACGGCGGAACCCACGGGTTAGAAATGAAAGCATACTCAAGAACTTCTCGATGGTATCGCCAATGTCAAAACAGAACTGGTTCCTACCAGTTCTGCAGGCGATTTACACAGTGATAACCCCTGCAAGAAACCCTCTCAACGCTAATCAAGCCGCACGGCAAGCAGGTATACCCATCTGGATTAGCTCAGCACCCCTGATCCTGTGGATACCAGCGATGCGATTCCGACCTTTGAGCATGAACCAGGTTTTCAACGGTTCAGGATAATGATCCGCCATGATTTGACTAAAGTAATCAAAATCTTTTTGCGGCAGGCGCCGACCGCTTCGGGACGGTCCGTGAAACCCGAATACCGTTTTCGCATCTACACAAGTGTCAGGCAGACCCAGAAACATTGTACATGTGGAATAACAAACCCGCCCGCGGATTTCGATCCGAACTTCGTTACGTCGAAGGTTTTCTAACTCAATGATCCGGTCATGCAAATATCCACCTCGGTCGTTCTGAACGATGTAGGTCTTTTTCGTCTCTGCCCACGTGCTTGAGGCAACAAGCATCAGGCAAGACGCTGCGCCCACTGCAATCAGCCATACAGACAGGCAAGTTTGCTTTATGCATCGCTCTGCAAAAACTTCGAAGCCACGTAAGTGCGCCTGACACATCCCTTTTCTCCAATCCAGTTGAACCTGGGATCAGCGCTAAAGAAGAGACGCGTTTCGGCTATGTGTGTGTGGTGGCAGAATTATGTTTTAAATTAACAATTTAATGCCAATTTCAGTTAATTCTAAAAGGCCAAATGAGAAGGACCGCGAGATAGACAGTCAAACTGTCTCGCGGCCCCAAACTAAATGTCTGAACATCCAGACACCTTGGATAGAAAGTCGGTCAATTGTTAAAGCAATCCCTTATGATCGGATTGCCATCGACATCTATAGCGCCTGTGTCGAACTTGATCTGAGGCGCAAGACGGGGGCGCGTGAAAGCGATCGCTTCATTTGTTCTAGCGGACAGAATGAAGTCACCGAAAACAGGTGTGTAATCGAGAAATGCTTCCGTCATCAGAAGCGTATCACCTTCCGCAAACAGTGGGATTCGACCCGCATAAAAGGCCATGTCGGCATTTGTCAGGTCCGTCAATCCAGCGGTCGACTCAGACCAACAGAACTCTAAAACACGTTGTGTGGCATCTTCGCAATTGGCCGTGCATTCAACCGTAGAAAGCCTCATTTCCGTGGGATAGTCATTATCCGTCAGAAACCCCAACACGCTGTTCACACCATTAAAATAAGCCGCATCTATGAAATTATCTTCACGGCTAACCATATCCGACACCGTGTAAGTCGCCTTGGATTGTAAGTATGATACTCTGATTGAGTCTTGAACAACGACTCCCCCAAATATCAAAATGACCAAAAAGGGTAAAACCATCCCAGCTTCGACAAGTGCCGCACCGCTTGTATCCTCTTTGAAGCGGACGATTGCTTGGTTCAGCTTGGAGGCCATCTGTTTGTAACGTGTTTTCATATCATGTCGGCTCGTTAACAAATGCTGATTTAGAAACGATTGCAAAATTCCCAAACGCATCGTAGCGCGGCAGGGATCTCAGAGCATTTATGTAAGGAAACAGAGATGCCTGGATGAGACAGGCCCGCGCGATCATCAATTGATTTTCGTCACCCGCCGCGAATTCAATTGGTGGCACATACCCGTCTTCTGGGGTGGTATCCAAGCAATTTGTGTCGCCCAAGTCTAAGGTCCATACGCCCTTTTCCACTTCGCGAACTTGAAGCAATAGGTTCTCCGAGCAATCCCATAGGATGAACCGAGCGTACGGCTTTGCGCACATCGCATCCTTGACTTTTTCATGATCGGGATCAGGGATAAGCCCCAAACGAAGCTCTCGGAACGTCTCATCAGTCACACGGTCTAAGGCCACCTGCCTGATCTGCACATAACTATATTCCATGGACAGATAGGACATCAGCAGTAGCAGCGGTAGAACCATTGAAAACTCAACCAAAACCGCGCCGTTTTCGTCTCTCGTCCATGTAATAAAGCTGTTCATCAAGTTTCTGGCGAAACCGGTCTGCTTGCCATTAGACGATTCTACAGAATTGTTTTTGATAGATTTTACAAACATAACAACACTCCAGCCCAATCACTGCGTCAGACGCAGCCGGTTGATTTCGCGGGCGATTGAATCGAACGCCGAGTCGATATCCAGGCTGTTTACATCGTAGAAAAAGGAAGGAGAGGACGCGCAATCCAGCAACGTAGCGTCGCCTTGACCGTAAGTGTCCATTCCAATTGTGAAAATCGTGACACCTGTGGCTTTTACTGTGTCACAGATATTCGTTGTACGGGTGTTTTTCGTGTCATTGAAAGTTGATGCCACGACGCGGTTATAATGACCATTAGCGGTTCTTGACGTATCGGCCCGAGATAAGATGTCGTTTACAAAGGTGCGAACCGGAAGCTCTGCCCACACTTCTTGCCAGGTTAGACGCACAGCGCCCGTTCCTGGCGATGTGCTCCAGAAATTTCCCGGCACTCGGTAGTAGTCAAACGGACCGAACCGGTTCCTAAAATACGCAAAGTTATCCGTGCCGGGCCGATGGAACACGGGCGAATTGCCACTGCGGAACGGGGCGCGAATATCGTAGCTCGATGTATTTTCTCCATCTGACATCACGATCAGGTATTTAACGGATTCTACACTCGTGTAGTCGTCCGGTACTCCCCGACTTGCAGGTCCGGAAAGATATTCAAAGCCAGCCGTGCCAGACAAAGATGACAACACAGGCCGCAACGAAGGGTCCAGCATTGCCGCGCCCCATTTCGTGGCCATTTCGATCGACGTAAACCCGTAAGGTTGCATCGCACGAATGCGGGCCTTAAGCGCATCGGGATTTTGTGACCACGGCACGATATCTCGAACTGCTGAATCCGTTGGGCAGACAACACCGAACTGATCTACATCGTCGCCCAATCCGCGCGCATCGTGATGCGCAGTTCTGGTTAGCTGGGTGTCTGTCGGAATGACGGTCGTTTGATAATCGGCATTGTCGCTGAATGTGACGCAATTGGAATCCGAATGCTCGGCACTCACAGTAAAATTGCTTAGCAATGCCTCACCGACAGATACTTGGGTCGCAAAGGGAACCAGTGAAATTACGGTATTGCCCGGCTGACCTGGGTCGGGCTGAACCTCATCGACAAACGCCTGAGCCGCCGGGATCAACAAGTCCATGCGCGACGGCGTCGCCGGCGGTCCGCTGATTGCACCCGGCGCCCAAGACATTGAACCCGAGTTGTCCAGCGCAAGGGCGATTTCAATATCCTGTCTGGACTCTGTTGCAGCACCTACGACGGACACGTCCCAATTTTCCCACCCGATAATTCTGGTGAGATACGATGCAAATTGATCAGATGCGTCGATCGTAACGGTTCGCTCTGCAAGTGAATCAACAACCGTTACGTTATCAAGGTTGTCAGCCAAGCCAGCCTTCCCGAAGAAATCCTGAACAACCAATTCGGGGTCCAAGGTTTGTTCGAGGTCAGCAGCTGCCAGGCTTGCTGAATCTGTCGTGTTCTGCAGCCGCACCCTTACACTTTCAGCCAAGGCGGATTCAAAGGCAAAGCCAATGAGCGCCATCAAAGGCACAAGCAATAAAGCAACCAGAACCAGTACCGCGCCTTCATCCTGATCTCTGTATCGGGAAAGAAAGTTGCTCTTTTGACTTTTAAAATCGCGTTTAGCCTCACCCGGCGTGTGGATCAAACCACGTTCGGCTGTCTCTGAAAACTCAATACGCATTTACACAACTCTTGACCACTTGGACCATTAAACATCGAAAACTAGATCATCATTACACCAAGATTAACAAAAAATGAACTCAAAATGAATGAATGTTGTGCTTAACGAGGCAATACTGTGTCAGCTAGTCAAGGTTTCGTATGAAGAATATCAATTTAAGGACGCAAAACTTGGTGACGAGTCCGTGGTCAAACATAGGCGAGCCAGCTTTGTAGGGTACGTTAGTTTCGACTTTGCGGAAAGGAAAACAATTAGGGGTGGATTAAAAAAAATATTTAATCACAATATCTTAAGAATAGTCTCTCTTTCCCATATTTGATAATTTCAACTAAAAACACAAAAAATACGTCATTCAGAAAAAAGGCGCACGAGGCGTTTTCAAAAGAGCAAACTTGGTTATTTTTCCGAAACGCGACGAACAGGTAACTCATCAGGACGACAAGACGTCCTTGTCAACAGTTCTCTAACTTCTCTTGTATTGTATACTATTCTGCGGCGTGAGTTTTCTTGAACCACCTTAAAGCACACGTAAAATTTCATTGGATTCTTGGTTTACAGAAGATTGCGCGACTCGATCGACCGACCGTCAATTGTTTCTAGTTTCAGCGGCTTTGATTTACTGCGTCCCAAACGTCTCACCAACTGTCAGTAAGCTTACCGGCGTCCGTCATATGCCGTGCGGCGCCATTGTAACCCAATATACACACTTCAATCTTTGCCACAGTGGTTCCGTGTTGTTTCCGGCAAGCTAAACGCGACCTAGCTTGTCTAGTACAATACTGCGTAACACTTTTTGCTGTTTAAAAAGGTGGTGAGCCGTGCAGGATTCGAACCTGCGACCCACTGATTAAAAGAACGGCCAGAGCCATTTCTCTGTATTTCTCCAGATTTCGCCATACCAACAAAAATGAAGCAAAAACAATATTTTACGTTGACCTTTGTTGCGCCTTGAATTCATGACTTACTCCAGAATTCGCCGCCAATTGCTTCCGTATAGCTTCCGGAAGCTGGCCGGAAGCAAGGAGTGTTCTGGATATGTTCAAATTGACCAAACGCGCAGTTGAGGGGCTGGCCGTTGAGACCAAGGAATACCTTGTCTGGGACCGGGACATGCGCGGCTTTGGGCTGAGGGTTTATCCAAGCGGCAAGAAAACCTATCTGGTCCAGTATCGGGCCGGACGCCGGACGCGCCGGATCACCATCGGCCAGCACGGCGTCCTGACAGCCGAGGAAGCGCGAACCTAACCCAGACTATTTTGATCAGTTGATCGACGAAAAAGCAGCGGCAGACTATCTTTGTTACTCTGTCCGGGCTTTACAAAATTGGCGCGTGCGTGGCGGCGGCCCCTTGTTCATTAAAGTGTCCGGTCGATCCGTTCGATACACCCGCCGCGACCTTCAAAAATGGATTGCTGAAAAGCGCGTGGCCAATACCAGCGCGGCACCTTCCAACTAGTCGAGTTTTGCCCGCGTAGAGTTGGCAGCGCTGCGCGGGATTTTGGGGCCGGATGGTTCCTGAGGGGCGCGAGGTCAAACGCCACCTCGCGCCCTTCTTATGTCTGCCAACTGAAAATTCTCAACACAACGGAACAAACCAAATGAGCAATCAACCCGCCCACAAGCTCAAGCTGGGTCTCATCACCGCAACAATCTGGGACAATGACGGCTTCTACTCTGTCGATGTAACCCGCTCTTACCGGGACAAAGATGGCGACTGGAAATCTACCACCAGCTTTTCTCACAGCGACTTATTGAATGTCGCGAAATGTGCAGAGCGTGCAGAAATTTGGATTGGACGACAGATCAATAGCCGCCAATAACATCCGCCGGGCGTCCAGCCCGGCCCCAAAACAATAGCTGCCCCGCCGGAGGCACTATTGAAGGGCGCGAAAGCGCCCGCCCCTTTCCCAACCTCAAACATAGCAGCGCGGCGTTCGCCGAAAGGGGGGGGTGATTGTAGCACCCCCCTCTGGAAATACCGGAACCCAAGGAGACCCAAAAATGCAAGTTGTTCATCGTGGATTCGACACCATCGCACTTTCGATTCAGGCGAATATCTCTCAAGAGCTATTCGACCTACTGAGTACCGAACGTGACAGAGCCGAAGAAGAACGGCATCCCGTTCCGTTCAGCTACGGCGGCGCAGACTTTGACTTGTTGCCCCATGGTGGCAACGGGTATCGCTTCATCCTAAAAGGGGGGCCTTTGGATGTGTATTGGTCCTTCAAAAAACCAAACGCACGCGACCCTTGGGGCATTCGGGTTTCTGTAGGGTCAACTCTTCTAGCGACACAAGGGCTTGGATACGCGCGCTCCTACATAGATAAGACCCTAACTATGCTTGGTGTTCGCTTTGAGTCACATCAGGTCAGTATTAGTCGCGCCGATTTCTGCGTTGATATTCTCGCGCCGGAATTCGAGTTGGTTCCAGAAAACTTCGTCATTCACAGTCATACAAACCGCGCTGACTATCTCTCGGCTCAAGATGATATGCGCAGCAATGGTAAGTCTGGTCAGTTCACATCCGTTACGGTCGGTAAAATGCCGGGGCGGCAGGTCATCATCTATGACAAACGTCGCGAAGTGATCGACAAGAAAAAGCCGATCTGGTGGGATATCTGGAACGCCAACTTAGACCGGGATGGTTTGCCGCGTTTGGACCATTCTGATGCGTCTCAGAGCCGCGTGTGGCGCGTTGAGATACGCGCGGGGAAAGACTTGCTCAAGGATCGTTGGCAGATCAGGACGTGGCCTCAGTTCGATGCTATGATCGGCGATGTCATCGCTGAGGCACTAAAGAAGATACGGTACTGCGAACCTGATCTTGACGATGGAAACCGCGCACGCTGGTCTAACCACAAAATGTGGGACTTAGTTGCTGGATCATCAGAGGATGACCTGTTGGAAATGCGCAGCCACGTCGATGCAATAACCATCAAACACGTACATCGTAATGAGCAAATTAGGTTAATAACGGCGCAATTGGCAGGCCTTGGAATTACACTGGCCGCACTTGAAGACATTCAGGAAAGCGAGCTGAGTGACTTCATGGAAAGAGTTGGAGGCAGGCTCGCAGAAAATGTACAGGCCGATCCTGATCGTGCTGTAAACAAGCTGGATGAAGCTAAGAACAGATATAGGTTCATTGCGTAATTGAAAGCTGAACGCTTGCCCGGTGTTCATAGACCGAATTCCGTGTGACTCCTGCATGCACATTAAGTAGGAAAGCGCGGCTAGAAGCTAACAACAGGCCTAATCCTCACTGGAGCGATTTAACTACTGCAGAATAGACCGGTTTTGGCTGATGGGATTTGGTAAATAGTCCAGGTCGGGCGTCTTTGTATGCTGGAAGTCCAAGCGTTCCACGTTCGAGGATATTGTCGTCATCAATCGGCGCAAAAAACGAAATCTCTCTTGTGTTTGGGCGTTTGGCCATGAACTTTACCACACGAGAATAGTCTTTGATTACTCGCCGATCATGCTCTTCCTGAGTACGCGGGCGATATGTTTTTGAAACACCCTTCTTTCCATAGATCATGCTCAACTCGTTCCAATGAAAATCAAGGCCAAGTTGGCTGATGCGGCGAAAGTAACCTGAATTCAGAGTTGGCTGGTTGTTGCTTGGAGGAAAAACGAAGCCCCCGACTGCTGCACCGGTTATTGGGACGCCCCTTTTCTTCAATCTCTTGAGTAGCTTCAAGTGGTCCGAAGTCTTTCGCTTGAAGTAATAATTTGGATCACCGACCGGACCAAATTCTTGGTATGTCAACCTCGCTCGAGGCATTCGTTCTCGCGTCGCAAAAAAGAGCAGGTCCACCATCTCTTCTCCGAGAGCATTCATGAAAGGGTCATTTCGGAGTCCACCCCCCGCAGGGGCTAGAATTTCATCCATAACTTGGATTGTCATTGTGGAGGATGGGTTAAGACGGCTACACACTTGATCAACGCGCTGAAGGAGTGTGCGCTCGAGCTCTGCTTTATTCTTTGGCGTTCCATCGGATCGCAAATGAGCCCGTTTCGGCAGTGCTTCCCACGAATAAATTTGCCGCAGCCGTGGACGTACTTTTGCCTTGTTACAAGTAGACAGAAAGGTATTTAAACCGGCAAATCGTGGAGAGTTTCCATAGTTTCGGTCCCACTCTATCTCTTCGCCAAGGTTGGCTGCCAACGTAAAGTGTTGAGACAGAAGATTGCGAATTTCCGGTCGCTTGAGTTGCCCCGGCGATAGCATCGCACCAATATCAATCCCTTTCTTTTGCGCAGCGTCACGCAAGTTCTGAGTGGACCCCGCAGCGAATGCATCACTAATTCCCAAAATTGCCTGTTGCAGGGTCAAGGCGGACGAAAGCACGATGAAATTCCGGCGATTTAGGCTCAAAACGTTTCTCCTACACTCATACTCACTTAAACAAAGTCGCAGTTTTTCGATCAGGGAGCGTCCAAAATAGTAAGCAACTATCCAGCCGCCCTGCGACATCCTAGCACGATGCTATCCAAATTTGAATTTGCTTAGTATTATTTTGGCACCTCTATGACCACTGAGTTATGTATGACTGGGGAGTCACCCCATTTTGGCGAGGGTGCCTGAACTCGAGGATTGGCAAATGTTGCGAGGTTTTGATTTCCTCGGTAATTGTCAGGGCTTCCCGGTGCCCAGTTACTGAAATTCACAGGATCTCCGTTTTCCCAACGCCAGCCTCCATCCGGTTCATCTGCGTCTTCATCCTGTATTAGTCCGATCAAAGGACCTTCATGCGCTGTCCCGTATCTCTTCCAGTGTCCTTCGTCCTTTAGTGAGAGCTCAAACAAAAATGCATTTTCCTCAGGAGTTCCAATTGCGACAGGATACCCGCGCAAAGCGCTCGCGAGCGCCTGAACATCAGCCCATGTTCCACCCCATGTACGAATGATGTGATATGTGTGACCCTCAAAAGTACCCGTCGTAACAAGGTCAAATGACTGGAGAAGTTCCTTGGGCGTCGGATCAGTGGCGAGAATCTGGTCCAATGAGTCCGGGGTCACTTCCTGATCTGGGTTTGTACCGAATGACCAGATCGCCAACCCACCTATGATGGCGACGACGCCTGTGAACCCGAACTGATAGATCGGAGCTGACGGATGCTTCATAAGCCGCATTATTTGGCTCAAGAGGCTGGGGGCGGCCTTCTCCCCAACAGCATAGACTTTGATTGGTTGTCGAAGGTTCTTGACGCCGTACTCGCCTATCTTGGTAAATTCGAATTCTACCTTTCCTTCAACTTGGGACATGAAACCCTCGGAAAGACAGATGCCGCCCGGCTCAGAAATAGCTTCCAGTCTTGCCGCGATGTTAACGCCATGACCCAGAATGTCTCCGCTTTCTTGGAGCGTGACCTCCCCAACATTCAAACCGATGCGAAACCACAGCTGGTTCGCGGGATTGACCTCCAAGTTGTGCTTGCTGTGGGCTTGCTGAATCTCTGATGCCGCTTGCAGAGCGTCTACGGCACTTTCGAATCGTGCTACTACGCTGTCTCCAGCAGTGTTGGAAATGGCTCCGCGATTAGCGATTATGATCGCATCCATGATCGCTCGCAAAGCGTGTAACTCTAGGAGCGTGTCACTTTCGTTTCGCTCAATGTGTGCGCTGTAGTTGGCAACGTCTGCCGCAAGTATTGCAAGGAGCTTACGCATGTCGCAGAACCTCACGGCTTACGGCAGTTGGTAGGCAGGTACATTTCACTTTAACCGAGCCCTCCGAAAAGATATGTCATAGTAAAGCATGTGCACCGAATATTTTCCAAGTTTGAAGAATAATAACTCGGATTGAAAGTAGTACCTGTCGCTTGGGAAACTATGGTTTCGCTCGGCACAAGTTTGGTTATTCATCCAAACGGCTGCGCTAAAGTCTTGGACCTCATCAAACTCGACAAGAATATTGACCTGTCCTGTTTGTTGTGTACCCGCGTCCCAAACGTCGCGCCAACGGTCAGCGACCTTATTGGCGTCTGTCGAAATCTGTACGACGCAATTGTAATCCAATAGACACACTTCAATCTTTGTCACACTGCTTCCGTATTGCTTCCGGCAAGCTAAACGCGACATAGCGCGTCACGCGCAATATCGCGCAAAATATTGTTTTCATTGATAAAAGTGGTGAGCCGTGCAGGATTCGAACCTGCGACCCACTGATTAAAAGTCAGTTGCTCTACCAACTGAGCTAACGGCCCACTCTTTTGTTGGATCTGTGCGATCCGTGGCGCTCTCTAAGGCATTTCCCGTGCAGGGTTCAAGACCTTATTTGCGCTTCGTTCCGCTTGAATTTATTTGACTTCCAGCGTCCCGATAGGCGGCCTAATTAGGCAGGTGGCGCAGGGGGGTCAACCCCTTTTTTCATGAATCTTCGCGATAGGGTGGATTCATTCAAAGCACAGGGTTATATGCCCGCAATGCAACGAAGACTGAACACCGGTTTGCCCTTCATGAAGATGCACGGGCTGGGCAATGACTTTGTCATTGTGGATGCGCGCGCGCAATCTGTTGACGTGACACCTGCACTCGCAAAGGGAATTGGCCACAGACAGTTCGGCGTTGGTTTCGACCAGTTGGCCGTAATCGTAAATGGCACGTCAGATGCGCATCTGGTGTTTTACAATGCCGACGGGTCGACCTCGGCGGCGTGCGGGAACGCAACAAGGTGTATCGCCCGTTTTCTTATGGAAGAGAGCGGTAAATCAGATCTGACCCTGACGACAGAGCGTGGTACGCTTTACGCATGTGACCTGGGCGACGGGATGACGTCGGTCAACATGGGCCAGCCCCAGTTGTTTTGGAATGAAATTCCGCTGGCCGAAGACCTGGATACGCTTGAACTACCAATCGAAGGCGCTCCGACCGCAACTGGTATGGGGAATCCGCATTGTACGTTTTTCGTTGAAGACGCCGAGCTCATTCCCTTGGCCGAATTTGGTGCGCGTTATGAGCACCACCCGCTGTACCCGGAACGAACCAATGTACAGGTGGCCCATGTCATTGGGCCTGGTCACATCCGGATGCGGGTCTGGGAACGCGGCGTTGGCATTACTCTAGCGTCCGGGTCGTCCTCTTGCGCGACAGCCGTTGCTGCCGCTCGGCGCGGTTTGACAGGGCGCAAGGTACAGATTGAACTGGATGGGGGAACGATCTGGGTTGATTGGCGCGAAGACGGTGTCTGGATGACCGGTCCGACATGTCACGTATTCTCAGGTGTACTCACGCCGGAATTCCTGAGGACACTGGGATGAGCGCGCCAAAATTCACCACGCTTGGATGCCGCCTGAACGCTTATGAAACCGAAGCGATGAAAGAGTTGTCGCAAAACGCCGGCCTGACAAACGCCGTGGTGGTGAACACTTGCGCAGTGACGGCGGAAGCTGTGCGAAAGGCGCGGCAAGAAATCCGTAAACTGCGCCGTGAAAACCCTGATGCGCGCCTGATTGTGACCGGATGCGCCGCCCAGACCGAGCCCGACACTTTCGCGCAAATGGAAGAGGTGGATGCCGTTATCGGCAATACCGAAAAGATGCAGCCCGACACATGGAAGGGTATGGCGGCTGACTTCATTGGCGAAACTGAAGCCGTGCAGGTCGACGACATCATGTCCGTTACTGAAACGGCGGGTCATCTGATTGACGGATTTGGGACCCGGTCGCGGGCGTATGTTCAGGTGCAAAACGGGTGTGACCATCGCTGTACCTTTTGCATTATCCCTTACGGCCGTGGAAACTCGCGCAGCGTGCCTGCCGGTGTGGTCGTTGATCAGATCAAACGGCTTGTGGACCGGGGGTATAACGAGGTCGTTCTGACGGGCGTAGATCTGACCTCCTGGGGTGCGGATCTGCCAGCGCAGCCGAAACTGGGCGATCTGGTGATGCGAATCCTGAAACTGGTGCCGGATCTGCCGCGCCTACGGATCAGCTCGATCGATTCGATCGAGGTCGATGACAACCTGATGCAAGCAATTGCGACCGAGCCGCGTCTGATGCCGCACCTGCATCTGTCACTGCAACATGGCGACGACCTGATCCTGAAACGCATGAAGCGCCGCCACCTGCGCGACGACGCCATTCGGTTTACCGAAGAGGCCCGAAAACTGCGCCCTCAGATGACCTTTGGCGCCGACATCATCGCCGGTTTTCCAACCGAGTCCGAGGCGCATTTTGAAAACTCAATGAAGCTGGTGAAAGACTGCGACCTGACATGGCTGCATGTCTTCCCTTACTCCAAGCGCGAGGGCACGCCCGCCGCCCGCATCCCACAGCAGGTCAACGGAAACGTCATCAAAGAACGGGCGGCACGTCTGCGTGCCGCAGGGGCAGCGCAAGTTGACAAGCATCTGAGCGCGCAGGTCGGTGAAACCCATCAAATCCTGATGGAAAACGCCCATATGGGACGGACGGAGCAATTCACCGAAGTGACCTTTGGCGCTCCGCAGATCGAAGGTCAGATCGTAAAGGCCAAGGTTTCAGGTCGCACAGAGACGCAATTGAACGCGTGATCGGCGCAGGCTCAGGCCATAGCTGCTGACACAGCCGCGGTGTCGTAGAACTCCTCATATTCGCAGACCAATCCGTCCCGGAACCGGCAGATAATGACGATCGGCGTTTCTACCGTCTTTCCGCTACTCTTGTGTGTCCACGCGCATTCACCGATGCCGACGACACGATCATCTTGGGCGATCGTGTCTTTCAGGGTCCAATGTTGCATCGTGAAGGCGTTGGTTAGGTCCTCAAGATAGGCCTGCATTTCTGTGCGCCCGTCGCGCGCGCAGCTGAAATCCAGCCCGTACTGCCCACGACCCAGCGATCGCATACACAGATCTTCGGTCGTGTACTTTTCCCACATTTTAATGTCCGAGGCCTTGCATTCATTCCACTCTGCGAAGGCTTGCTGCATCCTTTTGACATTGCCCTGCGTGTCCATAATCCGTTCTCCTGAATGAAATTCGCTGAATATCGTCGGCCACCGAAAAAGGCGGCTGAGGAATTATAGCACCGAGCGACCACGCGAACAAAAAAGCCCGGCGCGATGCACCGGGCTTTACAAATTTCATTTAGTACCGATCAGACGGTCTTTTTGCCTTTTACACCAGCCCACAGGCGCTTGTTGACCAGATACAACAGCACCGACAGAACGGACAGGAACAGCACGCCGACAAAACCGGAATACTTCCGCTCCATCATTTTCGGCTCGGCCGTCCACATCAGGAAGGCTGCGATGTCTTCGGACATGGCTTCGACAGTGGCCGGATGGCCATCCGCGAATTCCACCTGATCCTCGGACAGCGGTGGCCCCATCGAGATCCAGCCTCCGGGGAAGGCTTTGTTCTCATACAGGATGGTTCCCGCTTCTTCCTTTTCCTCGCCGGTATAACCATCCATCAGCGAGGCGATGTATTCAGCGCCACCCATGCCTTTGAACAGTTGGTTGATCCCCAGACCGTACGGTCCGTGGAAACCAGCGCGGGCCTTCGCCATCAGGCTCAGGTCCGGTGCGCCAACACCGTTATTGGCCGGGAAGTGGTCAGTCGGGATGGCCGGGCGGAAATCGTCCAGCTCAGGATCGAACACTTCGAAGTTCTCTGCCGAGTAGGCGATAACCTCTTCCTCAGAATAGCCCAGCGCTTCGAGATCACGCAGAGGGACATATTGCAGACCGTGGCAAGCCGCGCATACCTCAGTGTAGATCTGAAGACCGCGCTGCAGCTGGTTTTTATCCCAGGTGCCGAAAGGCCCTTCGAAGGAAAAGCTAAAGTCCTCGATATGCTGGTCGCCGCCACCTGCTGCGAAGGACGCAGCAGGGGTAAGAGCGATGGCAAACGCGGCACCGATTGCAAGTTTCTTGAACATGTTTCCGGTCCCTCTTCTTACTCGGCCGGCGTGGCTTCGGCGTCAGCCTTGCCATAATGCGCGTTGAAGTCTTCTTCGATGGTTTCCGGCTGGGCATCGGGTTTTTCGATGACACCCAGGATCGGCAGGATCACGAAGAAATAGGCGAACCAGTAGGCCGAAGCGATCAGCGAGAAGGTCGCATAGGGCTCTTCAGCTGGCATCGCACCCAGCCACATCAGGGCAAAGAAGTCGACGATCAGCAGGTAGAACCACCATTTGAACATCGGGCGGTATTTACCCGAACGCACGCTGGATGTGTCCAACCAAGGTGCCAGCGCCATGGCCAGAATCGCGCCGAACATCGCCAGAACACCAAAGAACTTGGCGTCGATGATGCCGCCGGTGATGAAGCTGGCGAATTGCACAACCCAGACCTCGCCAGTGAAGGCACGCAGGATCGCGTAGAACGGCAGGAAGTACCATTCAGGCACGATGTGTGCCGGCGTGACCAGCGGGTTGGCTTCGATATAGTTATCGGGGTGGCCCAGATAGTTCGGCATGAAGCCTACAACCGCCCAGAACACGACCAGAATAACGGCCAGCGCGAACAGGTCCTTGATCACGAAGTAAGGCCAGAAGGGCAGTGTGTCTTTCTCGGCATCCGCCTTCGACGTGCGGCGAACCTCAACACCCGTGGGGTTGTTGTTGCCGGTGGTGTGGAACGCCCAGATATGCACGATCACCAGCGCCGCAATCACGAACGGCAGCAGGTAGTGCAGCGAGAAGAAGCGGTTCAGCGTGGCGTTGTCCACCGCGGGTCCGCCCAGCAGCCAGGTCTGGATGGCGTCACCAACAAAGGGGATCGCACCAAACAGGCCGGTGATCACGGTTGCACCCCAGAAGGACATCTGACCCCAAGGCAGAACGTAGCCCATAAAGGCGGTGCCCATCATCATCAGATAGATAAGCATCCCGATGATCCACGTGATCTCACGCGGGGCTTTGTACGAGCCATAGAACAGGCCGCGGAAGATGTGGATGTAGACCGCAACAAAGAACAGCGATGCGCCGTTCATGTGCAGGTAACGCAGCATATAGCCGCCATTCACGTTGCGCATAATGTGTTCGATGCTAGCAAAGGCCAGATCAACATGCGGGGTGTAGTGCATCACCAGAACGATACCGGTGACAATTTGCAGCGCCAGGCAGAACGCCAGAACGATGCCCCAGATCCACCACCAGTTCAGGTTCTTGGGGGTGGGGATCATGATGGTGTCGTAAATCAGGCCGACGATGGGCAGGCGGCTGTTCAGCCACTTCTCGCCGTTTGTCTTCGGCTCGTAATGATCGTGGGGAATTCCGGACATCTGGGTCTCCCTTAGCCGAGTTTGATGGTGCTGTTATCCACCCATTCAGCGGGCGGAACGGGCAGGTTTTCAGGCGCGGGGCCCTTTCGGATACGACCTGCAAGGTCATAGTGCGAGCCGTGGCAAGGGCAGAACCAGCCACCAAAATCACCGGCATCGCCTAGTGGAACGCAGCCCAGGTGCGTACAGACGCCCATCTGAACAATCCATGCGCCCGCCGCTTCGCCTTCTGGCGAGGGCATCACGCGGTTTTCGTCGGTTGCCGGCGCATCTGCGCTCAGGTTGAAGTTGCGGGCCAGCGGATCGGGCAGATCGCCAACGGCTTCTTCATCCTGTTGCTTGGCGTCCTGAATTTCGGCACCGGTACGGTGACGAACAAACACGGGCTTGCCCAACCATTTCACGGTCAGCTGCGTACCCGGCTCAACGCCGCTTACGTCCACACGGATCGAGGACAGCGCCTGAACGTCTGCCGATGGGTTCATTTGGTTGATCAGGGGCCATACGGCTGCACCCGTCGCAACGACACCTGCGCCGCCTGCGACGTAGTAGAGGAAATCTCTGCGGGTGCCTTCGTGGTCTTCTGCGTGGGACACGAGGTTTTCTCCGATTCCGGCGCCCGGAGGATACCGGGCAAACATGCATCAGCACCGCATCAAAGCGGCGTCTCATCGCGGCTATCTAGCCGGGAGAAATCGGTTCGTCCAGCGGTCATAGGCGCGCACTACGCCGCATCTGGGCATTCATGACACAACGAAAGCTGAAAAAAAGCCGTTTCAGCCGCGAACCTGCGGCTCAATGACCGTATTTGCGCGAATCGGTAAGCAACTGATTCGCAACACTCCGGGTCCTGTGCACTGTCAGCAGAACAGCCGCGCGTCGGGCCACGAAAACGCCGGAAAGCCACCTGAATTTGGCCGCGAATTTGCCGCAGGAATTTCAATCTTCACACGTTTTCGAGCCGCCTAAATTACATGTCTGAAATAGATATTCGCTGATGGCCCCGTTCGATCAGATTTCGATTGCACTTCCCCGACACGTGTTCTTACCCAGCGCCTATTCATTCCCCCTATGCACGAGAATAGCCATGTCAAAGATCACAGCCGCCGCCACAGTCTTCCTGCTCGCAACTTCAACAAACGCTCTGGCCGCAGGTGACCCGGTCAAAGGCGAGCAACTTTATAACCGCTGTTCATCGTGTCATGCGATCATCAAGGACGGTGAGGTTCTCGTCAAAGGTGGCATTACCGGGCCGAATCTGTACGGGGTCGTTGGCCGCGTTGCCGGTGTGGAAAACGACTATCGCTATGGCAGTGAGCGTTTGCCCATTGGCATGTTTACCGACGACATGATCCGCGCCGGCGAAGAAGGGTTGGTCTGGACCCAAGAAAACATCGTTGCCTATTCGCAGGATCCGATCGGGTTCATCCAAGAGTTCTTACAGGATGAAACGGCCCGTCCGAACATGAACATCAAGCTCAAGAAAGGTGCCGAAGACATCGCAGCCTACCTTGTCACATTCAGTGATCAATAAAATCGCAAGCCTTATGGTCACGCTTTTCGCATAAGCGTGGCCAGATGGGCGGTCTCACTGCCCAACCCTACCTGTTCAACCTGGTCCGCGGCAGCAAACCGCGCGGCATCAGGTTTGTTCTGATTCAGCTTCCACGTGCCTTCGATGTCACTGATATGCAGATGACAGGGCACGATCATCCGAAGAAACCGCGCCAGCACCTCATCGCTCATCTTTTCGATCATCCACGGCGGCTTTAGATGTAAACGCCCCTCAAAAAAGGCAGATTGCCGATCCAGCATGTCGCGCAATTCGTCCTGTGGACGCAGCTCGAGCCGCCCGGTCAGATGCACGGCCACGTAATTCCAAGTCGGTACCTGATCTTCGGTCTGATACCAGTCGGGCGAAATATAACCGTCCGCCCCGGATACAGCGATCCGGGCAGGCTGACCGCTTTCCAGTCGCCGAACGATCGGGTTTGACCGCACAAGATGCAATTCCGCTAGGCCCCCGTCTTCGTGCAGCAAGAACGGAACATGGCTAAGAAGGGGCGCGTCCTCGGTCGACAAGGCCAGCACACCAAAGGCCCGCTCGCGGGCAAAGGCGATATGTCGATCCCGCGACTCGGCACGGAAGGCGGGGTTGGGGTGCATGATAGTCCTCCTGCCAATTTCTCTTGCAGAACGAGCCGGTCCTTGGCAAGTTCCGCGTCGTTCTCAGGGCGGGGCGGAATTCCCCACCGGCGGTATGCGGACAACGATCCGTAAGCCCGCGAGCGGCCCCGGCCCAACCGGGGTGACAAGCAGATCTGGTGAGAAGCCAGAGCCGACGGTTACAGTCCGGATGAAAGAGAACGTGCAGCGTGCCGGTAATACGGCGCGCCTGCCCGTGATCGCCTTGGGTGAAGTGTCTGTTTTGCTAAGGAGATCATGATGACACACACCCGCTATGCTTTCGTCAAAGCCAATTGGCATTCCGATATCGTCGACCGCGCGCTGGACGGGTTCCAACAGCTCATCCCAGCCGACCAGATCGATGTCTACGATGTACCCGGCGCATTCGAAATGCCCCTGCTAGCCCGTGACCTCGCGCAGACCGGGCGCTATGCGGCCGTCGCCTGCGCCGCCTTTGTGGTCGATGGTGGCATTTACCGTCACGATTTCGTAGCCCAGGCGGTGGTCGATGGCCTGATGCGCGCCGGGATGGACACAGGCGTGCCCGTCCTGTCGGTCTCGCTGACCCCGCACCAGTATCAGGAAACCGACCATCACAACGCGATCTACCGCGCCCATTTCGTCGAAAAAGGCCGCGAGGCCGCGCAAGCTGCGTTGAAAGTCACCGAAACTCGCCAATCCCTGAAGATCGGGACTTGATCCGCCCTTCATCTGGCCAGAAATATCCCGGGGGTGAATTGAGCCGTAGGCTCAAGAGGGGGCTGGCCCCCTCCCCGCCTTACCGAAATCCGCTTGAGGCCGCGGGCCTTGCCCGCTAATCACGACCCTCAAAGGAGCATGCCCCATGTCGATGAACAGCTTTGGACACCTTTTCCGCGTCACCACCTGGGGTGAAAGCCACGGACCCGCATTGGGCGCCACTGTTGACGGCTGCCCGCCGGGCGTCTCGATCGACGAGGGCATGATCCAGCACTGGCTGGACAAGCGTAAACCGGGCCAGAACAAGTTCACAACGCAAAGGCGTGAGCCTGATCAGGTGAAAATCCTCTCTGGCGTGTTCGAGGGTCAAACGACCGGCACGCCCGTTCAGTTGATGATTGAGAACACGGATCAACGCTCGAAAGACTACGGCGACATCATGGACAAGTTCCGTCCGGGTCACGCCGATATCACCTACTGGCAAAAATACGGTATTCGCGACTATCGCGGTGGCGGGCGCAGTTCTGCCCGCGAAACTGCATCGCGTGTGGCAGCTGGTGGGCTGGCGCGTGAAGCGATCAAACAGATAGCGCCAAACTTACAAATCACCGGCTACATGACCCAGATCGGCCCACAAAAGATAGATCGCGCCAATTTCGACTGGTCACAGATCGAACAAAACCCGTTCTGGACCCCTGACGCCCAAGCCGCCGAGGACTGGGCCGCCTATCTGGACGATCTACGCAAATCCGGCAACTCGGTCGGTGCCGTGGTCGAGGTCGTTGCGCGCGGTGTGCCAGCCGGACTGGGCGCGCCGATTTATGCCAAGTTAGACACTGATCTGGCTGCAGCGATGATGTCGATCAACGCGGTCAAAGGCGTTGAGATCGGCGAAGGCATGGCCGCCGCTGAACTGACCGGCGAGGCGAATGCCGATGAGATCTTCATGGGTCAGAACGGCCCGCAATATAGCAGTAACCATTCTGGTGGCATTCTGGGTGGAATCTCTACCGGGCAGGATATCGTGGTGCGCTTTGCGGTGAAACCGACCTCGTCGATCCTGACAACGCGCAAAACCATTACCAAATCCGGTGAAGAGACAGAGATCATCACCAAAGGACGTCACGACCCTTGCGTGGGTATCCGCGCGGTTCCCGTGGGCGAGGCGATGATGGCTTGCGTGCTTCTGGATCACCTGCTGCTGCATCGCGGTCAGATTGGCGAAAATCGTGGACGGATCGGCTGACCTGCGGGCGCGCCTGCGCGGTGTTGTCCTCCAACGGATGGAGACGGACCCGGCGCATGATCTGGCGCATCTGGATCGTGTCTGGGTAAATGCACAAGCTATTGCAGATGCTGCGACCGACCTACGCGTTCTGCTGGCGGCCAGTTACCTACATGATCTGGTCAACCTTCCCAAAAACGACCCGAACCGGCATCTGGCCTCTCGCCAATCCGCTCTGGAATCAGAGCCTATTCTGCGGTTTTTCGGCTATTCCAAGACCGAGATTGCCGCCATTCAGCATGCGATCGCAGCACATAGTTTTTCGGCAAATATCGCACCAGAGACCGCTGAGGCATGTATTTTGCGGGACGCCGATCGGCTGGATGCGTTGGGGGCTATTGGGATTGCGCGCAATTTCTCGGTTTCCGGTGCCTTGGGCCGGGCGCTTTATGATCCGGCGGATCCATTCGCCCGAGATCGGACGCTGGATGATCTGCACTTCTCGCTGGATCATTGGAAGGTCAAACTATTGCACCTGCCCCAGGACATGTTGACCGCACGTGGCAAAACTCTGGCTCAGGAACGCGTGACCCGCATGGTTCGTTTCCTGAACGAGTTTGCCGATGAAATAAACGAAGCTTTGCCGGCAGAATGGTTAAATCTGAATTCCTCGCATTGATCTGACCCGGCAAAAAGCGCAGGTTCGCGCCAATGACAAAGCCGTTAACATCGCAAAAGCCAGTATTGGCCGTATCGCTGAAGCTCAGCGCGTTGGTCCTGTTCACGGTGATGCAGGCCATCGTAAAGGCGCTGTCGGAGGATTTCCCTCCCGGAGAAATGGTTTTCTTCCGGTCACTTTTTGCCGTGCCCGTGATCATCGCCTGGCTCAGCTGGCGAGGCGAGCTGTCCAAAGGCCTCGTCGTTAAGAAGCCGATGGGTCACTTCTGGCGTGGCGTCTTAGGGACAAGTGCGATGGGCCTGACGTTCACCGGCCTTAGCCTGCTACCGTTGCCCGAAGTGACGGCCATCGGCTACGCAACGCCGATTTTCACCCTGATTCTGGCGGCTGTCATGTTGGGTGAGCGTATCCGCATGATCCGGATCGGAGCCGTCGCGCTGGGGCTATTGGGTGTTCTCATCATGATCTGGCCCAGACTTGGCGGAAACAACATGGACACCGCTGCCACCGTCGGCGCTTTGTGCGTGCTAGCGGCGACCATTGCCAGGGGGTTTGTTCAAATCCACATCAGACAGTTGGTTCAGGTCGACCATCCTGCGGCTGTGGTCTTTTACTTTTCCATCACGGCAACGCTGTTGTCTTCCCTGACGGTGTTCTGGGGTTGGACCATGCCAACGTTAGAACAGGCTCTAATATTAGTTATTACAGGCCTCATCGGCGGGGTCGCGCAGATTCTGGTGACGACGTCTTACAAGTTCGGACAGGCGTCGATGCTGGCACCTTATGACTACACAACGATGCTGTTTGCGGTCGTCATTGGATATGTCTGGTTTGACGAGCTACCCACTGCCGTGATGTTGGGTGGTGCCGCGCTGGTGATTGCGGGCAACGTGGTCGTCATCCTTCGCGAACGTCAGTTGGGGTTGGAACGTGGCAAAGCCCGTTCTGCGACGGACCCCAAAGCGTGATCTTTACCTTTGGCGAACTTCACCTAGGTTGGACGCAACATCATGAAAGGTTCCGCAATGAGCGACGCACAAGACCACAAGGAAAAAATGCAAAAGGTGCAGGCCAAGCACCGTAAGAAAGTGTCTGAGGCCGTCGATCCTGATCGTGGCCTGGTTCTGGTTAATACCGGCAAAGGCAAAGGCAAATCTTCGGCTGCGTTCGGTGTGGTGATCCGTGCGTTGGGCTGGGGGCAAAAAGTCGCTGTGGTTCAGTTCATCAAAGGTAAGTGGAAAACAGGAGAGCGCCGTTTCTTCGAAGAACGGGAGCTGGTGACGTGGCACACCATGGGCGAAGGGTTTACCTGGGACACACAGGACCGCGAACGGGATATCGCCGCGGCAAACGCAGCTTTTGACAAGGCGCGCGCTTTGATGAACAGCGGAGAATATGATCTTGTCGTCTTGGACGAGATAAATATCGCGCTGCGCTATGAATATTTGACGGTTGATCAGGTGATCGACGGGCTGAACGCACGGTCAGACAAGACAAGCGTGTTCCTGACAGGACGTGACGCACCACAAGCCCTGCGTGACTACGCCGATCTTGTCACCGAGATGACCGAAGAGAAACACCCGTTTCAAGCCGGTATCAAAGCGCAGCGCGGCGTAGATTTCTAATTCCAGAAAGATTGCGCCCCGGAAAACTCACCGGGGCGCGGATCTTTGCGTCAGATTGCCCGCGACTTGGGTTCCAGCGTGATTGACCACAGTTCTGTGTCTGCCCGGTCCATAAGACGAACCGTCATCTGCTCGGTCGCGCCATCGATATCAACCAAACCAAAGAACTGAAGCCCTGCACTTGGTGGTAGGTTTGCGCCTTGCTCGGCGGTTGGGGCTTTGACGAATTTCACTTCGGGACCAAACGTGCCATCCAGCGCATTCGGGCCAAATGTCCCGGCATGCAACGGCCCTGACACAAATTCCCAGAAAGGTTCGAATTCCTGAAATTGCGCTTTGTTAGGGTCGTAATAGTGCGCGGCGGTGTAATGAACATCAGCGGTGAACCAGACCGTGTTGGTAATCTGCGCGGTCTTGATAAACTGCAAGAGGTCGGCGATCTCCAACTCTCGTCCCTTTGCAGATCCGTTGTCACCATTCGAAATCGCCTCGGCCCCGGCCTGGTCTTTCCAACGGTCCCAGACAATCAAGCCAATTGGCATATCTGACGCAATGACTTTCCAGGTTGCTTCAGAAGATGCCAGTTCACGCTTGAGCCAGGCCAACTGCTCAGCCCCCAGAATGCGCGATTTATCTGTGATTTCATCTTCCATCGAAGCGCCGTTCGGGCCGCGATAGCTGCGCAGATCCAGGAAAAATACGTCCAGCATCGGCCCGTAGGAAATCTTACGATAAACACGCCCCGGTTCTGTCGGGGTAAAGCGCAATGGTGTCATTTCGTGGAACGCACGCCCAGCGCGTGATTGCAGAACGTGCACCGATTTTTCGGTATACCTGTCATCCGAGATCAGGTCTTTGGCATCTGACCAGTTGTTGACGACCTCATGATCGTCCCATTGGAAAAAGGTGGGACACACGGCATTCATGGCGCGCACGTGGTCGTCCATCATGTTGTATTTCCACTGCGCGCGAAATTCGTCCAGCGTTTCTGCCACCTTGCGTTTTTCGTCGATCAGGGTGGTGTTTTTCCAGATCAGCTGGCCATCTTTCTCGACTTCATCCCGCATGGGACCATCGGCATAGACTGTGTCGCCCGAATGGATAAAAAAGTCCGGTTTGTGCTGGGCCATCGTTGCGTAAGTGCGCATCCCCTCGTCGTCAATTCCCCAACCCTGACCTGCTGTATCGCCCGACCATGCGAACCGAATATTCCTGCGGGATGTTGGTGCTGTACGGAATTGGCCAATAATAGGCTCTGATTTGACGTTAATGTCACTCAGATCGGATGCGACAAAACGGTAGAAGATATCCTGATCCGAGGGCAGTCCATCAACCAACCGCTTCACAGCGAAATCACTGTTGGGCAGCGCATCCAAAGAAGCCAACTGACGGGCATCTGCGAAACTCTCCGTGGTCGAAACTTCCATCGTCACACGCGCTGGACGATCAGTGCGGGTCCAGATCATACCGGATGATGTATCGACATCTCCTGATTGAACGCCATGCGTGAAAATTGGGCGTGACGACGCGCGGCTGATGGCTGGCATCGACAAGGACGCGGCAAATGCAGTGCTGCCTGCCAGAAAGGCGCGGCGGTTGGGGCGTAAAACTCGGTTCATCGGGCTCTCCTGTCTGGTGGTCGACTCGTCGACCACGCGATTGGTGAGCGTCACTAAGCCGCCCATTTGTAAAACAGGCGGCTCAGATTCTTGAAACTATCACGATGATATTGTGACAGACGGTGCTTTGATGCTCAAGCAGTGGCCGCCTGTTCCGGCGCACTCAGCGCGATCACAACCACCACTGCCGCCCCGTTCAGCCAGTAAAATGCGGCATCCAGACCAGTGAAACCCAATAGGCTGGGCGCGGCCAGAAAGGTCAGGCCAACCATCAGATCGACGGTCAGGTGAAACTTGTAGGGCAGCACCCGCCAAATTCCCAGATGATGATCGGTCAATACGGTCAGAACAAAAGCTGCGACCCCGGTGACAACAGACAGCCACAAGGCCAGCGGGTTTGATTGCCCAAGACCCAGCAAGAAGGGCAGCGTCATCAGGGCGAAGGCGACAGGATAGTCGAGATAGGCGTGGATATTTCGGGTGACGAAACGGACAGACATTGGGGGTTCCTTTTCTAGCTTGGGATATCCTTAAGCTAGGAGACAGAGCCCGAACGTATCAGCCCGGATCGTCCGGAAAGATTTGCAGATCGTCCGGAACTGCGGCGTATCAGTGCATTGCCCGATACGCGGCCGGAGATAGCCCAACCTGTTTCTTGAATACGCGCGAAAACGCGGCCTCGGATGCATATCCCACTTCGGCAGCGGCGTCCGCCACGTTCCATCGGCTTTCCGTCAGGCCGTGACAGGCGATTTGCATGCGCCAATCCGTCAGGTATTGCATCGGGGTCGTTCCCATCTTTTCGGTAAAAAGCTGGGCAAAGGCGGTACGGGACATACCCGCTTCGCGCGCCAGAGATTCCACGCTCCAGTCCTGTGCCGGTGCCTGATGAAACGCGGTCAGCGCGCGTGACACGCGCGGATCAGCGAAGCCTGCCAAGGCAGATTGACTAGGGCTTTGATGTTCCAGATGCGCGCGAATAGCCTGCGCAAAAAGAACTTCGGACAGTTTCAAGGCAATCAGATCGCCGCCAATGCGTGCGCCACTGACCTCAGACCCGATCATGCGTAACGTGGATTCAATCCATGCGCCGGCTTCTTCGCCGTAATTCTCAATCAAAATGTAGGGCGGCAAACGGTCAATCAGCATATGACCCGTCCCTTTGCGGCCCGGCGGGCCCGTGAAGGAAAAATGACCGCAGATCAATTGTGTATCTCGGCTTTTGTCCTCTCCGCCATAAACCAGAACGCCATCGCCCTTGTATCCGGCATCCTGTAACACCTGCTCTAACGGCAACGCATCCAGCGGCTTGACCTCGTTGCACAACAGCGCATGCGCAGAGCCGTGGGGTATCAGGATAAGATCGCCCTGCTTCAAACGAAGCGTCTCGCCCGTATGCGAGACATGCACTTTCAATTCACCACGTTGCACAAAGTGGAAACGGGCCACGTTTTCAAACGCGGGCACCTGTATGCCAAAGGGCGGCGTAAACGATGTACGAAAGTAAAACGTCCCGCGCAGGGACAGGCGGGTCAGGATATCACTGAGAAGGTCTAACATAGCAGTAAACTATGTCATTGTGCGCGTACGTCCAGCCAGTTGAACGATCTGCAATAAATTCTGCACGAACGGCAAAGAAAAACCCTCGCCACAGGGCGAGGGTTGAACATCCGACCTAGCCGATTGTCAGGCGCGCACCAGCGCCTCGTAATCCGCCGCAATCTCGCGGGTCAGGTCGCCGACCTCGAAGGTGTAGTCGCCAATTTGCCCGACCGGAGTGACCTCGGCCGCAGTGCCCGTCAGCCAGCATTGCTCAAAGTCAGCCATTTCTTCGGGTTTGATGCGGCGCTCATGAACAGTGATGCCCTTGTCTTTCAACATCTGGATCACCGTCTGGCGCGTGATACCGTTCAGAAAGCAATCCGCCAGCGGGGTATGCACCTCGCCATCCTTGACAAAGAAGACGTTCGCGCCGGTCGCCTCGGCCACGTATCCATTGTAATCCATGAATAGGGCGTCTGAGCATCCCTTGGCCTCGGCCTTGTGCTTGGAAATGGTACAGATCATGTAAAGACCCGCCGCCTTGGCGTGCACCGGGATCGTTTCCGGGCTGGGGCGCTTCCATTCCGCGATATCCAACTTGGCGCCCTGCATCTTGGCATCGCCGTAATAGGCACCCCACGGCCAGACCGCCACGGCCATACGGACCGGGTTTTTGGCCGAAGCCACGCCCATGTCATCACCCGAGCCGCGCCAGACCAAAACACGCACGTAAGCATCCTGCAGACCACTGGCCTTCAGAGTTTCTTCTTTGGCCGCTTCGATCTCGTCCACGGAATACGGCATTGGCATATCCAGCGCATCAGCCGAAGCGATCAGACGCTCGGAATGCTCGCGGCTTTTGAAGATTTTGCCGCCATAAGCGCGCTCACCCTCAAAGACCGAAGACGCATAGTGCATCGCATGAGTCAGGATGTGCACATTGGCATCCCGCCATGGCACCAGCTTGCCATCCAACCAGATGACGCCGTCACGATCATCATACCCCGCCATGCGAACCCTCCTGACTTGGGCTAAGTTTTTCGAATGTTGCGTAATTTAAATCCGAACCGGACATAAAGTTGCGCGAAAACTGCGATTCGATACCTGTCCGCTCTTGGAATGTCAATAACGCTGACATAAAGTCGATCAGGTGTAACGAATGAGGCGTGATATGTCGGATACCCGCCCCGCCCAGGTGTTTGGCGGTGAGAGCCTGCTGTTTCTGACGGACGAACAGCTCAGGCAAGGGATTGAGGCGATGTTTTTCGCCTATCGCGGTTTTACCGCAGACCCCGATCGCATCCTGTCAGAGCTTGCCTATGGACGTGCGCACCACAGGGCGATCCATTTCATCAACCGCGCGCCCGGTACAACGGTCAACAACCTGCTTGCTATTCTCGGGGTCACAAAACAGTCGCTGAACCGCGTGTTGCGCACGTTGATCGAGGATGGCCTTGTCGAAAGTCGGGTGGGTACTGTGGACAAACGGGAAAGACACCTATTTTTGACGGGTGAGGGGAAGGCACTTGAAGGTAGACTGTCTGAAGCCCAGCGCGTCAGAATGCGCGCGGCCTATAAGGATGCAGGCCCCGAGGCTGTATCGGGGTTTCGTAAAGTGCTTGAAGCGATGATGGATGCTGATATGCGTCATGCCTATACTAAACTGCGGGATACCACCTCATGAGCGATATGGACGCCCATCTGCTGATCGTTGACGATGACGAGCGAATTCGGGATCTGCTCAAGAAATTCCTGATGCGGAATGGCTTTCTGGTGACAGCCGCCAGGGATGCCGCTCATGCGCGCCGGGTTTTGTCGGGGCTGGATTTCGACATGATCGTTTTGGACGTCATGATGCCCGGCGAGGATGGTGTAAGCCTGACAAAGGCGCTGCGCGAAACACATGCAACACCCATTCTTCTGCTGACCGCCCGCGGCGAAACCGAACATCGGATCGCGGGGTTAGAGGCAGGCGCAGACGACTATCTGGCCAAACCGTTTGAGCCGAAAGAGTTGTTACTACGCATCAACGCAATCCTGCGTCGCATGCCGGAAACACCTGCGCAGGAAACGGTGTCGAAAATCCTGAACCTCGGGCCCATTCGATATGACGTCGAAAAAGGCGAGATGTGGCAGGGCGAAGACCCTGTTCGGTTGACGGCGACGGAAAGCCAGTTGATGAAAATCTTTTCGGCTCAGCCGGGTGAACCGATCAGCCGCGCCAAACTGGTTGAGGATCTGGGGCGCGACAAAGGTCAGGCGCAGGAACGTGCAGTCGACGTTCAGATCACGCGTCTGCGACGTAAGATCGAGCAGGATCCGAAACAGCCACGGTATCTTCAGACCGTTCGAGGCGCCGGTTATATGCTCGCGCCCGATTGATCTAGCCGCTACGCGGCGATTTTATGCCTTCGGCGAGGATATTTTTAGCCAGATGAACAGGGGACCCCGATGAAGACCGCCCTTTTGACTCATGCCGATTGTCTTGAACATGTGACACCGGACGGGCATCCCGAGCGTGTAGCACGGTTGGAACACATCCTGCATGCTTTGGAAGATCTGGACCTGAACCGCAAGACGGCTCCGATGGCGGCGGATGATGACCTGCTGCGTATCCATCCCCAAAGTCATATTGACGATCTTCGTCGCGCGCGGCCAACGGAAGGGTATCGTCAGATCGACGGAGATACGTTTTTGTCACCGGGGTCAATCGATGCTGCCTATCGCGCAGCCGGTGCAGCCGTAAAAGCGGTGGATTTGGTGTTGAACGGTGACGTACAAAACGCGTTTTGTGCGATCCGCCCGCCAGGACATCATGCAGAAACAGATACAGCCATGGGGTTTTGCCTGTTTGGCAATGCGGCTTTGGCTGCGAAACACGCGCTGGATCATCATGGCCTGAGCCGGGTGGCAGTGGTGGATTTTGATGTGCACCACGGCAACGGCACGCAGGATTTGCTGTGGGACGAGCCGCGCGCCTTGGTGATCACCAGCCAACAGATGCCGCTATGGCCGGGATCGGGACGCGCGGATGAGACCGGAGCATTTGATACCGTTCTGAATATACCCCTGGCCCCTGGAACCGGCGGGGCCGAAATGCGCACAGCCTACGAAGCGCAGGCTTTTCCCCGTCTTCGTGCCTTCAACCCCGAACTCATTATTATCTCGGCCGGGTTTGATGCGCATCAGGACGACCCGCTGGCCAATCTGAACTGGTCGACAGGCGATTTTGCGTGGATCACCTCCCAGCTTTGTCAGATCGCGGATGAGGTCTGCGCGGGCCGTATCGTCTCGACTCTGGAAGGCGGGTATGATCTGAAAGCCTTGGCCAACGCCACCCGCGCCCATGTGGAAGAACTTATGAAAGCAGCCCGATGACCGAAACACCCGTTGATCAGATGACATTTGAACAGGCGATGGAAGAGCTGGAAGCCGTTGTTGGACAGCTTGAACGCGGCGACGTTGCTTTGGATCAGTCTATCGCGCTGTATGAGCGGGGCGCGGCCCTGAAAAAGCGCTGCGAGGATGAATTGAAACGGGCCGAGGAAAAGGTTGCGGCGATCACTTTGGATGCGGATGGCCAACCGACCGGGACGACACCTGTCGAAGGGCTGTAAATGTTTCTGGACGTATTGGCGCAGGATGCAGCTTGGATTCAGCGCCATTTCGATAAGGTTCTGGGCACTTTCGACGAAATGAACGTGACTCGGGCCATGGGCTACGCGACAAAGGGTGGCAAGCGCCTGCGTGGGTTTCTTGTGATGGAAAGCGCCCGCTTGCATGGCATCGACCCACACTGCGCGATTTGGCCAGCAACGGGGATTGAGGCCCTGCACGCCTATTCGCTTGTTCACGATGATTTGCCCTGCATGGATGATGATGACCTGCGCCGGGGTCGTCCCACAGTGCATGTGAAGTGGAATGAGGGTACCGCAGTTCTGGCCGGGGATGCCCTGCAGACTCTGGCGTTTGAAATGTGTGCCCGGCCCGAAGTTGGCGATGCGGAAACACGCGCGGAATTGGCCCTAACACTGGCAAAAGCCAGTGGTGCGCAAGGAATGGTTCTGGGTCAGGCACTGGACATCGCGGCGGAAACGGCGGCGGCGCCGTTGACGTTGGATGAAATTACACGGTTACAAGCCGGAAAAACCGGTGCCCTGATTGAATGGTCCGCTGTCGCTGGTGCGATCATGGCTAAGGCCGATCAGGCACCCCTGCGCCGTTATGCCCAAGCCTTGGGTCTTGCCTTTCAGATCGCCGACGACATCTTGGATATTGAGGGCGATGCCGAAAAGGCGGGAAAGCGTCTGCAAAAGGACGCCGAAGCAGGTAAAGCGACCTTTGTCTCACTGCTTGGGCTGGAGCACGCCAAAAGCCGTGCTGCGGAACTGGTAGACCAGGCTTGCGATGCGCTCGACGGTTACGGCCCTGATGCGGAAACCTTGAAGGACGCCGCGCGCTTCGTTATTGCCCGGGACAGCTAAGTCAGGAAAGACCCATGTCTGATCGCCCCAAAACGCCTCTGCTGGATCTTGTGAACCGCCCTGCGGACCTCAAGCAGTTTTCGGATGCGCAACTTCGGCAGATTGCGGATGAATTGCGGGCTGAAACAATTTCGGCTGTGTCGGTTACAGGCGGTCATTTGGGCGCAGGACTTGGCGTGGTCGAACTGACCACGGCCCTGCACGCGGTTTTTGACACTCCGCGTGACAAGATCATCTGGGATGTGGGCCATCAGTGTTACCCCCACAAGATTCTGACCGAACGGCGCGACCGTATTCGCACCCTGCGTCAGAAAGGTGGTCTAAGCGGTTTTACCAAGCGCAGCGAAAGCCCGTATGACCCCTTTGGTGCCGCGCATTCCAGCACGTCGATCAGTGCGGCGCTCGGGTTCTCGGTTGCGCGTGATCTGGGTGGTGTAACGCCCGAAGGCCTGGGTGACGCAATCGCGGTGATCGGTGACGGTTCGATGTCCGCAGGCATGGCCTTTGAGGCGATGAACAACGCCGGCCACCTGAAAAAGCGCCTTGTTGTGATCCTCAACGACAATGAGATGAGCATCGCACCACCCGTCGGGGCCTTATCGAGCTATTTGTCCCGGATCTATACCGAAGAACCGTTCCATGACCTGAAAGCCGCCGCAAAAGGCGCTGTGTCATTGCTGCCCGAACCCTTCCGCGAAGGGGCCAAACGCGCCAAAGAAATGCTCAAGGGTATGGCAATGGGTGGAACCTTCTTTGAAGAGCTGGGTTTCTCTTACATTGGTCCGATCGACGGCCACGATATGGATCAGCTGCTACCGGTGCTTCGTACGGTCAGGGCAAAGGCGACAGGTCCAATTCTGATCCACGTGCTGACGAAAAAGGGCAAGGGCTATGCCCCGGCCGAGCAGGCCCGCGACAAGGGGCATGCGACGGCGAAGTTCGACGTGGTGACGGGCAAACAGCAAAAGGCGCCGTCTAACGCGCCGTCTTACACCTCGGTTTTCGGCAAGACACTGGTTGAGGAAGCAGGCCGCGACGACAAGATCGTTGCTGTAACCGCGGCCATGCCTGATGGCACCGGCTTAAACCTGTTTGCTGAACGCTACCCCTCGCGCTGTTTCGACGTGGCAATTGCGGAACAACACGGCGTCACCTTTGCCGCGGCCCTGGCCGCTGGGGGGATGAAGCCGTTTTGCGCGATGTATTCAACGTTTCTGCAACGTGGTTACGATCAGGTCGTGCATGATGTGGCGATTCAGCGCCTGCCCGTGCGTTTTGCCATCGATCGCGCCGGTCTGGTGGGTGCGGATGGCGCAACCCATGCGGGATCCTTTGACATTGCCTATTTGTCAAATCTGCCGGGAATGGTTGTGATGGCTGCGGCTGACGAGGCAGAGCTGATGCACATGGTTGCCACCGCGGCCGCCCATAACGACGGTCCTATCGCCTTTCGCTACCCGCGCGGCGAAGGTGTCGGGATAGACCTGCCCGAACGGGGTGAAATTCTGGAAATCGGCAAGGGCCGTATTATCCAAAGAGGCGCGCGCGTTGCCCTTTTGTCTTTTGGTACGCGATTGTCCGAAGTCCAGAAAGCAGCCGAGGCTCTGGCTGCTCGTGGGATCACGCCAACCATCGCCGACGCGCGGTTTGCCAAACCGCTGGACCGCGATCTTGTTTTGGATCTTGCGACCAATCACGAGGCCCTGATCACCATAGAAGAGGGGGCAATCGGCGGCTTTGGCAGCCATGTCGCCCAACTCTTGGCGGAAGAAGGTGTTTTCGACCAAGGACTGAAATACCGCTCGATGGTGCTTCCGGATATCTTCATCGACCAGGCCAACCCCGCAGACATGTACGCTACAGCCGGAATGAACTCTGAGCATATCGAGGCCAAGGTATTGTCGGTTCTTGGGGTCACCACTATTGGTGAAAAACGCGCGTGATCGCGTGATAATTCTGCCAAAAACGATCAAACTGGTGCGTCAAGAGGGACTCGACCCCCGACCTTGTCCTTACCAAGGACCTGCTCTACCAGCTAGGCTACAGCGGCGTATTGGACCCTACTTTGGCCCTAATAATTCTACTCCCATTGACCTGCCCCCGAAACTTCGCTCGTTGTGATGTAGAGTTTGCTCAATCTTTTGAAGGAGCAAACGAATGCGAAAGAGCCGTTTCATGGAAGCCCAGATCATTGGGATGATCAAAGAACAGGAAGCCGGGATGCCGACTGCGGAGGTGTGCCGCAAGCACGGTCTCAGCTAGGGCACGTTCTACAAATAC